>NZ_JBIAVU010000001.1:0-829977 GCF_042894695.1 Streptomyces sp. NPDC001513
CGGCATCTACGACCTCACGCTCCTGAACAAGGTCCTCAAGGCCGCAGGCAAGCCCGAGGTCTCCGACGCCGGCCTCGGCGCCAAGTAACCCCGTAGCCCGGCAACCCCAGGAGGTGACGACCATGGCTCCCCGAGAGCCCGTCACCCTCCTGGGTGCGCCGGGGTGTGGAATGCCGCTCCCCACCACCCGCGCCGACGGAGCCGCCATGAGTTCCTGCTGCACTCCCGGCTCCGGTGACGCCACCGCCGTCGCGCTCTCCCCGGCACCGCGGCCGACGGCCGCCGCCGCGGCGGGGCGGGCCGCCGGGCGGCTGATCGACCTGCCGGGCGGGCGCTTCCTCATGGGCACCGACGACCCGGACTCCTTCCCGGCCGACGGCGAAGGGCCGGTACGCGAGGTCGGCGTCGATCCGTTCCGCATCGCGCCGACGACGGTGACCAACGCCCGGTTCGCGACCTTCGTCGAAGCCACCGGCCATGTCACCGAGGCCGAACACTTCGGCGTCTCCTTCGTCTTCGGCGGCTTCCTGTCCGATCAGGTCGCCGCCGTGTCCCCCGCCGTGGCGGCCGTCCCCTGGTGGCGGGCCGTCCCCGGTGCGAGCTGGCGTCACCCCGAGGGGCCCGGCTCGTCCGTCATCGCGCGCCGCGACCACCCCGTCGTCCACGTCTCCTGGAACGACGCCCAGGCGTACTGCGCCTGGTCGGACACCCGGCTGCCCACCGAGGCCGAATGGGAGTACGCGGCCCGCGGCGGCCTCCGGCAGAAGCGGTACCCGTGGGGCGACGACCTCACCCCCGGCGGCCGGCACATGTGCAACATCTGGCAGGGCGACTTCCCCACCCTCAACACCGCGGAGGACGGCTACGAGGGCACGGCGCCGGCGAAGTCCTTCCGCCCCAACGGCTTCGGCCTCTACAACACCGTCGGCAACGTATGGGAATGGTGCGCCGACCGGTTCGCACCCGGCGCCGGCCGCGTGATGCGCGGCGGCTCCCACCTCTGCCACGACTCGTACTGCAACCGCTACCGCGTCGCGGCCCGCAGCTCCAACACACCCGACAGCTCCACCGGCAACATCGGCTTCCGCGTGGCCGCGGACAGCCCGCGGCCGCCGGGCTGACACCACCGTCCCCTCTGCCAAGGACCACGATCCGCCATGAGTGTTTCCGCAGCCCTGAGTGTGACCGAGGCGTTCCCCCGCCACCACGAACTGACCGTCGTCGACGTCCGCACCCCGGGCGAGTTCGCGTCCGGCCACCTGCCGGACGCCCTCAACATCCCCCTCGACCGCATCGGGCGGGCGCTGACGGATCTCCGGAACGCCGCCGAACACAAGCCCCTGCTGGTGGTGTGCGCCTCCGGCGCCCGGTCGGAGAACGCCGTCGCCACCCTGGCCTCCCACGGCATCGACGCCTCGACCCTCACCGGCGGCACCACCGCCTGGGCGGCCGAGGGCCACCGGCTCCAGTACCCGGAAGGCCGTCCGCGGAACGTCTGGGCCATGGAGCGCCAAGTCCGCTTCACCGCGGGATCCGTCGTACTCCTCGGCCTGGCCCTCGGCCTCCTCGTCCACCCGGCCTTCCAGCTGCTGTCCGCGGGGATCGCGGCCGGCCTGGTCTTCTCGGCCCTCACCAACACCTGCGGCATGGCGGTCGTACTCGGCAGACTTCCCCTCAACCGGCAGCGGAAGACCTCCCTGGACACCTAGGGCCTGTCTTTTGGATCAGGCCGGATCAGCCCGCGGCGTCTGGTGCCGTGCATCGCAAGGCCGAGGAGGGAGTCCATGCGGAGCATCGACGACCGACGAGAACGCAGCGAGGTGCGGTGCCAGACGCCGCGGGCCCGGCATGATCCAAAAGACAGGCCCTAGCCCGGAGAGGGCCTAGCCGATGGCACCCAGTCGGCCCTGGTCGTTTGCACGCCCGGCCACGGCTCGGCGGGCGCGCAGGCGGTGCCACCATCGCAGGGTGGCGTCGTTGGACAGCTCCGCGTAGACCTCGCGGGCGCGCGTGTCGTCGACGCCGGCCAGGAGCCGGACGGCCCTGAGCCGGGAGGAGCCGCGCCAGGTACGGTCGTACGCGAAGGCGACCAGCGTGTCCTGGCCGACGGGGTCGAGGGGGGCCGCGGGCTGGTTGTCCGCGTTCGGGTGGGCCGGCTTCTCGGCGGCGTGGTGGTGGAGATCGGCGAGCCAGAGGGCCGCCTCGGCTCGCTGGCGGTGGGTCACGTCGGCGTCGTGGGCGAGCCGGGTGAGCAGTTCCACCCCGCGGTCGTCGCCCAGTTCCGCGAGGAATCCGGCGGCCTTGAGCCGCTTCCCCGCCTCCAGGCCGGTGTCCTCGGCCTGAGCGGCCAGGATCTCGCCCCCGTTCTTGTCACCGGCCGCGGCCAGCCGTGCGGCGACCGCCGGCCCGCACACGCCGGAGAGGTAGGGCGAGCGGGCCAGTTCGGTCAGAATCTCCAGGCCGCGCCTGTCCCTCAAGAGCAGCAGCGTAGTGGCGGCCTGCACCCGGTCGTCGATCGCGAAGCTGGACAGGATTCGGGCGAACATGCGCTCGATGTCGGGATCCGAGTCGTCGTCGATCCGCCGGCTTCGCGCCACCTTGGCCCGCCAGAGCTCGAAACGGCCGATCCGGCACAGCCTCAGCAGGGTGTCGGTCACGGCGCGGATGACCGATGCCGGCAGCTGCGTACCCAAAGCGTGCTGATCGGCCAGGAATTCGCATCCCACCAGTCCGCCCCGGTTCGCGAGGCGCTCCAGCTCTTTGATCACCGCGGTGGCGTCGTGCTCACCGTCGTCGAGAAGGAAGCCGAAGTAGGACTCCTCCTCCCGGCCCGGTGGGTTCCAGTACCGGAGCCCCAGCAATCGGCTGCTGACATCCATCTGAGGCAACACCCAGTGCCGGGACCAGCCCTTCGCCAGCAGGCGGGCCAGTTCCGCCGTGCGGGCCTGCGGGCTCGCGTGGCGGGCGGCGCAGTATTCGAGCAGCGTCTGGTGGAGGAAGACGATCCTGCCCGCCCTGAGGGTCAACAGTCCGCTGCGCAGCAGGCTCGCCTCCAGGAACGCTCGCCATTCGCCCGAGGGCACCGTGGCGGGGCGTCGGGCGGCGGGCTGTGACTCCAGGAGGCTGACCGCCGACACCGTCTCGTCCCGTCGGCGTTCGGCGGCGAGCAGGCCGATGAGCTCGGGAAGCCTCTCCAGGGTGTGCTCGGCTCGGTCGAGGACGGCGGGTCCGTGCCGCTCCAGGCCGGCGTGACGGAGACGGGTGTCCGGTGACGCGGCGGCGCACTGGCGCTCGTGCAGCCGCTCGGTGAACTGCCGATAGATCTGGCCGCGACTGGTGGGCAACTCCCTTTCGGGTGAGTCGGCGTGGAGCTGACAGAGCATCGCGGCCATCAGGGGCGTGCGGGCGAGGTCGGCGATCCGCCGGAACGCCGGATCCCGCGTGAAGCGCTCGGCTGCCAGCTCTGGCTCGGGCAGCCCGAGGGCGCCGAACCAGCGGCAGGCCACCTGCTCGACGTCCTCGGGGCTGAAGGGCAACAGGCGGTACCAGGCCACATCCGGGCCGAGAGCCCGGAACTCGTGGGTGGCCAGCGGGCGGGCGGCGATGACGAAGCGGAACAGGTGGGCGTTGTGGCTCTTGGTCAGAGCGGCCAGGGCGCCCACGATGTCGCGGCGTGCTGTCGCGCTGGTGACCTCGTCCAATCCGTCGACCAGTACGAGCCAGCGCGCCCCGGCCCGCGGCGGGCGGGTGAAGAGCTCCGCGGGGACGTCGTCCAGAAGGCCGTGCGGCCTGAGGTGCTCGTTCACGGCCGTGGCGAGAGCCTTGCCGAACGTGTGCTTGACCAGGGACTCCGCCGGTACCAGGACGGGCATTTCCGTCGCTTGGGCATCGGCCCAGCGGTTGAGGCCTTGGTCCAGCCAGATGCGCAGCAGACTGGATTTCCCGCCCCCCGGCCCAGCGGTGATCACGCACACCTGCTGCTCGGCCAGGGCCTCAGTGGTGGGCAGCGGTCTCTGCCCGCCACCGAGCAGTGCTGCCGGGTTCCCGTCATCGGGGCTGTTCGGATCCACCGGGACTGCCTGCTGAGCCCAGTGGACGTCGGTCAGAGACGGTGCGGCGCCGGGCAGGAAGAAGGGGTGGGGGTGGTGTCGCGCGACTTCCCGGGCCGCGGCGACGTAGTCGTGGAGCAGGCGGTTCTGCGTCTCCGCCCGGGCCCGGACGGGGCGGGTGCGGGGTTCGGCCCGGTCCCGCAGGCCCTCCAGCTCCGCGCGCTCCTCTCCCTCGATGCCCAGAGCGGTGAGGAGTGCGTCAAGGGTGACGAAGTTCGGCGTGGTCTTTCCCTGCTCGGCCTGGCTGATCGTTCCCACGGCGATCTCCGCCCGCGACGCCAGTTCCCTGAGCGCCCACTTGCGGGCCTGCCGGGCGTCCCTGAGCAAGGTGCCGAGACGTGCCAGTGCCTGTTGCGGAGCCAGTACTTCCCCGTCGGCCATCGCTCCCCCACGGATTCTTCCCGTTCACCCTTGTTCACGCCCGCGGATGAACACCCGTGGCAAAGGCTCCCATGGTCCGACAGGCACGGCCGGACCTTTCCCGGATCCGATCGGCCACGATCCCGAGGAGAACTGCCATGAGCATCATCGATCACGACCACGTGCTGGCCGCCGCTGTCGGCGCACCCGTGGTCCTCGCACTGCTGGGCCGCCTTGTCCGAGGCCGGCAGCACCCGCGGGCCGACCTCTTCCGCGGTCTGCGCGATCTTCTGACGCTGCGTATGGTCCTGCGTGACACCGCACCCGAAGAGCGTGCCGAACTGCTCGGAGCCCACCTGTCCTGGCGGCTCGGCCGAAGCGGCCGGGGCAGGTCCTGACCCGGGGCAGGTCCTGATCCGGGTCAGAGGACCTTGGAGAGGAAGGCGCGGGTACGGGCGTGCCGCGGGTCGTCCAGGACGGCCGCGGGCGGCCCCTGTTCGACGACGGCTCCGGCGTCCATGAACACGACGGTGTCGGCGACCTCCCGGGCAAAGCCGATCTCGTGCGTCACGACGATCATGGTGGTGCCGGCGCGGGCGAGGTCCTTGATGACGTCCAGGACCTCGCCGACCAGCTCCGGGTCGAGCGCCGAGGTCGGCTCGTCGAAGAGCAGTACCTTGGGTTCGAGGGCGAGCGCGCGGGCGATGGCCACGCGCTGTTGCTGCCCGCCGGACAGTTGCAGCGGATAGGCGTCGGCCTTGTCGGAGAGGCCGACGCGGTCCAGCAGTCGGCGGGCCGTCGCCTCCGCCTCCTGCCGTGGGCGGCGCAGCGCGGAGAGCGGGGCCTCGACGAGGTTGTCCAGCACGGTCAGGTGCGGGAAGAGGTTGAAGTTCTGGAAGACGAACCCGATGCGGGTGCGCTGCCTCAGGACCTCCTTCTCCTTCAGCTCGTACAGCTTGCCTCGTGAGCTGCGGTAGCCGATGAGATCGCCGTCCACACTGATCCAGCCGCGGTTGACCTTCTCCAAGTGGTTGATGGTGCGCAGGAGCGTGGACTTCCCCGAGCCGGAGGGGCCGAGGATCACGGTGACTTCACCTGCGTGGACCGTCAGGTCGACGCCACGCAGCACCTCCAGCGTCCCGAAGCTCTTGTGGACGCCGCGCACGTCGACCATGACGTCGCTCACGGGTTCTCCCTTCACGTGTGCTCGGCCGGGTTGATCTGCGACGTGTCGATCGCGGAGGCGGTGGTGCCCCATTTCTTCAGGATCCGCGCGTAAGTACCGTTCTTGATCAGCTCGTTGACGGCCGCCTGGAGGGCGGGGGTGAGCGGGGATCCCTTCTTGAAGGCGAATCCGACGTCGAGGCGGTGGTATTCGCCGAGGAACGCGGTCTGGGCGGCGGGCTGTGCCGCCTGGTGGCGCAGGCCGTTGATCGTCGACATGACGACGTCGATCCGGCCCTGCTGGAGGGCGGTGGTGACGGCCCCGGTCTCGGAGAAGACCTTGACCTCGTACGGCTTCTTGCCGGCCGCGGCGCAGACGCCCTTCTGCGCGGTGAGGGTCTTCTCGAACGTCGTGCCCGCGCCGGTGCCGATGGTCAGTCCGCACAGCTGGGTGAGGTCCGAGACCTGCGTGGTGAGGGTGGTGTTGCCCGTCTTGACGGCGAACCCCTGCCCGTCGTTGATGTAGGTGACGAAGTCGATGGTCTTCAGGCGTTCGGTGGTGACGCCGAAGTTGCCCGTTCCGAAGTCGTACTTGCCGCTGCCGAGCGCGGGCAGGATCGTCTCGAAGGAGGCGTCCTGGCGCTCCAGCTTCACGCCGAGGACCTTGGCCACCGCGTCGGCGATGTCGATGTCCTGGCCGGCGGGCGGCTTGTCCTGTCCGTTCGGGTAGAACGCCGCGGGAGGGGCTCCGACCGAGCTGCCGACCCGGAGGGTGCCCGCCTTGCGGACCTCGGCGGGCAGCAGGGCGGCGATCGAGTCCACGGTCCGCACGTCGGCGACGGGGTCGTCGGCGGGTGCGGAGGTCACCTGGGCACCCGCCACGGCCGGGGCCGCGCCGCCACCGGAGCCGCAGGCGGTCAGTGCCAGGAGGGGCAGGAGGGTGAGGGCTGCGGCGGTGCGCAGACGGGTGCGGGTCCCGTTCCCGGGGAGGTTCACAGCGGGAAGGCCTTTCGGTTGCGGGGCGTGGTGCCGGGGCGGGGCGGGGCGCCGGGATGGGGCGTGCGTGCCGGGGCGGGGCGTGCGTGCTGCGGAGGTCACCCGCGCGCCGCCGCGAGGGGCTGGTGGGGGTCGTGGGCCGGGTGCGCGGCGTCGCGCTCGGCTTCGCGTTCGGCTTCGCGCTTCGCGACCTCCTCGCGGACGAGCGGGATCACGTGCCGGCCGAAGTCGACGGCGTCGCCCAGCAGGTCGTAGCCGCGGGCCGAGAGGATGTCGACGCCGAGGTCGTAGTAGTCCAGCAGTGCCTGGGCGACCGTCTCCGGCGTGCCGACCAGGGCGTTGGAGTTGCCCGCGCCGCCCGTGGCGGCGGCGGTCGGGGTCCACAGCGCCCGGTCGTAGCGCTCCCCTGCCTCGGCTATGGCGATCAGCCGCTGTGAGCCGGTGTTCTGGGGCGCCGCGGCCTCCAGGACTCCGTTGCGGTGGTGCCGTACGAGGCCTGCCTGCCGCCGCTGCTTGATGGCGCCCACCGTGCGGTGGGCCTTCTCCCAGGCCAGTTCCTCGGTCGGGGCGATGATCGGGCGGAACGCGACCTGGATGCGGGGCACGTCGGTGCGTCCGGCTGCCTTCGCGGCGGCCTTCACGGCCTCGATCTGCTCGGCGGTCTTCGCGAGCGGCTCACCCCACAGGCAGTACACGTCGGCCTCCGCGCCGCCGGCGGCGTACGCGGCGGGCGAGGAGCCGCCGAACGAGACGTTCGGTCGCGGCTGCTGGACGGGGAAGACGTCGCTGACGAAGTCGTGGAAGCGGTAGTGCTCGCCCTCGTGGTCGAAGGGCTCGTGGGTGGTCCAGATCTTCTTGACGATCCGGATGTACTCGCGGGTGCGGGCGTAGCGCTCGTCCTTGGTGAGGGTGTCCCCCTCACGGCCCTGCTCGTGGTCGTTGCCGCCGGTGATGAAGTGGACGGTCAGGCGGCCGTCGCTGATCTGGTCCAGGGTGGCGAAGGTCTTGGCGGCGTAGGTGGGGTACGAGACGTTGGGCCGGTGGGCGAGCAGGATCCGGAGGTGGTCCAGCCGGCTCGCGATGTACGCGGCCGCCGGCGCGGGGTCCGGGGATCCGGAGCCGTAGGCGAAGAGCACGCGGTCCCAGCCGTGGTCCTCGTGCGCCCGGGCGAGCCGGAGCGTGTAGTCCTTGTCGAAGGCGGCGCCGGATCGCGCGGTGGTTTCGGAGCCGTCGTTGGTCGCGGCGATGCCGAGGAATTCCACGGGCATGGGATGGCCTTTCGGAAGCGCTGACGGGAAATGCGCATGCGGGCATGACGGAACAGCCGCTGCTGCAAAGAAAATTGACGGACCGTCCGAACATCGGAAACCAGAAACCAGATGCCGGAAGCCAGGAATCAGGACATCGGAACGTCACGAACTCACACACGGGTGGTACGGGCGTGACGACGCGGGGCGTCGGGAGAATCGGGGTGGCGGCAGCGCACGCCAAGGGAGATCTCGGCCCGCGACGGGGTCACCGAGGGAGGGAAGGGCCGATCAGACAGCCCACTGCCGCATCAGGCGCAACATGCCGCGGACCACACCCGACCGAAGTCGATGTAGTCGCGCGAGACCAGGCGCTGATGGGCATTCATACGACTACTTGAGCAGTACATGCGGCTCTTCGTCAAGCAACGGCCCAGATGACGGACGGCTCCTGCCGACCCGTCAGACCCGGCCGGCCGGGTCTGACGTGGTTGACACGGCGGGGCCATGGGCACATACGATCGACGACGGAGCGGCTCCCCCACACGGAAGCCCCTCCGCCGCGTTGAGGGACGCGGCGAGCGTGACGACATGAGTACCCGTTCCCGGCAGCAGCGCATGCGTACGGAGCCCGCGCCGGGCTGCCGCGCGCCGTGCCGCCGGGTGGTCGTCCACGCCCGCGCCCCTCCCTTGGAGAGCCTCCCCATGCCCACCCCGCCCGACGTCTCCGACGCATCCGACACCACCGTTGCCCCCACCGCTCCCGCCACTCCCACCGCTCCCGCCAGGGCGGACGCCCGCCCGGCGGAGCACTCGCGGGCGCACAGCATCCCCGGGACCGAACTGCCGCCGATCGTGCCGCGCCGGCGCATCTGCCTGCGGCTCTCCGCTGTCGCCGCCCTGCTGGTATTCGCGATGGTGCTGGTCTCCGTCGTCCGTAACGAGGCCTTCCAATGGGACGTGGTGGGGCAGTACTTCACCACCACCGCCGTGCTCGACGGGCTCCTGCTCACCCTGTGGCTGACCGGCGCGGTGATGGTGCTCGGCTTCCTGTTCGGCACCGTGCTGGCGGTCATGCGCCTCTCCGCCAACCCGGTCCTGCGAACGCTGAGTTGGGGCTACGTGTGGGTCTTCCGGTCCACGCCCCTGCTGGTGCAGCTGCTGTTCTGGTTCAACATCGGCGCCCTGTACCCCACCCTCGGCCTGGGCATCCCGTACGGCCCCCAGCTCTTCACCATCAAGACGGTGAACCTGCTCGGGCCGACCCTCACCGCCGTCATCGGCCTGACCCTGCACGAGTCCGCGTACGCCGCCGAGGTGGTGCGCGGCGGCATCCTCTCGGTGGATTCCGGCCAGACCGAGGCCGCGCAGGCGCTCGGCCTGAGCAGGCGCCGCACCCTGCGCCGGATCGTCGTTCCCCAGGCGATGCGGTCGATCGTGCCGACCGCCGGGAACATGTTGATCGGCACGCTCAAGGGCACCAGCATCGTCAGCGTGCTGGCCGTCCACGACCTGCTGTACTCGGTTCAGCTGGTCTACAACCAGAACTACCAGGTGATCCCGCTGCTGATGGTCGCCACCCTCTGGTACATCGCCGTCACGACCGTGCTGAGCGGTGGCCAGTACTACGTGGAGCGGTACTACGCGCGCGGCAGCTCCCGCAGCCTGCCGCCCACGCCAGCGCAGCGACTGCGCATCCGACTGACCGCCGTACGCGCCCGACTCCACACACTGACCGCCCCCGGCGGACGTTAGCCCGCGGGTTTCAGCGGCTCGAACTCGCCGTCCCGGAAGGTGAACCGGCCGCCGAGAAGCCGCGGGAGTGGCGTCGCAGGGACGCCCGATCCCCTCCCGGCAGGCGGCTGTCCGGGTCCAGGGACAGCACCGGATACGCGTCCTCCTCCGGGTCGAGCTCCGCCGGCCACTCGACGGCCAGGCCGAGGTGCCATCGCAGCGCCACCACCAGGTCGGGCGTGTCATCCCGGAGGAAGCAGGCGAAGACGACTTCGTAGTGGAGGCTCATGGGACCGGTTCTGCCCGCCGCAACCGACACACCCTCCGGTGGCCACCCGATGAAGCGGCGGACCCGGGAGACCTGCGGCGGACGTCAGCCCCGAGGCGCGCCGGTCGCCGCGGACAGGATGACGTCCACGAGACGGTCCGCGGCGTCCGGCCGCCCGTACGCCCTCGCCCGCTCCGCCATCGCAGTCCGCCGGCCGGGATCGGTCAGAAGCGGGCCGAGCGCATCGCCGAGGGCCTGGGGCGTGACATCGCCGAGCAGGGCGACGGCCGCTCCCGCGTCGGCCAGGTGCCGGGCGTTGTGCGCCTGCTCGTTCCCCGCCGACGTGGCGAGCGGCACGAACACGGCCGGCTTCCCGAGCGCGGTCAGCTCCGCCATCGTCCCGGCCCCGCTGCGCGACAGCACCACATCGGCCAGCGCGAGCACATCGGGCAGCTCCGGCCCGACGAAACCGGTCAGGTGATACCGCCCGGCGAGGACGGGGTCCAGGCCGGCGGCGGCGTCGCGGAGTTCGTTCACGTTCGCCGGGCCGCACTGGTGGATCACGTTCGCGTGGCTCAGCAGCCAGGGCAGCACATCCCGGACGACTCCGTTGATCTGCTGCGCGCCCTGCGCGCCGCCGGTGACGTACACGGTCGGCAGCCGCCGGTCGAACCCGTACAGGGCCAGCGCCTGAACCGCCTTGTCCGGGTGGCCGGTCAGCACCTCCGGCCGCACCGGGTTCCCCGTGACGACCGCCCGGTCCCGTACCTCGGCGGGCAGCAAGGCCAGCGACGAGTCGGAGGACACGGCGATCCGCGTCGCAGAACTCGCCAGCTTCCGGTTGGCCAGCCCCAGCCGGACCGTCTGCTCGTGCAGGACCAGCGGACGCCTGCACAGCCGCGCGGCCAGCCCGGCCGGCACCGCGACGTACCCGCCCGTCGCGAGCACGACATCCGGCTCGAACTCGGACACGATCGACCGCGCCTGCGCCACACCGAGCGGCACGCGCGCCATGTCCTTCACGTTCGCGGCGGACAGCATCTTGAGGGGATTCGACGAGCGGCGGATCTTCCCCGTCGCCACCGTCCTGAACGCGATCCCCTCCGCCGGGGCGACCCGCGCCTCGAGGCCGTCCGCGGTACCGATCCACAGGACGTCCAGCGTGCCGCCCGTCGCCGCGAGGCGGCCCTGCAGGGTACGGACCGCCGTCAGGGCCGGATAGGTGTGACCGCCGGTCCCCCCGCCTGTCACGAGCAGCCGGAAGGAACGCGGGAGCGAAGGAGTATCCACCCGGGCAACCCTACTGCCGAGCGCCGGGGACGGAGGGGCCGGGGATGGGCCCCGCCAGGTGCACGATCGTCTCTCCCTTCTTCCGGCGGTCCTGGAGGTGGGCCGGGCCGCCTACTTGGTGTGCAGTTCCCCCAGCGGGTCGGGGGCTTCCGCCATCGCGGTCGCCGCCGCCTTCCAGGCAGTGTCCTCGGGGTGGAGGGCGCTGCGCAGGAAGGCCGTGGTGAGTCGTTGGATCAGAGCGACGCGTGCCGGGCTCTCGTCGGTGGTCTCGGCCGCCTCGTATCCGGGGATGCCGCCGAGCGAGTGCTCGGCGCCGAACAGCGTGAGCAGGCCCTTGCCTCCCGGGCTGTGGGTGTAGGCCTCGGTGAACCAGTCCGGTCCGCGCGTGGACAGGGCGGAGTCGTCGTGGTCGCCGGCGACGATGAGGGCCGGTGTGGTCAGGGTGCCGAAGGACGGCCTCATGAAGGGGAGGTGCTCGACGGCGAACGGGGTCAGGTCGTCGCCCAGCCCCGGGACGGCGAGCAGCACGCCCGCCGATATGCGGGGGTCGGACATGTCCTCGCCGGGGACGCCGTCGGAGTCGAAGACGCGCGCGCCCAGCAGTGTGCTCGCCGTCTGGGCGCCCCACGAGTGGCCGGCGACGGCGATGCGGTCGCGGTCGAGGCGCCCGGCGAGACCGGGCAGGGAGGCTTCGAGGGTGTCGAGTCCGTCCAGTACGCGTCCCAGGTCGTCGACGCGGATGCGCCAGATCCGTGCCGTGCGGGGGTCCTCGGCGGAGAGGCCGAGCGTCCGGGAGTCGAGGTGGGTGGGCTGGAGGACCACGAAGCCGTGGGCAGCCCAGAAGTCCGCCAGTGGGGCATAGCCGTTCATCGACGAGCCGTGGCCGTGCGAGAAGACGATGATCGGCAGATCGCCGCCTGTCGCGGGGGCGGAGACGCGGACCTGAAGGTCCTCGCCGCGGCCGGGAACGGGCAGGACGACCGGCTTCGCGGAAATCACGGTGGTGGGCGCACCCACGGTGTTCTGCGCGTTCGCGGTCTTCGATTCGGACATGGAAGTGCCTTTCGTTCGGTGCCCTCACGGACAGCGACGTGGTCAAACGCTCCCGGTTCTGCCATCATGAATGAAACGGAACCGCGTTCCGTTAACGATACGGAACACGGTTCCGTATCGCAAGAGCAGTTCGGAAGGAGTACCGCGGTGAACGACAGCGGCCAGAGCCCGGGAAGCTCAGCCAACTCCAAGCGCAAGGACGCCCGGCGCAACCAGCAGACCCTGCTGGAGGCGGCCGCCGCGGCCTTCGTCGCCTCGGGCGTGGAAGCGCCGGTACGCGACATCGCGGCCCGGGCCGGCGTCGGGATCGGCACGATCTACCGCCACTTCCCCACCCGGGCGGACCTCGTCATCGCCGTCTTCCGCCACCAGGTCGACGCCTGCGCCGAGGCCGGCCCGGCCCTGCTGACGACCAGCCCGACCCCCCATGCCGCGCTGGGGCTCTGGGTCGACCTCTTCGTCGACTTCCTGGTCACCAAGCACGGCCTGGCCGCCGCGATGCAGGGGGACGGCACCGGCTTCGAGGCGCTGCACGCCTACTTCCTCGAACGCCTCGTGCCGGCGTGTGCCCAGCTCCTCGACGCTGCCACCGCCTCCGGTGAGATCCAGTCCGACATCGACGCGTACCAGCTCCTGCGCGGCGTCGGGAACCTCTGCATCGGCGCCGAGAGCGACCCCCGCTACGACGCCCGCCGCCTGGTCGCCCTCCTCGTCGCGGGACTGCGCCTGCCGATCTGATGGCCGCCTGCCGCCTGCCGCCTGCCGACCGCGGCACAACTCTGCGTGCTGCTCTGCGTGTTCCCCGCCTGCGCGTACGGCTTGTATGGAGGGCGCCGGACAGGCGCCGGGCCTGGCCCTCCGGACCGGAGACGCACATGGCAACCATCAGGACATCGTGCTCGTACACGGTGGCTTCGTGGACGGATCGGGCTGGCGGGGGGTCTACGACCACCTGACCGCCGACGGCTACCGGGTGGCCGCCGTCCAGAACCCGACGCTGTCGCCGGCCGGCGACGTCGCCGCCACCCACCAGGTCCTCGACGACCTCGACGGTCCGGCCGTGCTGGTCGGCCACTCCTACGGCGGGGTCGTCATCACCGAGGCCGGCAACCACCCGGGCGTCGCCGCGCTCGCGTACATCGCCGCGTTCGCACCAGACAAGGGCGAGTCGGTCGGTTCGCTGATCGCGGACCCCGCACCCGGTGCGCCGGTCCCGTCCACCCTGCCACCCTGCCACCCTGCCACCCACGGACGGTCGCCTGCTCCTGGACCGGGACCGGTTCGCAGCCTCCTTCGCCTCCGATGTCCCCGAACCGACGGCCGCGTTCATGGCCGACTCCCAGGTCCCCTGGGGCGTCAGACGCCCTCGACGGGGCGGTCTCCGCACCGCCCTGGCAGACCAAGCCGTCGTGGTACCTGGTCGCCACCGACGACCGGATGATCCCGCCGGCCGCTCAGCGCGCCATGTCCGAGCGCGCCGGCGCGACCGTCACCGAGACCCCCGGCAGCCACGCTGTCTACGTCTCCCGCCCGGCGGAGCATCAGTCGATGACGGCGGTGGCCTCGATTTCGACCAGGTGCTCGGGTACGTCCAGCGCCGCCACGCCCAGCAGCGAGGCCGGCGGGACCGGTGCGGCACCCAGTTTCGCGGCCGCCCGGGTGATCCCCTCCATCAGCAGGGGCATCTTGTCGGGGGTCCAGTCGACGACGTAGACGGTCAGCTTCGCCACGTCGTCGAAGGAGGCGCCGACCGCGTCCAGGGCGGTGCCGACGTTGAGGTAGCACTGCTCGACCTGTGCGGCGAGGTCGCCTTCACCGACCGTGACGCCGTCGGCGTGCCAGGCGACCTGTCCGGCGATGAAGACGAGCTTCGACCCGGTCGCGATCGACACCTGCCGGTAGGCGTCGATCTCCGGCAGTCCCTTGGGGTTCACCAGGGTGATGGCCATGCTGTCCGCCTCCATTGCATGGGCGCGCGTGAGCTCGATTCCCTCGAACCACCCCGCACCCGCTCTCTTGTGGTTACTCAGGAACCGTAGGAGAGTGGTCTCTGACATGGAAGAACGCACTTTTTGGTGACTGGGGAACCTGATGGTGACCAAGCAGTTCACGGGCTCGCCCGACGAGGCGGACCTGAGGCGGGCGGACTCGCTGGGGCGGGAGATCTTCTCGGACGTCGCCAACAAGTGGGCGCTCCTGATCATCGAAGCCCTGGGGGAGCAAACCCTGCGCTTCAGCACGTTGCGTGACGAGGTCGAGGGCATCAGCCACAAGATGCTGACCCAGAACCTGCGGATGCTGGAGCGGTACGGGCTGCTCGAGCGGACCGTGCACCCCACCGTCCCGCCGCGGGTCGAGTACACCCTCACCGAGCCGGGCCAGGCCCTGCGGGCGACGATCGACGGACTGTGCGACTGGACCCACCGGTACTTCGGTCACATCGAGGCCTCGCGCCGCCGCTTCGACGCCTGACGGGAACAGGAACGAGACGGGATGACGGGATGACGGGATAAGGGCGCGGCAAAGCGGCGGAAGATCGACTTCCGGGGGCGCGGCCGCTCCGCGAGACTGAAGAAGGGCTGTCTCCGACGGAAGGCCGAGGTGTGTGATGGCGGAGTCGCACGATGCCCTCACCATCCGTCATGTCGTGGAGCGGCTGATGAAGGCCCACCCCGAGCTGGACGCCGATCTGGTGGAAAGCTCGGTGCGGACGGCGTACGAAGAGCTCAGGTACGCACGCGTGCGCACCTACCTGCCGATCCTGATGGAGCGCAGGGCCAAGGACCTGCTGCCCTCCGAGGAGCGGACGGATCGCCGGACCTGACGGTCGGCTCAGCCGTTCGGCTGCGCGGTCTTCATACCCTCCGGCTACGCGGTCTTCAGACCCTCCAGCAGCGCGGTCAGGTAGCGGTGCGCCGCGTCGGTCCGCCCCTCCGGACTGCCGCCGTGGACGTGCACGGCGTACGCGATGCCGCACATCAGCGGTACCAGGTCGGCCGGGGCCAGGTCGGCGCGGACCACCCCGGCCGCGCGGGCCCGGTCGAGGAGGGTCTTGCCGGCCGACCACACGGCCCCCTTGAGCTCCGCGGTCCGCGACAGGGCGTCGGGCAGGGCCGCGAGGGCGTTCGGGCTGTCGGGCGTAGCGGTTACCCTGCTGTGCACCGTTAGTGATCATTTTGGAGGAACACCCGTGCCCGAACCGCATCCCGGGAACCGTCCCACCCTGGAGGCCGTCGCGGCGCTCGCCGGGGTGTCCCGGGCCACCGCCTCCCGCGTGGTCAACGGCGGAGACGGCGTCCGCGCGCATTTGGTGGAGAGGGTGCGCGAGGCGATCCGCGACCTGGGGTACGTCCCCAACCCCGCGGCCCGCACCCTGGTCACCCGCCGCACCGGAGCCGTCGCGGTGATCATCGCCGAGCCCGAGGTCCGGATATTCTCGGACCCCTTCTTCTCCCACCAGGTCCGCGGCATCAGCAAGGAGTTGACCGCCCACGACGCCCAGCTGGTCCTGCTGCTGGTGGAGGACCGGTGCGACTACGACCGCATCGAGCGCTATCTGGCCGGCGGCCACGTCGACGGGGCCCTCGCCTTCTCCCTGCACACCGACGATCCGCTGCCCGCCATCACCCGGCGCATCGGGATGCCCACGGTCTACGGCGGCCGCCCCGGCTGGACCACCGGCCCCGGCGAGAACGAGGGCGTGGCCTACGTCGACGCGGACAACCGCGGGGGCGCGCGGGACGCCGTACGGTACCTGCTGGCGCAGGGCCGGCGGCGGATCGCGCACATCGCCGGTCCGCTCGACCAGACCTCGGCGGCCGACCGGCTGAGCGGCTACCGGGACGTGCTCCCGGGCGATGCCCCCGACCTGTTCGCCGAAGGGGACTTCACCCCGGCGGGCGGGGCCCGCGCGATGGCCGAACTGCTGGACCGCGACCCCGGGATCGACGCCGTCTTCGCCGGGAACGATCTGATGGCCACCGGCGCGCTACGGGTGCTGCGGGAGCGGGGCCGGACGGTTCCGGGGGACGTGGCGCTGGTGGGCTTCGACGACGCCGAGTCCGTGGCGGAGGGCACCGACCCGCCGCTGACCACCATCCGCCAGGACATCGAGGGGATGGGGCGCATGATGGCGCAGCTGTTGATGCGCACCCTCGACGGGAGTCCGCAGGAGCGGGCCGCGGTCGGTCCGGTGATCACCGCGACGTCGCTGGTCCGGCGCGCGTCGGCCTGACGCGGCGCACCGGGCCGGTGCATGCGCCATGCCGTCGGCCCGGCCGCCGGCCCGCGTGACAGCGGGCCCGGCGGCCGGGCCGAGCGGCGGGACGTCCGGGATCAGCGGCGCACGGGGCACTGCTTCCAGGAGAAGTGGTAGACGCTGTTGATGCCGCCGTCCGTCGAGTCGAGGGCCATGAAGCTGGTCTGCGACGGGTCGGAGGTGCCCACTTCGGCGCGCAGTTCGGTGTTGATGTTGAAGTTGCGCTGCTCGCCGCAGGGCGCGAACACGAGGGCTTCGATGCCCGTGGTGTCGGTCGCCTGCCAGTTGTCGTCGTAGTGGCCGTTGAACTTGTGGGTGCGCTGGGCGGTCTGGCTCATGCCCTGGAAGTAGTAACTGGCCTTCTGGGTGCCGATCGCGCCTTGCTGCAGGTTGCCGTAGCCCCGGTAGTCGACCTTCGCCACGGCGTAGGTGTAGCCCTGGGGGACGTGCACCTGGAGGGAGAGGAGACAGTTCTTGCGGCCTTCGGTGGCGGGGGCGCCACCGCCGGCCTGGGCCAGGTACTCGCTGTAGGTGACGGTGAAGGCCGAGTTGTCCGGCGCCACCGCGACGGCGGCGCTGCCTGGGCGGCAGCCCGATCCGTTGACGGAGGCGACGTCGACGGTCACCTTGTCGGTGGGCGCCGAGGGGGAGGCCCCGGCCGTGGGGGTCAGCGTGACGAGTGTTGCGGTCACGGCGGCTGCGGTGAATCCGGTACGGAGCGACTTGATCACACCGTCATGGATAGCCGTCGGCGGCGGCACCGGACGGCCGACGGGTACGCGGTCTCACCTCGATGGCCGAAACGATTCACCGCAGAAACGATCAACCTACCCATACCGGTCCGCCGAACGGCCGCAGCCGACGCGGAGCACCGAGTCGCACCAGCCAACAAGTCCCTCTTGTCCTAATATCGGCGAGATCCTTCAGGCCCTGCGGTGAGGAGTCCCATGTCCCGCGTACGACGGTCCGCCGCCCGGGCGGCGCTGGCGCTCGCCACCGCCCTGGCCGTCACGGCGACGGGACACGCGCTCGCCTTCGCCTCACCGCACCACACCGGCGGCGACGAGGCCGTCGTGCTCGGCGAGGAGCACGCCCGCGCGCACGCGCGGCTGCGCCAGGCCGCCAAGGGCACCCAGGGCTATCCGCAGTCGAAGCGCACGGCGAGCCTGACCTCGCTGGAGGCGTCCCAGCGCAAGGTCAACGCCGGTTTCGACGCGGCACGGTTCGGCCGCTTCACCGAGTTCTTCCCCTCCCCCGACTTCGGCGTCCACGTGGCCCTGTTGCCGACGGGCAAGGTGCTGCTCTTCTCCTTCGAGCGGGTGGAGGCCGATCCCACCAAGGAGACCGGCCCCACGAACACGGTGGGGCGGACGAACGCCGGCCGGGCCTACCTCTGGGACCCCGCCAAGGGCACCGGCGCCCGGGCCTTCAAGAACGTACCGCCGCCGGTGGTGCTGATGCCCGACGGAACCTACGCCCCACGCCCGGCGCCGTTCTTCTGCGCCGGGCACTCCTACCTCCCCAACGGCATGGTCGGGGTCTTCGGCGGCAACGTCGGCGGCAAGGGCGGCAGCGGCGCCAAGCTGTCCTTCGTCTTCGACCCGTGGACCGAGACCTGGTTCCGCAACCGCGACATGGCCGTCGGCCGCTGGTACCCCTCCGTCGTGACCGGGGCGGACGGCCGCCAGATCATCATGTCCGGCCAGTCCGAGCGCGGTACGGGTACCCCGACTCCGGTCGTGGAGCGCTTCCCCGCACTGGGGCGCCCCGTACCCTGGCGCCCGTTCGACATCCCGGTGAGCGTTCCCGCGGAGCGGCTCCGCTCCGAGGCCCCCTTCCGCAACGACTATCCGCACCTCTTCTCCCTGCGGGACGGGAAGATCTACGGACTCGGCCGCGACGCCGACCAGCAGTGGCTGTTCGATCCGGTCAAGGACGTGCGCACCGACCTGCCCCGGCGGCCCGCCGACTTCCGGGGCTACGGTTCGGCCGTGCCGCTGCCGGCCGGCCTCCGCGGCCCGGACTCGGTCCTGGTGCTCGGCGGCGACCCGCGCGACCCGCTCACGTACCGGCTGTCCGGCGGCCGCTGGAGCATCGAGGAGCCGAGGGCCTTCGGCCGCACCCAGGACGGCACCCTGATCCTGCCGGACGGCACCCTGCTCACGGTGAACGGCGCCCTGGACACCCGGGACTACGGCAACGGACCCTTCAACCCGAAGGCGGACCTGAAGTACCGGCAGATCGAGCTGCGCGACGCGCGCGGCCACTGGAAGCTGGGTCCGGCCCAGCGGCTGCCCCGCGGCTACCACTCCAACGCCCTGGTCCTGCCGGACGGGCGGATGATGGTCACCGGCGACGAGCTCCAGCAGATCGCCAACGACCCCGACATCAAGGACGGGATGGACGGCAGCGTCGAGCTGTACGAGCCCGCCTACCTGCACCGGGGCGCCCGCCCGGCGCTCGACCGGGCACCGGCGGGCGAGCTCGGCCACGACACGGCCTTCCAGGTCACGAGCTCGACGGCGAAGGACGTCAAGCGCGCCGTGCTGCTGGCACCGACCACTGTCACCCACTCGGTCAACACCAGCCAGCGCCACCTGGACCTCCGGATCACCGGCGTGCACGGCTCCACGCTCGGGCTCCGGACCCCGCCGAGCGCGGCCGACGCCCCGCCCGGGTACTACATGCTCTTCCTGCTCGACGCGAAGGGCGTGCCCAGCACGGCGAAGTGGGTGAAGCTGGGCGTCCGCCCGCGCTAGGGGGTGTCTCGTCGATCCGGCCGTTCAGGGTCCCGGCAGCGGCGGCTCGACCTTGGCCAGCCAGGTGGTCAGGAGCTGCTCCAGTTGCGCGGCCTCCGTCGGTGTCAGGCCGTCCAGCAGGCTCCGCTCGTTGCGCATGTGCTCGGCGAAGGCCTGGTCGATCAGGTCCCGTCCGGCCGGTGTGAGCGCGACCACCCGGCCCCGGCCGTCGGCGGCCGAGCGGCGGCGGGTGACCAGCCCGTCGCGTTCGAGCCGGTCGATCCGCTTGCTCATGGCACCCGTCGTCACCATGGTGTGTGCGGCGAGCTCTCCGGGTGCCCGCTCGAACGGCTCCCCCGCCCGGCGCAGGGTGGCCAGGACGTCGAACTCCCCCTCGCCGAGGCCGTACTTGCGGTAGACGAGGGCGAGGCGGTCGGTCAAGAGCAGGCCGAGCCGGTGCAGCCGCCCGATCACGCCCTGGGGACTGACGTCGACGTCGGGCCGTTCGCGGGCCCACTCGTCCTGGATGCGGGCCACGTGGTCCTTGGGCTGGGCTTTCACGGGAACAGCATAGCGTTAGCTTCCATGGAAGGTATTATATCTTCCATGGAAGACAATCTGCGGTGGTCACTGGTCACGGCGATGGCCCCGGTGGCGTGGGGCACGACCTATTTCGTCACCCGCGAGTTCCTGCCCGCCGGCCACCCGCTCTACGGGGGCGTCATACGGGCCCTGCCGGCCGGGCTGCTGCTGCTCGCGGCGGGCCGTCGGCTGCCGAGCGGCAGCTGGTGGTGGCGGGCGCCCCTGCTCGGCGTCCTCAACATGGGCGGCTTCTTCGCGCTGGTGTACCTGGCCGCGCAGCGGCTGCCGACCAGCGTGGCCTCGACCGTCATGGCGACGGCTCCGCTGGTGATGATGCTGTTCGCCTGGGCGCTGCTGGCCGAGCGGCCGGGCCTGCGACACCTGGCCGGTGCGGGCGTCGGGGTCGGCGGCGTCTGCCTGATGCTGCTGACCCCGGGCGCACCCCTCGACCTCCTCGGCGTGCTCGCCTCGGCCGCCGCCATGGGAATGGCCTCGCTCGGCTACGTACTGGCCAAGCGGTGGGGCGCCGGGGTGGACGTGCTCTCGTCGACGGCCTGGCAGCTCCTGGGCGGCGGGCTGCTCCTGCTCCCCCTCGCGGTCGCCGTGGAGGGGGCCCCGCCGCGACTGGACGGCCCCGCGCTCGCCGGCTTCGGCTACGTGACCGTGGTGGCGACCGCGGTGGCCTTCGCCGCCTGGTTCGCGGGGCTGCGGCACCTGCCCGCCGGGACCGTCGGACTGCTGGGCCTGCTCAATCCGGTGACGGGCGTCCTGCTGGGCACGGCCGTCTCCGGGGAGTCCCTCGGCCCGCTGCAGTTCTGCGGCCTGGCGCTCGCGCTGACCGGCGTACTGCTGGGGCGCCCGACGGCGCCGCGCCCGCACCCGGAGGCTCCGGGGACTCCGGGGCGGGCGCGGGCCGAGGCCCCGGGGACTACGTGCTGACAGTGTCCGCCGCCCGAGCGGGACCGAAGCGGACCACCGCCGCGCGCCCGGCCGTACGCAGGACCAGGTCCGGCCCGCCCGTCAGCAGGGCGGCGTCGTAACGAGCCAGCTCCGCGACGCGGCCGGGGCCGTCACCGGGCCGGTGCACCGCGGCCGGCCCGTCCAGGGCCACGATCAGCAGGGTCTCCCCGGGCGGCACGGCGAGCGTGAGCACGCCCCGTACGACGGCGGTCTCCGCGCGGGTCTCGCTCCGCCGGTACATCACGTTGAAGTTGACCACCGGACCGTCGAGGAGCCGGCAGTCCGTCGGCTCGTCCCCGGCGAAGTCGCGCGGCGCGAACCGCTCGTCCACGAGGTGGCGGACACCGGCCACGGCGAGGTCCATGCCCGCACCCTCGGCCAGGGTGAGGGTGCGGTCGACCCCGGGGAAGGAGGAGAAGGGCCCGTCGGCGGCGACCTCCGCGAGGCTCACCCGCCAGGCGAAGTCCCCGGTGCCGGCACCCTCGGGCCGGGCGGCGATCTCGCGGGTGACTCCGCCGCCGTTCTTCCACGGGGTCGCGCCGCGGTCGGCCGCCCGCAGGAGGCGGAGCCCGTCGCCGCCGCTCACGCGGTCGGCCCGGTCAGCCGCGCGGTGAGTTCCCCGGCGTCGGCGAGGAACCACGTCTGGCTCCCGCGGTTGCACTCGCGGACGAAGTCGCGCAGCGCCGAACTGGATGCCGTGTGGCGGGAGATGTCACCGAGGACGACGATGCCGACCCGGTACTGGGCGAACTTCTGGATGATCTCCCCGGCCACCCGGGTGCTCAGCCGGAAGAACCCGTCGTCGAACCGTTCGGCGGGGATGACGACCCACTGGGCGCCCTGGTAGGAGGCGTCGCCGATGCAGTCGAGGGCATCGCGTTCGCCCGCGATGACCTCGCCCTCGGCCGCGCACATCAGGACGGGTACGTCATTGATCGTCTGCAGGGTGTTCATGGAGGTCGAGGCTAGTTCGGGACGCGGACGACGTCGACGCGATTCAGCCGACGCCGTTCGGCCCTCGCCGTTCAGGCGGCACGGTTCAGCCCTCGCCGTTCAGCCGACGCCGTTCAGGCGCCCTTCTCCATCGAGGGGCGCAGGCGGCCCAGCAGGGCGTAGAGCGTCGCGCTCTCGTCCTCGTCGAGGGTGTCGAGCGCGCCGTGCATGTCCTGCATCTCCTCGCGGACCCGGCGGATGACCTCGCGGCCGGCGTCCGTGGCCACGACGTTCTTGACGCGGCGGTCGGCGGGGTCCGGCTCCCGGCGCACCAGCTCGCGGGCCTCCAGGCGGTCGACGATGCCGGTCACGTTCGAGGCGTCGCACACCAGCAGGGTGGCGAGGCCGCGCATGGGCACGGGGCCGTCGAGCTGGGCGAGGACCCTCGCCTGGGTGGAGGTGAGGCCGTGCTGGGCGGCGGCGGCCGCGAACTCGCGCCATTGGGCCGTGCCGATGGCCGCGAGCAGCTCCAGCAGCTGGAGCTTGGTGGGGGTGTGCGTGGCGGTGTCGCTCATACCTGGAGCGTACTCAGGATGTTTGACATTATCAATTGTTTACTTGACCACCTTAACTATCGAGGTCTACCGTCAGTCGAGTTACTTGAGGAAGTCAAACATCTGCGTTCCGAAGCTCTTCAGCTCCGAAACACGAAGAAGGTCCCCCCAGCCATGAGCACCCCCTCCCCCGCCACCCCGGCCTCCGGGCCCCGGAACGAGACGGTCATCGTCTTCGCCCTGAGCCTCGCCGCCATGGTCGTGTCGATGATGCAGACCCTGCCGGTCCCGATCCTGGGACTCATCCGCGACGACCTCGGCACCTCGACCGCGAACGTGAGCTGGGTGACGACCGCCACCCTGCTGTCGGCGGCCGTCTTCACCCCGCTCCTGGGCCGGTTCGGCGACCAGCACGGCAAGAAGCCCACCCTGGTGGCCGTGCTCGGCGTCATGGTCGTCGGCTCCGTCATCGCCGCGCTGGCGTCCTCGCTGCCCCTGCTGATCCTGGGCCGGGTGCTCCAGGGCGCCGCCACCGCGATCTTCCCGCTGGCCCTCTCGGTCCTGCGCGAAGAGGTCCGGCCGCAGAAGCTGCCGGGAGCGATGGCGCTGGTCAGCGGCACGCTCGCGTTCGGCAGCGGCCTCGCGCTCGTCGCGACCGGGCTGCTCACCTCCGGGTCGGACGCGGACTACCGCAACGCCTTCTGGATGGCGACCGGCTTCGCCCTGCTGGCCCTGCTCGCGGTCGTCTTCCTGGTCCCCGCGACCCGGCACAAGACCGGCGGGCGCACCGACTTCCTCGGCGCGCTGACCCTCGGCCTCGCCCTGCTGCTGCTCCTGCTGCCGATCTCCCAGGGCCACGAGTGGGGCTGGGCCTCCGGCCGTACGCTGGGCAGCTTCGCCGGCGCCGCCGTGATGGCCGCGGTCTGGGTGCTCGTCGAGCGCAAGGTCCGCGAGCCGCTCGTCGACATGAAGATGTTCGTCCACCGCCCGGTGCTCATGGCCAACCTGGCCGGCGTCCTCGTCGGCTTCGGCATGTTCGCGAACTTCCTGGGCGTCTCGTACCTCGTCCAGATGCCCGAGGCGCTCACCGGCTACGGCTTCGACGCGTCGATCCTGCGCGCCTCCGTGCAGTTCCTGCTGCCCGGCGCCATCGTCTCGCTGCTCGCCTCGCCCGTGGGCGGCCAGATCGTGCGCCACCGCGGTCCGCGCGTGGCGCTGGGGCTGGCCGCCGCGCTCGGCGCGGCCGGCTTCGCCTGGCTCGTCCTGGACCACCAGCACAGCTTGTCGGTGATCGGCGCCGGACTGGTCGTCGGCGCAGCCGTCAGCTTCGGCTACGCGGCCATGCCCGCCGTGATCATGTCCAGCGTCCCGCACCACCAGAGCGGCATCGCCAACGGCATCAACTCGATCTCCCGCTCCACGGGCAGTGCGATCGGCAGCGCCGTCGTCACCACGATCCTGGCCTCGAAGACCATCGAGCACCTGCCCGCGGGCGTGCCCCCGCTGCCCGCCGAGTCCGGCTTCACCCTCACCTTCGGGATCGGGGCCGTGGCCTTCGCGCTGGTCGCGGTGATCAGCTGGATCGGCCTGCGGGGCGGTCACGGCACCGTGGCGGCGTCCGCGCAGCCCGGGGCGGCCGAACAGAACGAGAAGGCCGGGAAGACCGAGACCGCGGAGACGGCCGGTAAGGACGAGGCGGCCCTGCGCTCCGAGGCCGTGGAAGCCACCCGCTGACCGACCCGCACCGCCGGCCCGGCGGTCCCCCTGCCGCGTGTCGTTCGCGGCGGGGGGACCGCCGGGCCTTGCATGGTGGGTGCATGAAGGCTACGGACGTCATCGCCGACGGGTTCGGACGCATCCGGGAGATCGTGCACGAGACCGTGGACGGGGTCCCGGCGGAGCTGCTGAACGCGCGCGTCGACCCGGCGGCGAACTCGATCACCTGGCTGGTATGGCACCTGACCCGCATCCAGGACGACCACATCGCCGACGCGGCCGGCCTGGAGCAGCTGTGGCAGGGCGGGGGCTGGGCTGACCGGTTCGCCCTGCCGCTGCCCGCCGGGGCCACCGGGTACGGCCACTCGGCGCGCCAGGCGGGCACCGTCCGGGTGGACTCGGGCGAGCTGCTGCTGGAGTACTTCGATGCGGTGCACGAGCAGAGCCTCGGGTTCGTCCGCGGGCTCGCCGCCGCCGATCTGGACCGGGTGGTCGACGAACGCTGGGACCCGCCGGTCACCCTCGGGGTGCGGCTGGTCAGCGTACTGGCCGACGACCTCCAGCACGCCGGGCAGGCGGCCTTCGTCCGCGGCGTACTGGAGCGGACCCAGGGCTCCTGAGAGCCCGCCCCTCGCCCGCACCGGCCTGGGACCCGTCCCGTTGCCCGGACAGCCCGTACGGCCACGGCCGCCGGCGGGACCGCGCCACGCGGTGGGGCCGGGACCCGTCCGGGTCCCGGCCCCCTTTCGCTACGCCCCGCTCGCGTCGAGCATGCCCTCGCGCTCGACGATCTTCACGCGCTCGCGGCCCTGGGGCTCGCCGAGGGCCTTCTCGGCCGCGTCGAGCCGGTGCCAGCCCTCCCACGTGGTGAAACGGACGCTGCGCTCGGCGAGGAAGGCCTCGACGGCCTCCGGCGCGGGCGTGGCCGGAGCGCTCAGGCGGCCCTCCGCGTGGTCGGCGAGCAGGTTCGCGACGGTCTCGTTCGCGTCGCCCTTGGTGTGGCCGATCAGGCCGACCGGACCGCGCCGGATCCAGCCGGTGACGTACGTCGACTGCAGGTGGGCGCCGGCTTCGATCACGCGGCCGCCCTCGTCCGGGACGGTGCCGGAGTCGACGTCCCACGGGAGCTTGGGCAGCTCGTCGGAGAGGTAGCCGACGGCCCGGTAGACGGACTGGACGTCCCAGTCGGTGAACCGGCCGGTGCCCTTGACGTTGCCGGTGCCGTCGAGCTCGGTGCGCTCGGTCCGCAGGCCGACCACGCGGCCGTCCTCGCCGAGCACCTCCGCGGGCGACTCGAAGAAGTGCAGGAACAGCTTGTGCGGGCGCTCGCCGATGTCCCGGATCGCCCAGTTCTCCAGGGTCTTGGCGACCATGTCGGCCTGCTTGTTGGCGCGGCGGGTGGCTATGGAGCCCTCGTCGTAGTCGATGTCCTCGGGGTTGACGATGACCTCGATGTTGGGCGAGTGGTCCAGTTCCCGGAGCTCCATCGGGCTGAACTTGGCCTGGGCGGGACCGCGACGCCCGAAGACGTGGACCTCGAGCGCCTTGTTGGCCTTGAGGCCGTCGTGGACGTTCGCCGGGATCTCGGTCGGCAGCAGCTCGTCGGCCGTCTTCGCGAGGATGCGCGCGACGTCGAGGGCGACGTTGCCGACGCCGAGGACGGCGACCTTCTCGGCCTCCAGCGGCCAGGTGCGCGGGACGTCCGGGTGGCCGTCGTACCAGGAGACGAAGTCGGCGGCGCCGTAGGAACCGTCGAGCTCGACGCCCGGGATCGTGAGCGCGCGGTCGGCCGTGGCACCGGTGGAGAAGATCACGGCGTCGTAGAAGGACTGCAGCTCGTCGAGGCTGATGTCGTTCGGGTAGTCGACGTTGCCGAAGAGGCGGACCTGCGGCTTGTCGAGCACCTGGTGCAGGGCGGTGATGATGCCCTTGATGCGCGGGTGGTCGGGGGCGACGCCGTACCGGATCAGGCCGAAGGGCGCCGGCATCCGCTCGAAGAGGTCGATGGACACACCGGGCTCGACGGCGGCCTCGGACTTCAGCAGCGCGTCGGCGGCATAGATACCGGCGGGGCCGGCACCGACGATTGCTACCCGCAGAGGGCGAGGCATGGCAGGGGTTCCCTTCGAGCGACGGCAAGGTGGATCAAAGGGAACCCTAAACGAAGGTAAGCCTAACCCAGCACCCGGTCTCGCTTTATGACCCCATAACCAAATCTTATGACCCCTCCAAGCTACCCTTGGGGGCGAGGTGAACTCGCTGGTCAGTGGGCACGCCACCTGACAGACTGAAACGGCTTGATCACCCCAGGAGGACGAATGGCTGACGAAACAGACACCCCGCAAGCCTCGCAGGCCCCGGAGGACGAATCCCCGGCCGATGCGGCCAAGCGCAAGTTCCGGGAGGCCCTGGACCGCAACGCGGCGAATGCCCAGTCCCAGCAGGCGCACCAGAGCCGGGCGAAGGTCCAGGGTGCCAGCAGCGGCCCCGGCGGCAAGAACAAGAAGGTCCGCCGCAAGACCGGCTGACCCTCGGATCCGAGGAGCTCCGTCTCGCCGCCGCGGCGGCGGGACCGGGCGACTCCACCCGCCATTGGGCCACCCGGGTGAGGGAGGATAACTCCTGGCACTGTCGGCAGTTGATCAGCTCGTCCCGCCGAGGGCAGCTATCTCATGCGACAGTGCGACAGAAGGATCCCCCACATGTTCAAGAAGTTCATGGCCACCGCCGCCGTCACCGCCTCCGTGCTCGGCGCGGGTGCCGCAGTCGCCTCACCGGCCATGGCCATCGGCAACGACGAGGGCGTCAGCACCGTCAACGGCAACGGCGCCGCGCAGATCTACGGCAACCAGGAGACCCACGGCAAGATGAGCCCGCAGCTCAGCGCCGTCCAGGGCTCCCTCAACAAGCTCTGCATCGGCCTGCCGGCCAAGGTCAACGCCCAGTCCCTGTTCGCGGTCATCGCCAACATCGGCGTCCAGGACGTCAACGTCCTGTCGAACCCGCAGAACCAGCAGTGCGCCGAGAACTCCACCCAGGCGAAGGGTGACGAGGCGATCTCGCACATCGCCAGCAACATCCCGGTCCTCTCCGGCAACCTCTCCGCCGGCAGCTGACCGAAGCGGCTTCGCGCCGGTGTCACGCGTCACGCGTGACACCGGCGCGTTTCATTTGGTCTAGACCTTGACAGGTACAGACCACTTTCGCTTCAGTGGGCGCAGTTGCCCCCCACGGCAATTCCCCCCACCGAAGGAGCAGTTACGTGATACGTGCGCTTCGCCGCCGCGCCCTCTCCCTGGCGGCCGCCGCGGCCGTCACGGTCGGCCTCGCCATCGCCCTCCCCTCCTCCCCCGCCTCCGCGGCGGCCCCCTGCGCCGGCGCCTGGGCCTCGTCCGCCGTCTACACGAACGGCATGAGCGCCTCGTACGCCGGACACAACTGGCAGGCCAAGTGGTGGACCCAGGGCGAGACGCCCGGCACCACCGGGCAGTGGGGCGTCTGGTCGGACCAGGGCGCCTGTGGTGGCGGCGGTGGCCAGGATCCGGACCCCGGCAATCCGTCCGGATTCGTGGTCTCCGAGGCCCAGTTCAACCAGATGTTCCCGAACCGGAACTCCTTCTACACGTACAACGGCCTGGTCGCCGCGCTGTCCGCCTACCCCGGATTCGCCAACACCGGGGACGACACCGTGAAGCGGCGCGAGGCCGCGGCCTTCCTCGCGAACGTCTCGCACGAGACGGGCGGACTCGTCTACATCGTCGAGCAGAACACCGCCAACTACCCCCACTACTGCGACGCGAGCCAGCCGTACGGCTGTCCGGCGGGGCAGGCGGCGTACTACGGCCGCGGCCCCATCCAGCTCAGCTGGAATTTCAACTACAAGGCGGCCGGTGACGCGCTGGGCATCAACCTCCTCGCCAACCCGTACCTCGTGGAGCAGGATCCGGCCATCGCGATGAAGACGGCGCTCTGGTACTGGAACACCCAGAACGGCCCGGGCACGATGACCGCGCACGCCGCCATGGTGAACGGCGCGGGCTTCGGCGAGACCATCCGCTCCATCAACGGGTCCCTGGAGTGCAACGGCGGCAATCCCGCCCAGGTCCAGAGCCGCATCTCGAAGTACCAGAGCTTCACCCAGCTGCTGGGGGTGACCCCGGGCAACAACCTCGGCTGCTGATCCCCCGATCCGCGGACGGTCGCCCGCGCGGCGTCCGGACACACTTGTCCGTGTGTCCGGACGCCTCAGGAGGGTGGGGGTGCCGGGCGTGCGGTCGGTACTCGGAGCCCCTGAGTGCGGCGCTGCTCCCGGCGGCGGTGGCCGTGCCGGTACGCCCGCGCCCACGTCCTCGGATTCCAGGGCTCGGGCCCGGGCACCCCGGAGCCGAACGTCCCGGCGTCCGTGGGCGGGGCGATGCGGTCGGCGAGGCCGGCGATCAGCCGGTCCAGGGTGACGAGCACGAGCTCCTCCGATCAGGTCCCGCAGGCGGCGCGGACGATCGCGCCCACCTCGTAGGGTCCTCCGTGGTCCCCGCGGGTGTCCACCAGGTGCGTCTGCACCTGCAAGTCGTAGTTGTAGGTGCCGCCGCCGGGGCAGCCGATCGTCCAGATGGTGTCGTTGACCTCGTTCGGCGAGTACACGAAGTTGCTCTTGCCCCACCCGGTGTAGGCCCTCGGCCCCGACCACGACGAACTCAGGAACTGGCCGCGCGTGTAGTGGTACAGGAAGCTCCCCGAGCAGATCTCGTGGCTCGACGAGGACAGGTAGTTCCCGACCAGCACGGTGGGCCGCGCCCAGGTCGAGCAGATCCATCCGGCGGCGGTCGCGTCCTTCCCGGCGGTCCTCGGCAGCCGGACCCCCTGCGGGGCGAAGTTCGCGGGGTCGTTGTTGGCCGGGACCGAGGCGTCGAGGCCCTCGCTCTTCCACTCCTTGCCCGAGGCGTCCACCCCCAGTGGACGACCTTCGCGCCCCTCTCGTCGAAGCCCGCCGCCGCAGCCGTATGAGCCTGGCTGACGGTCGGGAGGCGGGGCGTGTCGGCGGCCGGCGCGGCCGGCGCCGACAAGGCCAGTGCGGCCGAAGCGGCCACGGCGGCGGCAGTACCTCGTGCGATAGTGCGTCGGTTCACGTGCGCTCCAGTGCTCGAAGGTCCGGGGCGGCAGGCGGGACGGCGCGCTGCAGGAGCTGTCGATGCTGCACCGAAGATGGGCGACATTCAGGTTCCGGGTGACGGAATGGCCGGGACCGGGCTGCGCAGTGTCCGGCTCCCCAGCGCCGTGACCCCGCGCCGGGACGCTGTGGCGGTCAAGCGCGGCCAGGTTCTGCGCACGGTCGGCAGCCCCCGCCCCGCTCAAGCCCCGACCCTGCCGGCCTCGGCGCGGTCAGCGGGTGCGCAGGGCGGTCGCGAGTTGGGCCCGCGAGCGGACGTCGAGCTTCTGGTAGATGCGGGTCAGCCGGGCCTCGACCGTCTTGACGCTGAGGAACAGCTTCGCCGCGGCCTCCTGGTTGCTGGCGCCCTGGCTGACGAGCAGGGCCAGCCGGGTCTCGGCCTCGGTCAGCACCGCGGCCGCCGGCGCCTGCGCGCCGCCTCCCTCGCCGGGAGCCGGCTCCCTGGCGAGCTCCGTCCAGGGAGCCGCCCCGGCCAGGGCGAACACCTCGGCCGCCGCCCGCAGCGCCGCACGGGCGGGGGCCCGCCGGCGTCTGCGGCGCTCCACCCGGGCGAGGGCGAGCAGCGTACGGCCCCGCTCCAGGGGCAGTTGCAGGTCGTCGAAGCGCCGCGCCGTGGACTCCAGCAGGTGGACGCCCGCGTCGGCCTCCCCCTGGGCGGACAGGCACAGGCCACGGGCCCGGTCGAGGGCGGCGACCACCCCGGTGCGGCCGAGACCCAGGGCGACCGTACGGACGCGGTCGAGGAGTTCGGCGGCCTCGCCGGGCGCGTCCGCGGCGATCAGCGCCTCGGCCAGTTCCCCGTGCCAGCGCAGGACGGAGGGGTCCACCACCTGCTGGGCGGCTTCCAGCGCGGCGACGCGGCGCAGGGTGGCGACCGCCTTCGCCGCCTCTCCGGTGGCCAGTTCGACCAGGCCGAGCGCGTGCAGGCTGCGGGAGAGGAAGACCTGGTCCTGCTCCTCCTGTGAGGCCTGGATGCCGCGTCGGGCGTACGCGGCGGCGCGCGCGAAGCTGCCGCCCATGGCCTCGGCCATCGCGGCGACGTACCAGGCGGGGCCGGGTGACAGGCCCGCCTCGATCGTCAGTTCCAGGGCCCGGCGGGCGTGGGCGGAGGCGGCCTCGCAGCGGCCGCTGCGCAGCTCCACCTCGGTGAGGCTGCGCAGGACCTCGAAGACGTCCTCGGCGGAGCCGGTGCGCTGGACCGCCGGGAGCAGGACCATCAGCTGCCGGCGGGCGTCGGCGAGACGGTCGTCGAAGAGGGCGTGCCGGACGGCGAGGTACTGCGGGGCGTTGCGCATGCCGAGCGGCACCTCGGGCGCGGGCAGGGCGAGTGCCTCGGCCAGGATCTCCTCGGCGTCCGTGTCCCCGAGGATGCGGCCCATGCGGGCCCGTACGGTCAGGGCCATGGCTTCGGCGGTCTGGTCGCCGCCGAGCGCGGCGAGCCGGCCGGCCTCGGCCGCCGCGTCGCGGGAGCGGACCGGGTCGCCGTCGCTGAGGTTGTGCTTCCAGGCGATCCGCAGCTGGACGGCGGCCTGGAGCGAGGGGTCGCCGGCCGCCTCGTCCATGGCGTACGCGAAGGTCTCGTCGAGGGCGCCCAGGGCCTGCCCGGCGGCGTCCATCACGGCGAGCCGGGCCCGTACCCGGTCGGCGGGCGAGGCGTCTCGGGCCAGGACGGCCCGGGTGGCCCGGCGTGCGAGGTCGGCGCGGCCGGCCCAGCCGGCGTCCTCGGCGGCCGTGACGAGCCGGGCCAGTTCCTCGCCGGCCAGCCAGGACGGCGTACGGTCGGCGGCGAGCAGGCCCAGTTCGGCGGCGAGGGCCCGCTGGCCGCGGCGGCGGCAGACGGCGGCGGCCTCGGTGATCTCCGCGGCGAGCCACTGGTCGGGGGTGTCCACGGCCAGCGCGCGGTGGCGTACGGCCTGGACGGGGTCGTCGACGGCGGCGGCCAGGGCCGCGTGCCCGGCGGCGCGTTCGGGCCAGCCCGCGTCGGCGGCAAGGGCGGTGAGGAGGGCGCCCGCGGTGAACTCCACGGTGCCGTCCTCGCCGACTCTGACCAGTGCGGCCCGTTCCGCTTCGGCCAGCTCGGCCTCGGCGTCGGGGCGGCCGGCCCGGCGGAGCAGGGAGGTGGTGGGGCGGGAGGCGAGGGCGGCGAGCAGCAGGGTGCGGCGGGCCTGGGCGGAGACCCCGGCGAGCAGCCGGCGGGCCACCTCGCGGGCCTGTCCGGAGACGGGCAGCGGGTCGGCGTGGTGGGCGCTGCTGTCGCGGGCCTCGGCGGCTTCGGCGAGGGAGTGGCCGAGGGCGAGGGCGAGGCGCGGGTTGCCGCCGCTGGCCTGGTGGATGCGGCCGGCGAGGCGGGCGGGGAGGCAGTGGCGGACGAGGAGTTCGGCGACCTCGTCGGCGCCGAGCGGGGGGACGCGGATCGCGGGGACGCCGGGGCCGCAGAGGGGTTCGCCGACGGAGGCTCCGCCCTGGACGCATTCGGCGACCAGGACCCGTACGCGGGGCGGAGTGAGGCGCAGGGCGAAACGGAGCAGGTCGGTGCTCTCCGCGTCGAGCCACTGGGCGTTGTCGAGGACGAGCAGGACGGGCTGGCGGGCGGCGAGGGTGCGGAGCACCTCGACGACGGCGAGGCGCAGCGCGATGTGGTCGCGGCCGGCGCGGGGGGCGTCGGCCTCGCGGCGCAGCAGGGCGATGGCGGTGCGCTGGGGGCCGGAGAGCTGGTCGAGGGCGGCGGCGGGGACGGAGGCGAGGAGGGCGGCGGCGGACGCCTCGGGTATCCACTGGTCGGCGGCCTCGGGGGCGAGGCGGAGAACGCTCTCACGCCGGGCCTCGGCCGCGGCCGCGACGGCGCGGACGACCTCGGTCTTGCCCGCGCCGGCGGGTCCGGTGAGCAGCGCCCGGCCGTGCGTGGTCAGCGCAAGGTCGACCGCCTTGATGAGTTCGCCGTGTCCGACACTCGTGTCAGCGTTCCCCGTCGCCGCCACCACGCACAGCCACCAGCCTTCCCGTCCCCAGCTCCTGTGCCCTTCCTGTGAGAGGCGAGAATACGAGGTCGGACGGCAGGTGGACCCGGATTGTGACGCAGAATTCAGTCACGTCACACGAAAACCCGGCGGACCTGCCGATACGCGCGGTATCGGCAGGCCCGGGGATTCATTTGGTCCGTACTATCGGCCCGTCAGGCCGAGTTGGTGCCGGACCCCTGGTGGAGGGGGAGCCTCTCAGAACGCGAGGTTCCAGGAGTCGATCTTGCCGGTGTCGCCGCCGGCGTTGTCGTTCACCCGCAGCTTCCAGGTGCCGTTCGCGACCTCGGAGGAGGCGTTGACGGTGAAGACCTGGTTGATGTTGTCGGTGCTGCCGCCGGCCCGGTTGTGGACCGTGTAGACGGTGCCGTCGGGGGCCACCAGGTCGACCTTGAGGTCGCCGATGTAGGTGTGGACGATGTTCACGCCGACCTTGAGGGCGGCCGGGGCGTTGCCGGTCTTGCCGGTGACGGTGATCGGGCTCTCCACGGTGGTGTTGTCACCGATGGTGACGTCCGTGCCGTTCTCGAAGGCCGGGGTGGGCGGGGTCGAGGTGACGGCGGCGACGGTCGCGGCGGCGTCGGCGAGACCGGTGCCGCAGCCGCCGGTGCAGGTGCCGGCCAGCGGGCGGGCGTTCGTCTTGATCGCCGACTCGATCTGCGCCGGGGTCAGCGCGGAGTTCGCCGACTTCAGCAGGGCGGCCAGGCCCGCGATGTGCGGGGCGGCCATGCTGGTGCCCTGGTAGGGCTTGTAGATCTCGGCGCCGGGGGTGGTGGTGCCCGCGTTCAGCGTGGAGAGGATGGCGTTCTCGGGGGTGGTGACGGTGCCGGGCGTGTCGGTGGCGCGGCGGGTCTCACCGCCCGGGGCGGCGACGTCGATGATCGCGCCGTAGTTGGAGTAGTACGAGCGCTCGCCGGCGCGGTTGGTCGAGGCGACGTTGATCACGTTGTTGCAGCTGGCGGGCGAGAAGTTCGCCGCGTCCGCGTTGCTGTTGCCGGCCGCGACGACCACGGTCGTACCGCGGGCGACGGCGGCGTTGATGGCGTTCTGGTAGCTGGTGCCGCAGGCGCCGGGGCCGCCGAGGCTCATGTTGATGACCTTGGCCGGGGTGGCGTTGGCCGGGATGCCGGCCACGGAGCCGCCGGAGGCCCAGGTGATGGCGTCGACGATGTCCGAGGTGGCGCCGCCGCACTTGCCGAGCACGCGGACGGGCTGGATCTTCGCGCCGTACGCGATGCCGGCGACGCCCTTGGAGTTGTTCGTGGCCGCGGCGATGGTGCCCGCGACGTGGGTGCCGTGCCAGGAGGAGTTGCTGGCCTTGGAGCCGAGGCCGCACTCGCCGTCGGTGGCGTTCCAGTCGCCCTGGTCGGCGGGGTTGTTGTCACGGCCGTTGCCGTCACGGGCGTCGGCGGAGCTGGAGATGAAGTCGTAGCCCGCGACGATGTTCGGGGCGACGTCCGAGTGGGCGACGTAGCCGGTGTCGATCACGGCGACGGTGACGCCGGAGCCGGTGGTCTTGTCCCAGGCGCCGGGCACGTTCATGCCGGCGGTGGGCTCGAAGAGGTCCCACTGCTTGGCGTACTCGGTGTCGTTCGGGGTGACGGCCTGGGCGTAGGCGCGGGAGTCCGGCTCGACGTAGGCGACGTCCGGGTCGGCGCGGAACTGGGCCATCACGTCGGCCGCGTCGGCCGGGGCCACGGTCCCCCCGAGGTTGACCAGGGCGGCTCCGGTGCCGAGGCGGCGGTCGAACTTCGCCTTCTTGCCGGCCTTCTTGCCCTTGGCGGCGGCGTCGTCGGCGGCCGCGGTGTTCGAGCTGGCCTCGGTCGCCGAGGACTTGTACCCGACGATGAGGTTCTGGACGGGCGCCGTGGCGGCGACCGCGGCGGCCGGTGCCGCGCCGGGGTTCTCGACGGCCACGGCCACGGAGGCCGTGGCGGAGCCGGCGAGCAGGGTGACGGACATGGCCACCACGGATATGAGCCGACGTCTGGTTGCGTGCACGTGTTCCCCTTCGAGGGCCGTTTCCGGGCAGGCCGGAGCGGCCGGTCAGTGCAGTGTGGGAGGTTCCGGCGGCCGCGGGGCCGGAAGCGAGTTGGTCGGTCTCGCCCCGGCCGCCGCCGCGCGCCACGTCGTCCCGGCCGCAACGGCGAGGCAGGGACAACGGCGTTCCCGGCCCTTCCCCGGACGGTGGGGCCTACACGCCATGTGGGGTGGGCGTGTGAACCGCCCCGTCAGGGGAAGATCGCCGGTGGGCAGACAGTAGGCAACGCGGCGATGAACTCGATACGGGGAAAACCCTTGTCCGCCCCCTGCCGCACCCCCCGGGGGTCCCTCGGCAGGGGGCGGCGTGCGGGGCGGGGCGGGCGGCGGTCAGTTCGGCGGGAAGAGCTTGCGGTAGTAGGTCCAGCTGGTTTCGTTCGGTTCGCTCCACTTCTCCGGGGCGTGGGCGAATTCGGGGTGGTGGTCCGCGATGTACGCGCGGGTGCGCTCGGGGACCTGCGCGTACGCGTCGAGTTTGCGGCCGCGGCAGTGGAAGGTGAGGCCGCCGGGGCGCGCACCCTGTTCCATCCAGGGCAGCCACGGGGACATCCGCGTCCAGGACATCGTCGAGGGCACGCTCGCCGCGTCGGTGGCCAGCGCGGCCCGGGGTGTGAAGAACTGGAAGAGCTCCAGCGCCCGGTAGGTGTCGTCGGCCGACTGGGCCGGGTATTCCTCGACCGGCAGGGGCGAGGGGTAGGCGAGCGGGATCTCCAGGCTGAAGCAGACCTGGTCGCCCAGTTCGGTCACGGGCACCGGGAACGGCCGCCACCGCTGGTTGGCCGGATCGTTCCAGACGTGGACCACCGGCTTGCCCTCCCAGGTCTCCATGATCTCCCGGGTCCGGGGGTCCAGGTAGAACGCGGCCTCCCTGGAGAGCAGCTGGTAGCCGCCGATCTCCTCGTCCGGGACGAGGCGGGCGACATTGAGCCCTTCGAAGCCGAAGAGGCGCCGGTAGGGCTCGCCCGGGGCCCAGGCGTGGACATCACCGGTCCACCGGAACGTGACCTCGTCGCCGTCGAGGGAGGCGCGGGTGCGGGCGAATGCTTGCAGGAGTTCGGCGGGTGTCGCGGCTGATGTCATACGGCTCACTGTGCGCGGCCGCGGCCCGGGTGGGCAAGCGGCCCCACGGACAACCGGAGCCCCTTTCAAGGGGCTTGAGGGGCTGGTGGGGGCGGGTGGGTTCGGTGGCCGCGGGCCGGGCCGGGACCGTCATGCGGATGCCAGGTTGACGACGGTCGCGCCACCGGCAACGGTGACCGCCATGGGGAAAGAACGCCGACTGCTCACACTCGTCATCTGCCTGGTCCTGGGGGGCGGACTGACCGCCGCGGTGCTGGGTGCCTCGCGAGCGGCCGGTCCGCACGGGGGGACCGTGGCCGGGCGTCCGGCGCCCTCCGACTACGTGGACATACGTGATGTTCCACGCGCCCCGGCCGCCGCTCCCGCCCCGGGTGCCGACGGATCCACCGGCTCGGTGGTGGTGGACTGCGGCCGCAACGAGCAGGGGCACTACAACGAGGACAATCTGGTGGTCTCGCCGGGCCTGCGGGCCGGCGCCCACCACACGCACGCGTACGTGGGAAACCTGTCCACGGACGCGATGTCGACCGATGCCTCCCTGGACGCGGCCGCCACGAGCTGCGCGGGCGGCGACCGGTCCACGTACTACTGGCCCGTCCTGCGGCGGCTCGACCGGCCGGGCACCCGCCCGCACGAGCACTCGGCGGGGCACGGGAACGCGGGCGAGATCCTGCCGGAGGTCTCGGTCCTGGTGGAGTTCCGCGGCAGCCCGGTGAGCAAGGTGGTGGCGATGCCGCGCTTCCTGCGCGGGATGACGGGCGACGCCGTCGCGTACACGGCGGGCACCGACGCCGACGTACGGGCCCGCTGGGGGTGTTCCGGCTCCCCGGACCGGCCGACCACGCGCTACCCGCGCTGCCCCGAGGGCGAGCGGGTCACCCGCACCCTGGTCTTCCCCAGCTGCTGGAACGGCATCGACACCGCCGGCGCCGGACACCGCTCGCACCTGCGCTTCCCCGGTACGAACGGGGTCTGCCCGCCGGACTTCTTCCCCGTGCCCGAACTGCGCGTCTCCCTCGGCTACGAGGTCCCCGCGGGGGTGCCCGTGGCGCTCGACTCCTTCCCCGAGCAGCGGCACAGCCCGAAGACGGACCACGCAATGTTCGTGAACGCGATGACCGACCGGCAGATGGCCGAGGTCGTCGGCTGCCTCAACGCGGGGCGCGCCTGCCGGACCTGAGTGACGCAGGTCACGTGAACCGGGCGGGCGCCGGTGGCGTGTTCCGACCGCACCACCAAGCGAGGAAGACGGAGAGGGTGAGATGGCCGGACCACTGTGGCCCCGCACTCGGCGGGGCTCGACCGACGAGGCACTGATCAAGTCGGTGTACGAGGAGCACGGTCACGCCCTGCTCGCGTACGCCACCCGGCTGACCGGGGACCGGGCCGCCGCCGAGGACGTCGTCCAGGAGACGCTCATCCGGGCCTGGCGGCATTCCGAAGTCCTGGTCAACGGAAAGGGTTCGGTGCGCGGCTGGCTGCTCACCGTGGCCCGCAACATCATCACCGACCGCTACCGGGCCAAGGCGGCACGGCCCCCGGAGGTCTCCGGGGCCTCGGCCACTCCCCCGGTGGAGGCGGACCACGCCGACGCGGTGGTGGACAGCATGACGGTCCTGGGGGCCCTCGACCAGCTGTCGCCGGAACACCGTGACGTCCTGAAGGAGTTGTACTACCGGCAGCTCAGCGTTGCGGAGGCGGCCGACACCCTCGGCATTCCGGCGGGCACGGTCAAATCGCGTGCGCACTACGCGCTCAAGGCCCTGCGCGACGTCTTCAGGGACCAACGTTCGAGTGACAGCAGCTTCAGAGACGGAAAACGACAGGGCAGGCCGCCCCAGCAGCCCGCCGGACTGCGTGAGGTGGTGGCATGAACCGGCAGCGGCACGAGGAGGAACTGCTCGGCCCGTACGTGCTCGGCGTCCTGGACGCCGAGGAGGTCCGCCGGATCGAGGAACACATGAGCGGATGCGTGCAGTGCCGGGAGGAGTTGGCCGCGTTGCGCGAGATGGAAGCGGCACTGGGCGAGGTGCCCGAGGAGGCGTTCCTCGACGGTCCGCCGCAGGGCGGGGACCTGCTGCTCCAGCGCACCCTGCGGCAGATGCGCGGCGAACGGGTCGGCGCGCAGCGCCGGCGCGCCGGGTTCGCGGGACTGGCCGTGGCGGCCTCCCTGGCCGCCGTGTTCTGGGCCGGAACGCAGCTGGGCGGCGATCCCGGTGGCCTTGCCCTGCCCCCGCCGCCGTCCCCGACGGCTCCGGCGGACCCCTCGCCGCCGCCCGCCGGGACCAAGCTGCTCTCCGCGACCGATCCGGGCACGGGCGCGCGGATGACGGTGCAGATGACACCGGCGGCGAAGTGGGTGCGGTTGCACGCGGCGGTCACGGGAGTGCCGAAGGGCGAGCGGTGCCGGCTGGTCGTGGTCGCCAAGGACGGTACGCGCACCACCGCGGGCAGCTGGGTCGTCGGCGGCCAGGAGAACGGTGAGGGCAAGGGCGCGGCGCTGGACGGTTCGGCGGCGGTGGACCCGGCGAACGTCAAGGCCGTCCTCGTGGAGAACGAGGCGGGCCGGACGTTCGTGTCCGTACCGGCCTGACCGGCCGGGTCGGTTCCGGCGTGACCGGGGCCGCTGTGTGATGAGCCCGGGAGCCTGTCCGGCTCCCGGGCTCCGTCACGCCCCGGCCCGGTCGAGCAGGCGGCGCATGTCGTCGGCGGGGAGCGCCGGGTTGGCCGCGGCCGCCAGCGCGGCCGTCATGGCCTCCGGGTCGGGATCGGCGAGCAGTTCACGGATCCGGGTCACGGGGAGCCGGGGGTCCCGAGCGGCGTACGCGCGCGTCTCCGGGTCCCGGCTGAGCCGGTCCAGGAGCTCCGGCTCCAGGCCGGGGTCGTGCAGGGCCAGGCGCCGGCGGTCCGGGTCCGCGGAGTCACCGAAGCGCGCGGCGAGCCCGGCGGTGGGGAAGCCCGGCCGGACGACCAGCATGCCCACGGCGCGGTGGGTGCCGTGCAGGTAGAGGTCGAGGAGCAGCTCGGGCGGCGGCTCCGGGTGGAACTCGGCGAGCAGCAGGCGTACGGCGAAGTCCTCGTCCTGAGCGAGCAGTTCGACGGCGTCGGACGGCAGGCCGGGGCAGATCGCGGCGCTGCGCCGCAGCCAGGTGTGCGGGGACCGGGCGCACTCCCGCAGCAACACGGCGTCCTCGCGGCGCTCCCACACCCAGTCGAGGACGGGCAGCCGGTCCTCGGCGCCGACCGTGTAGTCGATGGCGGCTCGCTCGGACTCGCTCAGTTCGGGGCGGGCGGAGACGTGGAGCCGGACCAGCGGGTCGGGGTCGACGGCCAGCCGCGCCACCAGGTCGCGCGGGAGTGACGGGTTGCACGCGATCGCCGCGAGCCGTTCGCCCTCCGCGATCACGCGTTCGGCGAGCTCCCGGGTGAGCCGGCCCCTCGCGAGGACCTCGCCCAACTGCCACGCGCCCGCCGGCCGGTCGACCAGCCACGTGGTCCGCTCCTCGTCCTCGTGGCAGGCCTGCAGGGCCGCGGCCTGCCGCACGTCCGGGTCCTCGTCGTGGAGGAGCCGCTCCCGTGCCTCGTCCGGGAGCCGGTCCCAGGCCCGGCAGGCCGCCCGCCGGAACAGCGGTTCCCCGTGGTCCGCGAGTCCCGCCAGGATGTGGGCGGGCGTCCCGCCCCACGCGATCAGTTCCTGGCGCACCAGGGCCTTGGGATGGTTCAGCAGCCGCTCGTACGCCCAGTCGGGCAGCGGGGCCACGCGCTGCCGGTAGGCCATGGGGCCCATCGCGAGGTGGAGGGGGACCGACGGGTGCGGGTCGTCGACCAGCCGGGCGCGCTGGTCGGGGTCGGCGCCGGCGTTCTCGGCGAAGGTCGCCCTGACGCCGCGGTCCGGGTGGACCAGAACGGCCTCGATCACCTCCTGAGGCAGAACCGCGCGCCGCGCAACCGCTCGCCGCACCCGCTCGTCTTCGTGGCCGAGCAGCCGCAGCAACACGTCCGCCGGTGCGGCCTTGTTCCCCACGAGCCCCTGCAGCAGCCCCGTCCACCGATCGCCCATGCCCGATCCCTCCCCGTTGATCCAAAACGGGCAGCGTAGCAAGGAAGCCCACAGCCGGACCGATCATCACATTGCGGTCCATGACATCCTGTGACGTCACAACTCGCCGGACGGAATCGGCGGACGTCCGGGGAATATGGGGAAGGTCGATGAGGCTCTGCTTCCTGGTGGAGGAGCACTACCGCCACGACGGCATGCCGAACGAGGTGATCGGGCAGCTGACGGCGTGGGGGCACCGGGTGGACGTGGTGCGGCCGGGCGGCTCGCTGCTGCGCATGTCCGAGGCCGTGGACATGGGGGCGCACGACGCCTGGGTGCTCAAGACCGTCTCCGGCGGACCGGGGCTCATCCTGCTCGAAGCCGCCGCCGCGGCGGGGATGACCACCGTCAACGACGCCCGGTCCATCCGCGGCGTACGGGACAAGGCGCTGGCCGCCGCCATCGGGCGCGGCCGGGGGCTGCCGCTGCCGACCACGTACGCGGTGGCCTGCCCCGAACTGCTCAGGGAGGTACCGGCGGCGGAGTACCCGCTCGTCGTCAAACCGGCGGACGGCAGCTCCGGACGGGCCGTGCGCCTGGTGTCCTCGCCGGAGCAGCTGGAGACGATGCTCCCCTTGCTCGCGGGCGAGGGCATGCTGATCGCCCAGCCGTACGTACCCAACTCGGGCACGGACATCAAGGTGTACGGGGTCGGCGGCGAGCTGTTCGCGACCGAGCGCTGCTCCCCGCTGCACCCGGACCCCTCGGTGCGGGAGCGCCGGGTGCCGCTGTCGGCCGAGGTGGCGGCGATCGCCGCCCAGGTCGGGGCGGTCTACGGGCTGGACCTGTACGGGGTGGACGTGCTGCTGGGCCCGGACGGGCCGGTGGTCGTCGACGTGAACGACTTCCCGAGCTTCCGTCAGGTGCCGGACGCGGCGGCGCGGGTGGCCCGCGCGGTGCTGGACCTGGCGCGGAGGGGCGGCCCGGCGCAGCCGCCGGCGGCCTCCCCGCAGCCCGCGGCGGTGCCGGTGCCGGCACCCACACCTGCGGCGCTGCCGTTCCCGACGCTGCCCGTGTCGATTCCGGCGCAGGCATCGGCGAGGGCGGGCGAGAGCATATGAGGATCGGCCTGATCACGCCGGACCCCGGGCATCCGCTGCTGGCGGGAGCCGCCGCGCTGCTGGCCCGGGACCATGTCGTCGAAGCCCTCGATCCGACCCCGCCGGGGGACGTGCCCGTGCCGGTGCCCCGGCGGCCGGCCGATGTGTACCTGCTCAAGTCGGGGACTCCGCACGCCGTGGGGCTCGCGCGGGAGCTGGAGCGGCGGGGCGCGGCCGTGCTGAACTCCGCGGCGGCCACCGCGCTGTGCCAGGACCGGACGGAGATGGCCGGGCTCGCCCTGCGGGCCGGACTCCCTTTCGCCGCGACCCGTACCGTCGGCCCCTTCTCGGCGTGGGCCTCCGGGTCCCCCCTCGCCGCCCCGGTCGTGGTCAAGAGCCGGCACAACCGCAAGGGCGACCTCGTCGCCCGCGCCGACGACACCTCGGCGCTGCGCGCGTTGGCACGGGCCTGGCCTCAGGAGCCGGTGGTGGTGCAGGAGTACGCGCCCAACAGCGGCTGGGACCACAAGCTGTGGGCCATCGGGGACCACGTCTTCGCGGCCCGGCGCCGCTCCGAGCTCTCCCCCGGCGGGCAGGGACCCAACCTGCCGCTGTCCCTGGAGGAACTGCCGCCCGGATGGGCCGACCTGGTGCGCGAGGTGGGCGAGGTGTTCGCACTGGACGTCTTCGGCGTGGACATCATCGACACCGGCGGCGGCACCCCGCTGATCGTCGACATCAACGCCTTCCCCGGCGTCCGCGGCCAGGCGGAGGCCCCGGCGGCCCTCGCGTCCCTGACCCTGCGCCGAGCGGCGGACCACCGCCGACCGCGCGTCTGAGCGCGTCGGTCGGGGGCGGAACCTCTACGTGCAGGGGCGAACCGCGAAGCAGTGGTACGTGCTGGGCTTGTAGCGGGGGGACGGGCGCGGCTTGACCTCAAGTGAGGTTCAGGTTGGAGGCTTCTGCGTATGCCGCCGGCCGTACGGCAGCGCGGCACTTCACACGTTGGAGGAAGTCCCATGTCGAGCAGTGCCGTTCCGAACTCCGGCCCCGCCGTTCCCACCGCATCCTCGGTCCGCCGCTCCGGCCTCGTCTGGTGGAAGGCGTTGGCCACCGGCGCGGCCGGCGCGGCCGTGGTCAATCTGATCGTTCTTGCCGTCGCCAAGCTGGCCGGTGCCTCGCTCGTCGTCGTCGACGGCGGCGAAGAGCACGCGATCACGGTCGGGGGCGTCATCGGCGCCTCCGTCGTCCCGCTGCTCATCGGATCCGGCGCCGCCCTCCTGCTGGCCCTGTGGAAGCCGGTCTTCCTGCGGATCGCGCAGTTCGTGGGCGGCGGGCTGGCGCTGTTGTCGGTTGCCGGCCCGTTGTCGTCCGGTGCCGACGGCGGCACCGTCGTCGCCCTGGCCCTCATGCACATCACCCTCGGCGTGGCGGTCGTCGCCGCCCTGGAGCTCCACCGCCGCCACCGTTGAGCCTGCACCGGGCCTGGTAGGTCCGACCGCGCACGATCGGGGCGGACGCGCGCGGCCGGACGGGGGAATGCGCGGGGTGGGACGAGCCCGGGCCGGTGTCGTGGCGGGGGTCGGGAGGGGGCGCGGTGAGGATCGGGGCATGGGCGTCGTCCTGCCGGTCCTCTTCGCGCTGTTCGCGGCGCTCAGCAACGCGCTCGCCACCGTGCTCCAGCGGCGGGCGGCGCTCACCGTGCCGCAGAGCGACGGCTTCCGCTTCGGCCTGGTCCTCGACCTGCTGCGACGGCCCGTGTGGGTCGGCGGGATCCTGGCCGTGATCGCGGCCGGGGTCGGGCAGGCCCTCGCGCTGGCCACGGGTGCGCTGGCCCTCGTACAGCCGCTGTTCGTGCTGGAGCTGCCGCTGGCCCTGCTGATCGCCTCGCTGGTGACGCGTCAACGGCTGCCGGGGGCGCTGTGGCTGGCCGTTGCGGGGGTGGTGGCGGGGCTCGGGATCGCGCTGGTGTCCGCCTCGCCCCAGGGCAACCGTACGGACGTGCCGGCCGCGCGGTGGGCGGTGGCCCTGACGGCCTGCGCCGTCGTCGTGGCCCTGCTGGCCGCGGCCGGGCTGCGCCGCCCGCCCGGCCGCGCGCGGGCCGGCTGCCTCGGCGCGGCCACCGCCGTCTGCTACGCGCTCACCGCCGCCCTGATGAAGTCCTCGGTGCACGTCCTCGACGACGACGGCCTCGGCACGTTCCTGACCTCCTGGGAGACGTACGCCTTCGGCGCGAGCGGGATCTGCGCCCTGCTGCTGCTCGAACACGCCATGCAGGGCGGGCCGCTGGTCGCCTCGCAGCCCGCGCTGACCCTCGGCGACGCGAGCATCAGCATCGCGCTGGGCGTGATCCTGTACGAGGAACACCTGCGATCGGGCTGGTGGTTGCTCCCCCAGCTGCTGGGCATCGCCCTGATCTGCACGGGGGTGCTGGCCCTCGCGAAGGCCGGGGACGGAGCGCCCTGAGGACGGGTAGCGTGCCGGTCAGTCGAGCGGAGGGCGGGAGCCATGCGAGCGGTGGTCTTCGAGCGGTACGGCGAGCAGGCCGAGGTCAGGGACGTGCCGGAGCCCCGGCCGGCGGCGGGCGGGGTGGTGGTGCGGGTGGAGGCCACCGGGCTGTGCCGCAGCGACTGGCACGGCTGGATGGGGCACGACCCGGACATCGTGCTGCCGCACGTCCCCGGGCACGAACTGGCGGGTGTGGTCGAGGCGGTGGGGGCCGGCGTCTCGAACTGGCGGGTCGGCGACCGCGTCACGGCGCCGTTCGTGTGCGCCTGCGGAAGCTGCGCCGACTGCGCGGCGGGTGACCAGCAGGTCTGCGCGCGGCAGACACAGCCCGGGTTCACCCACTGGGGGTCCTTCGCCGAGTACGTGGCCCTGGACCACGCCGACGTGAACCTGGTGGCCGTCCCCGAAGAACTCTCCTACGCCACGGCGGCCGGGCTCGGCTGCCGGTTCGCGACGGCCTTCCGGGCGGTGGTGGCACAGGGCAGGCTCGCGGCGGGCGAGTGGGTCAGCGTGTACGGCTGCGGCGGGGTGGGCCTCTCCGCGGTGATGATCGCGGCGGCGGCCGGGGCGCGGGTGATCGCCGTCGACACGGCGCCGGGGGCGCTGGAGCTGGCACGGAAGTTCGGTGCCGTCCACGGCGTGGACGCCACGGCCCACCCCGACACCGCCGCCGTCGTACGGGAGTTGACCGGCGGCGGCGCTCACCTCTCGCTCGACGCGCTGGGGTCCCCGGTGACGGCCGCGGCCTCGGTGAGCGGCCTGCGCCGCCGGGGCCGGCACGTGCAGGTGGGGCTGCTGCCGGCGGCGGCCGGCCCGGCGGTCCTGCCGATGGACCGGGTGATCGGCTGGGAGCTGGAGGTCCTCGGGAGCCACGGCATGGCGGCGCACGCGTATCCGCCGATGATGGAGCTGGTCCGGGGCGGGGCGCTGCGCCCGGACCTGCTGGTCACCTCGACGATCTCGCTGGACGCGGCTCCTGCCGCCCTGTCCGCGATGGGCTCGGCCGCGGGAGCCGGGGTCACGATCATCCTGCCGGGATCGGGGGCGCGGGGCTGAGCCCCGCCCCGGCGGCGGAGTCGGCTACCCCGGCAGGGGGGCCCGCGCGTACTTGCCCGACAGCAGGTGGCCCGCCCCCGGGGCCACGGCGTCCAGGTCCAGGGCCCGGAGCAACTGGTGGGCGGTGCAGACCGCCGCGGAGACGACCGGCTTGCCCAGGAGCTGTTCGGCCTCCTCGATGGCGCCCAGGGACGGCATCTGCACGCAGGCCGAGAGCACCACGGCGTCGGCGTCCGCGTACTCCAGCGCCCGCGCGAGGCCCGGCAGCCGGGCCGGGTCGTGGGCGGCGACGTCGAGGTTGTCCGGGATTTCGAGGGCCTCGTAGTCGAGGACCTCGATGCCCTCGTGCGTGAGGTAGTCCACGACGGTCCGCGTGAGCGGGCGCATGTAGGGGGCCAGCAGCGCGATCTTCTTGGCTCCGATGGTGTGCAGTCCGTGGACGAGGGCGCCGGCGCTGGTGACGACGGGGGCGGGGGCGCCGGCGCTGGTGACGACGGGGGCGGGGGCGCCGTTCTCGACGGTGCGGGTGTGCAACCGCTGCTCGGAGGTCCGGTGGTAGCCGAGGCCCATGCTCATGATGGCGACCAGGCAGGCGTAGCCGAGTACGTCGACCCGGGCGTCGGACAGTTCCAGGGCGCAGCGGTCGGAGTCCGCGTCCATGGTCCTGAGCTGTTCCGGGGTCACGTGGGTCATGCGCATCCGGCTGGAGTGGAAGGTGAAGCGCTCGTCGGGTGCGATGGCCTGGCGGGCCCGGAGGATCGCCGGGACCTCGGTTTCCATGGTGACGTTGGAGCTCGGCACGATCTGGCCGATGCGGTAGGTGCGGGGTGCCACGGGGTGCTCCTCAGCGGGCGTCGACGACGGGGTTGGTCAGGGTGCCGATCAGCTCGACGGTGGCTTCCACCGTGTCACCGGGGGTGAGGAACTCCGGCGGGACCATGCCGGCGCCGACACCGGAGGGCGAGCCCGTCGCGATGACGTCGCCGGGTTCCAGGGTCATGCAGGAGCTGATGTCGGCGATGAGGCGGGCGATGGGGAAGAGCATGTGGCGGGTGTTCGACTTCTGCTTGGTGACGCCGTTGACGCCGGGTCGTCGTACCGCCCACCGCCCTGCACACCGCGCGCGAAGGCGTGCTCAGGCCGCGGGTATCCGCACCCGGACCGACTTCCCGAACTCGTGGACCATGACGGAGAGTTCGCCACCCAGCTCGGCCGTCATCAGCTGCACGATCAGCAGCCCCCGCCCACCTTCGGAGTCCGGATCGATCTCGGCGCGCGGAGCGGGCAGCCGGGGCAGCCCCGCACCCCGGTCCGCGACCTCCAGCCGAAGCCAGCCCCCGCCGACGGCCACCCCGACCCGCATCCGGCCGACTCCGGCGTGCCGGACGACGTTGCCGACCAGTTCACTGACGGCCAGCAACAGGACGTCGGCCGCGCCGCACGGGACCCGCCACCCTTCGAGAGTGGCGCGCACCCGGGCCCTGACCTGCGGAACGCTCGCGGCGACGGGGTCGGCGACCCAGTGGACGAAGCTCCGGACCGCGGGAGGGGCGGAACAGCCGGCGGTGGTGAGCATGACGTACTCCCGGAGGGGGAAGGCGGCGCGTCCACTGGTGTATCTCGTGCCACTGCTCCAGAAGTCGGATCGCTCCTGGGCTTGTAGTCAGCGGAAATGCGTCGCTAGAGTCTTGATTACACGTGTAACAAGCTACGCCTCCCCCGGTGACTCGCGCAAGCATTTCGGACATACAACGCGAAGCCTGCACGCCGCCCCCGCCGGGACCGCCGCATTTGGAAGGGCCGCAATGACGCAATCCCCACCCGCCGAGTTCGACATCGCCGACATGACCTGGCCGCCCCCGCCGTACCAGTCCCCCGTACCGCCCGTGACGGGCGCGGACGGCGTGCGCCGCTTCGACGGGATCACGTACGCGACCACCCCCGGCTACCGTCCCCGCCTGCTCGACGTCCAGGTGCCCGCGGGCGAGGGGCCGTTCCCGGCGGTCGTCTGGATCCACGGCGGCGGCTGGCTGGACGGCGACCGCCGCTACCCGCCGCCGACCGTGCCCGCCGCCCTCCTGCACGGGGCGGTCCTGGCGGCCGGCCTCGCGCTCGTCTCCATCGACTACCGGCACAGCCTCGAAGCGCCCTTCCCGGCCCAGCTGCACGATGTGAAGGCCGCGATCCGCTACGTCCGCCGGTTCGCCGACACCCTCGGCATCGACCCGGACCGGATCGGCGTCTGGGGCGAGTCAGCGGGCGGCCACCTGGCGGCGCTCGCCGGACTCGTCGGTCCCCACAGCCCGCAGGCAGCGGCGCTGGAGGGCGCGCACGGCGTCGGCTCCGGCGACACCGGGGTCCTCGCGGTCGTCGACTGGTACGGCGTCTCCGACCTGGTCGCCCTGGCCGCGCACCCGATGCCGGCCATGCCGTCCGGGACAGAATTCCCCGATCCCTACGAGGCCCTGCTGGGCGCCTCCGTGGCGGAGAACCCGGAGGCCGCCCGGACGGCGAGCCCGGTGACGTACGCCGCGGACTCGACCCCGCCGCCCTTCCTGCTGGTGCACGGGACCCGGGACGGCCTGGTCCCGTACAGCCAGAGCGAGGTCCTCGCCGAGGCCCTGCGGGGCGCCGGGGGCGAGGTCACCCTGCAGCCCGTGGACGGCGCCGACCACATCTTCCTCGGGGCCCCGGACATCACGCCGATCGTCGAGGAGAGCGTGGCGTTCCTGGCCCGGCACCTCGGCGCGGGCGCCTGACGGCCGGTCCCGCGCACGCGTTCCACCGCGGGGGGTGCGGCCCGACCGCACCCCCCGCGTTCCCACCACTCCCCCCCCTCCCTCAAGAGCACACACGGCCGCGGGCACTCCCGCGGCCGCGAGAGGCACCGCCATGCCCAACACTCCGGTCATCGCCCCGAACGACAGACCCGACAGACCGGACGGCTCCCGCGCAGCCGCCCGCCGCGCCGGAACAGGCTCACCCCCGCGCCGCGACCGCGGAGTCCTCGTCGCGGCCCTCCTGCTCCTGGCGGCCGCCGTGGTACCGGCCCTCGTGGTCCGCTCCGACGTCACGCATCCGCCCTTCCAAGGGCTCGACGACCGCTGGCTGGTCTGGATGGGCGGCCCCCACGAGGGGCCGTACCTGGCCGCCGCCACGGCCCTGAACTGGTTCGGCGGCCCGGTCGGCGCCGTCCTCCCGCTCACCCTGCTGATCGTGCTGCTCGTCCGCAGGCGCTGGGCGTCGGCCGGTTTCCTGCTCGTCGGCTACCTCGGCGGCAACATGCTCGTCATCCAGGGGCTCAAGCACCTGGTGGACCGGCCGCGCCCCGCCGACCCCCTGGTCCGCGTCGATCACGGCTCCTTCCCGTCCGGGCACGCGGCCACGGCGGCGCTGCTCGTCGTCACCGTCGGCGTGCTCCTGGTCCCGGCCGCCCGGCGGCGGGCCTGGTGGTTCGGGGGCGCGGCGTTCACCCTGGCCATGATGTGGAGCCGTACCTGGCTGCACGCGCACTGGCTCACCGACACGGTGGCCGGCGCCGCCGCGGGCGCGGGCGCCGGCCTGCTGGTCTGGTGGCTCTTCCAGCCCGCCCTCGCCCGGGAACACGTACGCCGAACGCACGGCAGCACCACCGCACCGTCCGACCAGCAGGTCTGACCCCCGGCCGGGGCTCCGCTTCTCCGGGTGCCCCTCGATCACGAGGTCAGGCGGGGTACCAGGACGGCCTCCACCGCCGAAACCGGCGTCGCCGTCCCCGTCTCGATCAGCTCGTGGACGGCGTCCGCGATCCGTGCCGCGGACGGCATGTCCAGGCGGATCGTGGTGAGCGCGGGCTGCTGGAGCGCGGAGAGGACGAGGTCGTCGCAGCCGACGAGCGCGACCTCGTCCGGTACGGCGATGCCTTCGGCCTGGAGCGCGTGCAGCAGCAGCGCCGCGTACTCGTCGTTGTACGCGAAGACGGCGTCCAGCCCGAGGCTCGGCCAGCGTTGGGCGAGGGCCCGCGCGGACTCCCGCGTATAGGCCAGTTCCACCGGGGTGACGGTCGCCATGCGCCGGGCCGCGACCGACTCGGCGCCCGCGAGGCGCGGCTGCGCGAGGGTGCCGAGGCCCCTCTCCTGCGGCATGACCACGCCGATCCTGGTCCGGCCGCGCTCGATGAGGTGCTCGGCGGCGGCGGCGCCGATGTGGCTGTGGTCGAAACCGATGGTGTGCACGCCGTCGACGGGGTGGGACGCGAAGGCCAGCAGCCCGCGCACTCCGGCGCGGCCCAACAGCTCGGCCGCCTGCGGGGTGAAGCGGTCCCCGTCCAGGGCGACGACGGCCGCGGGGCGCAGCTCGGCCCAGGCACGGGCGGCGTCGACGGGGTCGGCGAAGCGGCCCGCGTGGAGCACGGCCGTGTAGCCGAGCTGGTCGAGCTCGCTGTGCAGGTCGTCGACCCAGTCGCTGACGAGGCGGCCGATCGCGGAGATCGACGCGGGCATCAGGACGAGGTTGCTGCGGCCGGCGCGCAGGGACCGGGCGGCGGCGTGCGGCACGTAGCCGAGCTGCCGCGCCGCGTCGAGCACCCGGGCCCGGGTGCTCGCGCTGACCCGGTGGCCCTGGGTGTCGTTGAGCACGAAGGAGACCGTGGCGCGCGACACCCCGGCGAGGCGGGCCACGTCGGCGCTGGTGATCGACGTGGGGACGTGAGTGTCTTTGGCCATGACGTCCCTCGATGCTCCTTGTGCGCTGCTTGCTCCTTCCTTTCAGGTTACACGAGTTAGGTCAAGGGAGCGGAGGTGCGCCCAGACGTGCGCGCGGGGCCGTGCAGGAGGCGGGAGGCTCCCGCCAGGTCGTCGAGGGCGGTGACGACGGAGTCGAAGCGCATCGTCGTGCGCCGGCCGGTGTCGTACGGCTGCCAGTGCGGCAGGTCCGGATGGTTCGGGTCGCCGGTGCGGACGAAGGAGATCCAGGCCCGGTGCATGGCGTACGCGAGGCCGTCGCGGACGGCGGGAGCGAGTCCGGCCAGGAAGGGTGCGTGCGCCCACTGGTCGAAGTTGTCGAAGACGAAGGGCAGTTCGAGGCAGTGCGCGGCGCCGAGCCGGCCCTCGTAGGCGGGGGTGGGCAGGTCGAACTGGTACGCCCACACGGGGTGGCCCGCCGCGGCCCTGGCCTCGGCCAGCCGGACGGCGGGGACCCGGAAGAGCTCGTCCGTGATGAGGTCCATCAGCACGTCGGCCGGACGGGCCCCGGGCCGGGCGCGCTCGTACGCCGCGTACACCTCGGCGGCGGCTTCGCTCCCGAAGGTCTCCGCGATCCGGTCGGTCACCTGCTCCCGGGTGGCGGCGGCGTACCCCTCGTCGAGGGCGAACCCGAAGTTGGCCTCCTCCCTCGTCCAGCCGATCATGACGTCGATGCCGGCGGCCGCTCCGTCCAGCAGCGCCTGCGCCGGGTGGGTCCTGAGGGTGACCCCGTCGACGACCGGCAGGAAGGGCGTCGGCCAGTACCCCCACCGCATCGTCTGCGCAAAGAGCCCGCCGGCCGCCCCGATCAGCTGCTGCCAGGGCAGGGTGCGCAGCTCGGCCAGGTCCTTGGCGCCGGCCAGCTCCAGGTAGGCGGCGGTGCGCTCCGTGTAGGCGGCGGGGTCGGGAAGGTCCAGGCCGAAGGGCGGGCTCTGCAGGATCACCCGCCGGATCAGCCCCCGGGTCTCGGGATGTCCGGCGAGGGCGGCGGTGGAGACCGCGCCGCCCGACTGGCCGGCGACCGTGATGAGGTCCGGGTCGCCGCCGAAGGAGGCGATGTTCTCCTTCACCCAGCGCAGGGCGGCGAGCTGGTCGGAGAGCCAGGGGTTGCCACCTCCGCCTTCCTCACCCTGCTCCCCTTCCTCCCCCCGCTCCCCCTGCTCGCCGGTGTAGAGGTAACCCAGCGGCCCGATGCGGTAGTTGATGCTCACGACGACGAGGTCGCCGTCGCGCGCGAAGGTCTCGCCGGAGTAGCCGGGCAGGGAGCCGGAGCCGGACACGAAGCCGCCGCCGTGGATCCAGACGAGTACCGGACGTCGAGCGCCGTCGGCAGCGGGCGTCCAGACGTTGAGGGTCAGGCAGTCCTCGTCGAACGGCGGCGACCCGTGCCCACCGAGCACCGGGTCGCCGCCTTCCACGTACATCTGCGGTGCGCTCGGGCCGTCGGCGGTGGCGTCCCGCGTACCGCTCCATCCCGTGTGCGGCTGCGCGGGCCGCCAGCGCAGGTCGCCGACGGGAGGTGCGGCGTAGGGCACGGCCCGGAAGACGGCGACCCCGCGCTCGGTCGCGCCGCGCAGGCGCCCCGCGGGGAGGTCCACCACCGTCGTCTGGTCCTGACCTGGGGAGTGGGGCATGTGCCGTTCCTTCCTGAGTGCGGCGCACCGGATGCGCGATGACAGCGAGATTATGGCGTGAATTTAACGCCCGTCAACACTGCGCAATATACTGAGACGCCTCTCGGGGCTGCTCCTCACGTCCACAGGCTGTCCGAGGCCATTCGCTCCGCTTCCACGTTGAGCAAGGGCGCGAAGACCCGCCACAGCACGAGGCAGGCTCCCGCGCCGAGGAGAACGCCGGCGAAGGTGTCGCTGAGCCACTGGGCGTGCAGCCAGGTACGGCTCCCCATCATGGCGAGGACGTACGAGGCGCCGATCGCCCACCACCAGCGTCGCGCACGCGGCGGGAACACCACCACCGCGACCACGATCACGAGCGTCACCGAGGTGAACACCTGGCCGGAGGGGTACGAGCCGTCGTTGACCAGGACCCACGGGTGCGGCGGGCGCGGGCGGTCGGCCAGCGCCTTGAGCGGCAGGACGAGGAAGACGTTGGTGACCACGGCTGCCGTGAGGACGAACAGCCCCGAGCGCCAGCGCCCGTAGACGCAGAGGCAGCCGATCAGCGCGAGCGGCAGGACGAGGCCGAACGGGCCGCCGAGCCGGTCGAGGAAGAGGGCGAACCCGCCGAACCCCTCCGATCCGCCGGATCCCTCGGCGGCGGAATCGTTCACCGAGGCGGCCCAGCGGTCGTCGAGCTCCTGGAAGAAGGGCTGCTGGTCCATCCGGAGCAGCAGCGCGACCAGGAACGCGAGGAGCAACAGGCCGATCCCGAAGGCGAGCGCGTGGCGCGGCGGGGCAGCAGGGAGGTGATGCCGGGGCGGAGGGGACGGACGGGGCGGCCGGGACGGCGGCACGACGGACGGCGAGGAAAACATGGCAAGCCTTTCACGGCCACCTCCCCGCGCGGTGGGGCCGCACGGAGAGCAGCACGGGAGGGAAGAGCGGAAGGACGAACAGGCGGGCGGGAACCGGGAAGGCGGAAGCCGGAATGCGGGAGGCCGTATGCCGTAGGCCGTATGCCGTATGCGCCAAGGGCGCACCCCGCCTTGAGGCGCGACCCAAGCGGCTCCCTGCCAGCCGGGCCGCGTTCAAGGAGTGACCCGGCCCAGGGATCACGTGGCAGACGAGCGAACTGGCACAGAGCGGCGCTTCCCAGCGGTAGCCGGGGACGTCGACGGCCGAGGGGCGTGCCGGGGCCCCGGCTGTAGCCGGGGACGCCCGCGCCGACGGGCCTCGCGGCGGGCGGCTCCGGAGGGTGTCCCGGGGGCCGGCCGGCTCGCCGCGGCGGGCGAGTGGGGCCGTACGGGCTGTGGCGTTGCACAGAAGCCGCGCCCCGCTCTCGGGGCAGGACGCCCTCCGGCGACGGGGTCGTCGCGGTGCGGCACGGAGTATTGCCGATGCGTGACGGCCGCCACAAGTGCAAGAGGGTTTTTCGACACATCGGCCCTGCGCAGTGACCTCAACGCGGTGGTTACACGTCATCTCACCACCGCCCCGCCGTCGGTCACGATCTGCGCAACGACCCGCCGCAGCCTCTGGCGGAGCCCGGAAATGGGTGCTACACAGTCTCCAGCGCACTTGGTGACACGTGTAACAACATCAAGTAAACCGCGGTCGTCCGCCCCACCCCCGGTGACACCGCCGCCCGGCCTCCGCTCGCGGGGCGCCCCTCTCCCCCCACGCACCGCCACCTCCCCGCTCCGTCCCCCGAGGAGTCGTCATGGCCACGCCCGAAGCCGTAGATACACCCGTACCCCCGAAGCCGGAACCCGTCCGCCAGCGGGGGCTCCTGCCCCTGCTGCTGGTCGCCAACTCCGCACTGATGGCCGTCTACATGGGTGTCGGCTCCGTCCTGCTCCCCACCCAGATCGCCGCGATCGCCCCCGATGACAAGGTCGCCGTCCTCGGACTGATCGGCGGCATCAGCGCGATCTTCGCCACCGCCTTCAACCCGATCGCCGGAGCCCTCTCCGACCGCAGCGGCCGCCGCAACCCCTGGATCCTGGGCGGCGGCCTGGCCTCGCTCGTCTTTCTGGGCCTGCTCGGCAGCGTGAACACCGCGCTGCTCGTCGGCATCGGCTGGTGCCTGATCCAGGCGACCATGAACATCTACCAGGCCGCGGTCACCGCGATCGTCCCGGACCGGATCCCCGCCGCCCGTCGCGGCACCGCGTCCGCGCTGGTGGGACTCGGTCTGCCCATCGGCGGCACGGTCGGCGTGCTCGTCGCCTCGAACACCGCCGAGCACCTGCTCACCGGCTATCTGATCCTCGGCGCGATCGTCGCCGTATCCGCGCTGCTGCTCACCGGTTTCTGCCGGGACGTCCCGCGCACCGAGCCCGCCGCCGAGGCGTCGGCCGCGCCCAAGCGCGCCCAACTGGCCGCCTTTCTCTCGGCCTTGGCCAACCACGACTTCCGCTGGGCCTTCATCGGCCGCGCCCTGATGGTTCTCGGCTACTTCGCCGTCGTCGGGTACCAGCTGTACATCCTCGACGACCACATCACACTGCCCGGCGGACTCACCCCGCCCGCCGCGATGGCCATCCTCACCCCGGTGTCGATGGTCGCGATGGCCCTCTCCACCGTGCTCGGCGGGCTGCTGTCCGACCGCCTGGACCGCCGCAAGGTGTTCGTCGGCGTATCGGCCGCCCTCGCCGGCCTGGTCATGGTGGTCCCCGTGGTCAGCCCGACCTGGACCGGCATGCTCGTCTTCAGCGCGCTCAACGGTCTCGCCTTCGGCTGCTTCATGGCCGTCGACACCGCACTCGTCACCCTGGTGCTCCCGAGGGCCGAGGACGCCGCCCGCGACATGGGCGTCCTCAACATCGCGAACGCTGGACCGCAGATCATCGCCCCCTTCGTCGCCTCGGCCGTCGTCACCACGCTGGGCGGCTACACCCCGCTCTTCCTGGTCGGCGGAGCCCTCTCCCTGATCGGCGCGCTCGCCATCCTCCCGATCCGCAGCGTGCGCTGACCCTCCCTCCGGGACCCCTCTCCCGGGCCCCCTGCCCCGTCCCGTGGGACCGGGCGGGCCCGGCCTCAACTCCGGCGGGCGCGCGCCGAGGGTCGCGCGCCCGCCGGTCAGCACCGCCTCCGCCCACCCTCACCTCCCTCCGCTCTGAAGGAGCACTCTGTGAGACGCAAGCGAGTTCTGCCGTTGGCCGCCCTGATGCTGTGCACGCCGGCCCTGGCCGGCACGGCACCCGCGGTCGCCGCGCCGCAGACCGCGCCCGCCGCGCAGCCGGCGGCCGCGCCCGCCGGTCCGCTGCGGATCCTGCTCACCAACGACGACGGCTACAACGCGCCCGGCATCCGCAAGGCCTTCGAGCGGCTGACCGCCGCCGGGCACGACGTCACGATCGTCGCCCCGCTCACCAACCAGAGCGGTACCGGCACCAAGATGATGAGCGGTGCCCCCACGATCTCGGTGAAGCACCCCGAGCCGAAGGTCTGGGCCGTCGACGGCACTCCGGGCGACTCCGTCGCCTTCGGGCTGGCCGAGGTGTTCGCCGGCAAGGCTCCCGACCTGGTCGTCTCCGGCACCAACTTCGGCCCGAACGTCGCCGGGCTGGCCACCCACTCCGGTACGGTCGGCGGCGCCGTCGCCGCTCTGGAGAGCGGCGTGCCGGCCATCGCCCTGAGCACCGGCGGCCTGAGCGCGCCCGACCCGGTCACCACGGTCAACGCCATGGGCCCCACGCTCGATTTCGCGGTCAAGCTCATCGACCGGCTGCGGGTCCGGGCACGCTCCGGCCCCCTGCTGCCCCAGGGCGTCGGCCTGAACGTCAACCACCCGATCGTCGGCGCCGACGGCAAGGGTACGGCCGCCGGTGTGGCCACGACCTTCCAGGACCCGCAGAACTTCCTGGAGCCGGACTTCACCGATGCGGGTGACGGCACCTGGAAGGTGGGCGTGAAGGTGGCCCTCAAGCCCGCCGCCAAGGGCGGTGACATCGAGGCGGTGGCCGCCGGCAAGATCGCCGTCAGCCCGATGAACTCGGACTGGAACACCGGACCGGTGGACCACGCCGTGACCTCGGCCCTGATCGCCGGGCTGCGTCCGTAGGACCCGCGGACCGGCCGGGGGCGGCGCGCGCCCGACGCTCCGCCCCCGGCCCCCCACCACACGCCCGGGCCCCGCCCCGCCCCGCACACACGTACATACGCACGCACTCACCCCGCACGACTCCAGGAGGACGGATGAAGAGGCCCGGCAACCGGCTGTCTTCGGCAAGACCCCTGCTCGGTACGGCCCTCGCACTGGTGACCCTGCTCGCCTCGGCGCTTCCGGCAGCGGCCTCCGCGCCCTCACCCTCGGCGTCGGTCGCCGCCGGCTCACCGCGCCCTGTCGTCACCGTGGCGCAAGGCGGCCTGCGCGGTCAATCACGGGACGGAGCACAGGAGTTCCTCGGTGTTCCCTACGCCGCTCCCCCGGTCGGTGACGCCCGGCTGCGGGCGCCTCAGCCGCCGCGGTGGAACGGGGTGCGCGAGGCCGTACAACAGGCCCCCGCGTGCCTGCAGTTCTCGCCGTTCGGCCTCGCCGATCCGCGGGCGGTCAGCGAGGACTGCCTGTACCTGGACGTGTACCGGCCCCGGACCGCCCGCCCCGGCGCCCGGCTCCCGGTGGTCCTCTGGATGCACGGGGGTGCGTACAGCCAGGGAACGGGCACGCAGTTCGGCGGGCGCACCATGGCCGATCTCACCCAGAGCGTGGTCGTCAGCATCAACTACCGCCTGGGGCAGCTCGGTTACCTGGCCCTGCCCGAGCTGGGCGGGGACAACGCCCGACGCTCCGGTTCCTTCGGCCTGATGGACCAGATCGCCGCGTTGCAGTGGACCCGGCAGAACATCGCGGCGTTCGGCGGGAATCCGGGCAGCGTGACGATCTCCGGGCAGTCGGCGGGCAGCGGTTCCGTCTGTGCGCTGCTGGCGGCCCCCTCCGCCGCGGGCCTGTTCCACCGGGCGGTACTGCAGAGCGGTCCGTGCACCCTACTGCGTACGCCGGACAGCGCGAGCGCCGAGGTGCAGGCACGGTCCTTCGCCGCGCACGCGGGCTGCGCCGTGCCGGGCGAGGTGGCCGCCTGTCTGCGCGCCGCCTCCGGTGCGGCGCTGGTCGAGGCGGCCCGTACGCTGCCCACCCCGGGTCCGGCGTCGGGTGACGGGCTGCTGCCGCTCCCGCCCGCGCAGGCCATCGGAAGCGGCTCGTGGAACAAGGTGCCGGTGCTGATCGGGAGCACCCGCTCCGAGGCCCGTTTCTTCGTCGCGCTGACGCAGCCGCACCTGACGGCGGAGCAGTACACCGCGCAGGTCCTGGCGGACTACGGGGCGGCGGGTCCCGAGGTGCTCGCCCGCTATCCGGTCGCGGCCCACGGCTCGCCGTACCTGGCGCTGTCGGCCGTCATGACGGACTCGACGTTCGCCTGCCACACGGCGTGGACGGCGCAGCTGTTCGCGTCCCAGGTGCCGACGTACGTCTACGAGTTCGACGACCCGCAGTCGCCGACGCTCGCGGGGGCACAGGTGCCGGGCCTGGACGAGTCGAACGCGCACAGCGCGGAGCTGGCCTACCTGCACGACTTCACCATGGGCGAGCGTCCGCTGACCCCGGTCCAGGCCGCGCTCGGCACCCGGATGAAGCGCTACTGGGCCGCGTTCGCACGCTTCGGCGCCCCCGTCGTGCCGGGTCAGACCGCGTGGCCGCCGGCCGGCGCCGCCGCCGGTGCGGTCCTCACGCTGAACCCGTCGGCGACGCGGACGACCTCGTCCTTCGGCGAGGACCACCAGTGCGCGTTCTGGCGGACCCAGCCTCCGCGGCCCCTCTGACCGAACGCGGACCGGGCCGCCCTGCGGGGGAGTTCAGGCGGCCCGGTCCGCGCGGAGCCGGCGGCGGCGGTTCAGCGCGAAGAAGGAGCCCGCCAGCGCCACCAGGACCGCCGACACGGTCAGGATCCAGACGGGGATGCCGCCCCCCACGGTGAGCAGTTCGTCGTGGTAGACCGCCCGGCGGTACGGGGTGTCCTTCGCGGTGGCGCGCAGTTCGTGGTCGGCGTCGATGCGGCCCGGCTCCGGGAACTCCTGGTCGATCGCGGTCAGGAACACCGGCTTGCCGCCGGTCAGTTCGGCGATCCGGCCGTCCTTGGGCCGCACGCTCCCCGCGAAGGTCACCTTCGGTGCGGAGCCGCCGATCGGGGAGGCGGGCTCCATGCGGTGGTCGGCCAGCACGTACAGGCCGAGTGACTGGGGTGTCTTCGCCATCCGGGAGAGCCGCATCGGGTAGACCAGCCGGTCGCTGTCGAAGCGGATCTTCAACGGGTCGAGCTCGCCGCGCAGCACCTTGCCCTGCTCGCGGGGTGCGAGCCGGACGGCCACGTACTCCCACCGCTGGTCGACGTACGGCTGGACCTCGGTGGCGAGCCGGTCGGGGAGCTTGAAGCCGTTGGTCTCCAGCCAGGTCTTCAGGGCGTCCGGGTCGGTGGCGGTGAGCCGGGCGACATCGAAGTCGCCGAGCTGCTCGCGGCCGACGACGCCGACGGCCGCGTCGGCGGCGCCCGGGGGTGCGGCGCCGGCGAGGTCACCCCGGCCGGAGGAGAAGGGCCAGTCGCGGTCGCGCGGCCAGAAGTAGTACCGGGCCTTGTGCTCGGGACGGGTCAGGTCCCCCAGTTCGCCGAACACGTCCTTGTCGCCGAGCTCCACGGTGGCCCGCCCGGGCACCGGCATGATCCAGGCGGCCCGGTGGGCGTCCCCGTCGACGGTGAACCGCATGACGATCTGCTCGGTGCGGCCGTCCCAGCGCACGACGGAGGTCTCCCGGCCGACGCGGATCCGGGACTGCCCGTCGGGAACCATGGCCCCGCATCCGCACGCGTAGGCGGGGTCGATCAGGGCTCCGAGCTGGGTCACGAGCAGCGCGAGGAGCAAGGCCGGAATTCTTCGTTTCATCCACACGGGGTCTCAGACGAGGGCCCTGGTGATCCGGTTCCGACCCCCCTCGCAGAGCGGTCGGCCGTGGGCTCATACTGTGCCCCATGAGGGGGAGCGAGAAGCGGCAGCATGCTCTGCTGCGCCAGGGCGCCGTGCCGCGCAGTCCGCTGGTTCCGGACGCGGTGGCGGCGGAGATCGCCCGGCACGACTGGGAGTCGATCGAATGCGGCTGCGGCCGTTCGGCGGGCCATCTGGTGGCGGCCGTACGGGATGCGGCCGAGGGGCATCCGGCCGCGTTCCACGCGCTGGAGGGCCATGCCTTCTTCGCGGAGAACCTGAAACCGCCGGCTCCGGCGGTGTGCGGCGTGCTGATGGCCGTGTGGTCCGCGCAGCCGCCGCGGCAGGCGACCCGCGAGGCGCTGCTGTGGACGCTGCTGGCCCTGCTGTGCACGGTGGACGACGGCGGCACCCACGAGGCCGGGCTGCACGGGCAGTGCGTGGCCTTCATCCGTACCGGCACCGCCGGCTTCCGCCACGAACTCGCCGCGGCTCCCGGCTCGGGGCCGGCCGCCTACGCGGAGGGCATCCTCGAGATCCTCGGCCTGCCGGCCGCCTAGGCTCTGTCCAGGTCAGAGCGCTACGGGTGCCGTTGGGCAGAGGTGGTGCGAGCCTGGGAGGAGATGTGGCCCGGCGTGAGCGGGCGTCCTGCGGACCTTGAGGAGACCGCATGAAGGGCACAACGCATGCAGGCGTGGCCAGGACCACGACCCTCTGGCTCGCGACGGGCGCCGTGGCCTGCGGCCTGTTGCTGGCCGCGGGCCCGGGCGCGGGCGCCGCGGCGCAGCAGCCGGCCGGGCTACGGGCCCCCGCCCCGCCGTGCACGAGCACACAGCTCGGCGCGGACGCACAGCAGATCCGCGGCAGCCAGGTGCGGGTCACCGTGACCAACGAAGGCCCGGGGGCGTGCTCCCTGAAGGGGTTCCCGACCGTGGCCCTCGCCGGTCAGGGTTCGCCGGACCGCAACAAGCCCCTGAACGTGGTCCCGCAGGGCCAGGCGCGCGCGGTGGAGCTTCCGGTGGGCGGCCGGGCCTGGACCCAGCTGACGTTCACCCCGGTGCTCGGTGAGGCCGACGGGTACTGTGCCTCCGGCGCCGAGCCGACCGTCGCGCCCTCGCTCGTGGTGGGCGTGGGTGGCGGCGGGCTCCAGGTGTCGCCCGACGGCGGCGGGGAGTACGCGCTCTGCGGCACCACGGCGCGCGCGACGGCCTTCCGCGCAGCCGGGTAGCTGCGCCGCTCGGGCGGGGTGCGGTGGGGGCCGGTTGGCTGCGCCGCTCGGGCAGGGCTTCGGGTGGGGGCCGGTTGTGCCGGGGCCGGGCGCCGGTTGGCTGCGCCGCTCAGGCGAGGTCTGGAGGGGGGCCGGTTGTGCCGGGGCCGGGCGCCGGTTGGCTGCGCCGCTCAGGCGAGGTCTGGAGGGAGGCCGGTTGTGCCGGGGCCGGGCGCGCGCCGGGGCGTCTCCTCGGACGCCGAACGTGACGAGGGGTCGGAGAGATCGGCCCCGATGCGTTCGGCGCCCTGCGGGGATCACCCCGACACACACCCGACCCCGGCCCAACCGGCCCGGTTCGGCCCCAGCCCCGGCGACCTTTCACCCCGGCCGCACCAACTCCGGCCTGGCGCACGCTCCAGCCTCGTGGCGCCATCCAGCTTCGCTGCACCACTTCAGCCTCCGCCGCACAAAATTCAGCCTCGCCGGCGTTTGAGGCGCGGGGTCCGGGGCGGAGCCCCGAGCTTTGAGCCGCGCTCTCCAGTCCGGCCGTACCACTCCCACTCGCTCACCATCCCGCCCCGCCCGCACCATCCAGCCCCTCCGGCGTTTGAGGAGCGGGGTGCGGGGCGGAGCCCCGGGCTAGGAGGGGGCCGGGAGGCAGCTGCGCAGGAGTTCGGGCGTGGCCTCCTCCAGGGAGCGGGCGAACACCCGCTTCGGTGACGCGGGGACGGCCAGCAGCGACGGCACGACCAGGACCCCGCAGCCGGCGGCCTCCGCCGAGGCCGCGCCGTCCGGCGAGTCCTCCACCGCCACGCACGCGTGCGGTGCGAGGCCCAGCCGTCCGGCGGCCGCCCTGTACGGGTCCGGGTGCGGCTTGGTCCGGGTCGTGTCGTCGGCGGACAGGGTGAACGCGAAGGGGACGTGAGCGAGCGAGCCGCCGACGACCGAGTCCACGACCACCCGCGGGGACGCGCTGACCAGGGCGAAGGGCACGCCCTGCGCCGCGAGCGCGGTCAGCAGCCGCTGGGCACCGGGCCGCATGGGTGCCCCCTCCTCCACGCGGCGGAAGAAGTTGTCGGTGAGGGCCGCCCCCACCTCGTCCGGGTCTCCCCCTCCCGAGACCCGTACGAGGTGAGCGGCGGTGTCCTCGACGGCGCGGCCGACCACCTCGGGGGCGTCCGCGTCGGTGAGCCGGTGGCCGAGGCCCTCGGCCACCTCCTCGGTGGCCCGCCACCAGAGCCCCTCGGTGTCGACGAGGGTGCCGTCCATGTCGAAGAGGACCGCGGCGAGGGCGCTCACACGGACCTGGCCACGACGAGCACGGGCCGCTCGGCCAGTCCCACGGCGGCCCGCGCCCCGGGCACCAGGGCTCCCGCGTCCCGCGAGGGCAGGTCGGCCTTGACCGGTACCCCGCCGGGCAGTTCCAGGTGGAGCCGGGTCACGGAGCCGAAGAAGGAGGCGGAGACCACGGTGGCCGTGCCCTGCGCGTCGGCGGTCGCGGTGACGTTCTCGGGCCGTACGAGGACCTCGACGTCCGGGGTCGAGGGGACGGGGCCGTCCACCGGCAGGCGCGCTCCCGCCACCTCCACCAGGCCGGAGTCGGCGAGGCGTCCGGGCAGCCGGTTCATGGTGCCGACGAACTCGGCGACGAAGGGGGTCGCGGGGCGGTCGTACAGCTCGGCCGGGGCGGCGCACTGCTCCAGCCGGCCGGCGTTCAGGACGGCGACCCTGTCGGCCATCGACAGCGCCTCCTCCTGGTCGTGGGTGACGAACACGGTGGTGATGCCGAGGGAGAGCTGGAGGCGGCGGATCTCGTCGCGGAGGTTCGACCGCACCTTGGCGTCCAGCGCGGAGAGCGGCTCGTCGAGCAGCAGCACGCGCGGGCGCAGGGCCAGGGCGCGGGCGAGCGCGACGCGCTGCTGCTGGCCGCCGGACATCTGGTGCGGGTAGCGGTCGCCGTGGTCGGGGAGGCCCACCAGGTCGAGGAGTTCGGCGGCGCGTTCGCGGCGCTGCGCGGCGCCGACCTTGCGGACGCGCAGTCCGAAGGCGACGTTGTCGCGGGCGTTGAGGTTGGGGAAGAGGCTGTACGACTGGAAGACCATGCCGGCGTCGCGGCGGTTGGCCGGGACGCGGGTGATGTCCTGTCCGTCGACGAGGACCTCGCCGGAGTCGGGCTGTTCGAAGCCGGCGACGACGCGCAGGGCGGTGGTCTTCCCGCAGCCCGACGGGCCGAGCAGGGCGAGGAGTTCGCCGGGCTCGACGGTCAGGTCGAGTCCGTCGAGGGCGATGGTGGAGCCGAACGCCCTGCGCAGGCTGCGGAATTCGACGCGCGCGCCGCCCGTCTGCTCGGTGCGGTCCGCGGGGGCGGTGGGGTCCGCCGGCTTCCCGGCCGCGGGGAGGGTGGTGGGCATGGGGGTCAGGACTCCTTGCGGGAGATGGTGGCGGGGGCGGTCGCGGCGGTGGAGGGGGTGGTCCCCGCCCGTGAGAGGGCGATCAGCAGCAGCCAGGTGATGAGCAGGCTGAGGATGGAGACTCCCACGGACATGCGGGCCTGGGCTCCGGAGATGGAGACGATCCACACGGCGAACGGCTGGAACCCGAGGAGGGAGGCGATGGTGAACTCGCCGAGCACCAGGGCCAGGGTGAGGAAGGCAGCGCCGGCGAGCGAGGCCCGCAGGTTCGGCAGGAGCACGCGCAGGACGACGTACGGCCAGCTCGCGCCGCAGCTGCGGGCGGCCTCGACGAGGGTCGGCACGTCGACGGCGCGCATGCCCGCGTCGAGCGAGCGGTAGACGAAGGGCAGCGCCAGGACCGTGTAGGCGAGGACCAGGACGACGGGGAACTTCTCGTTCTGGACGGCGATGAAGGTCTGGTAGAGCGGGGTCCTCGACAGGTGTTCCGGGCCCCAGCGCAGCACCGTGGAGATTCCGGTGACCAGGGCGATGGGCGGCACCACCAGCGGCAGCATGCACATCACCTCGACGACCGGGCGCAGCCGCGGGGAGCCGATGCGTACGGCCACCAGGGCGGGCACGGCGAGCAGCAGCGACAGCGCGATGGTCGCGGCGGCGAGGCCGAGGGAGAGCAGCAGGCTTTCGGTGAATCCGTCGGCGGAGAGCAGTTCGCTGTACGCCTCGAAGGTGATCCCCTGGCCGGGCACGTGCACGGTGAAGACGAAGGAGGCGAGGAGCGGGCCGAGGAAGTAGACGCCGGCGAGGGCGAGGACGGCTCCGCGCCAGATCCCGGGGCGGCGGGGGCCGCGGCCCTGCCGGGCCGGGGTGCCCGCCGGGGCGGAAGCGGGGGCCGGGTCCTGGGAGGTTGCTCCCACCGGCCGGTCGGTGCGGTCCTCGGGCTGAAGGTCGCCGGGCGCGGCGGCCTGGGCCGGCGGGGCGGGTGGGTTCATCGCAGCCATCGGGCGCTCCGTCGCTGGAGGGGCAGGTAGACCGCCATGACCAGGCCGGCGATCAGGATCATGTCGAGGCCGAGGGCAAGCGCCACGTTCTCCTGGCCGGTGAGCACGTTCCCGGACAGCGCGTCCGCGATCTTGAGCGTGACGAGCGGTACGGAGCCGCCGACGAGGGCCGCGGCCGTGGCGTGGGCGGCGAAGGCGGTGCCGAAGAGCAGCACGAACCCGCCCAGCAGGGAGGGGGCGAGCACCGGCAGGCCGACGTGGCGCCAGAACTGCCATCCGGTGGCCCCGCTGCTCTGGGCGGCTTCGCGCCATTGCGGGCGCAGTCCGTCCAGCGCCGGGGCGATCACCAGCACCATCAGCGGGATCAGGAAGTACAGGTAGACCACGGTGAGGCCGGTGAAGGAGTACAGGTTCCAGCCGAGGCTGCCGAGATCGGCGAGCTGGGTGACGACTCCCGAGATGCCGACGGTGGCGATGAAGGCGAACGCGAGCGGTACGCCGCCGAAGTTGGCGAGTACGCCCGAGGCGGTCAGTGCCGCGCTGCGCAGGCCCTTGGAGCGGGAGGTGACCACGGCCTGGGCGATCACGACGCCGAGCACTCCGCCGACGAGTGCGGTGAGGGCGGAGAGCTGGACGCTGCCGATCAGGGAGCCGAGGTAGGGGCCCTGGAGGGAGCGCGTGAGGTGTTCGCCGGTCAGCCGGGTGGCGCCGCTCGCCTGGTCGGTGCGGGTGACCGCGCCGAAGGCCATGGCGCCGAGGGGGATGCCGAAGCAGAGCCCGGTGAAGACGAGGAGCGGGAGGGCCGCGAGCCAGGTGCGCGGGCCGCGCCGCCGGCGGCTGGTGCCGCCGGCGGCGTGTGAGTCGGAGGTGGACATCAGGAGAGTGCCTTGTCCCACTTCTCGGCGAGGGTGGCCTTGGCCCGGTCGAGCTCCGCGGAGGCCGGGAAGGCGGGGGTGCCCTGGACCTGCGGGAGCTTGGTGACGGCGTCCTTGTCGGCGGTGCCGTCCTGAGTCATGACGGGCAGCAGCACGGGGCGGGCGTGTCCCTTGAGCCAGAGGTTCTGGCCCTCGGCGCTGTAGAGGAACTCCATCCACAGGCGGGCGGCCGCCGGGTTCGGGGCGTCCACGTTGATGGCCTGCGAGTAGAACTGGGCGAAGACGCCGTCGGCGGGGACGGTGACCTGCCAGTCGACGCCCTTGCCCTTGAACTGCTCGGCGTAGCCGGCGTTCAGGTAGTCCCAGTCGATGGAGATGGGCGTCTCGCCCTTCTCGACGGTGGCGGGGGTGGACTCGACCGGGATGAAGTTCCCGCTCTTCTTCAGCTGCCCGAAGAAGTCGATGCCGGGCTGGATGTCCGCGAAGGAGCCCTTGTTGGCGAGGGAGGCCGCGTAGACGCCGCCGAAGGCCGAACCGGACTTGGTGGGGTTGCCGTTGAGGGCGACCTTGCCCTTGTACTCCGGCTTGAGGAGATCGGCGAAGGTCTTCGGGCAGGTGGTGATGCGGGCCGCGTCGCAGCCGATGGAGACGTAGCCGCCGTAGTCGTTGTACCAGCGGGCGTCGGCGTCCTTCTGGGAGCCGGGGATCTTGTCCCAGGCGGTGACCTTGTACGGGGCGAAGAGCTTCTCGGCGGCGCCGCTGCGGGCGAAGGCGATGCCGAGGTCCAGGACGTCGGGGGCGCGGTCCTGGCCCTTGCGGGACTTGACGGCGGCTATCTCGTCGGCGCTGGAGGCGTCCGGGTTCTCGCTGTTCACCTTGATCTTGTACTTGGCCTCGAAGGCCTTGATGATCTCGCCGTAGTTCGCCCAGTCCGGCGGCAGCGCGATCACATTGAGCTTGCCCTCCTTCTGGGCGGCGGCGACGAGGGCCTCCATCGAGCCGAAGTCGGCCACCGAGGCCGCGGCGCCCGGCTGTACGCCGGTCTTGGTGGCGCCGGCGCCACCGGACTTCTGGTCGGGTGCCGCACCACACGCGCTGAGCGTGGTGAGTACGGCGGCGCTGAGCAGTACGGCCGCACCGCGACGGGCGGAGGAACTGAGCACGGTCTCTCCCGGAGACGAGGGTGGGTTCACTTGTCTGAACAAGTTGGCACCAGTTCGCCCGGGCTCGCTGTACGGACGGTGAACGGCGCCTGTCTCCGGGAGCACGGCTCGACGAAGAGATGAGAATGACCGGAATACGTCGTGACAGAGCATGTTGGAATGATCATGAGTACAGAATCGACGGGGTGATCCGTACACACCAACCAGGGGGCGAAGGGCATGGGCACGGTCCGATATCTGGAGATCGCCGATGCGCTGCGCCGGGCGATCCTCTCCGGCGAGCACCCGGTGGGATCCCAGCTGCCCTCGGAGAGCGATCTGGCCGCCCGGTGGTCCGCGTCGCGCGGCACGGTCCGCCAGGCGGTGGCCACCCTGGCCGCCGAGGGGCTGATCGGTTCCCGGCAGGGCGCGCGGAGGATCGTTCTGCGCCATGAGCGCAGGCACAGCTTCGGCGAGCTGAACAGCTTCGCCCAGTGGGCCGAGGGGGTCGGGCACGAGGCCGCCAGCCGCTTCCTCTCCCGCACGCGCAGGCCCGCGACCGCCGAGGAGGCGGAGCGGCTCGCGGTGGCACCGGGCGCGGAGGTCCTCGCGGTGCTGCGGCTGCGCCTGCTCGACGGGGAGCCCACCATGGTCGAGCGGACGGCCTACCCCGACTGGGTCGCGGCGGCCGTGGAGGCGATGCCGGAGGACTGCCGCTCCATCATGGACCGGCTGGCGGAGGACTCCGGGGTCGTCGCCCACTACGGCGAACACCTCATCGACGCCCTTCCCGCCGGCAGCGAGGACGCCCGGCTGCTGGCGGTCCGGCGCGGCAGCCCGCTCTTGCGCCAACGCCACGTCTCCGCCACGGCGACCGGCCGCCCGATCGAGTGGTCCGACGACCGCTACCGGGCCGGCAGCGTGACTTTCAGTGTGAGCAACTCGGCAGTAGCAACGCCTCTGGAACGGCGCACCGGCGACCGCTGATCGACTTTCGTCACCGCGCCCTCCGATCCCGCCTCCCCCGCCCCCGCCGTTCGGCCCGGCGCAAGTGGTTCGTCACTTCCCCGGGCCGGGGGTCGTTAGGGCCTGGGGGTTGATCCGGGGGACGAAGGGATGACGGTATGCGGCAGTTTCCTCTGGAAATGCACGACGTGGCGCCCGGCCGGGTGGTCGAGTGGCGGCTCCGGTCCACGTCGGCGGAGGCCGGCGGCACGGACGATCCGGCGAGCAGGAAGGCGTCCTTCAACCAGGACAAGCACTTCACCGTCGCCGAGGAGAGCCGGGCGGCCGACGACCCGGTCGCGTCCTGGGTCGCGGTCACCTTCGAGGTGACCGGCCCGCTCGACGAGGAGGCCCTGGCGCAGTCCCTGCTCTCCTTCGTCCGGCGGCACGAGGTGCTGCGGTGCGCCTTCCGCCGACTGGCCGGCGAGCTGGCCTGCGAGCCCTTCGATCCGGCCGGACTCGCCCTCGATCCCCTGGACGTGGGCACCTTCGAGACCACCGAGCGGCTGAACGGATTCCTCGTCGAACGGTTCCAGCAGAGCATCGACACCCTCGCCTGGCCGCTGTTCATCATGGGCGCGGTGATCCGCGAGGAGTCCGCGACGGTGTACCTCACCTTCGACCACATCGTCTGCGACGGCATGTCGATGCCGATCGTCGCCCGCGAGGTGATGACCACGTACGAGGGCCTGTGCCGCGGCGAGGACGCCGAACTGCCGCCCGCCCCCAGCTACCTCGACTTCGCCGACGAGCAGCGCCGCCGCTACCTGTCGATCGACGCCCGCGACGAACGCCTGGACTACTGGAAGGCCTTCATGGGCCCGGCCGGCGAGTTCTTCCCCCGCTTCCCGCTCGACCTGGGCGTCGAGCCCGACCGGATGTACCCCATCGTCAACGAGGCCTCCCTGCTGCTGGACGCCGGCGAGGCCGAGGTCTTCGAGAAGACCTGCCAGACGGTCGGCGGCAAGCCCTTCATGGGCGTGCTCGCCTCCGTCGCCGTATGCCTGCGCGAGGCCGGCGGGCCCGGCGTCTACCGGGGCCTCATGCCGGTCAGCGAACGCGGCCGGGACACCTGGACGGACTCGGTGGGCTGGTTCGTCAACACCATGCCCATCGAGTTCGACGCCTCCCCCGGCCGCGACTTCGCCCAGGTCATGGCCTCGGTGCGAGCCGGCTTCAGCGAGATGATCAGCCATCTCGACGTGCCGTTCGTGCGGGCCTGGGAGCTGCTGGCGCCCGAGGAGTTCGCCGCCCGCTCCTGGCCGCATCCGGTGAACTTCTTCTCGTACATCGACATGCGCAAGTGCCCGGGCGCCGAGCGCCACGAGGACTGGCGGCCCACCACCCACGTGTGGTCGGCGCGCGCCAACGGGGCCTGCTCGTGGTTCCAGCGGGACACGGACGGGCTGCACATGAACTCCCTCTACGTCGACACCCCGGCGGCCCGCCGGACCATGGGCGACTTCCAGGAGGCGCTGCGCCGCACCCTCCAGGACATCGTCCGCTCCGGCGGCTTCCGCCGGCCCATCGCGCTGACCCCGCCGCGGCGGCCCGTGGGCACCCCGCTGGACGTGGCCGCGTACGCCCGGCGCCGCTGACTCCGGGGCCCTGCAGGGGTCGTCGTCCCGTGCTCAGAGGCGGGCCGCGCGCCGCAGGAGCAGATTGCGCTCCTGCGCGTTGCGCGTGAGCGAGGCAGCGCGCTCGAACTCCGCGCGGGCCTCCTGCGGCCGGCCGAGCCGCTCCAGCAGGTCGCCCCGTACGGACGGCAGCAAGTGGTAGGCGCTCAGGGCCGGTTCCTCGGCAAGGGCGTCGACCAGCGGCAGGGCCGCCTGCGGACCCTCGGCCATCGAGACCGCGACGGCCCGGTTGAGCTCCACCACCGGCGAGGGGACCAGCCGGACGAGGCGGCCGTAGAGCGCGGTGATCCGCGGCCAGTCCGTGTCCTCGTAGCGGACCGCTGCCGCGTGGCAGCCGGCGATGGCGGCCTGGACGGAGTACGGGCCGTTCCCGGCGCGGCTCAGCGCCCGGGCGCCGCGGGCGATGAGCAGGCGGTTCCACCGGGACCGGTTCTGGTCCGCGAGCAGCACCGGTTCCCCGTCGGGGCCGGTGCGGGTGGCGGTCCGGGACGCCTGGAACTCCAGCAGCGCGGCGAGGCCGTGCACCTCGGGTTCCCGGGGCATCAGGCCTTCCAGGACGCGGGCCAGGCGCAGCGCGTCCTCGCAGAGGGCGGGGCGCAGGAGGTCGTCTCCGGCGGTCGCCGAGTAGCCCTCGTTGAAGATCAGGTAGATGACCTCGAGGACGGAGGAGAGCCGTGCCTCGCGGTCGGTTCCGTACGGGACCTCGAAGGGGACCCCGGCCTTGGCGAGGGCGCGCTTCGCCCGGACGATCCGCTGGGCGACGGCGGGTTCGGAGGCCAGGAAGGCGCGGGCGATCTCCTGGGTCGTCAGCCCGCCCATCAGGCGCAGGGTGAGCGCGATCCGGGCCTCGGTGGCCAGGACGGGGTGGCAAGAGGTGAAGATCAGGCGCAGCAGGTCGTCGTCGATGTCATCGGGGTCCGCCGGTTCGGCCGGCGGCGGCACGTCCTCCAGAGAGCGGCCCACCTCGGCGAGCTTGCGCGCGTAGGTCTCCTTGCGGCGGACGAGGTCGATGGCGCGGTGCTTGGCGGTGGCCGTGAGCCAGGCGCCCGGCCGGTCGGGGACGCCGGACTCCGGCCACTGTTCGAGCGCGGCGACCAGGGCGTCCTGGGCGATCTCCTCGGCGATGCCGACGTCCCGTACGATCCGGGCGACGCCGGCGATGATCCGCGCGGACTCGATCCTGAACACCGCTTCGACCGCCTGGGCCGCACTCACTGCCGTCACGGCCACCCATCAGAGCAGCCGTGACGAGGCAGGGCAAACGCGGCGCGGCCGCCCTGGGATCACATCTCCTGGATCTGCCGGACCTCGGCGCTCACCTTCCATTCCGCCGGGTGGATCTCCAGGAACCGGCGGGTCCACTCGATGGCCTCCGCCTTGTCCTTGCACTGGGTGAGGGAGTAGCCGCCGATGACCTCCTTGGTCTCGGTGAAGGGCCCGTCGGTGTAGCTGATCTTCCCGCCGGACCAGGTGACGCGGGTCCCTTCGGACGTGGGGAGCAGCCCGGCCGTGTCGAGCATGACCCCGGCCTTGGTGATCTCCTCGTGGAGGGCGCCCATGCGCTGCTCGAAGTCGGCCGGGAACGGGGTCTCGGGGGGAAGTTCCTGCTCGTCGATGCGGATCATCGTCAGGAAGCGCGGCATGGTGACTCCTCCGTCGGGAGGGCGGGGGCTGTCCCCGCCTCTCACCCCTTGCGTCGAACGGGAGACGCCCCGATCGACAGCTCCCGGGAAATTCTTCGAAGATTTTCCCGGGACGGCCACCGGAGGTCAGCGGTCACCGGAGGTCAGCGGCTGTCACCCGTCCAGTCCCAGTGGCGCGGGTCCCCGGCGCGGCGGCGGTAGTGGGCGCGGCCGCCCGCTCCGTAGCGTCCTATCTCCGTGGGGAGCCTGGCCTCCTCGGCGAGCTGGGGCGCGCTCCAGCCGGTGATGTCCAGGAGCAGCCCGTCGAGCGGCCCGCCGACCAGTTCGCCGTACGCGTGGTCGGGGCGCGGGCCGGGGTCGGGGTCCTCGTGGTCGGCGCCGTAGACCCGGCGCCGGAGCATCCTGTCGTCCATGCCGATCAGCTTCCCAGGCGCCACTGACAATGCGGCGATGATGGGGGCCGCCCTCCCGATCGAGGGGGCGTACGAGCGAGGAGCGACACGCATGGCACGTCGGGTGCACCAGCCGCTGGAGAACCAGGAGTTCGACTTCATCCTGTCGATGACCACCGGGCCCGTTCTCGCCTACTTCTGCGGCAGCTGGCCGAAGGCCGTCGAGGCCTGCCGGGCGATGGACGCGGTGGTCGGGGAACTGACCGAGGAGTACGGGACGCGGTTCACGGCCGTCCGCACCGACATGACCCGGTGCCCCGAGCCGACCCGGCGCTACGGGGTGACCGCGGCGCCGACCGCCGTGCTCATCAAGGACGGCGAGGCGGTCGCGAGCCAGGCGGGCCCGATGACCCGCGGGGAGTTCCGGGCCTTCCTGGACGCCAACCTCTGAGCCTCGGAGCAGGGTGACGGGCCACTCAACGGCTCGGACCAGATTTCCTGTACAGTTGTCCAGGAAATAGCGTCCTCTCCAGTCACCCATCCAGCCCATTCAGCCAAGAAGTGGAGGCGGCCATGCACACGGTCGCTCAGATCCTGATCGGCCTCGTGGCCGCGCTGCACGTGTACTTCCTGGTCCTCGAGATGTTCCTGTGGCAGCGCCCGCCCGGCCGCGCACTGTCCGGCTTCGACGCCGACACCGCCCGCCTCACGGCGCCGCTCGCCGCCAACCAGGGCCTCTACAACGGCTTCCTGGCCGCCGGTCTGATCTGGTCGCTCGTCATCGACTCGCTCGCCACGCAGATCTTCTTCCTCGTCTGCGTGATCGTCGCCGGGGTGTACGGGGCCGCGACCGCCAACCGACGGATCCTCGTCGCGCAGGCCCTGCCCGGCGCCCTCGCCCTCGGCGCGGCGCTGCTGGCCGCGTGAGCCCGGCGGACTCCCGCGCACCGGACCCGCGCACGGCACGGACGAAGGCGCGGCTGCGGGAGAGCCTGCTCGCGGAGTGCGCCACCACACCGCTCGCGGAGGTCAGCGTGGCGGCGGTGGTCCGCCGGGCCGGCGTCGGCCGGGCCACGTTCTACCTGCACTACGAGGACCTCACCGCGCTCGCCGTCGACGCCTGCGCCGATGTGGTGCACGCCGCGGTGGACGCCCTGCACGCCTGGCAGACCGGTCCGGCGGCGCTGCCCCCGGCGCGGCCGCCCGCCGAACTGGCCGGTTTCCTGGCCGGGGCGGCCGAGCGGGGGCCGCTCTACCGCACCCTGCTCCTCCCGGGCGGCGGCGGCCCGCTCGGCGACCGGCTCCACCGGGAGCTGCGCGAACGCGCCCGCGCCGAGCGCGCGGCCGTGGGAGCCCCGCGCCCGGAGCTGGTCGCCTCGGCGGTGGCCGCCGCCTTCACCGGCGTACTCGCGGACTGGCTGCACGGCACCGTCCCCGCCGATCCGCCCGCCCTGGCGGACCACCTGTGGCGCCTGCTCCTGGCCCTCCACCGGGCCGGGTAGCGGCCCGGCCCGGGCCCCGGACGTGCGAGAGCCCCGCCGGGGACCGGCGGGGCTCGGCTCACGGGCCTGGCTCGTGAAGCGGCACTACGAGAGGGGGACCACCTGTTCTGCCTGCGGGCCCTTCGGGCCCTGGGTGACGTCGTACTGGACCTTCTGGTTCTCCTCCAGCGACTTGAAGCCGGTGGTCGCGATGGCGGAGAAATGCACGAACACGTCCGGGCCGCCGTCGTCCTGCTGGATGAACCCGAAACCCTTCTCCGAGTTGAACCACTTCACGATGCCTGTTGCCATCTGGCTGATCCTTCTCAACGTTCCACTGCGGGCCGCATATGCGGCCGTCTCGATCCTGCCCAACGGTCCCCTACAGCACACGCTGAACGCGGCCAACCGGGGCGCGGCGCATATTCGAACTTCTGGTCGGCTTGTCCGTGAAACGGGGGAGAAACCCCGTCCGGAGGCCTCCCGAAGGCCTTGCGCAGGCCTTCCGGGAGGCCTTCCGGGAGCACTTCACCCGCGTGCTCATGCACTGCCATCCGCAGCCGGCAACGACACGGCGGATCGAGGCCGGGGGGCCGCCACTGCGGCTCGGCGCGGTCCGCTGACCCTGCAGCCCAGGCAGTCGGCGTGCCCGGTGTGGGCGGTGGTGTCCCGGGTGCGCCAGTCCCAGTCGGCTTCCGGGCGGGGCCCGCTCGGCTTGCCCCAGCCGGCGAGGTGCAGGAGCCAGGTGACGATCCCGGCCGCGGCGACGACGCCGAGGCCGAGCCAGATCCCGGGGGTCCAGGCCGCGCACACGGCGATGCCCGCTCCGGCGGAGCCCAGCAGGGCCAGGGTGGTACCGGTCCAGCCGGCCACCGTGTGGCCGAGATCGACGTGGCCGTGCGCGCTCATGGTTCTCCCTGGTCGGACCGTCGGCAGTAGGCTCGGAGAGGAGATTAATTTATCTCACGAGCTAAGTAACTTAGATGCTAAGGAGTATCTGCGTGGAGGGCAAGCCCCGCCCCCCGGCCACGGCCGCGGAGGCGATGTCGCGCATGGACCAGTACGTCGCCCTGGGCATCGTCGGCCAGCAGGAGGTGGCACAGCGGCTCGGACTCAACGTCACCGACCTGACGTGCCTGGGCCACATCCTGGGAGCCGGGGACACCCCGCTGGCCGCCGGTGACCTCGCCGAGCTGGTGGACCTCACCACTGGCGCCGTCACCGGGGTCCTCAACCGCCTCGAACGCGCCGGGTACGCGCGGCGCCGGCCGGACCCCGCCGACCGCCGTCGGGTACGGGTGGTGGCCGAGCCCGAGGCCGCCGCCCGGGTCGTCGCGGTCTACCAGCCGTTCTACGACAGGCTCGGCGCCCTGTTCGCCGACTACTCCCCCGACGAGGTCGCCGTGATCGCCGACTGGTTCGAGCGGGCCGCGGTCGAGGTCCGCGCCCACTGCGCCCAGGTGCGCTCCGGGGAACTGGACACCGGGGAGGCGTAGGCCCCGCTGGTACCATGGGCGGTTGACCAACTTCTTCCCCGTCTGCTTCCCCCTTCGCCTGCTTCCTGCTCCATCTGCTTCTTGCTTCGAAAGGCCCTGCATGAGGAACCCGTCAGTTCACGGACGCTTCGGTGTGAAGGGCGGTGCCCGGCCCGGAGCCAAGTCCGGCGGCAAGACCCCCCGGAGCATCGGGCCGCAGGGCGAGTTCACGATGCACGAGCCGAAGGTGCCGGGCCTGGCGCCGGTGGAGTCGTTCTCGGAGCTCGACCTGCCCCTTGAACTGGTGACGACCATGACCTCCCTGGAGGTCAAGGAGCCGTTCCCCATCCAGGCCGCGACGCTGCCGAACGCACTGGCCGGGCGGGACGTCCTCGGCCGGGCGCGGACCGGCTCCGGCAAGACCCTCGCCTTCGGCCTGGCCCTGCTGGCGCGTACGGCGGGACAGCAGGCGGACCCGAAGCGCCCGCTGGCGCTGATCCTCGTACCGACGCGCGAGCTGGCGCAGCAGGTGACCGAGGCGCTGGAGCCGTACGCGGCGGCCCTGAAGCTGCGGATGGCCACCGTGGTCGGCGGGCTGTCCATCGGGCGGCAGGTGAGCGCCCTGCGCACCGGCGTCGAGGTCGTGGTGGCCACCCCGGGGCGGCTCAGCGACCTGGTCGGGCGGCGGGACGTGCACCTGGAGCGCGTGAAGATCGCCGTGCTCGACGAGGCCGACCAGATGTGCGACATGGGCTTCATGCCGCAGGTCACGGAGATCCTGGACCAGGTGCACCACGCGGGGCAGCGGATGCTGTTCTCGGCGACCCTGGACCGCAATGTGGATCAGCTGGTCCGCCAGTACCTCAAGGACCCGGTCTCGCACTCCGTCGACCCGCAGGCGGGCGCGGTGACCACGATGGACCACCACGTGCTGCACATCCACGCGGCCGACAAGATCTCGGCGGCGACCGAGATCGCGGCCCGGGACAACCGGGTGCTGATGTTCCTCGACACCAAGCACGGGGTCGACCAGTTCGTGAAGCACCTGCGGGCCATGGGCGTACGGGCGGAGGGGCTGCACAGCGGCAAGTCGCAGCCGCAGCGCACCCGGACCCTGGCCCAGTTCAAGACCGGGGAGCTCACCGTCCTGGTCGCGACCAACGTCGCCGCGCGCGGCATCCACATCGACGACCTCGACCTCGTGGTCAACGTGGACCCGCCGGCCGACCACAAGGACTACCTGCACCGGGGCGGCCGCACCGCCCGCGCGGGCGAGACCGGCCGGGTCGTCACCCTCGTCACCCCGAACCAGCGCCGCGACATCGTCCGGCTGATGGCGGACGCCCGGATCCGGCCGACGATCACGCAGGTCCGGTCCGGTGAGGAGGCGCTGAGCCGGATCACCGGCGCCAAGGCCGCCCCCGGGGTGCCGCTGGCCGGCTCCGCGCCGACCGACGCCAAGGGCCGGCCCTCCGGGTCGGACCTCGGCTTCCGCGGCATCGGCACCCGGCCGGGCCGGCCGGGGAAGGGCAAGGAGTCCCGCAAGACGGTGGAAGCCCGGCAGCAGGCCGAGGCCCGCCGCGCGGCCCGGGTCCGCCGGGGCATCTGACGGTACGGGCCGCGGCGCCTGCCGCGGCCGGCCGTTTCAGACCGCGGTGCGCCTGCGCAGGCGGACCGCGGCGGCGTTGCGGACGCGGCGGGTGCGGGCGCTGGTGGCCAGCAGGCGCAGGGCCTCGTACGAGGTGAGCGACTGGGCGGCGGTGCGCTGGCACCAGTCGGAGGCCGCGGTGAGTTCCGCGGCGGACCAGGGCTCGCCTCGGGTGATGGCCTTGAGCAGGATCCACTCCCGCAGCCGGCGCTCGGGGAACGCCCGCCCCGCGAGCGCGTCGGCCATCGCCCGGGCCCAGGCGGGGAAGGACTCGTCGGCGAGCAGCCGCGCCGCCCTGCGGTCGAGGTGGGTGACCACGGCGCTCTCGGCCATCACCGGATCGGGATCGCGCAGCACGGCGGCCACGGCCTCCGCTTCGGCGCTCTCCCCCGGCGCGACGGCCAGCGCCTCCAGGTGGCGGCCGTAGCGCCAGTGCTCCGGGGGCGTGGCGGCATCGGAACGGTTCATCGGGCGACGCCTTCGCGCACGCGCCCGGCCCGGCCGCCGTCCGGCACGGCCCGGCCGCCGTCCGGCACGACCAGGATCCGCTCCGGCGTGCCTATGGCGGGCCGCTGCTGCTTCTTTCCTCTCCCCATGACACCCATTCCACACGACCTCCGTGAACGGCCTGTCGTCAGGGTCCCGTCAAGCCGTTTCTCAGCCTGCCGGGGCCAGCAGCAGGGACTCCGCGCCGACCGGCCGGTATCCGGCGGCCTGGAAGGCGCGGATGCTGCGCGCGTTGCCGGTGGCCTGCTGGGACCAGACCGGCTGCCCGTCGGGCACGAGGTGGCGGGCGGCGCGGGCCAGTTCCCGGCCGAGCCCCCGGTGGCGGGCGCCCTCGTCGACCTCGATCGCCGTCTCCCAGCGGCCTCCGACTCCGCGGCCGAGGACGAGGACCCCACCGTCGGCCGACCAGACCCGTACGTCGTCACGGCGCTTCAGGGCCCGCCGTACCCGGGGGTGGTCGGGGTCGGCCATCTCCCGGAGCTCCAGCGGGGGTTCGCCGGGCAGCGGGTCTGCGACGGTGAGCAGGTCGATCGTGTCGGTGCTGCGTCCGGTGCGGTCCAGCAGCGCGGCCAGGAAGCGGGCGTTCATGGTGGCCGCGAGCGCGTCGCAGTCGAGGGCGGCGAGGGTGGAGCGCACCCAGTCCGGGTCCTCGTCGGTGAACACCACGGAGTGCGCGGTGAAGGCGATGACGCCCGCGTCGCGCCGGTTCTCCTGCGGGACCACGGTGGTGCCGCCGTCCGGGGGCGGGAACCGCCCCTCGGCCGCCGCGTCCAGGATCCCCGTCAGCGTATGCCCCATGCCGTCAGCCTGACATGGCGGAGGACCCGGACAAGGCGGAGGGCCGGGCAGGGCGCCGGGCCGCCGGCTCTCCGCCTCGCGGGTTCAGCCTTCGCGCGGCCCGCGGTCCCGGCGGGTCTCGTGGGCCTCGTGGCCGCCGGCTCCCTGGCCGCCCTCGTGTTCGGGCTCGGGCAGGGGAGCACCGGTCTCCAGCAGGGTCTTGAGGCTCGACGCGAGCATCGGCCAGGCCCGCCCGCACATGCCGATCAGGGTGCCGCCGGGCTCGAACCCCTCGTGCAGGATGGTCAGTCGTGCCAGGGTCTCGCCGACCGGTTCGATCTCGTACGTCACCTTCGTGCGCCGCTCCTTGGCCAGTTCGGCCCGCAGTTCCTCGGCGATCCCGACCGAGGCCGCCCACTGCGGGGTGAAGGTGTGCCAGGTGTAGGAGAGCACGCGGTCCGGGATGCAGTCGAGGACCACCTGCTCGGGGTCGCTGGTGCGGGCCCCGCGCTCGACCCAGTCCATCGCGGAGCCCACCGCCCAGTCGGTCTCGAAGCTCAGGCCCCAGTACCGGCGGGTGAGGGCGGGGTCGGTGAGAGCCTGCCAGACCCGGGCGGGATCGGCCTGGATGTACAGGGTGTAGGTGATCGCACTGTCGCTCATGGCCCCATGCTGCGGGACCGGGGACGGCGGAGGCCGGATTTCCCGATCATGGCGGCTTCCGGGGCCGGGGCGGGGCCCGCCCGCCCCGTCACCAGCGCACGCCGTCCTCCGGGAGTTCCGTGGGCGGTGTCCGGGTCGGGACGGGGAGGGACAGCCGGGCGCGGGCCGTGTGCACCGCCGCGAGTTCGTCCGCGCCGGCCGGGCCCCAGTCGCTCAGTTCGCAGACCTGTTCGGGAGTGGCCAGCAGCCGGGCGTACGACGGGTCCGCGGCCGGCGGAAGGCCCGTGAGGCGGGCCGCGGTACGGGCGTGGGCGCCCTCACCGGCGTGCCGGTAGCCGAGCGGGACGGCCCCCGTGGTCGATCCGGCCGTCGGAGGCGGCAGATGGGCCGTACCGGTGGCCCGGGCGATCAGGAGCAGGACCCGGCCGTCGGGGCCGAACAGCCAGCCGCTGTGGTCCCGTACGGGCAACTGCGCCGGGACCGGACCCGGGTGCCAGGTGCCGTGCTGCGGGGTCCGCCGGGTGCGGAGCACTCCGAGCCGGTCGAGGGCGGTCGGCGCGGTGGGGCGGCCGTCCTCCAGCAGGGCGGTGCCGGAGCCGTTGATGCGGGCGCGCAGGGCGGACAGGGCGCGGCGGGCGTCGCCCGCGTCCATCAGGGCGGGCAGGTCGGCCGGCTCGGCGAAGTGGATGCCGAGGACCTCCTGCTCCGGGAGGCGGACGGCGTCGATCCGCTCGGCGGTCCAGGTACCGCCGTCGTAGACGTGCAGGATCTCGCCGGGGAAGCGCATCTCGGGCGGGAAGCCGGGGGTGTCGGCCGGGATCCAGTCCACGGCGAGGCCCCGCGGGTAGTGGCCGTCGACGCCGAGTTCCTCGCGCAGCTCGCGGGCGGCGGCCGCGGAGGGTGCCTCGCCCGCGTCCACTGCTCCGCCGGGGAGCAGCCGGTCGGCGCGGTAGTCGACGCTCTGGACGAGGATCCGGCCGTCGGTGTCGGTGACGAGGACGACGGCCGCGGTCCACACGGCGGCGCGCGAGGCGCCGTACTCCTCGGGGGTCATCCAGGTGCCCGCCCGCCCGTGATCGTCGGGCGCGGCGGCCCGGTCGCACGCGGCCCGGTCACACGCGACCCGTTCGGTCTCGGCCTGGTCTGTTGCGGCCTGGTCGGTCTCGGCCTGGTCGGTCAGCTGCGGCATCGGACTCCGTTCACCGTGGGTGGACCCGCCGCCTGTGCAACAGCGGGCGCGGCCCCCGGGTTACGGCGCCCGCGCGCCGCGGCGCCCGACCCTCGCCTTTGCCACCCCTATACCTCCTTATTACGCGGTTATGCCGACCTTGGTACCTTCCGCTGGCGGACTGGCGGCATGAAAACCGCCGGTCCGACCACGTCACGCACGCCCCGGCCGGACCGAGGAGAGATCCCCCATGCGACGCGCTTCCCCCACGGAAGCCGCGGCTTCACTCGTAGCCCCGGCAGCCGGCGGGAGCGGCGGCCGCGGCCGGCTGGCCGGGGTGGACGCCGTGCGCGGTCTCGCCGTCCTCGGCATGTTCGCCGTGCACGTCGGCCCCGGCCCGCAGCCCGAGGGCGCCGGTTACGTGCTCGTCGCGGCCGACGGACGCGCCCCGGCGCTCTTCACCCTCCTCGCCGGCTTCTCCCTGGTCCTCGCCCAGCGCGGCCCGGACGCGGTGCGGCAGCCCGACGGCTGGGCGCGGCGCTGGCGTCCGCTGCTGATCCGCTGCGCCGTGCTCGCCGTACTGGGGCTGTTCCTGGCCTCGTTGTGGCCCGGGATCCTGGTCATCCTGGCCTTCTTCGCCGTGTACTTCCTGGCCGCCGAGCCCTTCACCCGGCTGTCCACACCGGTGCTCGCCGCCGTGGCGGGCGGCTCCGTGGTGGCGGGGCCGCTGCTGTCGTTCCTGCTGGGCCCGGTCTTCGGGTACGGGTCGTCCGGGCGCGGCCTGGTCCCGGAGGCCGCCGACCTGGCGAGTTGGTCCGGGCTGGGCACGGTGGTGTGCGAGCTGCTGCTCATCGGGGCGTATCCGCTGGCCACTTACTTTCCGTACGTCCTGGCGGGGATGGCCCTCGCCCGGCTGTTCGACGTGCGGGAACGGGCGGCGGCGCGGCGGATGGCGGGGTGGGGCACGGCGGCCGCGGTCGCCGGATACGGCTCCGCCTGGCTCGCCTCCCATGTGTTCGGGTCCCGGCAGCGGCTGCTGGAGGCGATCGCCGTCCACCACCCGGAGGCGCTGGCCGCCGCCGACCCCGTACGGGAGGTGCTGGGCGGGCAGTTCGGCGCCGTGCCCAGCACCTCCTGGGACTGGCTGCTGGTCGCCGATCCGTACAGCCAGACCCCGCTGGAGACCCTCGGCAACGCGGGTGTGGGATGCGCCCTGATCGGCCTGTGCGCGCTCGCCGCCCGGCACCGGCCGGGCGCGCGCCTGCTGCGGCCGCTCGCGGTGCTCGGGGCGATGGCGCTGAGCGCGTACGTGATCCACGCGCTGGTGCTGGCCGGTCCGGCGCACGGCGCCGCGTCCTGGTCCGCCTGGCTGGCCTTCAGCGGCACGGCGCTGGCCCTGACGTGGGCCTGGCAGCAGATCTGGGCGGACAGCCCGCTGCGCCGCGGCCCACTGGAACACGCGCTCCGCCTGGCCACGCGGGCGGGGAGCCGGACGCTCCTCGGCGGCGGCGCGGAGCGCGGAAGGTGACGCCGGCCGATGGGCTGCAGAGCCCCCACCCACGTGGAGGGGCTCCGCGCCGACCGGGATCTCCCGTGCTCCGCGGCGGACATGACTGTGTTTCACCGGGTCACGTGCCGTCCGCACCGCGCGGGAACGATCACCACGCTATGGCCGGAAAGGGTGCCCGGCCCATGGCAGCGGACGCCAGCAAGGGGACCCGACGCGCCAAGGGGGGACCCTGCGCGCCACATTGGGGCCGGCGGCCTCCGCGGTGCCGCGATGACCTGGACATTCGTACTCGTCTATGCTCGACCCCTGTGGTCCCGAACGCGCACCAGGGCACGACCTCTTCCGCCCTCACCCGTCTGAACGTCAATGCGGCACGTCTGCTCGGGATACCTCGGGCCGGGTACGCGCACCTGCTGGGGCTGGCCCCCGAGCACCTCAACGACGACCTGTGCCGGCCCCCCCGCCCTCACGAGCATCCGCATCGCGGAACTGGCCACCGTCCACGCCCACTGGACCGAGGTGGCCCAGGTGATGACCCGGCGGTCGGAGATCGGCAGCCTCGGGGTCTGGGATGCGCCGCGCCGCCGCTGACAGGGTCAGGGCGCCTTCCGCGTGGAGGGAGGCCACGGCGGTGCGGAAGAGATCCAGCCAGTTGCGCAGCGGGACGGCGGAGGCGAGGGTCTGGTCCGCGTGCCTGCGCAGCACGGTCGACAGACCGGGCTGGGCGTGCGGCGAGGGGGCGTTCAGGTCTTCGGCGCGGAAGGTGATCGAGCTGACCGGGGCCTCGAACTCGATGGTGCGGGTGGCGTAGAGCTCGGTCAGGGCGCCGTGCCGGGCGGGAGTCCTGGCGGCCAGGGAGACGCGGACGGGAACGAGGGTCCTCCGTGCCGCCGCGCTGAGACGGCGATGGTAGAGGCCGAGCGCGCAGGCGCGGACGGCGCAGGCTGGCCATCAGCACCCGAACCCTCCAACGCCGCCTCGACGAACACGGCGCCACGTGGAGCAACGAGGTCGAAACCGTACGGCGGGAGCAGATCACGCGGCTGCTCCACAGCACCGACCTCAGCATCGACGCGATAGCCGCCCGAAGCGACTACGCCGACGCGCGCGCCCTGCGCCGGGCCGTCCAGCGCTGGTACAACACCACCCCCGCAGCCCTGCGCCGCACCGGCCACCCGCGCGGCGGCGCGCGGACCGAACGGGGTGACGAGCCCGTTCAGCGGTGGAGCCGCTGCGTCCAGTCCGGCGGAACCCGATCGGCCGGCCCCGGGACCGACTGATCCGCGGGATGGCCGCCCGGCGGCGTCAGCTCGGGCCCGGACTCGTACATCTCGTTGCGGTCGTAGTCCCAGAACCAGTCCTCGCCCGGTTCGAAGCTCTGCACCAGGGGGTGGCCGGCGGACTTCCAGTGGGCAGTGGCGTGCTGGGCCGGCGACGAGTCGCAGCAGCCGATGTGGCCGCACTGGGCGCAGCGCCGCAGGTGGAACCACCAGCCGCCCACCCCGTCGCAGTCGGCGCAGCCGGTGCCGGCGGGCGGGACGCTCGGGTCGATTCCCTTGATGTCGGTCATACGGGCTCCTCGGCGGTCTCGGTGCCGGTTGCGCGTGCAGCCTCGGCTCCGGTATCGGTATCGGTTTCCGGTGCGGTGAGCGGCAACAGCACCTGGAAACGGGTGTCGCCGGGCTCGGACTCGACCTGGAGGCTGCCGTGGTGCTTGTTGACGACGATCCGCCAGGAGATGTCCAGGCCCAGACCGGTGCCCTCACCCACCGGCTTCGTGGTGAAGAAGGGATCGAAGATGCGGCTGCGGATGTCCCCGGGGATTCCGGGCCCGGTGTCGCGGAACTCCACCAGCAGCCGGTCCCCCTCGCGCGCCGTGCGGACCGTCAGCGTGCCCTCGCCCCCGGTGCTCCCGATGGCGAAGACGGCGTTGTCGATGAGGTTGGTCCACACCTGGTTGAGCTCGGCCGGGTAGGCGGGCACGTCGGGCAGGGAGCGGTCGTAGTCCTTGACCACCTTGATCCGGCGGCCGATCTTCCCGGACAGCATCAGCAGGGTGCTGTCGAGGAGTTCGTGGACGTCGACGACGCGGTGCGGGGCCCGGTCGAGCTGCGAGTACTGCTTGGCCGCGTCCACGAGGTGGGAGATGCGGGTGGTGGAGTCGTCGATCTCGTCCATCAACAGCTCGGTCTCGACCGAGTAGTTGAGCCAGCCGATGGCCGCCGGCAGGATGTCCTCGGCCACGGTCGCCGCGACCTGGTCCAGCCAGTCCGTGTCCAGTCCGGCCTGTACGAAGGTCGGCGCGATCCGCCAGCCCTCCTGGATGTCGTGGTCGTCGAGCCAGTCGGCGAGTTCGTCCTCCCTGTCGGAGGCCTCCAGGGGGCTCAACGCCGGTGCCTTGGCGACGCGTTCGACGGTGCGTTCCTGGATTTCGATGAGGTCGGCGATGGTCTCGCGGGAGTAGCCGCCCTGGGAGATGACGGCCAGCTTGTGCCGCATCTTGCCGACCCGTTCGCGCAGGGTCGCGGTGGCCCGGACGGCCGCCGCGGCCGGGTTGTTGAGCTCGTGGGTGAGTCCGGCGGACAGCGATCCGAGGGCCAGGAGCCGTTCGCGCTGGCCGATGGCCCGCTGGGTGTTCTTCGCGCCGAAGAAGAGCCCTTCCAGCAGGTGGGCGGCCATCGGGAACCATTCCTGCATGAAGTCCGCGAACGACTGCGCGGGCAGCACGAAGAACCGCGTCTGCTCGGTCACCCGCATCGAGTTGGTGTACGTCTGAGGCACCCGGTCGCCCAGGTAGGCCTGCATGGCTCCGGCGTACACCCCGCGCTGCGAGGTCCGGCTCACCTCGACGTCGTCGCCGCCGACCCGGCGGAACAGTACGACGGTGCCCTCGATCATCACGTAGAAGCAGGTCGCCGGGGAGCCTTCGGTGTACACCGGGCCGGCTTCGAACCGTTCGACGCGCCCCTCGGCGCACAACCGCCCGAGCTGCTCCGGGGAGAGCTTCTCGAACAGGAACAGCGAGGCGATCTCCTGCGGGCTGCAGGGCATCGCCTGCCCGCTCACGACTGCTCCAGGTACCGGTGGACGAGCATCACGGCCATGGCTCCCTCTCCGACGGCGGACGCGACGCGCTTCGCGGACCGGGCCCGCGCGTCGCCGGCCACGAACACGCCGGGAATGTTGGTCTCCAGGTGGTAGGGCGGCCGGTCCAGCGGCCACTCGGCCGGTGGCCTTCCGTCCGCCGTGAGGTCCGGTCCGGCCAGGATGAAGCCGCGTTCGTCGCGCAGCACCGTACCGTCCAGCCAGCCGGTGAGCGGGGCCGCGCCGATGAAGACGAACATCCACTGCGCGTCGACGAGTTCCGTCGTACCGCTGTCCACGTCCCGCAGGACCAGCTGTTCCAGGTGCTCCTCGCCCTGCGCCGCCTCGACGACGGTCCGGGTGCGCACCGAGATGTTCGGCGCCTCCTGGATCTGCTGGATCAGGTAGTACGACATCGACGCGGTCAGGGACTCCCCGCGCACCAGCAGCGTGACCGACTTCGCGCCCCGCGCCAGGTACATCGCGGCCTGCCCGGCGGAGTTGGCGCCGCCCACGATGTAGACGTCGTACCCCTGGCAGGAGGAGGCCTCGGTGAGCGAGGAGCCGTAGTACACCCCGCGGCCGGTCAGGTCGTCGCAGCCCGGTGCCCGGAGCTGCCGGTACGACACGCCGGTCGCCAGGATGACGCTGTGCGCGGCGACCGACGAGCCGTCGGAGAAACGGACGACGCGCGCCGGGCCGTTGACCTCCAACCCGGTGACCTCGCGGGCGGTGAGGATCTCGGCGCCGAACCGGCCGGCCTGGCGGCGGGCGCGTTCGGTGAGCTGGGCGCCCGAGACGCCGTCGGGGAAGCCGAGGTAGTTCTCGATGCGGGAGCTCTGCCCGGCCTGGCCGCCGGTGGCCGACCGCTCGATGAGTACGGTACGCAGCCCCTCGGAGGCCCCGTACACGGCCGCGCCGAGCCCGGCCGGGCCGCCGCCGATCACGACGAGATCGTAGAACTCGGCGGTCGGCGTCGTCGCGAGCCCCACGTGGGCGGCCAGGTCGGGCGGCTCCGGCTCGACCAGTACGGTGCCCTCGGGGGTGATCACCAGGGGCAGCCGCTGCCCGTCGACCCCGGCCGCCTCCAGCAGGCGCAGGCCCTCGGGCTCGTCGGAGGAGTACCAGCGGTAGGGCACCTGGTTGCGGGCCAGGAACTCCCGCACCTGCGAGGAGCGCGCCGACCAGCGGTGCCCGACCACCTTGGTGGCGGGTACCGGCCGGTAGTCGCTGGAGCGCCAGGCGGTGAGCAGGTCGTCCACGACCGGGTAGAGCTTCTCCTCCGGCGGGTCCCACGGCTTGAGCAGGTAGTGGTCGAGGTCGACGACGTTGATCGCGTCGATCGCCGCGTTGGTGTCGGCGTACGCGGTCAGCAGCACGCGCCGTGCGCCGGGGTACACGTTCAGGGCCTGTTCGAGGAACTCGATGCCGTTCATCTGCGGCATGCGGTAATCGGCCAGGATCACGGCCACCAGGTCGCCCCGCAGCTTCAGCTCGTGCAGGGCCTCCAGGGCGGACTCACCCGACTCGGCGCGCACGATCCGGTACCCGGCGCCGTACCGGCGTCGCAGGTCACGGGCGACGGCACGGGAGACCCCGGGATCGTCGTCCACGGTCAGGATGACGGTCCGTGCTGCGTCGGCGACCTCTGCCATACGTCTCCCACGACGGCCTGGACCAGCGGCACGGCGAGCCGCCCGCCCCGGTTCCCGCCCATCGTATGTTCGATGGCCCGGATCCGCCCGAGGAGCCGGCCCCCGGGGCAGCACCCGTGCGGGTGACGGGTGCGGTCGGCCCGGCGGGGCGCGGCAGGGCGCGGCAGGGCGCGCGGATGCATCATGGTCGCCATGGACACGCCGAACACGTCGAACACGTTGAGCACCGACTGGGTCACCATCGCGGCCTACGAGCACCTGGGGCGCCTCCACCCGATGGCGGCCGCCCGCGCTTGACTGCGCGACCGCGGCGTCGACTGGATGCCGGAGCCCCACCCGCGCCCGGATGCGGCGTCCGACCAGCGCTTCGCCCCGTAGGTGCGGCCTCCTGGCCGGTAAGCGGCTCCCGCAGTGCGCCACCCGCTCGCATCACCGAAGGACGACGCTTACGCCCCGTTCCTCCATGATCTCCAGGAGCAGGTCGAACAGCGAAACGTCGCCGTCGGCGGTGGGCACGCGCGCTGCCAGCCGTGCCCTGGACTCGGCCGAGGAATCCCAGTGCACGGTGAACGGAGTGGTCGCGCCCCAGCCGCCTCTCAAACAGTCGTTCAGAGCGTCGAGGTTCCAGCCGAAGTAGCCGCCGGGCCCGTTGACGGCCTCACCGATCGCGCAGTAGAAGCTGTCCTCGTCGACGATGTGCCGGCCGTCCAGGGTGAACACCTTGCCTGCCGGAGCGTCGCGTCTCCCCTGGCGCTGATACTCCCGGGACCACAGCGCCACCGACAGCCACGCGTGTCTGTCCTCGGGGGCGAGTTCGTGCCACATGCCGGTGCGGTCCAGGTGACCCGCGCGGATCAGGTCCCACGCTCGTTCCGCTCCTGCCAGGGCGTTCTCGCACCACAGTGTCAGCGTGAGGTCGACGAGGCCGGCTCCGCGGGCCGAGGGCTTGGCGTCGATGACGGTGACCTCGCCGACAAAGTAGGACCCCATGGTGGCACCGTCGCCGTCGAGGAGGTCGAACCAGGCGTTCCCCGCCGTGGCACGACGACTGCCCACGTGGCCAAGGCTCTTCAGTAGGCCACCCTGCGGGAGGCAGCCCGCGAGCTGCACTCGGCGTATTCCCTGGTCGTGCGGCAGCGGCGCGAACAGCCCTTCCGCCTCGTGAGCGAAGCCCCAGAAGTCGGCGTCTTCCTCGTCCGAGGTCAGAGCGTACTTCTGTCCCGCGCCGCCCCGCTCCGCTGTTCGCATCGCGCTTTCCATGAGAGTGCTGATCATACCGGCGCCCCGTGCCCTGCCCGGCTGACGTCGAACGACCAACCGCCACATCCGCCTCGCAGGACTCCGGCTCGCCGCCATCGTCGCCCGGCTGGGGCGGATCGTCCGGTTGGTTTCGGCACGGCTGACGGGTGGGGGTGGGGTGGTTCGGTTGGATGGTGGGGCGGGGCTCGATCGGGGTTCCGTACGGCCTTCCATCCCCAGGGAGTTGTCATGGCGAAGATCGCCCTCTTCGGCGCGACCGGCAGCATCGGAACCCAGGTGCTGCGCGAAGCGGTTCGGCGCGGCCACGAGGTCACGGCGGTCGTACGCGATCCCGCGAAGCTCGCGGATTCCGGCGGCGGGGCCACCGCGGTGGTGCGCGGCGACGTGCTCGACCAGGCGTCCGTGGCCGGGGCGGCGGCCGGGCAGGACGTGGTGATCAGCGCGTTCGGCCCCGGCTCCGGGGATCCCGCCGTTCTCGTGGCCGCCGCGAAGTCGCTGATCGGCGGAGTGCGTTCGCTCGGCACGGACACGCCCCGGCCGCGGGTGGTGGTCGTCGGCGGGGCGGGTTCGCTGCGCACCCCCGGCGGCCCCCGGGTCTGGGACCAGGCGGGCGTTCCCGAGCCCGTGCTGGCCCTGATGCACGCCCACGGGGACGCCCTGGACTTCCTGCGGACCGTGCCCGTGGACGAGGTCCACTGGACCTGCCTGAGCCCGGCCGCGCAGATCGCTCCGGGCGAGCGCACGGGCACGTACCGGCTGGCGCTCGACGACCTGGTCGTCGACGACGAGGGCCGCAGCCGGATCTCGACGGAGGACTACGCCGTCGCCGTGCTCGACGAGATCGAGCTCGACGCGCACGCGGGCCGGCGGTTCACCCTCGGCTACTGAGCGCCCCGAAGGTCCCGGATCCCCCACGGGGTTGCTCCCCCGTGGGGTTATTGAGGTTATTGGGTGGATGGGTCGGCTCCGGATACCTACAGTGACGAGGCACCACGTCGTCGAGCAGGAGCGGATCATGCGCACCCACTATCCCCGTACGCCGCACCTGCCCTGGTCCCCCGGGGCCTCGGCGGACGACGTCCGGGCCCTCGGACTGGAGGGGCTGGCCGGGCGCGAGGTGGTGGTGACGGAGAAGCTCGACGGGGAGAACACCACCCTGTACGCGGACGGCCTGCACGCCCGCTCGCTCGATTCGGCGCACCATCCCTCGCGGGCATGGGTCAAGGGGCTCCAGGGCAGGATCGGCCCGGGGATTCCGGCCGGCTGGCGGGTGTGCGGGGAGAACCTCTACGCCCGGCACTCGATCCCGTACGAGGATCTGGACAGCTGGTTCTACGGGTTCTCGGTGTGGGACGGGGACCACTGCCTGGACTGGGACCGGACCGTACGGTTCCTGCGGGGCCTCGGGGTGCCCACGCCGCGCGTGCTGTGGCGGGGCACCTTCGACGCGCGCACGCTGCGCAGGCTGAAGCTCGACACCGCGCGGGAGGAGGGCTACGTCGTGCGGACGGCAGCCGGCTTCGCACGCCAGGACTTCGGGCGGTGCGTGGCCAAGTGGGTGCGGAGCGGGCACGTACAGACCGGTACGCACTGGATGTTCGCCGAGGTCGTGCCCAACGGGCTCGGTGCGGCGGCCCCGTTGTGGGCGGTGCGGTCGGGAGCCGAGCCGGACGTGGCGGGGCTGGCCGCCGCCGTCGGCGCGGGCGGAGCCGCCGACAATGCCGGTGTGGACGAGGCCGCCGGTGACGTCGCCGGTGAGGTGGCCGAGGTCGCCGCCCGGATCGACGGGGCGGGGCGGACCGGCGAGGACCGGCTGGCCGGCGTACTGGCCGCCCTGCTGCGGCGCGAGCCGCGCGGCCGGATCGCGGCGCGGCTCGCGGCCGGCCCGGCCGGGATGGGGCTCGCGCGCCGGGTCGGCGACCTGGTGGGCCTGTACCCGTACGTGCAGCGGCCGTTCCCCGACGCGGACCGGCGGGCCGGACTGGTCCGGATGGCCATGGCGGCCGATCTCGGGGTGCTGCACGCGCTCGCCGGGGCGCTGGCCGACGGGCCGGAGGCGCGGGAGGCGGTGGAGTGGTCCGCGCTGTGGGCCGAGGAAGCGGGGCTGCTCGGCGGCCCGGACCCGCTGGACGCCTTGCGCGCCGCGCTGCGTGAGCCCCTGGCCGGGCTGGACGCGGACGCGGCGGACCGGTGCTGGGCGGAGGCCCGGCGCGCCTTCGGGCAGGGAAGGATCGCGGCCGCGCGCCTCGGCCGGGATCCCGGAGTCGGCTGCGCCGTCGTCGAGGAGGCGGTGGCGGCGACCTGGAAGTGGCGCGACGGAACGTTTCCCCGACTGGTGCAGCTCAGCGGCCCCTCGGGGAGCGGGAAGAGCACCTTCGGCCGCGGCCTGCCCGGCGTGGACGCGTACATCAGTCTTGACGACCTGCGCACCGCCCGGGGTTCCCGCGCCGACCAGCGGGCCAACGCGGACGTGCTGGGCCAGGGCCTGGACCTCCTCGACGCCGCCCTCGCCCGGGGCGGAACCGTGGTGTGGGACGCCACCTCGCTCACCGACCAGCAGCGCGGCCTGGCCGGCTCGGTCGCGCGGCGCCGCGACGCGCTCGTCACCCACGCCGTGGTACTGGTCGACGAGCCGGAGCTGCTGCGCCGCAACTCCGTGCGCACGCACCCGGTGCCGGCGCAGGTGCTGGCCTCCCAGCTGCACCGGTTCAGTCCCCCGCACGCCGGCCAGGCGCACCGTACGTGGTACATCGGTGCGGGCGGGGACGTCGAGGACACGGCGGGCGGCCTCGCGGACGGCCCGGATCCGATCCGCGGGGAGTTCTGATGCGTACCAGTGAGCAGCTCTACCACCAGGTCCGCTGGGACCCGCGGTTCGATCCGGCGCGGTTCGTGCTCGGCCTGCTCCAGCGCGGGGCCGCGCCCAAGCGGGTTCCGCTGCCCTCCTTCGTACCCGGCGGCGACATCCCCTGGCACCGGGTGCTGTTCGTCGAGGCGGACGGCGAACTGGTCTGGGACCGGGCCACGGGCGTGGACCGGATCGATGTCAGCGCGGCGGGGCGGGTCCGCGATCCGCGCCTGCTGCGGGCCCCGTTCTTCACCGCGCGCACCCCGTACGCGTGGGACCCGGCCGGCGGCGGCGCCTGGCGGCCCGCACAGCCGCCGCCCCCCGGGCCGGCGGCGGGCCCCACCGCGGTGCGGCTGCTGACCTGGAACACGCTCTGGGACCGGTACGACGCCCCGCGCATCGCCACCGCCCGGCGCAGGCCGTTGCTGCTGGCGGATCTGGCGGCCGCCGACGCCGATGTCATCGCGCTCCAGGAGGTCGAGCCCGAGCTGGTCGGCATGCTGCTGGCGGCGCCGTGGGTGCGCGCCCGGTACACGCTCGGCACGGATCCCGGCGGCCGGGACGTCGCCGAGTGCGGGCTGCTGGTGCTGAGCCGGCTGCCGGTGCGGGAGGCGGGGATGCACCTGCTCGGCAAGCACAAGGCGGTCACCGCCGTGACGGTGGACACCGCGGCCGGCCCCCTGGTCGTCGCCGCCACGCACCTGACCAGCGACCACACCGAGAACGGGCACCTGCGGCGGGACGCCGAACTGGCCCGGCTCGCGGAGGGCCTGGGCGGCATCGAGGCCTCCGTGGCCCTGCTGGGCGACTTCAACGACGGCCGCCACGGGGCCGAGGGGCCCGCGGCCGCACTCGGCATGCGGGACGCCTGGAGCGAGGTACACGGGGCGGCGGACGGTACGCCGACCTTCGATCCGGTGGCCAATCCGCTGGCCGCGGTGGGCTCGCTGTCCGGGCGGGCGGCCCGGCTGGACCGGATCCTGCTCGGGTCCACGGGCGCCCGGGTGACACGGGCGGCGCTGCGCGGCGACGCGCCCGCCGCGGAGGGGCTGTTCATCTCCGACCACTTCGGCGTCGAGGCGACGGTGGAGTTCGGGGCGCCGGGCGCCGGCCCGGCGCGGCTCGACGTACCGGCGACCGCACGGACGGCGGTGGCGTGGCTGCCGCCGCAGCTGCCGGACGCGGTACGGGAGGTGCGCGAGCGACACGACCCGCAGGCCGGCCGCTGGCCCGCGCACGTGAACCTGCTCTTCGGCTTCGTGCCGGAGTCCTCCTTCGACGAGGCCCTGCCGTTGCTGGCCGAAGCGGCCGCCGGGACGGGGCCCTTCGACGTGCGGCTGGAGGGCGTACACAGCTTCGGGCACCGCGAGGACGCCACCCTCTGGCTGGATCCCGCGGCGGCCGGGGAGGGGCCGTGGCAGGAACTCCGGCGCGCCCTGACGGAGCGGTTCCCGGGCTGCCGGGGACGCGCCGAGGGGTACACCCCGCATCTGACGCTCGGCCGCAGCCAGGACCCGCAGCGGGCGGTCGCGGAGTTCACGGCGCGGCTCCGCGGCGCCGTGCCCTCGCGGGTCGGGGAGCTGGCGGTGCTCTCGCGGCGCGGGGACGGACCGATGCGGGTCCGCGCGACGGTGGCGCTGGGGACGGGCGAGGTGCGCTGGGCACCGGAGCCGGACCGGGACCGGGGTGAGACGGGCGGACGGGGGCCCGACCGGGCCGAGCAGGTCACCGCCCGTGTCCGGGCCGCCCTCGTCGGGGCGGAGGTGCACCTGGCCGGATCGCGCCGGATGGGCTGCGCGCTGCCGGAGGCCGACCTGGACCTGGTGGCGGTGCTGCCCGGGCCGGACGGGGTCACCGCCGTACGGGACCGGCTGGCGGCGGCCCTGCCGGAGGCCGGGCCGCTGCGCGAGGTGACGGGGGCGCGGGTACCGGGCCTGCGCTTCCGCGTCGGGGCGCTGTCCGTGGACCTGGTGACGGTGGCCGCCGACGGCGTGGATCCCGCGCACGCGGTGGCACGGCGGGCGGAGCTGGGTGAGGCGGCCGCCGTCGCGCTGAGCGCGGTGAGCGACGCCGATGCCGTACGGGAGCGGGTGGGCGCGGAGCACGCCGCGTTCGCCCGGCTGGCGCGGGAGGTGAAGGCGTGGGCGCGGGCCCGCGGGCTGGACTCGGCGCCGTTCGGCGGGCTGCCGGGGCTGGCCTGGGCGGTCCTCGCGGCGCGGACGGTCCAGGAGGCCGGGGCGCTGCCGCCGGACGACCTGCTGCGGGAGTTCTTCGGCCGGTGGGCCGCCTGGGACTGGCGGAAGCCGGTCGGGCTGTTGCCGGCGGCCGTGGCGCCGGCGGATCCGGCGGCGGCTGAGGGTCAGGATGCGGAAGCGGAGGGCCGACCGGCCCCGGCCCTCGATGCGCACCCGGTCCTCGATGCGCTCCCCGTGCTCGATCCGGTCACGGTGCTCACGCCCTCGGAGCCGGTGCGCAGTTGCACCGCCCAGGTGGGTCCGGGCCTGCGCGACCTGCTGGTCCAGGAGTTGTACCGGGCCTGGGAGCTGCTGGAGGCCAGCCCGGACGGTGCCGGCCGGGCCCTGGTGGCCCCTCCGCCGCTGCACCGTCGGCACGCCGCCTGGGCGGTGGTGACCGTACGCGCGCCCGGCGGGGACTTCGAGGAGACCCTGGGCCGCGTGCGGGGGCGGCTGCGGGCACTGCTCGGCGCCCTGGAGGCGGCCCGCGTCACGGACGCGCACGCCTGGCCGCGCCCCTTCGAGTCCGGCCCGGGCCTCGCCCGTTACGCGATCGGCCTCGGCTCCGCCCCGCCGGACGCGGCGGAGCTGGCCGCGCTGGCCGGCCCGTGGCGGGCCGGCCTGGCGGGGGTCGAGGTCGCCCGGGCGGCCTGCGGCGAGGTGCCGGACCTGACCTGACGCAGCTCGCCCTGCGGGCGGGATCAGACCTCGATGACGATCTTGCCTGGGGTGTGCCCGCCCTGGCTGAGTTCGAAGGCCGCGGCGAGTTCGGCCAGGGGGAAGGTCTTGGCGACCGGCACCTTCAGCTGTCCGGCGTCGGCGAGCCGGCCCAGCTCGGCGAGGTCGCTGCCGACCGGACGGACCCAGACCCACTGGCCGCCCGATCCGAGCACGCTGGGATCGGCGATGGAGGCGTGCCGGCCGTCGTAGTGGAGCACTTCCCGGGTGACCGCGCCGACGCCGCCGACAAAGTCCGCGACGACGGTGGGCCCGTCGGGCACGAGGGCGCGGATGCGGTCGGCGAGCCCGTCTCCGTACTCGACGGGTTCGCCCCCGAGTTCGCGTACCCGGTCGTGGTTGCGCGGAGAGGCGGTGCCGATGACGCGGGCACCGAGCGCGCGGGCGATCTGCACGCCGAGCGAGCCGACACCGCCCGCGGCGCCGTGGATGAGGACCGTGTCGTCCTTGCCGGTGCCGAGGCGGGTGAGCAGCTGGTACGCGGTGAGCCCGGCCAGCGGGAGCCCGGCGGCCTCGGGCCAGCTCAGCGAGGCGGGCTTGTGCGCGAGGGCGCGTACGGGCACGGTGACGAACTCGGCGAAGGTCCCGCCGTGCACGTAGTCCTTGCGGGCGTAGGCGATGACCTCGTCGCCCTCGGCGTACTCGGGGACGTCGATGCCGACGCGCTCGACGGTGCCGGCCACGTCCCAGCCGGGGATCACCGGGTGGACGACGTCCATCAGGGCGTCGAGCCCGCCCGACATGATCTTCCAGTCGACGGGGTTGACCCCGGCGTACTTCACCCGGACGAGCACCTCACCCGGGCCGTACTTGGGCACCGGCAGCCGGATCTCGGAGAGCACCTCCGTCCCGCCGTACGTCTCGTACGCCATCGCCCGCATGGTTTCCTGGTTGCTCCGGCCCGACTGGGACATGTACCCGACCTCTCCGTGTGCTGGTGGACCCGCCCCCGGTCCATCCCACCACGCACGCCGCGCCCGCCCCACGATGCGGGGCGAACGCGGCGCGGCGCGTCCCACACGGCCCGGCCGGTCGGACGCGGCCGGTCAGACGCAGCAGGTCACGCGTGCACGGGAAAGGCCGCCTGGAAGTCGAGCCGCCCGTCCGCCCCCTCGGCGATCCGCCCGAGCACCACGTCCAGCTCCAGGTACGCCTCCCAGCGCTCGGCGCCGGTCTCCGCGGCGAGGCGGTCGATCACTCGTACTCGGTACCGCCCTTGCGGGTCAGGTAGGCCGGGCTGACCGCCTTGGCGATGGAACGGCCGCCGACGACCGGACTGTAGCGCTCCGTCGCGGGACGGATCACGACGCCCTCGCGCAGGTGCACGGCCCGCCCGGACACGGTTTCGCGGCCGCTCGCCAGCTCCAGCACGGTGTCGAGGTCGTACGGGCCCTCGTACAGCCGGGGCACCAGCGGCAGTTCCCCGTCCGTCAGGACGGCGACCGGGTCCAGCCAGCGCACCTGCCCGTCGATCTCGGCGGACACGTCGAAGACGGCGTACCCGGGGGGCGTGTCGGCGGTGCGCACGTCGGTCCCGTAGGCCAGGTCCTGGACGCCCGCGCCGTACACCTCGGCGAAGATGCCCACCCGGGTGGCGCCGAGGCGGGCGGCCAGCTCCGCGGCGACGGCCGGCACGCCGTGGCCGCGTACGGCCCGCCAGTAGAGGTTGCGCTCGTCCTCCTTGAGCGCCAGCCCCTTCGATCCGAACCCCTTGGAGGAGACGATCGACCGCTCCTCCTGGACCACGTACGTGAACAGGCAGGCGGTGCCGTGCAGTTTCTCCGTGAGGACGATCTGCTCCCCCGGCTCGAAGATGTGCGGGTAGCGCTGGAGGTTCTCGATGTCGACCCACGGCATCAGATCGGCGGCGGCTTCGACGTCGCCGCTCATGGTGGTGGGGATGGGCGGGGACCACTTGGTGATGCCGAGCAGTTCCGCGAAGTCCGTGCCCTCCTTGGCCGCCTGTACGAGGTCGACGTCGGCGAGCGCACGCGGGCGGCACACCAGGCCCTGCGAGAGTTCGCCGCGCAGCCGGACCGCCTTGACCCGGTCGGCGGAGCCGCCGGCCAGCCGTCCGGTGAGGCCGAGCTCCTCGATCAGTCCGGCGGGCAGCACGGCCTGTTCGGGTATGTAGAGCGCGAACTCGCCCGTACGGTAGGCACCCTTGGCGATCACGGCGCGGTACAGGCCCACCTGGGCCAGCTCCAACGCGTCGGCGTTCGGGTGCTCGTGGACGGTCAGCTCTTCGGCGGTGACTCTCAAAGTCGACATGGACGGCTCCTGCAGTCGTCTGGGACGCGGACGACGTGCCGGTCCTGCGGCGCGTCGGTGACGATCACTCTCCGGCGCGCCATTTTCGCTGGTCCAGCGATTATCACAGTGTTAGCCTGCCGCACCGCGCGTGCTGTTCCGGCATCCGCTGTTCCGACATCCGCCGTTCCTGTATTCGCTGTTCCGGCATTCGCTGTTCCACCGTCCGCAGGAGGCTCCCGTGTCACGTCCTCGTCGTCCTGTCACCGTCATCACCGGCGGCAGCAGGGGCATCGGTGCGGCGACCGCGCTGCGGCTGGCCGCCGACGGGCACGACCTGGCCCTGGGCTACGTCCGCGACGAGGCGGCCGCCGAGGCCGTCGCCGAGCGGGTACGGGCCACGGGGGCCCGCTGTGTGACCGTACGCGGCGATACCTCCGGGGAGTGCGCCGTCGAGCGGCTCTTCGACATCGCCGGAGCCGAACTCGGCACGCTGACCGGCCTGGTCAACAACGCCGGGGTGACCGGCCCGCTCGGCCGGCTCGCCGACGCCCGGACCGAGGACCTGCGGCGGGTGGTCGAGGTGAACCTCCTCGGGTACCTGCTGTGCTGCCGCCGGGCCGCCCGGGACATGGCGGAGTCCGGTGGCGGGGCGATCGTGAACGTCTCCTCGGCGGCCGCCACCCTCGGCAGCCCCGGAGACTACGTGCACTACGCGGCGACCAAGGCGGCCGCCGACGCGCTGACCGTGGGCCTCTCCAAGGAGCTCGGCCCGGACGGGATCCGGGTCAACGCCGTGGCTCCCGGCATCATCGAGACCGACATGCACGCGGCGATGGGGGATCCCGACCGGCCCGCACGGGCCGCGGCCGGAATCCCGCTCGGGCGGCCCGGCCGGCCCGAGGAGATCGCCGGGGCCATCGCCTGGCTGCTGTCCCCGGACGCCTCGTACACGACGGGAACCGTACTGCGGGTCTCCGGCGGCTGCTGAGCCCCTTCAGGGCCGCAGGACCCGCGAAGGCCCCCGAAGCGGCACTACCTCATGGCCGCCTGCGTGGCCGGCCCGTAGACGCCTTGCGGGTCGCCCTTGATGGACCGGTCGCGCTGGAGCTGGCCGACGCCGCGTTTGGTCTGGCCGTCGAAGACGCCGGTGACGGAGACGTACGTGAACCCCTGCCCGTAGAGCATTTCCTGAAGGGCGCGCACCTCGGGTCCCTTGTCCCCCATCCGCAGGGTCACGGGGGCGACGGCACCCGACGGTCCCGCCGACGCCCTGGGCGAGGGCGTCGACTCCGGACCCTCGCTCGCGTTCGCGCTCGCGCTCGCGCTCCCGGAAGGCTCCGCCGTCGGGGCGGCCGGGGTGGCCCCGGCCCGTCCGGATGCGGTCGGCCCGGGTTCCCCGCCGACGCCCGCGTCCGGGCTGCGCGCCGGGAGCACGGGCACGGACAGCTCGGGCGGCCGCCCGGCCCGGGGAGGTTCCGGCTCGGGCCCGTTCAGCAGGAGCACGACGGCGCCGACCACGGCGAGTGCGAGCAGGGTGCCGACGGCCGGCACAAGCCGACTGCGGCCGCGGCTCCCGCCGTCCGCCGCATCCCGCACGCCCGCGGGGGCGACGGCGGGGGTGGAAACCGGAGCGGGGCCACCGGCCTGCGGGGCGCGCGCCGGGCCGGGGAAGGCGAGGGGGCCGGTCTGCGGCCAGGCGGGCGCCGTCGGCCGGGGCGGTCGGCCCGAGGGGCCGACGTACGGGCGTACGAGCAGGTGGTCGTCGGGGACGAGCCCGCTCTCATCAGGGTCCTGGGACATGGTGGCTCCCCGGCTGGGACGGGGGCCGGCGCGGCGGTGCGGTGCCGGCCCCCACCCGGCCGGTCAGGCTCTGCGCCGCCGGGCGGCGGGAGCCAGGGGGGCACCGGTGGCGGGGACGCCGGGGGTGCCGAGTGCCGGAGAACCGCCGACCGTGGCCGGGGCGGGCGATGTGCGAACGGATGGGGACATCTGGCGTATCTCCGAAGTGCGGCTCAAGCGGTGGTTCTTGATCGGCGCACTCTTTCCCTCCGGCGGGGTCCGGGTCAAGCCGGATGTCCGGTATCGGCCTTGCCGTCCCGTCTGTCGGTGCGGCGGACCGCCGTGGCCCAGACGGTGCACGCGGCCACGAGCATCAGGGCGGCTCCGCCGAGCGGAGCGGCGGGTGCGGAGATGCCGTCGACGGCGAGGCCGCCGAACAGCGCGCCCGCGGCTATCGCGAGGTTGAACATGGCCACCATGAGCGAGGAGGCCGCTTCGGGCGCGTCCGGGGACGCCTTGATCATCCAGCCCTGCACGCTCACGGAGACCCCTCCGTACGCGAGTCCCCAGGCGAGCAGCAGCGTGGTCCCGGCGACCGGTCCCGGGAGGACGGCGATCAGCGCGAGGATCACGGCGAGGGAGGAACTGACCACCAGCAGGGTCCGGTAGGCGTCCCGGGTCCCGGCCAGGAAGTTGCCCGCGACACCGGCGACGCCGTAGCCGAGCAGGAGCGTGCTGACGTATGCGGCGTCGATGCCGGAGACGTCCCGGAGGATCGGCCGGACGAAGGTGTAGGCGGCGAACTGCCCGGTCACCACCAGGAAGGTGACGATCACCCCGGCCCGGACCGCGGGGTTCTCGCGGAGCAGGGCCGGCAGTTCCGGGAAGGTGATGTGCCGGGTCGGCGGAAGCGGGGGCAGCAGCAGGAGCAGGGCGGTCAGCGTGACGAGGCCGAGGGCGCCGACCGCCGCGAAGGCGGTGCGCCAGCCGCCGAGTTCGCCGAGCAGGGTGCCGGCGGGTACGCCGAGCACGGAGGCGGTGGGAACACCGCCGAACACGAGCGCGGTCGCCCGGCCCACGTGGCGCCCGGGGACGAGGCGTACGGCGAGTCCGCCCGCGATGGCCCAGAATCCGCCGACGCTGACGCCGACCAGCAGGCGGGCCGCCAGCACGACGGCGAAGTTCGGGGCGAGGGCGGCGGCAAGGTTGGCGGCGGCCATCAGGGCGATGAGCACGCACAGGACGAGCCGCCGGTCGAGCCGGCCGGCGCCGACGGTGACCAGCGGGGCGCAGCATCCGGCGACCAGCCCGGGAACGGTGACCATCAGCCCGGCGGTCCCGTCGGAGACGCCGAGGTCGGCCCCGACCGGGGTGAGCAGTCCGACGGGGAGCAGCTCGGAGGTGATGAGGCAGAAGATCCCGAGGGCGACGGCGCACACGGCCGCCCAGCCCTTCCACGGCGCGAGTCCGCCACCCGATCCGAGTGCGCTCCCCGGTTCGGATCGAGCCCCTGGCAGGGAGACGGGCAGGGACGCGGCCGAGGGCAGGGACGCGGGGCGGGCCGTGGGGCGGGCCGTGGGATCCGGGGGCGGCGCGGGGTTGCCGGGCGCGGCGGCTGAGGTCATGGACGGGCACTCCGTACGGGCGTTCGGCGGGCAGGACACGGTGGCGCGGGGCTCCGGAGGTCGCGCCTCCCCCGTCACCCGCACTGCCGTTCCCATTTCCCACACACCCCGGTGTCAACCATGGGGATCACATCACCCGGACGGGTGAAGTGGGGAAACGGGCGGGCCGTACCGTACGGCAAGGTGGTCGGATGCAGTTACGCCGGGCCGTGCCCCTCTCCCTCGTCGTGCTCCTCGCGAGCGCCGGCTGTGTCTCCGTCGCACCGCAGGATTCGGCTCCGGTTCCCGTACGCGGTTCCGTGCCGCCCGCCGACGCGCCCGAGCTCCCGACCCCCCTGGCGCTGCCCCTGGGTGAACTGCCCGCGACCCCCGAAACCGACCCGGACCCGGACCCACAACCGGCGGCGGAACGGGGCCGCGCCCCGGAGCCCGCGCCCTCCCGCGAGCGGGCCCGCGCCAAGGCGGTGCCGCCCCGGCGGACGCGGGTGCCCGGGCCCGCGACCGCGCACCCGCACCCGCGCCCTCGGCCGGCCCCGCCGCCCCGCATGGACGAGCTCTGCGCGGCCGCGGACGGGGTCGTACCGCCGTCCATCGTCGACCTGTGCCTACGGCAGTACGGCCGCTGACCGTCCCCACTCCACATGCGAGGCTTGACCCTCCCCCTGTGTCAGGCCTTGCAGTGGAGCACGTCATGTTCACCATCGGAGACTTCGCCAAACACGGCCGGGTGTCGGTCCGCATGCTGCGTCACTACGACGCCCTCGGACTGCTGCGCCCGGCGCGTGTCGACCCCTTCACCGGCTACCGCTTCTACGCGGCCGGGCAGCTCGCCCGCCTCAACCGTGTCATCGCGCTCAAGGAACTCGGCTTCAGCCTCGACCAGGTCGCGACCATCCTCGACGAGCGGGTGGGCGCGGAGGAGCTGCGCGGCATGCTGCGGCTGCGGCAGGCGGAACTGGAGAGCGCCATGGCCGCCGCGGCGGCCCGGCTGGTCCAGGTCGAGGCGAGGCTCCGGACCATCGAAAGCGAGGGATACATGCCTGCCGACGACATCGTCGTGAAGAGCCTCCCGCCCGTCCGGCTCGCCGAGCTGACCGGCACGGCCGGGAGTTTCGACCCGCAGGACATCGGCCCGGTCATCGGCCCGCTCTACGACGAGCTGTGCCGCCGCGTCGAGGAGGCCGGGGTCGTCCCGGCCGGTCCCGGCACCGCCTACTACGAGGACGCGCCGGGCACGGACTCCGGAACGGCGGTCCTCGTCCACGCCGGCCTTCCGGTGGCGGCCTCGGTCCGCGCCGAGGACCTCGGGGGCGAGGTGCGGATCGTCACGCTGCCCGGGGTGGAGCGGGCCGCGACCGTCGTGCACCGGGGCGCGATGGACGGCGTACTGCCGACCGCGCAGGCCCTGGCGCGGTGGATCGACGCCCACGGCCACCGCTCGGCGGGGTACGCGCGGGAGCTGACCCTCTCCTGCCCCGAGGACCCGGACCAGTGGGTCACCGAACTGCAGGAGCCCCTCGCCACGCCCTGACGCCCCGAGGGATCAGGGTCGGCGGCCACAGACGTGGCCGCGGACGTGGGCGCACCGGCGCGCCGTGTCACGCCGCACCGTACGGAACCGGCGCAGGGTGCTGTGGCCGCGCCGCTTCCACTCACCCCGCGGCAGGGCGGCCCGCTGACCGCCGCCCGCGATCAGGGCGTTGACCGGGGTCATCGGGTCGGCGGCCATCGCCTTGGCGAACAGCACGCCGACGACGAGCGGGACCAACGCCACGGCCAGGGCCGATCCTGCGGTGGTCACGTGCTGCATGCGCGGGCGGACGGTCGCGCTGCGCGGGGCCTCGGAAGTCATGACCCCATTCGACCAGCGGCGGCCCGGCGGGGAATCGGGGCGGATACTCAGGCCGTTGGGCACGACGTACTCAGACGGGCTCGCGAGGGGCCCGTCGGGCACCCGCCGAGCGGGGAGGATGTGAGCCGATGACGGTACCCGGGCAGGGCTTCGAGCCGGCGACCGGTGACGGCCCGGCCGCGCCCCCCGGCCGGCGGGAGGCCGAGCTGCGCACGGCCTACGAGGGGCTGCTGCAGATCCGTCGCCTGGTCAACGGCCCGGCGGGCGCGGAGGTTCCCGCGCCGTGGGAGGTACGGCAGCCGCCGCGCGCGGTGGCCCTCGTACTGGAGGCGGCGGGGATCCCCCCGTCGGCACAGGACGCGGAGGGCCGGCGCACGCGGACGGGCTACCGGGTGGCCTCCGGTCCGGAGCCCGGGCGGGTGCAGGTGACCTGGCTCGGGCCCCCGGGCGGCGGCGCGGCCGAGGAGGAGCAGGAGCGGCTCGCGGCCTGCGCGGCCGTACTGGAACGGCTGGGGTGGGTCTGCCTCCAGTACCGGGGCCCGCGCCGGCGCCGCTTCCTGGAGGTGGAGCCCCCGTAGCCGCGCCGTACCGCCGTACTCGACCGCGGCGGGAAATGCGGTGGCCGGGAACACCCCCGCCCCGCGAGACTCACCCGATGGGCATGCTCGACACACAGGCGGACCGCATCGGCCGGGGCGAGACCGTGGAGTTCCGGCCGACCGGCGGATCCATGGAGCCGCTGATCCGCAGCCGGCAGCGGGTCCGGGTCGCGCCGGCCGACCCGGCGTCGGTCGAGGTCGGCGACATCGTCCTGGCCCGCGTCTCGGGCACGGTGTACCTGCACCTCGTGTCGGCGGTGGACGCCCCGCGCCGGCGCGTGCAGATCAGCAACAACCACGGCCACGTGAACGGCTGGACCGGCTACGACCGGGTGCTGGGCATCTGCCTGGCCGTGGACGGCGTACCCCGCCCGGGCACCGCGGCCAAGGTGCGCCGGCCCGTCGTCCGGCCCGTCGCCCTCGCCACCCGTCGCCTGGACCTGCTCCCGCTGCTCCCCGCGCACGCGGAGGAGATGAGCCTCGTCCTGGCCGACCCCGCCCTGCACGCCTTCACCGGCGGCGCGCCACTGTCGCGGGAGGAGCTCCGCGCCCGCTACGAGCGGCTCGGCGCCGGCTCCCCCGACCCCGCGACCGTCTGGGCCAACTGGGTCCTGCGGCTGCGCGGACAGGGGCGGTTGGTGGGCACCGTCCAAGCCACGATCGTCCCGGCGCGCACCCTGGCCGAGCTCGCCTGGGTCGTCGGCACCCCCTGGCAGGGCCACGGCTTCGCCTCGGAGGCCGCACGGGCCGTCGCGGACTGGCTGAGGCCGCTGCCCGTCGATCTGCTGGTCGCGCACGTCCACCCGGACCACGCCGCCTCGGCGGCGGTCGCCGCGCGCTGCGGACTGCGTCCGACCGGGCGGCTCCGGGACGGCGAGGTCCGCTGGGAGTCCGGCGACGGCCGGAGGGCAGGGCTCTGACTTCCCTTGCTTCAGGCGTCGAAGCGGCGGTTGCCGGTGAGTGACCACACGGCGGAGATCCGGCCGTCCGTGACCGCGAACATGTCGATGCCGCTCTTGACGACGACGTCTCCGCCGCCGGTGTTGCTCTCCAGCCACCGGCAGGCCATCTCGCCGCGCTCGGAGTCGACCAGCGGTGCGGCGTCGGCGGCGAACGTCAGGCCGGTGAGGGCCAGGCTGTTGGTCGAGATGAACGCCGTCAGTTCGTCCCGGCCGAAGGTGGCGGCGGAGCCGGTTCCGTCGAAGTCGTCCGCGAAGTGCAGCCGGAAGCCGGGGGCGAGGATCTGCTCGGCGAGGGCGAGGTCTCCGTTCCAGAGCGCCGTCCAGCCCTCCACCAGCCGGGTGCCGGCCTCCCGGGTCAGCGGCGCGGAGTCGGTGGTGGGGATCGTCGTCACAGACATGGGTGCCTTCCAGGGTCGGTTCGTGGTCACCCAGCCTCCGGGCCGGAGGCGACAACCCTCTGTCGGTGTTTAGCCCTCCGGACAGCGGCTCAAGCGAAACTGTAGAGCTCGTCGAGTGCGACGAAATTCCGGCCGAGGGTGCCCAGTTCGGACAGGTCCACCGGACGCGGCTCCGCCGTCTCCTCCAGTGCCCGCGCCTCGCGGACGAGGTCGAGGCGGAAGCCCCGTACGGCGGAGTCCAGCCGGCACCAGCCGATGAGGTACCAGGCGTCACCTCCGAGGAAGCCCAGGGGTTCGACGGTGCGGTCGGTGACCTCCCCCTGCGGGTCGGCGTAGCGCAGGTGCAGCAGCCGGTGGGTCGAGAGCGCCTCGCGCAGGGTGTGCGGGAGTGCGGACGGCCGAGCGGGGCGCACGGCGAGCCGTACCCGGGCGGCGAGCTCGCGCGCGGCCTGGCGTTCGCGCTGCGGCATGACGGCGAACACCTTGTACAGCGCCGAGTGGGCGTCCGCGGCGAAGGGTGTCCCGGACAGCCCGTGCAGGGCGACGGCCAGGGCCGCCGCCTCGGCGGGGGTGATGGTCAGGGGCGGCAGGGTGTGGTCCTTGTCCACCACGTACCCGCCGCTGCGGCCCGGTTCGGCGTAGACCGGCACACCGGACTGCTGCAGGGCGCTGAGGTCGCGCTCGATGGTGCGGGTGCTGACGCCGAAGCGCTCGGCGAGCCACCGGGCGCTGCGCGGCCGGGGCGAGACCGCGCGTAACTCCTCCACCATGGCGTACAGACGCTCGGTACGGTTCACAGCCAAGGACCGTAGCCGATGCCCCGGGGCCGGAGCACGGCATATCGGGCCGGTGCGTCGAACGCACCGGGATCGGCGCCCTCACCGCCCGGGACCGGGGCCGGGCCGAACAGCGCGGCGCCCGGAACTCAGGCGTAGCGTCCGGCCAGTGTGGCCACCGTTTCGGCGAGGGCGCGGCGCAGTTCGGGCGGGCCGAGCACCTCGGCCTCCGCGCCCAGCCTCAGCAGGTCGCCGACGGCGATCGCCTCCGACTCGACGGGCAGGAGCAGCCGGACCCAGCCGTCCGCGTCGGCCGGCCCGGCCTCGGCCAGTGCCCGGTTGCCCGCCGCCCCGAACTGCATGGGGAGCAGCCGCTGTCCGCGCGGGGACAGGCGCAGCTCAGCGGTCTGCTGGTGTAGTACGGCGTCCAGGCGGCGGGTGGACTCCTGCCAGTACGCGGCGAGTTCGAACCCGGCGGGCCGTTCGAAGCACTCCGCCGAGGTGTCCACCGCCAGGAACCGGCCGACGCGGTAGGTCCGTACGGCACCGTCCCCCACCTCGGCCACCAGGTACCAGATGCCCCCCTTGAGGACGAGGCCGAGCGGGTGCAGCTCGCGTCGTACCTCTCCGCGCCAACGACGGTAGTGGGCGTGCAGGACGCGCTGGTCCCATACGGCCTGGGCGATCCGCGCGAGGTACGGGACGGGGTCGGCCTCCCGGAACCAGGCGGGCGCGTCGAGGTGGAAGCGGTCCTGGATCCGGCGGGCCCGTCCGGCGAGTGCGGCGGGCAGCGCGGCCTGGAGCTTGAGCTGGGCGGCGGCCAGGTCGGCGCCGAGGCCGAGTTCCCGCGCGGGTCCGGGGGCGCCGGCCAGGAAGAGCGAGCCGGCCTGTGCGTCGGTGAGGCCGGTGAGGCGGGTGCGGTAGCCCTCGGCGAGCCGGTACCCGCCGGCCGGTCCCCGGTCGGCGAGGACGGGGACGCCGGAGGCGCCGAGGGCCTCGACGTCCCGGTAGACCGTGCGCACGGACACTTCCAGCTCGGCGGCGAGCTCGGGCGCGGTCATCCGGCCGCGGTTCTGCAGCAGCAGGAGCAGGGAGAGGAGCCGGTCGGCGCGCATGGATCCCATTGTCCGCCCTACCTGACAGAAGGTGTCAGGTACCGCTGCCAGCCTGGGGGCACGGCCTGATCGACTGCCGGGCGGAGCACACCGTCCGGCCACACCGTCGGCAGACCGTCAGGCAGACCGACAGAACAACCGACAGAACGACAGAACGACCGAGAGGACAGCCATGCCCACGCCCCTGCCCGTAGAGACCGGTGGCCGCTTCACCTTCGCCAACTGGGAGGAGAACCCCGTCGGATCGGCGGAGGCCGTCCCTCGGCTCGCCCACGCCCATGTCACCAACGCCTTCACCGGCGGGATCGAGGCCGCGGAGACCGCCTGCGACTACACGATCGCCTACACCGGGGAGAACGTCGGCAGCTACAGCGGCATGGAACTGCTCACCGGCAGCGTCGACGGCCGCAAGGGCAGTTTCGTACTGGAGGAGCGCGGCAGCTTCGACGCCGGCGGCACCGTCTGCCGCTTCGAGGTCGTGCCCGGCTCCGCGACCGGGGACCTCGCCGGGCTGACGGGCTCGGGGGGATTCACGTACCGCCACGGCGAATCCTCCGTCGCCTACTCCTTCACGTACGACCTGGGGTCCCCCGCATAGTCGATCCCGCCCCCGCCCGGATGGGAATCGGCGAATCAGGGGCGGTGCCGTACCGCGGTCGGCAGGATGGGCGTATGGACCGTGGGGATGTGGGGCCGGGCGGGTCCCGACCGATGGTGGTACGGGTACCCGTGGAGCCGGTGGAAGCCGCGGTGGAGGCCGACGCGGTCGACGCCGTGGCGCGCACCGCCAGCGTGGTGGTGCGCGGCCCGTTGTTCGGGGTGGCGGCGCAGGACGTGGGGGACGGACCGCGGTGGCGGGTGGTGCTCGCGGTGACGGACGGCTGCCCGCAGCTGGCGCGCGACGGGCTGAACTCGCTGCTGTGGTTCCGCGCGAAGGACGATGCGCGCGACCGGGCGGAACGGCGCGCCCTGCTGGCGGCGGTCGCCCGGCTGGAGAGCGAGCGCGTCGACGAACTCGAAGCGGCGGGGACCCGGTACCGGGTCGTACGCGCCGAGGAGTACGCGGGTGCGGGCCCGGACGGCATCGAGCAGCCGCGGCCCACCGATCCCGATCCCCTCTTCCCCGATTGGAACCGCGCCGCCAAGGGACCGGGGGTCGACGACGACCTGGTCCTGGACCCGGACGCACCGGTCACCCCCACCCAGGCCGTGGAGCAGCTGGCCCTTCGAGGCCTGTGCTACACCGGTGAGCGGTTCCCCGAAGACGTACGCTCCGACGCGCAGCGGGCGCTGGACACCCACCCGGACGTCCTGCTGCTGCCCCCGACGTTCACGGTCGTGGAACAGACCGCCGCCCGCGGCTGGCGGCCGGCCGGCGGCCCGCACGCGACCGCGCACGAGGCCCGCAAGTCGCTGGACTTCACCCTGACGTGGATGTGGCCGCGCATGCACGGCCACATCCCCGCCGACGCCGGCCCGCAGTTCGATGCCCGTACCTGGACGGCGAAGGACGGGGCATCGGCCGTTCCGCGGTCCGCGGAGCTGGCCGCGTACGCCGAGGCCGCCGACGTCCTGCGGGCCGGGCGCGTCAACCAGCTGGAGTTCCAGGACACCGTGTACCGGATCGCCCGCACGCGCCGCCTGCTGCGCTGGGGCCCCGACGGCCCCGAGGGTCCGCGCCCGTCCGACACCAACAGCCAGGACCCCGCGCGCATCCACCTCCCCCTCGACGAGGACGGCCGCGTCCTTCCCGAAGACTGACCGGAACCGTCTGCGCCGGACCGGCGCTCCGAACGCCGCACGGTGGGCGCCTGACGCCTCATCCGGGTGAAATCTTTCCTCCTGTCGGGGATCGATGCTGGTCACATGGGGTGAAAGGAGCGCATGGCTCGTTTCCCGACACCGGGTGGGACGCGTTGATGGGGATGTGAGTACCTCAAGCACCGCCCCGATACTGCCCGCCACCCTCGCGCCCCTGGCCCCTCCCACCGTGCACGACTCGGGCGCTGACACCGCGCCCGGCGTCATAGACATCCACTCCTGCACCACCCTCGGCGCCACCCTGATCGTCCGCCTCGGCGGGGAGATCGACCACTTCAGTGCCGCCCCGCTGCGGGCGCTCCTGGCCTCGGCGGCCGACGACGGCTACACCGGCCTCGTGCTGGACACCTCCGACGTCGCCTTCGCCGATTCCGGCTTCCTGGCCATCCTCGACTGGTGGCCCCGGCACGGACGCCGCCTCAGGCTCGCGAACCGCTCCCGGGCCGTGAAACGCCTGCTGCGGGCGGCCGCCGCAACGACACGGCAGCCACCCCACACCGCCTCACTGACGGCGCAGGCGACGTCATGACCTTCATACTCCCGACCCGCACTGCGACTTGATCCCGGCCAGGTGGGCCCGCGATGACCGCGGGCCCATCTTCCGGCCCTGGCACGTCCCTTGCGGGGCCGGGCGCCGGCCGCCGGTCAGCCGAAGCTGCGCCTGCGGTCGCCCGTCTGCTGGGGCGGGATGCGGTGCAGCCGGCGGCGATTGCGCCGCCTCGCGCCGGTCCTGCGCGCGTCCTCATCACCGGACCGGGCTGCCCCCTGGTCGGGTTCCGCGGGTGCCACCGCCGGGGCGAGCGCGATCGCAGCGATGACCGCCGTCACCACGACAAGGATGATTCCGATGCTCACGGACATGATTCCCGCCTTTCGCGTAGACCCTTACCTCTGTAGCTACTCAGCGTTTCCAACGCCAGCTTCGATAAACACGTTGAGTGATGTTTAGAGCGGGCCGTCGCCACGCTGACCTCCCGTCACCTGCCGGGTGGGTGGTGCGGTTCAGGCGATGAGGAGGCGGAGGCCGAGATCGGCTGCTTCGAGGTCGGCGAGGGCGCTGTTGCGCTCGGCCCACCGGCCGGAGTCGAGGTCCGCGCCGAGGCTTCGTACCGCCCGCTGCTCGGCCTCCGGCCCGACCCGCGTCCACACCGACATCGCACGGCGCACATGATCGTCCAGGTACGCCCCCGGCCGGCGCCAGTACGCCTCGAACAGGCCGTCCGCGCAGTCCCACGGGACCGGCACCGGCTCGGCGCGGGCGCCGATCGCGTCGGCCATCCCGGCAAGCGGGGGAAACCCCGCGAGGACGGTGGCGAACTCGGGCAGGTAGTCGCGGGTGAGCCAGAACCGGTCCTGCCATCGGGGCTCGTCGGTGTCGAACGTGAGCACCACCACCCGGCGGGCCACGCGCCGCATCTCGCGCAGCCCCGCCATCGGGTCCCCCCAGTGGTGAACGGTGGAGACGGCCATCGCGACGTCGAAGGAGTGCTCCTCGAACGGCAGGCTCTCCGCGGCGGCGGCCACGCACGGCGCCGAGCCGGCAGGCCGCTGCCCCCGCATGACCGCCGACGGCTCCACCGCGGTCACGTAGCGGTCGGTGGGCTCGTAGGAGCCGGTGCCGGCCCCGACGTTCAGCACCGTCTGCGCGTCCCCGAGCGCGTCCCAGATCTGTGCGGCGATCCGTGGCTCGGTGCGCCGCGTCGCGGTGTAGGCGCCGCCGATCGCGTCGTAGAGCCGTGGTCCGAGCATCTCCAGTTGCTCCTCCGGTGTCACCTGCAGTCCCTTCGCCCGTGCGTCGAGTTCCCTGTCGATGGCCGCCACCATGGCGTCGGCGCGATCGCGCCGCTCCAGCAGCAGGCCGCGCAGTCGGCGTAGGTGCGCGACCGCGTCGGCGGTCGGGTCGCCGACCAGTTCCGCGACCTCCCGCAGCCCGAAGCCCAACCGCCGATAGGCCAGTACCTCCCGCAGCCGCTCGACGTCGCCCGCCGAATAGGCCCGGTACCCGGCCGCGGTCCGCGCCGACGGCCGGACGAGCCTGATCTCGTCATAGTGATGCAGCGTGCGGACGCTCACTCCGGCCAGCTCGGCCACGCGTCCCACGGTCCAGTGGTCTTCCACGGCACCGACTATGCGGCCTGACGCCACGTGAGGGTCAAGAGCGTTCGGCGCCGGGGACGTCGATACGGATCCGCGTGGTCGTCATCGGCGGCGTCGGAGCACCTTCGGGTGGGCCGGCGCGGGTGAGTTCACAGGCCGTGCAGTGACAGTTGGGGTGCGGAATCCATCCGGATGCCCGTCGACCCGGTTCCGGCGGTGCCGGAGGAGCCGGAGGAGGGGCGCTGAACGGGTCTTCCGCTACGGGTACCGCGGGCGCCGTCTCCACAGGGCGCGGCCATGACGTCCCGGGGGTCCGTTGCGGCAGGGGCGGCGCGGCGACGAACGCGTTCGGGTCCTGCCGTGTGGGTGCGCCCTGCGGCTCCGGCCCGGGCGAAGGGCTCCCGGTCTGCTCCGAGGTGCAGTCACCGCAGAGGGCCCTGGTCCATCCCGTCGCGCCGTCGTAGGCGAAGGAGGGCCGGCGACAGCGTGGGCAGGCGAGTTCTCCCCGCCGCTGCGCCTGGTCGACCAGGAGTTCCCTGGTCATGCGGCGTGCGGACCGGCTGACGTTGGCCGCTCCCGGGTCGGGGACGGCCACCAGGAGCTTCAGTCCCGGTTCCTTGCGGGCCGAGGACTCCAGGTCGCTCATCAGCAGTTGCAGGTCGCGGGGGGTGACACGGTCGTGTGCGGTGAGGAAACCGCCCGGGTGGCCGACGCGCGGTCGCCTGCGGCGCATGCGCGTGCTGTGGAGGTCGGCATCCGCCCGGTCCCAGGCCTTCCCCCATTCCGGCAGGTCGCCCTTCCGGACGCCGCAGGCTTCGGCGAAGGCCAGTACGAACGCCCGGCTGGGCGTGGACTGGCCGTTGAGGATCCGGCCGGCCGTGCTGTGGGGAAGGCGTCCCACTCCCCCTGCCCGGCCGTCCAGGCTGCGCAACGGCGGGCACCCGTCGTCCTGGTAGAGATCGACGATGGCGGAGTGCAGGTCGGCGAAGTCCTTGGCGACGGTGATGTGGCCTCCGCCGCGGTGGCCGGCGAGTACGCCCTGCGCGCGGACTTCGTCACGGCGGGCGTTCTTCCATAACCGCTCGGCCTCTTTGACGTTGCGGCCGCAGGCCCGAGCGTAGGAGACGACCACGCTCAGGTTCTGCGGCACGCTGCGTCCGGAGGCGGCGCGCGCGAGGGTGTCGGCGCTGAAGGGGGTGCGGACCGCCAGTTGCTGGTAGGTCAGCCCCGCCGACGCGCGGCCGGCACGCAGCCACGTCACCAGCGCGAGCAGGGACTTGCCGCACGGGGCGACGGGGTTCTCGCGGCGCGCCATGGAGCTATGCCGCCGTCAGTCCCGGCGCGGGCCGGCTGCCGCTGATGCCACTGGTGCTGCTGCGGAGGTGTCGCATGAGCCGCATGCCGAGCGTCGTCGCCTCCGCGGCCAGAACGATCATGCTCAGGAACTCAAGTCCGGCGACGGCCAGACCGACGGCGATGACGACGATGACGATCACGGCTGCGCTCTCCGGGGCCGTCAGTGGGCGCGGCGCGGTGGAGGATGCGCCACAAGGTGCGTGGTGGTTCATGGGTGGACTCTCCAGACGTGTACTGCGGGCGAACGTGCTGGGTACGTAGGGCGGTTGCCGCCGCCTTCGGGTAGTGATGTTGCAGCATCCGGGGCTGCCGGACTAACCCTCGTGCGGGCCAATCCGCGTGCGCGTCCTTGTGCCGAGCCGATCCGGGTGGCGGGGCCGTCCTTGCATCGGTCCAGGTCAGTGGTCAGCCGAGGCTCTGGAATCCGCAGGTGCGACCCACCTTTTTTCATGATCCGCCGGGCCGGTGTCCGGCTTTCCGTGGCCGCGTCCCGGGAATCCGCAGGGGCTCCCGGTACCGCTCACCCCTCGTCTCCCCAGCTCAAGGCGGTGCGGCGCGGCGGATTCCCGCAGCCGTGTCGCTCGGGTTGACCCGATGGACCGCATCACCGATCTTTGAGCATGCGCCCGCTGACGGTCACGGCCTGCTGCGGGGCTCTCCGATGTACTGCGGGCAACCTGATACCCCGGAGAGAGCGGACGCGTTGCCGCGTGTCCGCTCACGGTCCTGGTGCCGCCGGACGGCACCAGGACCGTCAGGCTGAGCGGTGGCCCGTCAGCGCCGTGCCGCAGGCGCTGCAGTAGCGGGCGTCCGCCTCGATCGCGTGCCGGTGGCACCGGCCGCACACCAGGTGCACCGCGCACGGTTGGGGCGCGGCGGCGGAGGTGGTCCGTCCGATGCGCATGCCGCGGCGCCTGCGGTGCACGGTCAGGACGAGCAGTCCTTCGGAACCGGCCAGCAGCGCCCTGGAGGTGCCGCGCGGCAGCATGCCGAGGAATCCGGGGGACAGCTGCGACTCGGTACCGTCGAGGGTGAGAGTGCCGGTGCCGCCGAGGACGACCAGCATCACGTCGACCTCTTCCTCGGTGTGCGGCGCCCCGCCGGTCCCGGGCAGGTGGCGCACCAGGTTCGCGTCCAGCTGCCGGTCGACGCCCTCCAGCCGCCACAGCGCGCCGCTCTGCCCCTGCGCCACGGCCGCGACCAGACCCGCGACCGTCACGAACTCCGCCCCCCGCACAACCTCCATCGCCGTACCTTCCGCGCCCGAGCCGAACCCACCACACCACACATGATCGCCCACCCGGACCCCCTCGCGGGAACGGAGCCCCGGTCACCGCGATTCGGGCCATCGCGGCCGAGTACCGGCTGAGCAAGGAGCGCATCCCGGGCGCCGCGCTCACGCCCTGGCTCTCCGGACGCCTCTGCTCGAGGACGCCGAGGGTGCGCGCGTGGGTGACCGTGTGGGGCTCGTCGTCAGGCGCGAAGACCTTGCTCCCATCGGGACGCAGCACCCCCGCGGCGCCGGCGCTCCTCACCCACCCCGAAGGCGCAAACCGCCGCACCGTCACGGTAGTAGGAGAACCACGCAGGCGGGCGTTCACGCATCGGCGTATAACGGACGACCTCGACGCCGTCGGACGAGATCTCCTCCAGACGGTCCAAGCCGGTGGAGTCGTCAACCCTGACGATCGTCGGGGTACGGGGCCGCCGTTCGGCCAGGGTGACCGGCCTGCGGTGTTCCTACCGTCGGCAGCATGGATTCGATCAAGCGATACGGAAGTCGACGCATACCGATGGCGGTCGCGTCGGCCGGGGCAGGGGCGGCGGCCGTGGTCTGGTTGGCGCCCGGCGGCGCCCTGGGCACGAACGAGCCGGTGCACGTCACCGCGGGCCTCTCGGCGCGGGCCTACAAGGCACTGACCGCGAGCGTGGCGGACGGGCCGTCGTGGGCCGACACCGCCCTGCAAGCGGCGAGCGAGGGCACGTTGATGTCCCTGGGCCTGCTCCTGGCCTGGGTCGCGTGGACCGCCTGGCGACGCCGTGACGCGCCGGGCCTGGCCGGGGTTTCGGTCGCGGCCGCCGGGACCGTCGTCGCCTACGGGCTCAGCGAGGCGCTCAAACTGCTCGTCGACGAGGAACGCCCGTGCCGGGCCCTGCCAGGGGTCTCGGCCCTCGCCTCGTGTCCCGAACCCGGCGACTGGTCCTTCCCCAGCAACCACGCCACCCTCGCGGTTGCGCTGGCGGTCGGCGTGACCTTGGTACGTCCTCGGCTCTCCGTCCTGGTGCTGCCGGTGGCCGGGGCGGCCGCGCTGTTGCGGGTGTTGGTCGGCGTCCACTATCCGCACGACGTCCTGGCGGGCGCGGCGCTCGGCGCGGCCGCCGTGGTGACCGTACGGCTCCTCGTACTCCCCATCGCCGTACGGGCGGTGTCGGCTGCCCTCCTACGGCAGCCGGTCGGGCGGCACCGGGACCACGCCGGCTTCGTGGGCGACCACGGCGGCCGCAGCCCGGTTGTCGACGCCGAGGCGCGCGAGGATCGAGCTGACGTGGGCTTTCACCGTTCCCTCCGCCAGGCGCAGGCGGCGCGCGATCTGCCCGTTGGAGAGACCGCTGCCGAGGAAACCGAGTACGTCCCGCTCCCGGGCCGTCAGGGCCTCGACGCGGGCGCGGGCGGCGGAGCGGCGGCCGGCTTGGGCGCCCGCGCCGCCGGCGGCGAGATGCGCGACGACGCGGGCCGCGACCTTCGGTGACAGGTAGGCGGCGCCGTCCGCCACCGCCCGGATGCCGGCGATCAGTTCCTCCGGCTCGCCGGACTTGATCAGGAAGCCGGTGGCACCCTCGCTCAGTGCGCGCAGGATGTACTCGTCCTCGCCGAAGGTCGTCAGCATCACCACACCCGTGCCGGGGACGGTCCTTCGTATTTCGGCGGCAGCCTCGATCCCGCCGGTCCCGGGCATCCGGATGTCGAGCACGGCCACCTGCGGGCGGTGGCGCCGGGCGAGTTCCACCGCCTGGTGGCCGTCGGCCGCCTCCGCGACGACGGTGAGGCCGGGCTCGGTAGCGAGGACCGCGCGGACGCCTGCGCGGATCATGGGCTCGTCGTCGGCGATCAGGATCCGGATCATCGGACGGCCTTCCCGGTGTAGTCGTCGGTGGAGACCAGGCGGTCGGCCCGGAAGCAGAGACGGTAGATGTCCCCCGAGCGGTCGTCGAACGGGTCGCCGGTCTGTACGTAGAACTCGCAGACCGCGTCGTGCGGCGCGGGCGCGGGGGCTGCCGGGCGGCGGGTGGTCTGGCGCTCGGGCAGGTACGGCGCCACGTCGGCGCGTGGCTGGCCGACGTACAGGTGGGCGTAGTCCCGGGGTGCGAGCACCGACTGCCGTGCCGTCACGGTGTCCCACGCCCGTACGCCGCCGATGAGCAACGCGGTGGTGCACAGCGGCACCAGGACGGCCGCGGCGGCGGTACGGCCCAGTCGGCGACGGGCACTGCGGTGCTCGGGAGGCAGTGCGCCGGCCGGCTCCCCGGGCTCGGTGCGGCGCGGCGGGGGCACGGCCCCGGGGCGGTGCGGGAACGTGGCCCGGACGGCGAACCCGCCGCCCTCGGGACCCTGGGGGCCCGATGTGAAGGTGCCACCTGCCAGGCGGACGCGTTCGTCGAGGCCGATGAGCCCGAAGCGGTGGTTCTCGCCGGGTGCGTCGGGTCGGGGCCCCGGTGTGGGGCGGAGGGCGCGGTCGTGGCGGGTCGCAGCAGTGGTGGGCACCGGCTCGTTCGTCACATTGACCTCGGTCCGTGCGTCCAGGTGCCGGACGAGGACGGTCGCCCGGTGCCCGGGCGCGTGCTTGGCCACGTTCGTCAGCGCCTCCTGGACGACGCGCCACACGGCCCGTTCAACGGCCGACAGCGCGTCACCGGAAGCCGGTTGGCCCTCCACGCGCAGCCGTACATCAAGCCCCGCCGCGGCCGCCCGGTCCACCAGGCCTTCGAGTGCGGTGGGCCCGGCGTCGGGCTCGGACCCCGGAGCCGCATCCGAGGGCTCGCGCAGCACGCCGATCACCTCACCGAGCCGGTCGACGGCGGCTCCCGCCCGGGCGCGGATGTACCCGGGGGGTGGCCCGGTGGTCCTCGGACAGGCCGGGGGCCAGCTTCAGTGCGCCCGCGGACAGCGCGATGAGGCTGAGTTCGTGACCGAGGAGGTCGTGCATGTCCTGCGCGATCCGGGTCCGCTCGCGCAACCGGGCCTGTTCGGCGACCAGATGCCGTTCCCGTTCCAGCCGCGCGGCCCGCTCCCACCCGGCCCGCACCAGTTCCCGGTACTGGCGCAGGAACCGGCCCGCGAACCACGGCAGCATCTCCGCCACGAGCAGCAACCCCACGAACCGGCTCGCCCAGCCCAGCCAGGCCGGCACCACGAGCACCGCCACCACGGCGGCCGCGAGCACGCCGGCCAGGGCCGCCGCCGCGCTCCGGTTCCGTCCCGGCCGCCGGCCGGCGAGGAAAGCGCAGACCGCCGCGGGTATCCCCCACCACAGGGTGACGACGCCCGTGCCGACGGCCACCACCGCCCCGATGAACAGACCCGCGGACAGCACCGGTGCCGGCACCCGGGCCTTGGTGATCACTGTTCTCACGCACGCGACCCTACGGAACTCCACCGCCCCCGCGGCACTGCCGAAAGTCCACTACCGCGGGCCGCTCCGCCCGGGCCGAGCTCGCAGGGGTGGGTGACTTCGCCGTCCATCCGGACGAACCATGGTTCACCCCCGGTTTCGACGGTCAACACTCTTGTTGTCCCGAAGCCACAGGAGTGAAGCGGAGAGTGGTCATGGCGCCAGTCATTCCCAGGACCGAAGACGACGACGGGATCCCCTTCGAGCGCGAGGAACTGGTGCAGGCCCGGGAAGAGATGGTGCAGGCCCTCGTCGACTTGCGGGCGCTCATCGCGGACGCCCCGGACGACGGTGGCGGCCCCGGCTGGGACAAGCAGAGCGCGCTCGCCAGACTCGACCAGGTACAGGGACTCCCCAACCGTTGAGGCAGCAGGGCTGTGCGGGGGCGCCCGGCAGCGGAATCCTTCGCCCCTGGAGGCGCTCGTGATCCACGGCGGAAACGTGAAGATCATTCCGAGCTGGGTTCCGCAGACGACGATCGTCGACCTTCAATGGGACGACACCACCCTGTCGGACCCCCGGCCGAAGGGCGCGTGGTGGGGAGAGATCGCCTTCCTCGTGCAGCGTGCCGCCGGCAACCAGGGTGAATGGGAGTGGGAGCCGGCCGCCGGGATTCTGGAATTGTGGGTGCCGGACCCGGACGTCCCCGGCTACCGGCATCTGGTCGCGACACTGGACCAGTTCACGCTTCCGCTGGCCAACCCGGGAACGGCGGGCGCCGGCAGACTCGCGCCCGGTCTCGCGCCGGTCGTCGGAGACCTGACTCTGGACTGGCAGGGAAGCCTCACCTTGTGACGGGTCAACGCCAACGCCCTTGTGACGCACCGCGCGGTGAGGCGGTCAGTCCCCGCGAGGCTCGCCCCGGCCGGCGGGATCGGTGAAGTGGACTTCGTACCGCGCCTGTTCCGGCAGCAGCGCCTCGAAGGATTCCTCGCCCGGGCGTACCCGACGGAGGCACGGAAGTCTGCCGCAGGCCCGGGCCGTGCTCGACGCCGCCCTCGTACGCGGCACGCTCACCGCCATCGCCTCGTCCGGCGCCCCCTCCTGGACCATCTTCTACGAGGTCACGGGCCTGCCCGCACCCCCCGGCATCGCGATCCGTTCACTCGCCGCCGCGCCCCTGACCACCTGGCTCGCGGGCGAAGCGCGCTGGCGGTGTCGCCGCCGACCGGATACGGAATCTCCCTTGTCATATGCCTATCGGCCCGTCCGGCCCCGCGCTTATGGTGTGGCTCCGGACCATCCCGGGCTCGACGCCCTCCCGGCTCCCCACGGGAGGTCGCCGTGCGTCCGCGGGGCGGAGGCAGGCCGTGCCTAGGGCTCGTCAGCCGGTACCTCTACGACGAAGAACAGGAAGGTGGTCTTGCTCGACAGGTCTGGGAACTGGTCGGGGAACAGCTCGCGGGCGGCCGGGTCGGGCTGCGGCTCGCTGATGACGGACAGGCGGAAGCCGGCCGTCATGAAGGCATCGGTCATCGCGTGCAGTGGCTTGCGCCAGAACCTCATCGGGAAGGACTGCCCGTCGAACGTCCAGTCGAAGGCATAGCTGGTGGTCGCGAAGTAGTCGGGCCGAGGGTCCTGGAACGTGTAGGCCACGAAGGGGTGGTCCACCGACGCGATCAGCCGGCCGCCGGGCCTGAGCACCCGGCGCAACTCGGCCAGCGTCGGCCCCCAGTCCTCCAGGTAGTGCAGCACCAGTGACGCGACCACGTCGTCGAACGCGCCGTCGGCGAACGGCAGGCGGTCGGTCAGGTCCACCACGTGCAGGGCCACGTCGTCACCCAGCCGCTGTCCGGCCAGCCGCAGCATGCCGGCGCTGGCGTCGATGCCGGTGACGATCGCACCGCGGTCGCGTAATGCGGCGGACAGGGGCCCCGAGCCGCAACCTGCGTCCAGGACGCGACGGCCGGCGACGTCTCCGGCGAGCGCCAACATCGCGGGCCGCTCGTAGTACGCGTTCACGAGGCTGTTCTCGTTCTCCGCCGCATAGGCCTCGGCGAAACTGTCGTAGTTGTTCACTGGTATCGATCTGCTTTCCGTGTCGTGTGTGGCTGTCCCCGGGAAATGAGATTGCCCCGAGGCCGGACCTCGCGTTGGCTGGGCGGCATGACTGAACTGCGTACCGATCGCCTCACCGTCCGTCGATGGCGTGACTCCGACCTTGAACCGTGGGCGGCGATGAACTCCGATCCTGAGGTCCGGGAGCACTTGGGCGACCTGCTGACCCGCGAACAGAGCGATGCCGCCGTGGCGCGGTACCAGGCCGAGTTCGATCACCGAGGCTACGGGTGGTTGGCGGTTGAGGTACAGGCCACCGGTGAGTTCATCGGCTTCGCGGGCCTGGACCGGGTGGATGACGACATGCCGTTCACGGGCGTGGAGATCGGCTGGCGGCTCGCCCGTTCGGCCTGGGGCCAGGGCTACGCTTCCGAGGCCGCGCTGGCGGTCCTCGCCCACGGCTTCGACACGCTTGGACTTCCCGAGATCCTCGCCGTGACCACGGCCACCAACGTCCGCTCACAGGCGGTGATGCGCCGCATCGGAATGACGCGGGACCCGGCCGACGACTTCGACGACCTCACCGAACCCGAAGGGCCACTGCGTGCGAACGTCCTGTACCGCATCGCCCGCGGTGCCAGGACCTGACCTTCTCCCCTCAGTCGCCACCCGCCGATCCCTGTCCGGCCGGACGTCGTGCTGCCTCGCTCAGTTCTGCAGGCCGCCGAAGTCGGGCAGGGTGACCGATCCGTCTGCGGCAAGGGGGAATCGCGGGTTGTACGCGACTTCCCAGGCGTGGCCGTCCGGATCCACGAAGGCACTGGAATAGAACCCGATCGCATTGACGGCCGCGGGCTTGGTGACGCGGCCGCCCGCCCGTCGTACTGCGGCGAGCAGCTCGTCCACTTCGGCCTCGGAGCGGACGTTGTGGGCCAGGGCGATCCCGCCGAACCCGCCGGAGCCGCCAGGGCCGCCAGGGCCGCCGGCAGGCCCGGGCTCCACACCGCAGTCGCGTGCCAGCTTGTCGCGATCCCACAGCACCAGCGCGAGTCCGCCGGCCTGGAAGAAGACCGTCTCCTCGACCTCCTGTCCCCGCCAGCCCAAGGCCTCGTAGAAGCTCTTGGCACGTGCGAGATCGAACACTCCCAGAGTGACCAGGGTGATGCGCTGTTCCATGCGATCACGCTATCGCCCGCTGCCCGCCAAGAGAGCTGGGACGGCGCGTCCATTGCGTTCTGAGTACGAGGACTCATGTGCGCCACAGCGCCGGCCGCGCGGGCGACCGCCGTGGCCTACGGGGGGGCGCCGGCCCGGCGCAGGAACAGGAACGCCGGCACGACGCGCAGGTCGCCCGATAGCGGGAACGTCCGCAGCTGCTGTACCGGGGCGACGCGCCTGCGGGCATGCGGGTGTCCCATGCCCGCTCGAACCCGCCGGCTTCATCGTTGACCACCGCCCCGTCCACGAAGGGTCCCATCTCGGGTACGTGGGCCTGGTCGTGACCAGGCGCCACGGGAACGAGGAGGCGAGGTCAGCCTGCCGATCGTGCGCGGGCGGCCCGAGCCGCGCGCCGCTTGGCCACCCGGCGCTCCTCTTCGCTCATGCCGCCGCACACACCGAAGTCCTGGCCTCCTTCGAGCGCCCATTGAAGGCAGTTCTCCCGGACCGGGCAACGGCTGCACACCGCCTTGGCTTCCTCGATCTGGACAAGGGCCGGGCCGCTGGAGCCCACCGGGAAGAAGAGATCGGGGTCTTCCCACCTGCAGGCGGCCTCGTGGCGCCAGTTCATCGTCATTCCTCGTTCCTCCATCCAGTTCGTCCGGATCCTCACCCCCGCTCCTGGCCGGTACCGGCCGCTCTATTCAGTGCGGGCGCTACGGCTTGCCCGTGCGGCCCTGCCCGACGGCGGGGCCGCGCGGGGCGGGGCGGTCCGCCCGGCGACATGCGGTAGGCGGATGTACCGGGCTTGAGGAGGTTTGAAGCGCGAGACTGGGGCATCCACAACGCATCCCTGTGCAGCCCTTTGCCCACCGACAGGAGGCAGCAGTGACCACCTACGTCATCACCGTGCCCGGCACGTTCCTGAGGGACGTCGACGATGCAGCTCGCTCCAAGCTGGCGAGGAGGCTGGCTTCGCACCACACCGACCTGAGCGAGGCCGAAGACGTGGAACTGCTCACGGTCCACGAGGGCGGAACCTTTTCCGTCCGGCTCGAGGTCGAGGCCGCGGACCGGGCCACGGCCGAGGAGGAAGCCGTACGCCTGCTGGCCGGCGCCCTCGAGGAGCTGGGGTTCTCGGAGAAGGACGCGCCCCTGGGACCTCCGGCGGTCACAGGTCTCGAGGGTGGGTTCTGAGGTCTGAGGTCTGAGGTCTGAGGTCTGAGGTTTTGAGGTTCTGAGGCCCCTTCAGCTCGCGCCACCTGCGCGATTCTGTCACCGCGCCCTCCGGCCCCCGTACGCTGAGCGGCATGGCAGATGACCGGGAAGAAGTCCGAGTACCGCTGGTGCGGGTGGAGCGCGGGGAACAGAGCGTCGTCGTACGGGTGAGCGGTGAGATCGACCTTGACCGTGCGTCTCTGCTGCGGGACGCTCTGCACGCGGCGATCACCCGGCCCGACTGTCCGAACGAGATCGTCGTCGACCTCGCCGCGCTCACGTTCTGCGACTCCTCCGGCCTCAACGCCCTCCTCCAGGCCCGCCTCACCGCCCACGAGCACGGTCGGCAGATCCGCCTGCACGCCCCGACCGCGCAGGTCATCCACCTGCTGGAGCTGACCGGCACCGACCAGCTCTTCCCCATCACGGGCACCTGACGCAGGGTCCGCAGGTCCACGGCCTCGTTCAGGACTCCGGACGCATGGCGCGCAGCCGGGCGGCCACGTCGTGGACGGTCAGGCGCAGTGCGCGGATGTCGGTGATCAGAGCGCGCCAGGGCTCGAACGTGGTGTCCACGTCGTGGCCGGAGGCCCTGAGGTAGGCCACCGCCACGCCGTAGCCGAAGTACTCGTTCCTGGCGGGCAGCGGCCGCAGCAGCACGATCTGCTCCAGCAGCGCCGCCGACCGCCAGTACGCGTCGGGTTCGTCGGCCGTCAACGCCGGGGTGTTCACGCGGTGCCGCGCGACCGCGGCCACCAGACCGGAGTAGTCCCGTACTCCCAGCTCGTTGCCGAGGAGTTCCTCCTGCCGGTCCAGGAGCCAGCGGAGGTCGATGTGCAGCTGCAAGATCAGGCCTCGATCGAGTATGCATCGATGAATACCTTCAAGAATACCTTTCACCCCGCCCAGAGGCCGGCCAGATGGGCGTCGAGAACGTCGTACGCCTCTTGCGCGGTGAGGTGGCCGATGAGGACGTGCGCGGTGAGGCCGTCCGCGAGGGCCAGTAGGGTGCGGGCCTCGCGTTGCGGATCGAGAGGGACCGCACAGTCGGTACCCTCGCTCGCCTCCGAGATGAGGCGGGTGAACGCCTCCTGCAGGGTGGCGTAGTTCGCCTGCAGCGTCCTCGCGAGCACCTCGCTGACGGCCGCCTGCGCAACGAACGCGAGCCAGACCCTGGCCTCGGCGCGGTGCTCTTCCCTGAGGAGTGAAATCTCGGTGGCCGCGTGCCCCAGGGCGGTGCCGGCCGACTGGGCCGGGCTCCTGACGAGGCGGGCCTGTACGCGCTCCATGATCCGCTCGCTGATGTGTCCGAGCGCGAACACGAGCATCTCTTCCTTGGTGTGGAAGCACCGCTGTACGGCGCCCATCGACACCTGCGCGCGGGCCGCGACATCGCGAAGGGTCACCCCCTCCAGCCCGCGTTCGTCGGCGAGGCGGCAGACGGCCTCGGCGATGAGGCGGCGTCGGCCCGCGTGATCCACCTGCCTGGGCATGCCCGATCCCCTCCCTGCTGCACGCGCTCTGCGTTCGCGGCACTTTATTCGATGCGGCCGTATCGGTTCCAGGGGTACGGTTCGACAGGTTGATACCGATGCAAGCGCATCGGTACGGGAGGGGGAGGGAAAAGCCATGCAGGACAAGGGCACTCACGACACTCAGGACACTCAGGACACCCGGGACGCCCTGTGGAAGATGCCGGCCGCCGCGCAGGCGGAGGCCGTACGCAGCGCGGAGATCTCGGCCGTCGAACTGGTCGACAGCCACCTGGATCGGATCGCCCAGGTCAATCCGCAGGTCAACGCGGTCACGCAGCTGCTGGCGGAGCGCGCACGGGAGGCCGCGGCACGGATGGACCGTCGGCGGGCCGCCGGTGAAGCGCTGGGACCGCTCGCGGGGGTGCCCTTCACGGTGAAGGAGAGCACCGCGATCGAGGGCGTGCCGACCACGTTCGGCACGGAGCGTTTCCGCGATCTGGTGGCGTCGGCCGACGCGCCCCCGGTGGCGCGGCTGCGCGCGGCGGGGGCCATCCCCATCGGGCACAGCAACATACCCACCCTGATCCTGGCGGGGATGCACACCCGGAGCGAGCTGTTCGGCGACACGGTCAACCCGTGGGACCGCAGCCGGACCCCGGGTGGTTCCAGTGGGGGCGACGCGGTGGCCGTGGCCACGGGCATGGCGGCGCTCGGGCTCGGCAACGACTCCGGCGGGTCGGTGCGCATCCCGGCCCAGTTCTGCGGTGTGGCCGGGCTGAAGCCGTCCACGGGCCGGTTCCCCGCCGACCACCGCATCCTCGGCCCCGACGACCCCGGCCCGGCGTCCCAGATGCTGGTCACCGACGGCCCGCTGGCCCGGAGCGTGGGCGATCTCCGGCTCGCGTACGAAGTCCTGGCCGGGACCGATCCGCGAGACCCGCGCGCCGTACCGGTGCCCGTATACGGCGAACCGCTCCCCGGACGCGTGAAGGTCGCGGTCGTGGCGGATCCCGGCGGGCACGGCGTCCACCCCACGATCCGCGGAGCCGTCGCGACCGCGGCCGCCGCGCTCCGCGACGCCGGGTACGACGTGCGAGAGGTGGAGGACGTACCGAGGATGGACGAGGCTCTTGACGCGTACGGCCGGATCACCGTGACCGAGTTCGCGCCGAGCTGGCCGGTGGTGCGCACGCTGCTCGGCAAGGGCGGGGACCGCTATGTCGAGATGATGATGGAGCAGACTCCGCCCGCGAGCGCGGACGAGTTCATGAAGCTGATGGGCACCTGGATGAACATCCGTCGCTCATGGGCCGAATTCCTCGACGCATACCCGCTGTTGCTCGGCCCGGTCTTCACCGAGCCGCCGGTCGAGCCGGGGCTGGAGTCGCGTGACAGGCCGGGCAGGGACCGGGTCGGGTCGGGGATGCGGCTGTGCACCGTGACCAGCTTCGTGGGCGTGCCCGGTGTGGCCGTACCTACGGGGCTGGTCGACGGATTGCCCTGCGGGGTGCAGATCGTCGGGCGCGCGTTCCGGGAAGACCTGTGCCTGGACGCGGCCCAGGCGATCGAGGACCGACTCGGCGTCCTCACACCGGTCGACCCGCGCGCGGGAGGCCGGACTGGCTGAGCCCTCGGAGTGAGCGGGGCGCGCACCTGGTGGCGTAGAAACGCCCCTCGACCAGCCGCGCTACAACGTGCCCGAGTCGGGCCAGTACGACCAGTGGGTGTTCGGCGGGCGCGGCGTCGACGGCCAGTGCGATACCCCGTACGAGCAGGGGGGACACCGCCGGCGAAGCATTCGTCGTCCTCGTCCGCGACCTCGGCGGACAGGCGTCACGTGGCCTATGCGAGCAGCCATCGAGGTGGGTGTCCGGGGGTGGCCGGGCAGGTGAAGACGTGCAGGTCCCGGTCCCGGCCGAAGCGGAGCCGGGTGGGGGTCGCCAGGGTCCGATCGAACCGGATGGCGTCCCTCCTCTGGAGGGACGGGTCGCGGTCCTCCAGCGGAACCCAGCTGTGCGAATCGCCGTCCAACTCGTCGCCGCCGGCCGTCAGCAGCAGCCGCATCGGGGTCGGGGTCGCGCAGGACGCGCAGTCGACGGTCAGCGGGCCCGTCGACGCGCAGCTGGGAAAGCCGCCGACCCGCCAGCCGGGCGGGATCGACAGGTCGGACTGGTAGCTCGGCGCCTCCCGCCCGTGCTGTGCCGTCTGGGCGTCGTCCCAGGCGTCGATACGGGCGATCAGCGGGGCCGGCAGTGTGTCGTCCTCCGCCCACGGGTAGGTGACCACCTGTTCGGGGTGCAGGACGCACGGCTCGGGCAGCTCGTCCTCCCACCGGAGCAGGGGCAGTTGGGGAGGGGCGGCAAGGAAGTCTTCGGCGGTTTCGGTCTCCGCGGCCCGTCGCCACCGCAGAACGTAGCGGCGCTCGAGGTACGCACCGTGCGTGAGCGGGCAGCGGAAGAGCTGCACCAGATCCGCGCCGTCGGGCCCGGCCGCCAGGCCCGGGATGTCCCGGCGGAAGAACTGGGCGAGCCCCACGAACGGCACCGATCCGCCCTCCCCCGGCGTTCCGCCGCCGGGCCAGGACAGGCTCGCCAGCCATGCGCCCGCGGCGCGGGCTCTGCGGATCTCGTCCGGCGCGTACCCCTCGGTCTCCGGCTGGTGCGGCTCGTCGCAGACCGGCCACGGCTCGCCGGCCGGCCACAGCATCGGCCCGCCGACATGGCTGTCGCGCATGCCGGGCCGCCCCGGCCTGGGGTGCAGCCGGGTCGTCCGCCCCCGGTGGGCGGCCAGCTCCGGGAACACGCCCTCCACAGATACCGGCCTGGATGGCGTGGTCCTCATCATCCGCAGACCGTACGCGGGCGGGAACCGACAGACGAAACCCTTTTCCCGCGAGCCCGGCCCGGCCGGAGACCCGCTGTCCGGGGGCGGTCCGCGGCGTGAAGTAGCCTGAGCCGATCTTGGGGGGCTAAACACGTGATACTCAGACGCGCTCGGAGTTGGGCGGCGGCGGGGGTGCTGCTCGTTTCGGTCGCCGGATGCGTACCGTCGACAACCCAGGCCGGGACGGCGGAAGCGAAGGTCTTGGCCCATGACGCGGCGCTCAGTGTGGCCGAGCAGCAGCAGGTCGAGCGGTACTGGGTGAGCCACGGGATCGCCGGGATGGCGCGGACGGAGCGGTCCGAGGACTTCGTGCAGCCGGAATGGGATCAGGGGGGCGTCATCGCCCTGACCGTCGGCCGCATCTATGTCACGGGCGGGCAGGACGCGGCCTGCACCGCGACGGTCGTCGGCACGAACACCGTCGTGACCGCAGCCCACTGCGTGCGCACGCCACTCTCCGGCGGTTCCTCGAAGACGGCGACATGGGACGAGAACCTGTACTTCGTTCCCGGCTACCGGGACGGGCAGAGCCCCTACGGCGGGTTCACCGTACGCCGGGTGCACATGGCCGAGGACTGGCAGGCCGACGGCAACGATGTCGCGATGCTGGAGATGAACCACGCCGCGAATGGACGGACGGTCTCGGGGGCGGTCGGAGCCCAGCGGATCGCCTTCGGCGCGAAACCGGGAAACCCGACCCACCAGTTCGGCTACCCCTACACGAGTCGGGTGCTGCATTGCGAGGGCCCTGGCAAGCAGCCGTGGCTCGCGCCGAAGCTCTTCCGGATCCCCTGCCTCATGGGCGTCGGTTCGAGCGGCGGCCCGTACATCGTCGACCTCGATCCGGCGGGCATGGGAACAGTGGTCGCCGTGAACGTCAGCAGCGACGACTCCCACAGCTACGGCACGGCCCTCGGCCCCCTCGCCGCCAGGCTCTACGCCCAGTCGGAACACCCCTGACCGACCTGTGGGACTGCTGGAGGCGGGGGCGCGGCTCGTGCCGTGGGCGTTCGAGGAGGGGCACGGGGGCGTTCCTGTACTGGCTGGCGCGGCCCGGTCAGCACCCCGACCAGTGGACCGTGCTCTACAACGAGGGGCGGGGACCGCTGTGGGAGGCCCACGACACGGGGTGCCTCGCCTTCCTGATGGCCGTACTCGCGGGGACGGCCGAAACGGACTACTTCGGCCACCTCCACGAAGTCCTGAAGCCGACGGAGCACCGCTTCGAGACGGCCGACGAGACCCTCGGGGCGTCCCGGCGGTGAAGCCGTGAAGCCGTGAAGCCGGCTGAACGCCAAGGGGTGTTCACGAGCTCGCGTCGACGGGCTTGGGGTGGTGCGACTTGATCTGTTCCACGGCAACGGGCATGAACGCCGCTACGGCGTCGGCCTCTGCGCGGGTCAGCGAGAGGACGCTGCTGATGACGACGAGCGAACTCCCCACTCGTACAACAGTCGCGTCGGCGCTCTGCGGGTCGCCCTCGGTGCTCGTGGCGCCCGCCGTCACCGTCGCGTGGATGACGAGGCTCTCATCTCCGAGTCGGGGGCCTTCGGCGACGGCGAAACCGGCGGTCTCGGCGGGCTCCCAGGACGCATGGGGCAGTTCCACGCTCCGGCACCGGCCCACCAGGTTGCGCATGTCCTGCATCGCCTGGTGCGCGCCGTCACCCGGGAACGAGTAGAGCGTCTCCGTGCCGGGTATGACACCGTTTCCGACGGAGTGTCCGCCGCTGAACATGGCCGTTGCGGACGCGGACGATCCCGTCGTACTCGCGTCCACCACGCTCTGCCCGTCGAGAAGGTCCGTGCAGGACGGCGGTGTCGCCGACGCGGCCGCGGTTCTCTTCGGTTTCTCGTCCTTGGGCTCGGCCACGGAGGTCCAGCCGTCCGGCAGGGCTGCGGGCAGGAGGTGTGTCCGCAGCTCGGCAGCCGGCATCGCCGGTTGGGGCTTCGTCGAGCTTCCGCACGCCGTGACCAATGCCAGCATCACGCATCCGGCCACGTACAGGATTCCTGTGTTGGTCACCTCGAACCACCTCCCACCCCGAGTGATCAAATCGCCCGAAGCTAGCAGGGTGCCCGCGCTCCGGCAAACGCGCGGCCGCGCGGTCAGCAGACCGGGACTGACCAGTCCGTATCGGTGGGGGGCTGCTGGCCGGGGGTGTCCCCGTTCATGAAGGTGTTTGCGACGGCGTAGTAGCGGCCGTTCCACGGGCTGGAGGCGATGCGGTACCACCAGCCGCCGGGGTTGGCGGTTTCGATCCCCGGCTCATGCACCCTGCACTCCACCTCGACCCAGGCGTGCGCCGGGATCCGTTCGCCCGGGCCGGAGGCGTTGCGGGGCGTGAGGAAGGTGGGTGAGCCGTGGCTGCCGCTCTGCTCGCGCACCGTGTGCCGGGCGGGCGGCGGGGGCGGGGGCGGGGTAGTGGCCGGTGGCGGCACGACGGGCGGGGTGGCCGTCGGTACGGGCGCCTTGGTGACGGGCGGGACAGGGGACGGCGGCGCGTGGGTGGGTTCGGGCGCCTTGGTGGGGTCGGGGTCGGGGTCGGGCTGGGCCGGTGGCAGCGGTCCGGCCTCGAGGATGCGCTCGATGGTGCAGTCGGGGACCCGGATCTGTTCGGAGGGAGGGATGAGGGCCGAGTAGACCCACCCGGTCTCGCCGGGCTTCGGGCTGCCTTCGGCCTGGATCACGTAGAACCACCGCTTGTGGGTGGCGGGGTAGCCCTCGGGAGCCATGCCGTCCTGCAGGCACCACATCTGCACCGCCGCGCCGTCCTCCAGCTGCACCACGCCCTGGCAGTCGTGGCTGCCCTGGGGTGCCAGGCCCGGGCAGGGGCGGATCTTGACCGGGTAGCCCGGGCTGTCGGTCTTCACCCGGCTCAGCCCCGAGGTCCGGGTGATCTCCGGGAACGGCAGGGCGGAGGGCTTGCCGGCCGCCTCGAGGCGGCCCTTGTCGTCGGCGGCCGGCCCTGAGTGTCCGGCCGCGTAGCCGATCCCGGCGGCGGCGACGGCGATCGCGGTCACCGCGGCGGCGCTGAGCGCCAGCCGGCGGGTCTTCCCACGGGGTGGGGCGGATCGGGGACGGGAACGGGAATCGGACGTCATGGGGGTTCCCCTTCGCTTCTGAGGACGGGCGGGCGAGCGGGCGGTCAGCAGGCGGGAAGAGAGTCACGGCCGGTGTCGACGTAGATGGCGGGGATGTACTCGCCCGTCGTCATCCGGTACCAGAGGCCGTTGCGCTGCGCGGGGCCGCGGTAGTCGCCCAGCGGGACGGCGCGCCCGGCGACCTGACACTGCACGACCAGGTCCTGGCCCAGGTCGTAGGCGTGGCCCGTGAGCGACCCGCGGCCCTGGGCGCTGTCGGAGTAGTCGGAGTAGACCTGCACGATCGTGGAACCTCCGTTGTCGGACCACGCGATGCGCGACGGGAACCGCTCGGACTTCACGACGGGCGGCGTCGCGCTCGACGTCGGGGTCGGGGTGCCGGTCGGCGGCGCCGACGAGGCGGGCACGTCGGGCTTCCCGTCGTCCCCCGAGCCGCCGGAGAACGGCCAGTTGAACGCCACTGCGCCGGCGGCCAGCACGACGACCACGCCTGCCGCGACCACGAGCCCGATCCTCCCCTTCCGCTCCGGCAGATCCGGCCGATCTGGCAGCTCCGGCCGATCCGGCCGATCCGGCAGTGGCACTTCGCCCTTCAACCTGCGGAAGCCGTCCTTCCATAGGCGGAGGACCGCCTCGCCGTCCACCTCCCTGCCCCGCTCCGCGTCGTGCTCGGCGCAGGCCCGTACGAACACCTCCACCTGGCCCCACTTCGGCGCGCTGTACAGCTCGGAGTTGGTGAGCTTGTGCAGGGTGCCGGCCGAGCAGGACGTGACGCCCGGGATGTCGCGGGTGGCCAGCTCCTCACTCCGGACCGCCATGTCCTTGAAGCTGGGGCCCTCGTCCTTCTGCAGGGCTCGCAGGGCCCCGCGGTACTCCCCCCAGTGGCCGGCTTCGGTCAGCAGATCACGCCAAGTACTCACTGTGCGCCGCTCCTTTGCGACTCGCGCGGAGCACCAAGCATCCCTTACCGGCTGAATGTCTCATTCAGTGGCGTATACACTATGATGTCGATCTTGTGCACTGATGTTCGGTCGAGCCTGCCACCTGCGTGAACGGGCTGAACGGCGTACAAAACAAGCGCAGTTGCCTACAAGATTTTCTTATAGGGGTGAAGTCTGGAGTCGCCGTCAGCCGGTCCCGTCTCCTGGTTCTCAGGCCGCCACCGCGGCGGCCGCCCCTCCTCTCACGAGGGCAGGGGCAGGGCACGAGAAAGACGGTCCCCGCCGATGGCAGACCAACCAGTCACCCCGCCGACCCCGGCAATCCCCCATGCTGCGCCCGCCCTTGAGGCGGCCGCCCTTGACACGGCCGCGGGACCGTCGAGGACCGAGAAGGTCATGGCGCTCCTGATCGCCGTCCTGTGCGGGACCGTCGGCGCGCTCGTCGCCTTCATCCTCTTCCGCCACCTGGGAGCGGGCGCGCTCGTCGCGATCGGCTCGTCCGGCGCCACCTTCCTGGGCGTCACCGGCACCGTGAAGGCAGTCGAGGAGAAGCTCGGAGTGCTGTGACGGCCGTCGGGTCGAGTCGACCCATGAGCCACTCGCCGTCAGTTGTCGACGGCCTGGTAGAGCGTGGTCCAGAAGTCGTGGATGAGCCGCGGTGAATCCGGGGTGGACATCCCAACCTGGGTGAGCAGGATTCCGGTGAGCTGGTTGGCCGGGTCGGCGTAGGCGGTGGTGCCCGTACCGCCGTCCCAGCCGAACTGGCCGACGGGCGCGTAGGTGGTGCGATGCGTGCGTACGGCCATCCCAAAGCCCCAGCCCCCGTGCAGTCCCTGACCGAACGTCATGTGGGCGATGTTCCCGTACATGGCGTCCCGGGCGGCTTGTTGCCCGGGCGTGAGGCGGTTGGTGGTCATCAGCTCGACGGCGGGCCGGGAGAGGATCCGTTCGCTGCCGTGCATCCCGTGATTCAGCAGCATCCGGTAGTAGGCGTGGTAGTCGTCGACGGTGGAGACGAGCCCGCCGCCGGCGCCCTGGAAGGCCGGAGGCCGGCTGGACCTTCCGCCGACCGCCTCGTCCCACACCAGGAACTCTCCGGTCTGCGGATCGGGCCCGTAGAGGGGCGGCAGCCGGTCGATCTTGCCTGCGGGCACGTGGAAGGCGGTGTCCTTCATCCCCAGCGGATCGAGGACGCGTTCACGCAGGAACGTCTCCAGCGGTCGGCCCGTCACCCTGGCGACCAGCACGCCGAGCACCTCGTTGCTGAGGTCGTACTGCCACCGCTCGCCGGGCTGGTACGACAGCGGCAGCTCGCCGAGGCGGCGCATCCACTCGTCCGGCTCGGGCGCCGGCCCGGATGCCACGCTGTAGTCGAGGCGCTCGAAAGTCGCGGCCCTGATCGGGGAGTTCAGCAACTCGAAATCCAATCCGAGTCCGAACGTGGAGGTCAGCAGGTCCCGTACGGTGATCGGTCGCCGTGCCGGCACGGTGTCCTCCAGCGGGCCGTCGGGCCGCTTCAGCACCTGCCTGTCGGCGAGTTCGGGCAGCCACGGATCCACCGGCTCATCCAGCCGCAGCCGTTGCTCATCGAGCAGGATCATCGCCGCTGCCATCGTGACCGGCTTGGACGTGGACGCCATCCGGAAGATCGTGCCCCGGCACATCGGCGCGCCCCCACCGTCATGGCGCATCGTCCCGATGGCTTCTACGTGCGTCCGGCCGCCGCGGCTGACGAGGGCGACGAGCCCGGGAATCTTCTTGGACTCGACATGCCGTGCCAGCACGTCGTGCAGTCTGCGCAGGCCGTCTTCGGAGAAGCCGCTGTTGCCTGTTCCCATCATGAATCCCCTTGTCCATGTCCATGTCTGCGGTGTTCGATCCCGCGGCAGCCCTGCCGGCTACCCGGCCCCCTGCGAGGTGGCCGTGCGATGACCCTGGACCCTGACCCGAGGTCAAGGTCAACACCTGTCGCGATCACGGACTGACCGACACCGATCGCAGGCGTCGCGTCGTCGGGTGCCGGCCTCGGCGGCAAGGGTGATGCGCTCGAACGGATGCCCGTTACCCTCGCCCTGTGATCACCCGCGACCCGTACCCGAAGCTCACGATCGGTCAGGCGGCCGCGTTCGTCGGCGTCACGATCAAGACCGTGCGGCACTATCACCGGCTCGGGCTCGTCGCCGAGCCGCAACGTGACGGTTCCGGCTACCGGCGTTACGCGTCGGCCGACCTGCTCCGCATGGTCCAGGTACGGACCCTGGCTGGGGCCGGCGTGCCGCTGGCCGAGATCGGCGACCTGCTCGACGCCGACCCCGAGCGGTTCGCCGCCGCCCTGGACGACGTACATCGTCGGCTCACCGAACGGATCGAGGACCTGATCGGGCGCCGCGACACGCTGCACCGGCTCGCCCATGGGGACCGGGTCCTGCTGCCCGAGCGGGCCTGCGCGGTCATGGACCGACACGCCGAACTCGGCTTCGATCCGGACTACGTGGCCGGCCAGCGGGAGGCCCTGATACTGGCCCGGGCGCTGGTTCCGGAGATCTTCGACAGCTTCCTGACCCGGCTCGAACAATCCCTGGACGATCCCGAGCACGTCGAGCTGACCAAGCGCGGTTGGGAGGCGAGGTCCTGGGATCCGGACGACCCCCGGATCGAGGAGCTGGCGTCGACGCTGTCCGACAAGCTGCTGAGCGACCGCGCACTGCTGGCGACGCCGACCGGATTCCGGAACCGGGCCGACGCCGCCTCCCGCTACGGGCTGGTCAACCACCACCGGGAGGACCAGGCACCGTCCATCGCCCGGCTGAACGCGCTGGTCGAGGCGAACCTGCGCGCGGCCGGCATCGCCGTCCCGCACCAGTGACGGCCATCAGCCGCCACCGGCCGCATCACCTTCGCTCCCCCAACAACGGCAAGGTCACACAGCCGCGGCCGCGCCCACGCCCGCATCAGCGCCCGCCGGTGCGGGAACCGGGCCGCCCGACATCGCGCGGGCCATCCACGCCGAGGAGCGCAGGGTCTGCGCGACGAACGCACCGCGGCCCACCCCCAACGCGCGCAAGGCCGGGCCGTGATCCACGGCGACCAGGACGGCGGCGCCGGCCAGCAGTCCGCGCCACCCGGCCGCCACCGCCCGGCGGGCAGGCCGGGGCAGCCCGGCGAGCCCCTCACGCAGGCGCAGGCAGTGGAAGGGAACGTGCCGCTCCTCGTCCGCCAGGATCCGGCCCGCCACCTCGGAGGCCAGCGGGTCGGCGACGCCGTCGCGCAGGGCCCGGTAGTACCCCAGCGCCACCACCTCGGCGATCATCAACACCAGCAGCTCCACCCTCAGTCCGAGCAGCCGCCGCACCCGTACGAAGGCCGCGTCGCTCCAGTGCCCGTCGAGAGTGCCCGCCCCACCGGCTGCCAGCAGGAGCTTCAGCATCCGGGCATGGTTCTGCTCCTCGGCGATGAAGAGCCGGACCGCCTCGGAGTAGACGGGATCCCCCGCGAGATCGGCCTTGCCGCAGAGCGCGGAACCGTCGCCGTCCTCGCCGACCTGGAACTTCTGGATGCTGCGGACGACTTCGGCCGGCAGCTGCGCACCCTTCCCCCAGTCGGGGTCGCCGAGAGCCGCCCGGCGTTCCCGTTCGGCCTGGAACTCGCTCACCCATGCCCCGTACCCAATTTTGATCATGTTCAAGAACCTAGCGGCTCTTGAGCGCGTTCAAAAGCGCTGGAGTGTCATGGCCCGGTAACAGAACGATGCGGCCACCAGGCCGCGCCCGGCGGATCTTTCCGGGCGGACGCAACTGGCCTTGCGTCGGGGTGCGTCCTGATGTGTGGCGGCGTCAGAAGTCGTTGCCTATCGCGGCCATACGAGGTCGAGCGCGTGGCCGAGAGGGATCGGGAGCCGTTCCATGCCGGATGAGATCACAGCGCGCCCTGTCGCCTGGCCACCTGCGCTGATCAGGACCGAGCGGCTCGTGCTCCGTGCGTCCGAGGCCCGGGACCGTCCGGCGTTCATCGAGCTGTTCGCGTCGCCGGAGGTCGGCAGCTACATCGGCGGCTCCCGACCACGAGACGAGCTCGAGCGCGCGATGCCGGAGGTGCCCGGGCGCCGCCCCGGCCTTTTCGTCGTCGAGCTCGACGGCGCGATGGTCGGCATGACCACACTCGATCCGCGCGACGCCCAGCGGCCCGGTCATGTCCGCCCGGAAGCCGGGGAAACCGAACTCGGCTACCTGTTCCTGCCGCAGGCATGGGGACACGGGTACGCCGCCGAGGCGTGCGCGGCGGCACTCGACTGGTTCGCCGACGCGCGGCCCGGGGAGCCGGTCGTACTCACCACCCAGGCCGCCAACGACCGCGCGAAACGCGTCGCGAAGAAGCTGGGGTTCACCGAGGTGGAGCGGTTCGAGGAGTTCGGCGCCGAGCAGTGGTTCGGCGTGTGGTCCTCGGCCGCGCCCCCGTCCGATTGAGGCAGGAGGCAGGAGGCAGGAGGCAGGCAGCGGCGGCCTACATGGATCTATTGACTATCGATTGATATCGATCGATTATCGATGCATGCATCGCTTCCTCATCACCGTGCTTCGCGGCGGCATCGCAGCGGCGATCCTTTTCGGCCTCTTCGGTCAGCTCGTCGTCATCCCCACCACGGCAGCCGACGAGGTCGACCGCTTCCCCCCGTACGCCCCGTACGCCTTGCCCTACACGCTGGTTGCCATCGCGGGGGTCGCCTGCGTCCAGGTCGTCCTCGCTGCGGCGTGGAAGCTGCTCGGCATGGTCGAGCGCGATGCGATCTTCTCGTCGGCGGCCTTCCGGTGGGTCGACACCGTCATCGGCTCGACCATCGCGGCGACGCTCCTGGCTCTCGCCGTCACCTGCCACCTGATGCTGGCCACCATCCCGTCCCCCGATGACGGCATGGAGCTCATCGGCGCCCTGGCCGCCGCGACCGCGACCACCGGCATCGGGGCGTGCCTGGTCATGCTCATCGTGATCATGCGCGGTCTGCTGCGCAAGGCGAGCGACATGAAGAGCGAACTCGCCGAGGTGGTCTGATGGCCATCATCGTCGACCGGTGCCTGACCCTCCCGATGAGGGTGATGAGGGTCAGGTCGCTGCCGATCGATGGTCGTCGAGTCGCAGCCGGGCGGCGTCCTTGCTGGGCGGCGTACCGAACTGCCGCCGGTACTCACGGCTGAACTGCGACGGGCTGTCGTACCCGACGCGGTGGGCGACCCCGGTCACGTCGCCGGGACCGGTGGCCAGGAGCAACCGCGCCTCCTGGAGCCGGATCTGCTTCTGGAACCGCAGCGGGCTCATCGCGGTCACGGCCTGGAAGTTCCGGTAGAAGGCGGACTGGCTCATGCCGGACAGCCGTGCCAGGTCCTCGACCCGGAACGGCTGCGCGTAGTGGCTGCGGATCCACGCCACCGCCCGCGCCACATGGCTCAGGCCGCTGTCGGCGAGACCGAGCTGGCGTACGGTGCCGCCCTGTTCCCCGGTCATCACCCGCCACAGGATCTCGCGCTTGAGCAGGGGCGCGAGCGCCGCGCGGTCGCGGGGCCGGTCGAGGAGCCGTAGCAGGCGCACCACCGCGTTGAGCAGTTCCTCGGGCGCGTCGCAGACGGCGAGGGCGGGCACGGCGCCGCCGCCAGCCCGCGGGACGTCCCCGGGACCGGCGAGCAGCAGCAGTTCGGCGATGTCGGAGGGCTCCAGCAGCAGGCCGAAGCCCAGGGCCGGGCAGTGCGGTCCGACGCGCAGGAACTGGCCGGTGACCGGCAGGTCGACGGAGGCCACGAGGTACTGCCCGGCGCCGTACTCCAGGACCCGGTCCCCGACGGCCAGGCGCTTGGTGCCCTGCGCGATGACCGCGAGCACGGTGCCGGTGGTCGCCGGCTCCGGTGCGTCCGAACTGTCGACCTTCGATACGAGCACCCCGTCGATGGCCGTGGTCGCGTCCGGGCGCGCATGCCGGGTGAGCAGGCTCCGCAGCTCTTCCAGATCCATGGTTCCAGTGCAGCACAGGACCGGCTTCCCCATCCCGCACTCGGGAGGATCAGGCAAGTCTCCCGGACGATCGTTCTACTGAAACAGCAGGTCAGAGGCGTCCAATGGAAGTACCGAATCCCAACGGACTCCCAGGAGGACCATCATGCAGGTCGCCATCGTCACGGGCGCCAGCTCCGGCATCGGGCAGAGCGCCGCCATCCGGATCGCCGCACGCGGGACCGGGGTGATCCTCACCTACGGCCGCAACCGGCAGGGCGCCGCGGACGCCGTGGCCACCATCGAGAAGGCGGGCGGCACGGCCGTCGCGCTGCACCTGGACCTCGGCGACAGCGCCGGCTTCGACGCCTTCCGCGACTCCGTGGCCGAGGCGCTCCGCACGACCTGGAGCCGCGACACCTTCGACCACCTCGTCAACAACGCCGGCATCGCGCAGACCTCGCTGATCGAGGACACCGCCGAGGAGGACTTCGACAGGCTGATGCGCGTCCTCCTCAAGGGCCCGTACTTCCTGACCCAGCGGCTCCTCCCGCTGATGGCCGACGGCGGCTCCGTCGTCAACGTCAGCAGCAGCGCGGCGGCCGCGACCTCCGGACTGGAGCCCGGCTACGCGGCGTACGCGTCGATGAAGGGCGGCCTGAGCGTGCTGACCCGCTACATGGCCAAGGAGTTCAGTCCGCGCGGCATCCGCGTCAACGCGGTCTCGCCCGGCGCCACCCGCACCCGGCTCGCCGACGACGCGTTCACCCGCTTCCCCGAGGTCGTGCCGGCCATCGCCGCGAAGACCGCCTTCGGCCGGGTCGGCGAGCCCGACGACGTCGGCGCGCTGATCGCGACCCTGGTCGGCGACGAGAGCCGCTGGATCACCGCCCAGGACATCGAGGTCTCCGGCGGCTACCAGCTGTAGGCCGCGCGACCCGACGCTGCCGGGCCGCCGGGGCCGGAGGGGGCGGCGAGCAGCAGGTCCTCCACCTCCGTGCCGGGGGTGAGGACGGCCAGTGCGGCGAGGAGGTCCACGTGGTCGAGGTCGGCCAGTCCCGGTGAGCCGAGGATCGCTTCCAGCGCCGCGCGCGCGTCGGCGGCGTCCGAGCCGCCGCGCAGCACGCTCACGACGAGGGACTCGGCGACCTCGCCGAGGGAGGCGCCGCGTACCCGGGCGACCTCGGGCCACAGCAGCCCCAGGTCCGCGTACCAGCCCAGGCGCACCGCCGTCCCGGCGAGCCGGGTGAACGCCTGGGCCCGCGACGCGGGCTCCTCCAACTCGCGGGCCTGGTCGTAGGCATGGTTGAGCGCGGCGGAGGCCTGAGCCTCGTCGCCGACCTCGTGCAGGGCTTCGGCCAGTTCGGCGAACGTCTGGACCCTGCGCCGCTGGACGGCGTCGAGTTCGTCGCGCATCTCGACCTCGCGCGGGTATCGGCCGAAGAAGGAATCCTGGTAGGCGCTGCGCCACATCGCCCTGTTGCGGGCGTCCCGCAACTCATCCATGGCCACCTCGACCGCCTCGGACCACTGGAGCCTGACGGCGAGGAGCGCGCTCCAGACCGCCTCCTCCTCGTCCCTGCTCGGGTCGCCCCAGCCGTAGTCCGGCCGCACGATCAGCCGTTTCAGAACCTGCTGGACGACGGTGCGCAAGGCCGTGCAGGTCTCTTCGAACGCCCGTTGGTCGTCGCCGACCCGCAGGACGCGCATCGCCAGCTCCTGCTCGTACGCGGCGGAGCCGCGCGCCCGGCCTCCCGGGTTCCCGCCCTCCGCCTCCCGCAGCAGCGCCAGTTCGGCGTACTCGCCGTGGCCCGCCAGCGAGTGCCGCACGTCCCCCAGGTTCAGCAGGACGAATGAGCCGTACTGCGTCGTCGGGGTGCTCGCCACCGTCGCCGCCTCGGCGGGCAGCCGGGCCCGCAGCAAGTTCCGCACGAGGCGGTCGGCATCCTGCTGCAGGCGCCGGTTCCGGGGCAGCGCCACGAACCAGGCGACGGCCTCGGCGCCCAGGGCCGCGGCGCGCTCGTGGTCGCCGCGTACGTGGGCGGCCCAGGCCAGCGCCGCCCGCGCCGGGCCGACCGCAGGCGGCTCGCGCCGGGTCCGCACCGCGGTGCGGGCCACCATGCCCGCCAGGCGTTCGCGGTCCGCGTCGGCGAGTACCAGGGCGCTCTGCGCCCGCAGGTCGTACGGGATCCGGTCGGCCGCCTCCCGGGCCGCCGCGGCCAGGGCTTCGCGGCGGTCGGGCCGGGACTCGGCGCGGGCCACCCACGCCAGGGCCCGTACGTGCTCGGCGGGATGGTGCTCGACCAGTCGGTGGGCCTCAAGCTCCGCCCGGTCGGTCTGCCCGGCGGCCGCCAGGACGCGTACGACGGCCAGCAGCAGCCCGACGCCGCACCGGCCGTGAAAGGCGTCGACGTGGCCGGCGTACAGGTCGTCGTCGACCTCGGTGCGCGACGCCTCGACCAGGGCGTCGAGGAGGGCGGGCGCCGCCGGATCCGCCACGCGGACCATGAGGGCGGTGTGGTGCAGCAGGATCCGGACGTCCGCGGGGTTGTCGGCCCGGGCCCGCTCCCCCGCCGCACACGCCTGGGCGACACCGGCCGCGCCGAGCCGCGCGGCCTGGACGATCCGGGCCAGCAGGACCGCGTCGTCGGTCAACTCGCCCAGGCCGCGCGACCAGTCGACGAGTTCCGGGAGCCTCGCGTCCAGTTCGCCACGTGCCGCGTGCACCAGCAGGAAGGAATCGGCGACCTCCGGCGTGGCCAGCAGCGAGCTCCAGGCAGCCCGGGCGCCCTGCTCGTCCTGCTCGTCCTGCCCCGGGAAGTGGCGGGCCGCGATCCGGGTGCCCAGCCGGTCGAGTTCGGCGCGTGCCGTCCCCGTGGGCTCGGTCAGGGCGGCCAGCGCCGCGTGCGTGAGGATGCCGGTGACCGTACGGGCCCGCGGGATGTCCTCGCGGATGCGCAGGGCGGGTCCCACCGCCCCTTGCGGTCCGGCTTCCTCCAGGAGGAACGCCGCGAGGTGGCCCAGCAGCACGTCGCCGGCGATGTCCAGCACGGGGGCGAACTCCTCCTCCGTGAACCGGGGAACCAGCGGGGCCAGCAGCGCCGCGACCGCCGGGGACCAGCGGTCGTCGGTCTGGCCGAACCCGCCGCAGCCGATCTCGTGCAGCACGGTGGCCGCCTCACCGGGCGACCGGGCGCCCAGGGCCGCCACGATCAGCAGCAGCCACAGCAGGGCGGTGTCCTCCGGGTAGGTACGGGCCTTGGCGGCCCCCGCCGCCGCTCCCCAGCGCAAGGCGGCCTGCACCGGGGTCACGCCGTCGGCCTCCCCGCGGGCCCGCACCAGGCCGAGGGACAGGCCGGCCGCCCTGGGGTAGGCGTGGGCGGCCAGGGAGGCCTCCAGCGCGAGGCCCAGTGTGACCAGGTGTGGCTCCCGGTCGGGCGCGGCGGCACTCTGGGCGGCGAGGTAGCCCGGGGACGTGGCCAGGTCGTACAGCCGGTCCTGGAGCGTCCGGGTCCGGGCCGGGCCACCCGTCGTGGATTCGATGGCGGTCATCAGGTGGTCCGGCAGGTGCCGCAGCAGGTACGGGTCGTCGCAGCTCTCCCAGGCACCGGCCCACTCGGCGAAGGCGTGGTCGGCGATGCGCCGGTGGCCCTCGGCGGCGTCGATGTACGGATCGTCCCCGCTGAGCAGGAACTCCGCGAACGACCGGTGGTAGAGCGTCCACGGGCCGCGCGGTCCGCCGCGCAGGTACTGGCCGAGGATCCGGACGACGTCGAGCACCTCTTGCTCCGTACGGTCCAGCAGGTCGGCCAGCCGGCCTGCGGTGAAACCGTCCTCCCGCGCCGCCACCAGCAGGGCGAGGACCGGCCGGAACGCGGTGCGCCAGCGCTCTTCGGCGTCCGCGCTGCCGGCCGGGCGGATCTCCCGCCGCAGGAACTGCCGGTAGACGCCGTCGAGGCCGGGCGGCAGCGCGGCGGCGCCGTCCGGTCCGGCCGTCCCCCTTATGCCGGAGGCCAGTTCCTCGGTGAGGTGGCGCACGTAGAGGTAGTTTCCGGCGCCCCCGGCGGCCAGGCCGTGGGCCAGCGCCTCCCGCTGCGGTTCGGCGAGCTGCGTACCGCGCAACTGGTGGCGGGCGTAGGCGAGAAGGTCTGCGGCCGGATCCGGGGCGTCGTCCACGAGGTCGACCACGACCGCGCCCGGCAGGCTCTGCACGGCCGCGGTGACCCGGGCGTCGTGCCGCGAGGTGATCACGAAGCGCAGCGGGAGCCGGTCCGTGCCGTCGAGGACGAGCTCGGCGATCGTACGACGGCTCCGGTAGGTGAGGGCCTCGTCCAAGGCGTCGACGACGGCGATCGGCCGCTCCGCCGGGGCGAGGACCTCCAGCGGTCGGCACACCAGCTGCTCGAAGGCCTCGTCGGCGGTGACGTGCGAGAGGGTGATCCGTACCCCGACCAGGCTCGCGTTCGGGTGGACCGTACCGGCCGTGGCCGTGCCCTCGATGCGCAGTTCCCCGGACCGCCCCGACAGGTCCCGCGCCACCCGGGTCACGGCCTCGGCGAAGCCCGGTACGGTCGCGCTGAACTGCTCGGCGAGGGACTCGGCGAAGCGCACCGGGTCGCAACTGCTGCGGCTCGCGGCCCGGCACCGGTGCACCGCCGTGCCCGCGCTCGGGCGGCCGCCCCACAAGTGCTCCACGGCGGCGGACTTGCCGGTGCCCGGCCCACCGGTGAGGAACAGGTACGCGGACCCGCTCGCGGCCCAGTCCCGTACGGCGTCCGCAAGCCACGCCCGCCCGACGAACTCGGTACCGGCATCACGCGACGGCGGGTCAGCAGCCATGCCGGCAGCCTAGGCGCGCCCCGCACGGCTGAGAACCCCGCGTCCTGCGAGTGTGTCCTGCACCCGTCCTGCACCCTCTCGACCTTTGAACTCCTGCTGCTCCGTCAGCCGTTGCGGCGGTCGTCGACGTGGACTTCCAGATGCGGCCAGACCGTGGCCAGGCGCGAAAGGACGCCGGACGGCGGCACGGTCACCGGGCCCAACGACGCGTCCGGCCTGAAATGGACCAGCGTTCCCGTCGTGCCGTCGACCTCCACGGGCTCGAGGCCGGTGACGGGCACGCCGTGTTCGTAGCGCTGGGTCCAGGCCCCGTTGAGGCGGCGGTTGGTGTGGGCGAGCCACTCGCTGAGCGCCGCGACCACGGACATGCCGCGCCGGGGACGGCCGTCGGGCAGCGTCTCGACCTGCGGGAAGTCGAAGAACCGGAGATCCTTCGTGGCCATGACCGGCTTCTTCACGACCTGGCCGTGCTCGTCCACGCGGGTGTCGGTGCCCCGTCCGTCATCCCGGACGGACAGCGAACCGTCGGGATGGACGACGACGACGCAGCTGCCCCCGCCCTTGCTCGACGCTTCGTCGGCGGCGTAGGCAAGCACCTCGAGGACGAGGTGCCAGGGTCCATCCGGAGCGAACTCCGCGGGGCTCCGCCGGATGTCCGCCAGATGATCGGCATCAACGAGGCCGGACCAATCGTGCGTCGTGTTGACCCAGGAGGCCCTCGATACGTCCATCGGGCAAGTATCCCGCCTCGTGGCGACGGCCTGAAGGCCGTCCCCCTCTGACCGACGCAAACGGGATTCGTACGGCGGGAACGGCTGTTACAGGAGCCTGAACCCGTTCGGCGCACAGCGCACGGCATGGCGCGAATGAACTGGTTATCTGGCCGAAACCTCCTTGCTCCGACAATGCGGAGCCCCCGCCCCTCCCCGCCCCTTTCACGTCAACAGGCCTTGACGTTTGCCTCTTACAAGCGAGAGTTACGGATATGTCCGCGTTGAGAAACACACATCACGAGTTGTGGCGATTGGCGATGGTGCGGGCCAAAGTGTGGCTCCTCGGCAGGACGCCGGGAACCGCACGGAGCCCGCCCGGCTCGCACAACGCCGGGCCGGGCTGACTGTTCAAGGAGCCATCTGCATGTCTGCTTCCCCCGCCACCCGCCGCTTCCTCGCCGCGGTCCTGGCCGCCGGCGCCCTGGTCGGCGCGGCCGCCGTCCCGGCCGCCGCTCACGACGACGACCGGCACGGCCACCACGGCCGGAACTCCTCGATCGTCATCGGTGACGTCCAGCACGACAGCCGCGGCCGCGACAGCCGCGCCCTGAACCGCGAATGGGTCGAGGTGAAGAACACCGGCCGCAACGCCGTCAACCTGCGCGGCTTCACGCTCACCGACCAGGACGGCAACCGCTACCGCTTCGACCGCCTCCGCCTGGACGGCCGCTCGAGCGTCAAGGTCCACACCGGCAACGGACGCGACACCCACCGCGACGTCTACCAGGACCGCCGCCACCAGATCTGGGACGAGCGCGACACCGCTACCCTCCGCGACGACCGCGGTCGCGTCATCGACACCGAGAGCTGGGGCCGCCGCGGGCACCACGACAACCACCGCCGCTGACCCGGACCGGCAGCCACTCCATCGGGGGCAGTGACCTGCCGGCCACCCGCACGGGCGTGCCGCGGCAACCAGCCGCGGCACGCCCTTCGTACTGCGGTGGGCCGGAGGGCGGCGGTGAAATTGCGGGGCCGTTGTCAGTGCCACCTGAGAGCATCGCTCGTGGCCGAATGGCCGACGACGACGGGGGGACAGGACATGGACGGCGAGAACACGTACACGTGGCCGCGCGGGGCTGCGGCCTCGGCCATGGCACAGCTTGAGGAGTGGCTGGCCGAGCGCGGCTGGGAGGTCGACCCGACGGTCTACATGGCCGGCGCCGGCGGCGCCGCCGTCCACGTGCAGCGCGTCGGGGCAGCCTGGAGCGACAGCGAGGCCGGCCTGCTGGTCCTGCCCGCGGAAACCGTGCTGTGGGACGGCACCCGCATGCGGATCGCACCCCGCACTGCCGCGCCCGCACGGTGCCCGGCCTCGTAGACCGCCGCCGGACGCACCCCGATCCGGGAGCCCCCAACGTCGACCGGGCCGCTACCCGGAGGCAACCACCTCGCCCGCTGTGACCTGCGGCGGGTTGGGGAGGAGCGAGGCGAGGTTTTCCCGTACGAAATCCGCCGCCCTCCCGATCGACTCGTCGGCACCCGCTCGGTCGCGGAACACGCTGGTCGAAACCATCACCCCTTGGCCGGCATCGACCCAGTAGTAGGCCACGAATCCGGGGACCTGGCGCATGATCGGCACGAACCCCTCGTCGACGAGGCGCCCGGCCTCGGCCGGATCGGTCACGCCTTCGTACCTCCGGACTGCTGCGTACATGGCTCGTGGTCTCCTCAACGGTGCTCGGCGTCGTCGCTCCGAAGATGACGTACCCCGCCCGTCACGTGCGGGCCTCGCGAGTGCCCGCCAATCACTGGAAGAGCCCTCGCCCGGTCATACGAACGGTCGGCTTGCCCAGGCCCGGGGCAACGCCGGGCGGGCGCGTGAGCTGACGTAGGGTGATCAGCGCAGCAGTACCGCACGACGAACAACACCAAGGGACGGACCACCACGATGAAGCTCGGCGAAGCACTGGCCAATCGCGCCGAGGCGACTCGCCGCGTCGAACAGCTGCGGGCCCGCATCGTGGCCAACGCCCGCCACCAGGAGGGTGAGACCCCCGCCGAAGACCCGGCCGTGCTGCTCGCCGAGGTCACCGAGACCCTCACCACCCTCGAGTCCCTGATCCGGCGCATCAACCGGACCAACGCCGCCGTCGACATGGGCGCCGACGGCACCCTCACCGACGCCCTCGCCCGCCGCGACACCCTGCGCCTGCGCCACTCCGTGCTCACCTCGGCTGCCGATGCCGCCGCCGGCAGCGGGGAACGGGGCTACGGCCGCCAGCTGCGCTCCGAGTTGATGGTGCTCCCCGCACTGCCCGTCGCCGAGCTGCGCGCCGGCGCCGACGACGCCGCCCGCGAGATCCGTGAGATCGACGTGCGCATCCAGCGCACCAACTGGGAGGCCGACCTCCTGGACTGAGACGTGCGATGTGGAGCAGGTAGTCCCTCCGGAGGCGTGCACAACCGAGGGCCGGCGGTTACCGGCCCGGCTGGCGCGCGGAGAGCAGCGCATCGGGTTCGACTCCCGAGACGACAGTGCAGCTCAGCAGCGTGACGAGTCACAGCGCATCGCGCACATCTCATCACCACGTGCAGATCCGGTCGTGACGAGGGCGGGTTCGGGGCATCCACATCGCAGGAAGGCGCCCGGGCCGGGAGCGTCAGCTTTCCGGCCCGGGCACCTGCGTTCCAGGGGTGACCGGCGGTGCCGTACCGCGTTGTTCCGGCATGGAGATGGACGAAGAAGACTTCCTTGGCGTGCTCTTGGACGCCGCCACCGACACCCGGCTGAAGCTGCTCACCGGGGACGAAGCGCGAGCCGTCATGATGCTCCTCGGGGCCCTCGAGGAAGAGGCCCGCTCCGAAGAGGTGCGCCAGGCCGCCGAAGAGATGCGCTACCGCCTGGGGTCCCGCCTCGCTCTGCCCGCAGTCCCCCAGGCAGCCCCGTTCTGATGCGGGCCCGGAGAAGGGGCCCGGCCATACCGGGCCCCTTCTCCCTTACGGTCGTCAGCCGCGGACGATGTTCTCGGCCTGGGGGCCCTTCTGGCCCTGGGCAACGTCGAAGGTGACCGGCTCGCCTTCGGTCAGCTCGCGGTATCCGTTGCCGGAGATGTTGGAATAGTGGGCGAAGACGTCCGGGCCGCCGCCGTCCTGGGCAATGAACCCGAAGCCCTTCTCGGCGTTGAACCACTTCACGGTGCCGCTGGCCATGCTGCTTGTCCTTCGATAGCGCCGAGGGGTCCCGGCTGGTCTGTGGTCGGGACCCGTCCGTCGCCGGAAGGCACCCGGCGTCTGTTCTACCCCTCGACTGCGCAACTACCCGACCTTTGCGCCCAGCGTGCCGTGGCACTTTCCCCCTTGCGCGCGCCCCGGACGCACTCATTTGAATCCTAAACGACATTAATTGCATATTTTTGCAACCCAGGAGTCGAGAAGCGCATCCCAAGAGAAGGACCCACCCGTTCTGCCCGCCCGAGGGCAGCCGCCCCGTTCGGAGCAACGTTCGTGCACGAATACCCGCAGCCGCAGCCGCACCGGCACCCGCAGGAACCCAGGCGATCCCGCAAGAAGGTGTGGATCGGCTCCGCGGTGGTGGTGGCCCTGGTCGCCGGCGCCGGTGCCGGGTTGATCTACTGGAAGACGGACTGGTTCGACGGCAACGGAGAGGCCGTCAGCTACGGGAAACCCTCTGCCGGAGCCGGAGCGGACAAGGGCGAGGAGAAGGACAAGGCGACCGGCGGTGAGGGCGGCGGAAAGCAGGCCTCCGCGCCGAGCGCGGACCCGGACATATCCCTGCCCGCCGGTCCGTTCACCGACTTCAAGCAGACGGTGAAGCTGGACGACGGCACCCGCATATCCAAGGCCCGGGTGAAGGGCGCCAAGTCCGGCTTCGACGGCAGCGTCTGGGTGTGGACGCCCAAGGAGTACGACCGCCCGGAGTACGCGAAGAGCGCCTTCCCCGTCATGATCGCGCTGCCCGGAGGCAACGGGAACGCCGACAACTACTGGGCGACCATGCCGAAGCTGGGCCTCCAGAAGGCCATCGCCGAGGGCGCCGCAACCGGCAAGAGCCTCCCGTACATCCTGGTCATGCCGATCCTCAACCCGGACGCCAAGTACTACTACGACGGCTCCGACATCCCCGGCCAGGCCAAGATGGGCACCTGGATCGGCGAGGACGTCCCCGACCTCGCCCGGGCCAATTTCCGTACGTACAAGTCCCGCGACGGCTGGGCCTTCATGGGCAACTCCTCCGGCGCCTTCGTCGGCCTCAAGCAGCTCCTGCAGAAGCCGGACCGCTTCCGGGCCGTCATCGCCAACGGCGGCGAGATCGTCCCGGACTCCCCGCTCTGGAAGGGCCACCAGGCGGAGATGGACGCGAACAACCCCGAGAAGCTCGCGCCGAAGCTGATCAACAGCAAGGGCCCCGAGGTGAACATCCTCTTCCAGTACGGCACCAAGGAGGGCGGCCGCGACCGGATGGAGAAGTTCCAGCAGCAGTTCGGCAAGGGCCCCATCAAGGTCTCGATCCACGAGATCCAGGGCGGCGACCACAACGGCTGGGACTACGTCCGGGGCATGAAGGAAGGCCCTCTGGAAGAGCTCAGCAAGCTGATGAAGGGCCCGAAGCCGCAATAGGGGCAGGCGTCGGCCGGAAGCGTACGTGAGCCAGGGGTGGCGGTCGTCACGCCGGTCCAGGTGGGCGCCGAACCGCGCCCGTCACCCGGTCCTCCGTGCGCCACGTGCGCGGAGCCCGCTGTGCGGAGTGCTGCGCCAGTAGGCTCGTGATCGTGACCGGTCCAGCCCGGGTGCGGCTCGCCGAGTCACGCCGCCGGGGTCCGTCGCGGTGCCGCGCCGTCCCCTCCGGCACTGCGGGGCTCTTGGGCTGGTCGCCGTGAGGCCCGTACTCCGGAACCCGCGCTCGGCGGCGCGCCTCGTCCGAAGGGCCGGCCCGCACACAGAGAGAGGCCTGATCATGCAGCTCACCGTCCTCGGCGGCACGGGCCCCATCGGCCGGCAGGTACTCCAGCAGGCCCTCGCAGCCGGGCACCGGGTCACCGCACTGGTCCGTGACGCGGCCCGGCTGCCGCAGCGCGACGAGGAGCGCGTCACCGTCGTCATCGGCGACGCCGCCTCCGCCGCGGACGTCGAAGAGGCGGCTCGGGGCAGCCAGGCCCTCATCTGCGCCCTGGGACCGGGCAAGGACTACAAGTCCACGCTCGCCACCCGTACCGCCGGTCCCGTCCTGGAAGCCATGGCCGCGGCCGGCGTGGAGCGTCTCGTCTGGCTCTCGGCTCTCGGCTCGGGCGACACCGCCCGGCGCCAGTCCCGTTTCCAGGCCACCGCGTCGAAGCTGGTGATGGGCGCGCTCATGGCGGACAAGGGCATCGCCGATGAGACCATCGCCCGCAGCGACCGCGACTGGACCATCGCCCTGCCCGTGATGTTCGGCAACGGCCAGACGACCGCCGACTACAAGACGATCCCGCTGGACGGAACCCAAGGGCGCGTCGGCGGGAGGATCAACCGTGCCGACGTCGCGGACTTCCTGCTCTCCGCCGCGACCAGCGACCTGTGGGTCCGCCGGCGCGTCATCCTCACACGCTGAGTGGTCCGAATGACAGAAGCAGAAGCAGCAGCAGGCGAACTACAGGACCGCGCCGCTCTCTGGAGTGTGGGCGAGATCCCAGCAGCCGATGTCGTCAGCGCGGCCTGTGACGCGCTCGTCGCCGGCCTGGACAGCCCCGGACTGCGGGTGCTGGCAGCCTGTTCACGCGCCGAGGCGGACTACGACGTGCACGACTTGCTCCCCGAAGCCCTCGATGAGCTCGGCCTGATCTTCTATCCGCCCGCCGGCGAGGCCGGCCGAGAAGCCGCCGTGCGAGCGCTCGCACGACGCATGCTGGCCGGCGAGCTGGAACCTTGGGAGCTCACCTTCCGGATCAACCAGCGCTACGGGCATGAGCTGCCCCTGACAGCACGGCTCGCCGAACTCGATGACGCGTACGCCTTCCTCGAGTACCCCGGCGACAGAGCGGCAGCTCAGATCGATGCCGAGGTCACGGCCGAAGCCCGCCGCCTCGCCGGATGGGCGAGGTCGCCGTAGTCGCGGAGGGTGATGCGGAAGTCGACGGCGTAGCCGCCCTCACGGAGGGCCGGGGCGCGCTCCACGATGGTGGCCTGGAAGCCGTACCGGTGGAGCCCGTAGGCGAGCGCCGGGCCGGCGACCGCTACCGTCGTGCTCTGAGGAGGGAGCCACATGCCCCGCACGTTCAGCGTTTGCGACACCATCATCGTCGCGGCCCACCCGTCGACGGTGTACCAGCACGTTTCCGACCCCGCTCTCATGGGCCGCTGGAGCCCGGAAAACCTGGGCGCGACCCCGGCCGAGGGACCCGGCACCGCGACTCGGGTCGGGATGGTCTTCGACGGTCACAACAAGCGCGGTCCGTACCGCTGGACCACCCGCTGCACGGTGACGGCCGCCGACCCGGACGAGGTCTTCCGGTTCAAGGTCCACGCCATAGGCCTGCGCCGCCCATGGCTGCGCGGCCCGATCGCCACCTGGGAGTATCGTTTCGCCGCCGTGCCCGGGGGCACCGAGGTGACGGAGACCTGGACCGATGACCGGCGCAGCTGGCCCGACCCGGTGGCCAACACGTTCGACAGGATCGCGACGCGCGGGCACACCTTCGCCGAGTTCCAGCGCAAGAACATCCGGGCCACGCTGCGCAACCTGAAGTCGGAACTGGAGGCCCACCCCGCCACGTCCTAGCTGCCGGGGCCACACCTGGCAGAGGCCCCCAAAAACCGGGTGCGCGCGGCGACCCGCGGTTCCGGGCTTCGGCGGTGCGACCCGCTGGGGGTGCCGTCGTCGCCTCGCCGTACTGCTCAGGTCGCAGTGCCGACGGCCGGAAATCATCATCAGGGCGCACCTGTCGCACGGGGAGACGCCGCGATGATGTCCGTCATGGCACAAGAACTCGCAGCGCTCGTCCAGCAGACCGCGGACCGGCTGGCGGAGCGGCAGGTCGGCGTGGTGGTGGCCGCGGTGGCGGATGACGTCGTGGAGATACGGGGTGCCGGAAGCACCGGCGCACACCACGCGACCGTCCCCGGCCCCGGCACCCTGTTCGAGATCGGCTCGGTGACCAAGGCGTTCACCGCCCTGGCCCTGGCGCGCCTGGCATCCGCCGGCACGGTGGGCCTGGACGAGCCGCTCGCCGATCTGCTGCCCGCCGGGACGGCCGTTCCGTCACGGGACGGACAGCAGATCTCCTTGCAGCATCTGGCCACCCACACCTCCGGCCTGCCGCGGCTGCCGAAAGGCATGCTGCTCCAGGCTCTGCTGCGCCCGTCGAAGCCGGATCCGTACGCCGGCTGCACGGCCGACGTCCTGCTGGCCGGGCTGGCCCGGACCCGTCTGGGGGCCACTCCCGGGAAACGGTTCCGCTACTCCAACCTCGGAGCCGGGCTGCTGGGGCTGGCCCTCGCCCGCCGGGCGGGCACGGAGTACGAGACCCTCATCACCCGTGAGATCTGCGCCCCGTTGGGCATGACCGACACCGTCGTGACGGTGGACGACGCCCGCTCGGAACGCTCCGCGCAGGGCCACGTACGCCCGGGGCGGCCCGCCGCACCCTGGCACCTCGCCGACCTGGCGGGAGCGGGCGGCCTGCGGTCGACCGCGACCGACCTGGTGGCCTTCGTACGGGCCCAGTTGGACGGCGGCCCGGCGGGGCTCGCCGAGGCGATCCGCCTGAGCCGTGCGTACGAGCACCGCCGGAACTCCTTCACCTGGGTGCACCTCGGCTGGATGGCCCACCGCCTGCACCCCCGGCAGGGCGGCCACCTCCAGATCTGGCACAACGGAGGAACAGGGGGCTTCTCCTCCTTCGTGGGGTTCGACCCGGAGAGCCGGCTCGCCGTCATCGCCCTCGGCAACACCCGGCGCCCGGTGGACGGCCCCGCCTTCGACCTCCTGCGCACCCTGCAGACGGAGCGCGCGGCCACGGCGAACTGACCACGGCTCGGGGAGGGCCGTGGCGGGGTCCTAAGACGGTGCGGGAACAGCGGGAAGCCGCTCGTCGGCCTCCGGCTCGTGCGGTGGTTCGCCGAGCTGGTCGCGCAGGTAGTTCCAGACGACGGCGAGGAGCGCGGCGGCCGGTACGGCCAGCAGGCTGCCCACGACGCCGGCCAGGCTGCCGCCCAGCGTGACTGCCAGCAGGACCACCGCCGCGTGGAGACCGAGGCTGCGGCTCTGGATCATCGGCTGGAACACGTTTCCTTCGAGCTGCTGCACCGCGACGATGATGGCCAGCACGATCAGCGCGTCCGTCAGGCCGTTCGACACCAGGGCGATGAGCACCGCCACCAGGCCGGCGAACAGGGCTCCCACGATCGGCACGAACGCGGAGACGAAGGTCAGAACCGCCAGCGGCAGCACCAGGGGTACGCCTACGATCCACAGGCCCAGGCCGATGAACACGGCGTCGAGGAGGCCGACGAAGGCCTGGGACCGGACGAACGAGCCCAGGGTCTGCCAGCTGCGCGCGGCCACGACCGGGATGTCGGTGGCGAGCCGGCCGGGGAGCTGGCGGGTGAGCCACGGCAGGAAGCGGGGGCCGTCCTTGAGGAAGAAGAACATCAGGAAGAGCGCCAGGACGGCGGTGATCAGGCCGTTGAAGACGGTGCTCACCCCCGTGACGACGGTGGAGACCGCACTGCCGACGCTGTTCTGAAGGCGGTCCATCGCGGCGTCGGAGGCGCCGCTGATCTGGTCGTCGCCGATGTTCAGCGGCGGCCCGGCCGCCCACTCGCGCAGTCGTTGGATGCCCTCGGACACGCCGTCGGCCAGTTCGCCCGACTGCGAGGCCACGGGCACCGCGATCAGCGCCACGATGCCGGCGGCCACCAGGAGGAACAGCACGGTCACCGTGGAGGCGGCAAGGGCGGGCCGCCACCCGCGCCGACGCAGGAATGCGGCCAGGGGCCAGGTCAGGGTGGTGAGGAACAGGGCGACTATGAGCGGCCAGACGACCGACCACATCCGGCTCAAGACCCACAGGGCCGCCGCCGCCATGACCAGGACCACCAGCAACTCGGCGGAGATCCGTGCCGACTTGCGGAGTGCGGCAGCAGCTTTCGCGGAGCTCAATGTGACAGACATGGGGTCACCCTATTCACACTCCCCTGGCACCTGAGCACCACCGACAACACCCCGCGGCCTTCTGGCCGGGGGTCGCAGGCCGGGGTGACAGAACGGTGTCAGGAAGTGTGGGTCTTGAGGCCGTCGAGGATGAGATTGAGGCCGAAGTCGAGGGCTGGTCTGACATCGCCGTCGTCTTCCATGGCGCCCGAGGTCATGAGGGACGCGAGGGTGGGGAACTGGTCGGGCTGGATGACCTGGGCGAGAAGGTTCCCGTAGTCGGAGCCGGACGGGACGATCTCGGTGGCGATCCGGGCCAGGTCGCGGACGGCGCTGGAGATGAACATGGCCGTGGCGACCAGGTTCTCGGGGGCGAGGCCGGACTGGGCCAGGGGCCGCAGAAGGGCCTCGAACCAGGCCAGCTCGTTCGGGCCGGTCGGGGCCCCGGTGGTCGCCACGCGCAGCATCCAGGGGTGGGCGAGGTAGAAGTCCCAGGCCGCATCGGCCCAGTTCAGAATCTCGGTGCGCCACTCCTTCCCCGACTCCGCCGGGGGGTTGCCCTGTGCCCGGTCGGCCATCAGGGCGACCAGCTGGTCCTTCCCGGGGACGTGCCGGTACAGGGCCATCGCGGTGTAGCCGAGTTCGCCGGCGACCCGTTGCATCGACACCGCGCCCAGGCCCTCGGCGTCGGCCAGCGCGATGGCGGCCTCGACGATGCCGCCGACGCTGAGGGAGGACCGCGAGCTCTCCTTCGTCTCCCATAGGAGTCGGAAGGTGGCCGCGCTCTTGTCCTCTGACACTTCTACCGCCGATTCTCCGAGGCCGATCCCGGTTGCCCAGCATAGTGGCGGGCGTTTCGGTGCCGGAGCAGCGCGATGCCGAACGCGAGGACCCAGTAGGCGTAAAGGCTGGCGATGGTGGCCGTGGTGCCCCAGCCGTTGGCACTGAAGAACTGCCCGGTGTCGTTTCCGAAATACAGCGACGGGACGAACACGAGATTGATCAGGGCGATGACGTACGCCGACCGGGCGGCCCACCGTGACAGCAGTCCTGAGCGAACCGCGGCATACCCGGCGGCCACCAGGAACACCGCGGTGAGGATGCGACCGATCGAGCCGTACAGCAGATAGGAGCCCTCGGCGGTGATGGTCGGATCGACCGGCTCTTTGGCGGCGATGACCTCCCCGGCCTGCAGGGAGTGTGCAACGAAGGTGACCGCGATGTAGGCCAGTGCCGCGCCGTAGGCGAGGTCCGCGACCCAGCCGCAGGCCGGGTCCGCCCGGCGGACGAGCTCGCGAAGCCCGGTGACGAATCCTAAGAGCAGGACGAGGACGACAAGGCTGAGCATGATGCGGGTCAGCACGTTGGAGTCGGGCGGTGCCCCGTCATGGACGAAGTAGAGCGGCACCTCGATGACCTGCAGGACCGTGAACGCCACGCCGGTGATTCCGGTGAACCTTCGCAGCGGCAGGCCGCCCACGCGCGATGATGTATATGACATAAGCATGAGTGTATGACGTATACGCAGCCGATTCAATCAGAATCCCTACCCGTCCCAGCGCGTCATGATCCGGGCTGTCCATCATCAATGGGTTTGCCGCCGGCCGGCCTGGTCGGATAGGAACCTTGCATGCTAAAGGGCAGCAAGGTCGGGCTCAGGGCCCGGCACGACGACGACATTCCGATCCTGCAGAGCGAGTTCCACGACGACGTGGTCAACTACTCGCGGTCCGAACTCCGGCCGTGGCGGCCGATCACGCCCGGCTCGAAGGATTCGCGGCTCGTGGTGGACGACAGCGAGCAGGGGCACGTCTCGTTCTCCGTGGTGGAGCTGGACGGCGGCACGCTCGTCGGTACGGCGACACTGTGGGGCATCGACAACCACAACCGGTCCGCGCACATCGGCATGGGCCTGCGGCCGTCCTCCCGCGGCAAGGGCTACGGCACCGACGTGGTCGCGGTGATGTGTCACTACGGGTTCATCGTGCGCGGCCTGCAGCGGCTGCAGCTCGAGACGCTGTCGGACAACACCGCGATGCTGCGCGCGGCCGAGCGCAACGGCTTCGTCCGTGAGGGCGTACTACGCTCCTCGGCCTGGGTGATGGGCGAGTTCCTGGACGACGTGGTACTCGGACTCCTCGTCCAGGAATGGAAGCCGGACCTGACGCCTCAGGCGTGAGGGCATGCCTCGTTTTCGCTGCCGGCCGGGGCCAGAGGCGTCGGCCGGCAGCGAGTGAGGAGTGAGGCGGTTCTCCCGTCGCGGCTACGCGAGCCAGAGCGAGCCACGTCGATGACGTGCCGGCGGTATGTCCACCGCGTCCGCGGCATCGAGAGCGAGTTCATTGGTGGCGGAACGCACCAGCCGCAGGACAGTGCCGACCTGGGCGCGCAGCCGCTGGCGCGCCCGGCGCTCCTCCTCCGCCGACCACCGTGCGACGGAGCGGTCCTGCTGGTGTCGAGGGAACGAATAGACGTCCACCGTGCGGCGGACCAGGCGCGGTTGGGGCCTTCTGGACTCTCGTGTGGCATCGGTGAAGGTGTGTGCGCTGTACCTGAGGTCATAGAGAACCACAGAACGCCAAGGGCCTCCTGATGAGCGGTCGTACGCACTCTGACGGCGTGAAGGGGGAAGATGGTGAGCGGTGCGTGTCACGGGACGGACTCCGTTCGCGGCAACCGCCAGGTACTTCCTGGCGGGCTACCTGAAGCCCGTTGGCCCTGTCGAACGTTCGTTGTCCATGTCCATGCGCGCAACCCTAAACGGTCGGTGAGACCCCGTGTCAGGGTGAGTCTTCGTAGCGGGCGGCGATCGCTGCGGCCCGGTTGCGCAGGGCGGTGCGCAACGACTGCGGGGCCAGGGCTTCCGCGTCCGTGCCGAGCTGCCACAGGGCCCATTCGGCGTGTCGGAAGTCCTGGAAGGTCACCTCCAGCCGCAGCCGGCCGTCCGCGTCGGGTTCTTCTGCACGGACGGCCAGCACGGTGTCCAGTAGCTCCTCCCGCCGCGCCGGGTCCATCCGTACCAGCACGGTGATGTGGTCGCCGCCGGAGAGGAACCGAGCGGAGCGTTCCTGCCAGATCCGGTCCAGATCGACCCGGTTGGGTCGCTCTGCCGGTTCGGGAAGCTCCTCGGCGGCCAGCACCCGCGACAGCCGGTAGGTACGGTCCTCGCCGGATCTCGTGGCCAGCAAGTAGCCCCGGTCCCGTACGGTGACCAGGCCGATCGGGTCCACCGTCCGCCACTGCGGCGTCCGGCCCGTCGCCGCGTAGTGGATGCGCAGCTTGTGTCCGGCGAGCACCGCACGCCTGACCTCGAACATTGTGCTGTCCGGGACCTCCTCGGTGACCACACGGCGGCGTGAGAGCAGGTCGGCCTCCGGGTCGACGAGGAATCGCCGGGCCGCGTCGTTCGCGGAGGTCCGGTGGCCTTCGGGCAGTGCGTCGACCACCTTCCGCATGGCCGAGGCGAGCGCCGAGCCGAGTCCGAAGACCTGCTCGCCGCGCCCCGATCCGGCGGTCAGCAGGGCGAGGGCCTCGTCGTGGTTCAGTCCGGCGAGCTTGGTCTGGAAGCCGGGCAACAGCGCGAAACCGCCGTGCCTGCCGCGTTCGGCATAGACCGGGACGCCGGCCGCGGACAGTGCCTCGATGTCGCGCAGCACGGTGCGGGTGGATACGTCCAGCTCGCGGGCCAGTGTGTCCGCCGTCAGTCGCCCGCGTTGGCGCAGGAGCAGCACGAGCGAGACCAGCCTGTCGGCACGCATACGAGAACGCTAAGGGAATACATGACGGAGGGTGTCGTGATTTGTTGCGAGGCTCGGTCACGCGACGTCAAAGCCGGTTGGCTGGAGCGGCGATGGACGTACGCACTCCCCAGAAATCGAAGCGAATCGAAGCAAATCGAATGGAGCTGATGTGGCAGTGGAGCGAACAGCGGTCAACCCGGTGACGTGGTCGCAGGAGCTGGGATTCAACCAGGGTGAGCTCGTCTCCGGGCAGACACGGACCCTGTACGTCTCGGGGCAGACCGCGATGAGCTGTGACGGCAAGCCGATGCACGAGGGCGACATGGCCGCGCAGTTGGCGCTGAGCGTCGACAACCTGGAGGGCGTGCTCGGCGCGGCCGGCATGTCTCTCGCGAACCTCGTGCGGCTGAACGTCTACACGACCGACGTCGATCTGCTCTTCCAGCACTACGGCGTGCTGGCGGCGCGGCTGGGTGCCGCCGGGGTGGCACCGACGTCCACGATGCTCGGGGTGACGCGGTTGGCGGTCCCGGGCCAGATGGTCGAGCTTGAGGGAACCGCCGTCGCGTGATGCGACCACTCCGCCCCTGCTCCTCGTGCCGGTTCCGCCGGCGCGAGGGGCGCAGGGGTGCAGTCGGGGTCGGTGGACGTGACCTTGCGCCCCCGGTCGCGGCCGAAGGCGGGCATGCCCGGGTCCGCGGCCGAGGAGACCGGGGTCGTCTGCATGTGGGTCACACTACGTCTCGTGCTGCCGCATCGCCTGTTCGCGGAGGGCCTGGATGAGTGCCGTGACGTGGGGTCGGTCTCTGCGGTGGAGCGCGGCGACGCCGATGTGCCGGATCGGCCCCGGCGATGTGATCGGGACGGTGCGCAGGCCGGGGATCTCGGGAGCGAGCGCGATAGAGGGGATCAGGGAGATCCCCATTCCGGCGGCGACGAGCGAGCGGGCGAAGAAGTAGTCGGTTGTGGTGCCGCGCACGTCCGGGGCGAAGCCGGCGCGCTCGGCGTAGCGGCGCAGGTACGCCTCGGTCTTCAGGCAGCCCAGCACCCAGGGTTCGGCCGCGAGCTCGGCGAGGTCGAGGGTGTCGCGGTGGGCGAGTCGGTGGCCTTGCGGCAGGACGACGTGCAGGGGGTCTTCCAGGAGCGGCGTCCACTCCAGACGGGCGCTGGGGCCCGGCCCGACGGGGAGCGGGCCGTCGAAGTGGTAGGCGAGGGCGAGGTCCACGGCGCCCTGGCGGACGAGCGGCAGGGTGTCCTCGGGTTCGCCCTCCCTGATGTGGAGGACGGTGTGGGGATGGTCTGCCATGAGCCGGGTGAGGGCGGCGGGCAGCAGGAGCCGGCCGCCGCTGGTGAAGGTGGCGACGGTGAGTTGGGCGCGGCCGGTGCTGAGCCGGGCGACCTGCTGTTGTGCGTGTTCGAGCTCTGCGGCCACGGATTCCGCGGCGCCGACCATGATCTGACCGGCCTGTGTGAGGGTGACGCCGCGGGTGCTGCGGGCGACGACCTGCGCACCGAGGCTGCGCTCCAGGGCGGCCACGTGCTGGGAGACAGCCGAGGGGGTGAGGCGGAGGGCCGTGGCCGCCTGGTTGAAGCTGCCGTGCTCCGCCACTGCCCGCAGGACGCGGAGCCGTTGCACATCGATCAACAGTTTTCCTTTATACGCATCCAGTAGATCGGCACTTCTGCTGATGACGATAGGTCTCCAGGATGGGGGCATGCAAAGGATCTGCGTCATCGGCGGAAGCCGATACTTCGGAAAGCTCCTGGTGAAGCGCCTGCGCGACGCCGGCCACCAGGTCACGGTGATCAACCGCGGCTCCACCCCGCCACCCGCCGGTGTCGAGCACCTCGTTGTCGACCGGAACGACGAGACCGCCCTGACGGCCGCGCTCGACTCCCGTACCTTCGACGTCGTGGTGGACCAGGTCTGCTACACCCCCGTGCAGGCCGCCATCGCCGTCCGCGCGTTCGCCGGCCGCACCCGGCGCTACGTCATGACCTCCACGATCGAGGTCTACGACCCCGCGACCGCCGCGCTGCCGGCGGTGCCTCCGGGCACGCCGGTGCCGGAGGAGAACGTGGACCCGGCCACCTGGCGGGCGGTCATGGACCTTCCCTGGCACGACGACGCGTACCTGCAGGGGCACTACGCCGAGGGCAAGCGTCAGGCGGAGGCCGTCTTCGCCCGCGCCGACGGCTTCGCGTTCGCCAGTGTGCGCAGTGCCCATGTACTCGGCGGTGGCGCGCAGGAGTTCACCGGCCGGCTGGCCCACTACGTCGGGCGCATCGGCACGGGCGAAGAGGTCACCGTGCACGCGCAGGCACTGCCCACGGTCTTCATCCACTACGAGGAGCTGGCGGACCTGCTGCTGTGGGCGGCGACGGCCGAGTTCACCGGTCCGGTCAACGCCTGTTCCGACGGCCCGCTCGACGTACGCGACCTGGGCGCCGTCATCGCCGCGCAGGCCGGCCGGGAGCCCGTCTACCGGGTGGTCGCGGCGGGCGAGGAGGCTTCCCCGTTCTCCTTCGACCGCCACTACGCCATGAGCAACGCCCGCGCGAAGGAGCTGGGCTTCTCCTTCTCCCGCACCGCCGACTGGCTGCCCGGCGCCGTCGCCGAAGCCCTCACCACCGAGCCGTCACCCACCGCCTGAGGAACGGAGCCACCGTGCAGTACCGCACCATCGGCAGCACCATCTCCCGCACCACCGTCGGCGCCATCGGTCTGGGTGCCATGCCGCTGTCCATCGAGCACCGCCCGGACGAGGCGCGGGCCGTCGCCACCGTCCACGCCGCCCTCGACGCGGGTGTCACGCTCATCGACACCGCCGACAGCTACCACTGGCACGCCGGAGAGGCGGGCCACAACGAGCTGCTGATCGCCCGCGCCCTGGCCCGCTACGGCGGCGACACCTCCGACGTCCTGGTGGCCACCAAGGGCGGCCGGGGCCGCCCCGGCGACGGCAGCTGGACCGTCACCGCCACACCCGCCCACCTGAAGCGGGCGGCCGAGGCCTCCGCCAAGCGCCTGGGCGGCGACGCGATCGGCCTGTACCAACTGCACAAGCCGGACCCGGCCGTGCCGTGGGCGGAGTCCGTCGGCGCGCTGCGCGAGTTGCTCGACGCCGGCACGATCCGCGCCGCGGGGATCTCCAACGTCACCACCGCCCAGATCCGCCAGGCGCATCGGATCCTCGGCGACGGGCTCGTCTCCGTACAGAACCGGTACTCACCCGCCATCCGCGACAGCGAGCCCGAGCTGCGCCTTAGTACGGAGCTGGGTCTGGCCTTTCTGCCCTGGAGCCCGCTCGGCGGCATCGCCCGCAGCTCCCTCGACGGCCCGTCCGGCCCCACCTCCGTCGGCACCGCCTTCCACCGTGTCGCGGCCGAGCGCGGCGTCAGCCCGCAGCAGATCGCCCTGGCGTGGCTGCTCGCCCGCTCCCCCGCGGTGATCCCGGTGCCGGGAGCCAGCCGCCCGGCCTCCATCACCGACTCGGCCAAGGCCGCGGAACTCACGCTGAGCACGGCGGAGCTGACGCGCCTCGAGGACGCACTGCCGGGCTGAGACGGACCACTGGTCGCGGGCGGTCGCCGGATCCGCCGCTGCCTGCCTGAATCTCACCATGTGGTCGCGGTGGGGATGTGGCGTGCTGCTGCGACCCGGGCCATCGTCCGGAGGTTCGTGAAGTAGCCCGCGCAGTACTCCTCGTTGATCAGGGGCACGGCCTTGTCGAGGTCGGCGATGCAGCCCCAGAGGTGGGCGATGCCGCTGTCGTCGAGTCCGTGCGTCAGCTCCGTGTACACGAGGCCGGCGACGTTGGCGTCCAGGAGGATCAGCTCGACGCCGTCGATGTCCACGCCGCGGAAGCCGTCGGGGTACAGCGCGCGCCGGTGGTCCTCCCACAACCGGTCGAGTACGCCGTCGGGTGGTGTTCCGGCCGCTGCCGCCTCGGCCCCGGACGGTGGGCGAAGCAGCAGGGCGACGGCATCGAAGACGGCGCGCACCATGTGGACGGCCTGCAACAGTCTGAGGGAGGCACTCGACGCGGCGCCCTGCGTGAGCTTGTCGCGCAGCAGCCGGCTGCGGTCGAGTTCGGCGGCGAGTTCGGCCGTGATGAGCCCTGTGTCGGCGGCCCTCTCGATCAGGGTGTGGAGCGGTTCGTTCGTGGCCAGACGCTCGGCGAGGACGTGCTCCAGGGCGAACAGGGAGTGCGTGACGGCGACGGTGGCGAACTCGTACCGGTAGTAGGAGTGCCGGATGAGCTCGCGGGAGGTTTCCAACGCGCTCATGACGTACATCGACGCGCCGCCGGGCAGGACCAGGTCGGCAGCCAGTTCGTGCATGCCCGCGTAGTCGGGAACGTCGTAGCGGGCACGGGGGTCCCGTACGGGCCGGAGGAGCGGGTCGGGTGGCTGGGGCAGGTCGTTCACCGGTGCAGTCTCGTCGCCGGAAGGCCGTCGTGCCAGCGGATTTGCGGTCCGGCCACCGTCGCGGCCGGGGCGCCCCCGCCACGGCGCCCGCCGCGGAACTGCTCGAAGTGGCGGGTGCCGAGCCGCGCGGCACGTGTGAGGGGATCGACGAGCTGATCGAGCGGCACACGGAGATCCTGTTCGGGTACGAGGACCGGCCCGAGTCCTTCCTCGCGGGAGCGTCTCCCATTCGAGCAACGGGGGGAAGCCCATGGACTTCTTCCACTGGTACGAGGACGGGGAGTTGCGGACCACCTTCGAGTGGCCCGCGGACAGGACCGGCAGCACTCCCGACGCGCTGAACGCCGTCATGAGGGAGCTCGGGCTCAACCCAACGGGTGACGAGGACCCCGAAGTCGACCGCAAGGCGGCGGTGCTCGCGCTGACCGAGCGCCTCACAGGTGTACGGGTGACCGAGGCACTGCTGCGGGAGGCCGCGTACCGGACCGGCGAGGTACCGGAGGAGCCCGCCGCCGGCCGCTGAGCCCCCGAAAATGAGACCGAGCCTTGGAGGATCCGTGTGGCGTGAGCTCGTAGAGCAATACGATGACGTCGAACTGGAGGAGCCCGCATCCGATCAGGATCTGAGCGATCTGGAGCTCCAGTTGGGACAGCCGCTTCCGGCACCGCTGCGAGAGCTGCTGCTCGAATGCGATGGCGTAGTCGATGAGGACGGCACGGACGTCGTCTGGAGCGCGGCCCGGATCGGCCGGCAGAATCGAGAGTTCCGGACGGGCGGAGACTTCTCCTCGCTGTACATGCCGTTCGATGCGCTGATGTTCTTCGGTGACAACGGCGGCGGAGACCAATTCGCCTTCGTGCGTACCCCTCAGCGCACCGACGTCTTCGTCTGGGACCACGAGAACGACAGCCGGACCTGGGTGGCAGCCGATCTGGAGACGTACCTCCACCGTGCGCTCTCCCACGCCGGCGAAGACTGGTACCGCTGACCGCCGGGGTCAGCCGCGCACGTGGAGGCCGAAGCCCGTGCGGCCCTTGGGCTCCAGGCCCTCCTTCAGGTGCAGCGAGGGGATCTCGTAGTCGCCGAAGTTCTGCCGCCGGAAGGGGATCGGTGCGGTCGACTCCAGGGTGAGCAGCCGCTGTTCCCAGGCCTTGGCGACGTCCGCGTAGTCCTCGTCGGTGATCCGGTCCGCGCCGTACAGGACGAACGGCGGCAGCGGTTCGATGCCCGGGTGGTAGAGGATGCCGTGGTGGATCGGGAACAGCAGGTCGTCGATGGGGCCGTTGATCCCGCGAGCGGCGTAGTGCGACTCCGCGCCGCCGACGGTCACCGACAGCAGGGCCCGCTTGCCCGCGAGGGTGCCTTCGCCGAAGCGTTCGCCGTACTTGGTGGCGCTGTGCTCGCCGACGCCGTACGCGAACCGGTGGGTGAACACCCGGTCCACCCAGCCCTTGAGGATCGCGGGCATCGAGTACCACCACATCGGGAACTGGAAGATGATCGTGTCGGCCCACAGCAGCTTCTCCTGCTCGGCGAGGACGTCCGGGGTGAGCGTCCCGGCCTCGAAGGCCCGGCCCGAGTCCCGGGCGACCTTCAACGGGCTTGAGGCGTGGGGGCCGTAGTCGGCGGCGTCCACGGCCGCCTTCCAGTTCATCGCGTACAGGTCGCTCACCCGCACCTCGTGCCCGGCGGCCTCCAGCGTGGTCACCGCCAGGTCCTTCAGCGAGCTGTTGAGGGACTGCGGCTCGGGGTGGGCGTGGACGATCAGCGTCTTCACGGGAACTCCTCGGGGTCGGTTGCCCTCGATCCTGGCCGCCGGGGCGCCCGCTGTTCAGGGGCGCCGCTTCCATCGGACCGGACTTCCTGGTATTGGCAGGGCCACCCTCGCGGGCGGCGCCGCGGCCATACTGGGGGCATGGACGATCTTGCGGGCTACCTGCGGACCAGGCGCTCCCGGGTCGACCCCGCGTCCGTCGGCATACCCACCGACAGCCGCCGCCGGGTCGAAGGGCTGCGCCGCGAAGAGGTCGCGCACCTGTCCGGAGTCAGCGTCGACTACTACGTACGCCTGGAACAGGGCCGCGCGACCCAGCCCTCCGAGCAGGTCCTCGACGCGCTCGCCCGCGTCCTCGGCCTCGACGAGACGGAACGCGGGCACCTGGCCCGGCTCGCCTGTCAGCGCCGCCGCCCCGCGAGGACACCGGGCGGGAGGATCCGGCCGGAGCTGCTGCGCGTCCTCCACCTGGTCGCCGACGCACCCGCGCTGATCATGGACCACCGCCTGGACGTGCTCGCCGGGAACCGCCTCGCCGGGCTCCTCTACGGTCGCCCGATGCCGGGCCTGAACACCGCCCGGCACATCTTCCTCGAGGAGGCCGAGCGTGGCCTCTACGGGGACTGGGAGCAGTGCACGCTCGACGTGGTCGGGCACCTGCGCCTGGCCGCCGGCAAGTACCCCGACGATCCCCGCCTGGCCTCGCTCATCGGTGAGCTGGCGATGGGCAGTGAACGCTTCCGCCGCCTGTGGGCCCGCGCGGACGTGCGCGCCCGCACCCATGGGCGCAAGGCGTACCGGCACCCGCTGGTCGGGCTGCTGGAACTGCATCACGAGAACTTCGCGCTACCGGACGAATCGGGCATGGAGCTACTGGTGCTGTCCCCGGCCCCCGGCAGCCCCGCCGAGGACGGGCTGCGCCTGCTCGCCGGCCTGGGAGCGGACAGCGGCGACGCGCAACCCGCGGTGAACGCTCGGGTCCGCGAGTAATCTGACGGCATGGGTTCGGGTGCGGGGGCGACCGAGGACTTCGGCGCGGAACGTGACGGTCAGGGCTGGGGCGCCACGCGCGCCTGGGTGGAGAAGGGTCTGCCCGAGGCGGAGCGCATCGAAGGGGTCGTACGGCTGCGCGGCGGCTGGACCTCGGAGATGCGCCGTCTGGACCTCTGCGGTCCGGACGGTCGGCGCTCGCTCGTCCTGCGTTCCTTCGTGAAGCCCTTCTACCTCCGGCACGCGGAGGGCCTGCTGACCCGTGAGGCGACCGTCCTGCGCCTGCTCGGTGCCACGGACGTGCCGGCGGCCACGCTCGTGGGGGTGGATGCGACGGCGCAGTACTGCGATCACCCGTCCCTGTTGATGTCCCTGCTGCCGGGGTCCGTGCGCCTGGACGATCAGGGCGCTGACGACCGCGCCGAACTGCTGGCCCGGGAGTTGGTACGCATCCATCGGCTGCCGGTGGCCGCACGCGAACGGCCTCGCGTCTACCAGGCCTGGGCCTCTCCCGAGCGAGTGACCCCGCCCGCTGCCGCCGCCACCGCCACCGCCACCGGGCGGTCCGGGCTCTGGCGGCGGGCTGTCGACGTCATCCGCCGGGAGCCCCCGGCCCATCAGGGTTGCTTCCTGCACCGGGACTTCCACCCCGGCAACGTGCTCTTCACGGGCACCGGCGGCGACCTGAAGGTCAGTGGTGTCGTCGACTGGGTGGAAACCTCGTGGGGGCCGGCCGACCTGGACGTGGCCCACTGCTCGACGGCGCTCGCCCTGCTGCACGGGGTGCCCGCGGGCATGCGCTTCGCCGATCGCTACGTCGCCGCGGGCGGAACCCTGACGGAGGACGGAGCCGCCCATCTCTACTGGCGCCTGCTGGACGCGTTGGGCTTCGCCCCGGACGCGGAGAAGGTCGCCGGCCCCTGGCGCGAACTGGGCCGCGTCGATCTGACGGCGGACGTCCTGACCCAACGGCTGGAGGGATACATCGAATCCCTCCTCAGCCGTTACGCCTGAACGCCGCGCGGTCACTCCACCCAGGGCTTCCACACGTCCTCGTGGCGCTCGACCCACTTCTTCGCCGCCTGCTGCGGCGACAGCTTCTCCTCGGCGATCATCAGGGATACCTCGTTCTGCTGCTCCTTGGTCCAGTGGAACTTCTTCAGGAAGGCGGCCGCCTTGCCGCCCGACTCCGCGAAGCGCGTGTTCAGGAACTTCTGGAGCGGTGTGTTCGGGTAGGCGCAGGCCACCTTCTGCGGATCGTCCGCGCAGCCCTCGGTGTACTCGGGGAGCTTCACCTCGGTCATCGGGACGCGCTCGAAGAGCCACTGCGGCTCGTACCAGTACGTCAGGAAGGGCTTGTGCTCCTTGGCGAACTGCTTGATCTGGGTGATCTGGGCCGCTTCGGAGCCGGCGAAGACCACTTCGAAGTCCAGGCCCAGGTTCTTCACCAGGGCCTTGTCGTTCGTGATGTAGGACGGGGAGCCGTCCAGCAGCTGGCCCTTGCCGCGGCTCTCGGGCGTGCGCAGCTGGTCGGCGTACTTGTCGAGGTTCTTCCAGTCGGTGACGTCGGGGTGGGCCTCGGCGAAGTACGTGGGGACGAACCAGCCGATGTGGCCCGTCACTCCGAGATCCCCGCCGGCGGTGATGGTCTTCTTGCCCTCGACGTACCGCTTCTCCTGTTCGGGGTGGCCCCAGTCCTCCAGGATCGCGTCGACGCGGCCCTGGCTGAGGGCGTCCCAGGCGGGGACCTCGTCGACCTGGACGGTGTCCACCCGGTAGCCCAGCTCGTGTTCGAGCAGGTAGGAGGCGACGGCGGTGTTCGCCTGGGCGCCGACCCACGACTGGACGGAGAGGGTGACGGTCTTCGCGCCCTGTGCGGCGGCGTACGGGGAGGACTGGCGGGTCATGTCGGCGGCCCCGCAGCCGGTGAGGACGGCGAGTCCGGTGGCGGCGGCGAGTACGGCCGCCCCGCGGCGGCGGCTCGGAGGGCGCCGGGTGTGTGCGTCGCGCATGTCAGGCCTCCTTCGCGGGCTGGGTGACGCGGTCGAGGAGCAGGCCGAGGCAGACGATCGCGGCGCCGGCCACCAGGCCGGTGGCCAGGTCGCCCTGGGCGAGGCCGAGGACGACGTCGTAGCCGAGCGCGCCACCGCCGACCAGGCCGCCGATGATGACGACGGCGAGGACCAGGACCACGGCCTGGTTGACGGCGAGCAGCAACGCTGGCCGGGCCAGGGGTAGTTGGACCTGTCGTAGCAGCTGCGAGCGGGTCGCGCCGAGGGAGCGGGCGGATTCCACGACGGTCGGGTCCACCTCGCGCAGGCCCTGGACGGTGATCCGGACGACGGCCGGGAGCGCGTACACCACCGCGGCCGCGGCGGCCGGTGCGCGGCCGACGCCGAACAGCGCGACCACGGGGATGAGGTAGACGAACTGCGGCAGGGTCTGGCAGATGTCGAGGACGGGCCGCAGCAGCCGCTCGGCCCGGGCGCTGCGGGCGGCGCCGACGGCGATCGCGAAGCCCAGGACGAGCGTGACCGCGACGGCGGCGAGGACCTGGGAGAGCGTGTCCAGGGAGGCTTCCCACACGCCGAGCACTCCGACGGCGCCCAGGGCGAGGACCGCGGTGAGCGCGGTGCGCCAGGTGCCCGCGAGCAGGGCGAGTGCGCAGGCCACGAGCAGGAGCAGCCACCAGGGGGCGGCCTGGAGTCCGCTGCGCAGCGGGTCGAGGATCCAGCCGGTGAAGCGGGCGGCCCAGTCGGCGGTGCCGCCGACGACGGGCACGCCGGAGTAGAGGTGGTCGGTCATCCAGGCGACGGCCGAGTTCACGGGGTCGGCGAGGGAGACGGTCCAGGAATCGGGCCACAGGGAGCTGTCGGCGATGTGGCCGGCGACCGCGGCGGCCACGGCGGCGAGGAGGGTGAGCAGGCGGCCGTACCAGCCGGCGAAGACCCGGCGCAGCAGGTGCTGTTCGCGGGCGGGTACGGGGTCGGCGCCGATGCGGCGGCCGGCGGCGTCGGCGGTGCGGTCCAGCACCACGGCGAGGAGCACGATCGGGATGCCGGCGGCGAGGGCCGCGCCGACGTCGACGGAGGCGAGGGCCTGGTAGACGCGGTCGCCGAGGCCGCCCGCGCCGATCACGGAGGCGATGACGGCCATGGACAGGCCCGTCATGATGGCCTGGTTGACGCCGAGGAGGAGCGGTCGGCGGGCGAGGGGAAGGCGGGCGGTCAGCAGCCGTTGGCGGCCGGTGGCGCCGAGCGAGGCGGCGGCTTCCATGACTCCCGCGTCGGCCTCGCGCAGGCCGAGGGCGGTGAGGCGGGCCATGGGCGGGGCGGCGTAGACGACGGTGGCGAGGACGGCGGCGGGCACGCCGATGCCGAAGACCAGCACCATCGGCAGCAGGTACGCGAAGGCGGGCAGGATCTGCATGGTGTCGAGTACGGGGCGCAGGATGCGGTCGGCGCGCGGGGAGAGTCCCGCGGCGAGGCCCAGCAGGGCGCCGAGTACGACGGAGGCTGCGACGGCGACGACCATCAGCGCGAGGGTCTGCATGGTCGGCACCCACATGCCGAGCAGTCCGCAGGCGGCGAAGGCGGCGGCGCAGGTCAGGGCGAGCCGGATGCCGGCGAGGCGCCAGGCGACCAGGGCGGCGAAGGCGGTGACCCCGGTCCATCCGGCGGCGAGGAGGACCACGTACACGGCGCGGACGGACACGACGACGCCGTTGCTGACGTGGCCGAAGAAGTAGAGGAACAGCCAGTGGTTGTCGCGGTGGTCGATGATCCAGTCGCCGGCGCGGCCGAGCGGGCCGGACAGGTCGACGGCCAGGGCCGCGGGCCAGCTGCCGGCGCCGGGGAAGACGAGGGCGAGCGGGATCAGCAGGGCGGCGGCGACGCCCATCGGGAGGAGGAGTCCGCGGCGCCCGGCGAGGCCGGGCAGGGCTCTGCGGGGGCGGTCCTGTGGAGCGGACGCGGTACGGGAGGGGCGCGCGCCGGCGGGCCGTTCGGAGGACTGCGGGGCTTTCGAAGGGGTGGCGGCGCGGGCGTCGGGCCGGGTGGGGGCCGGTGTGTGGTCCGGCGTGTGGGTCGGGGTCGCGGTCATGCGCACCACCTCCGGGCATCGGGGACGGGGGTCGCGGGACGGGCCGGGCAGGTCATGCCGCCACCCCCCGTCCGGTGGTGGCCGGGAGTCCTGCCACGACGGCGAGGAGTCCCGCGTCGTCGACGACGCCCAGGCAGCGGCCGCGGTCGACGACGCGGGCCGGACCGCCGCTGAGGGCGACGGCGTGGATGGCCTCGGACACGGTGGTGGCAGGGCCCAGCGCGGGGCCCTGTTCGGCCTCGCCGGCCGTGGCGGGGCGCATCGCGGTGCGGACGGTGAGCACCTGTTCGCGGGGGACGTCGCGGACGAAGTCCCGTACGTAGTCGTCGGCGGGCGAGCCGACGATCTCCTCGGGCGTGCCGAGCTGGACGATGCGGCCGTCGCGCATCAGCGCGATCCGGTCGCCCAGGCGCAGGGCCTCGGCGAGGTCGTGGGTGATGAAGACCATGGTGCGGCCCTCTTCGTGGTGGAGCCGGGCCACCTCCTCCTGCATCTCGCGCCGGATGAGGGGGTCGAGTGCGCTGAACGGCTCGTCGAACAGCAGCACTTCGGGGTCGGCGGCGAGGGCGCGGGCCAGGCCGACGCGCTGCTGCTGGCCGCCCGAGAGCTGGCCGGGGCGCCGGTCCTCCAGGCCTTCGAGGCCGACCTTGGCGACGAGCTCGGCCGCCTTGTGCCGGCGGTCGGCGCGTCCGACGCCCTGGATCTCCAGTCCGTACGCCACGTTGTCGAGGACGGTGCGGTGCGGGAGCAGGCCGAAGTGCTGGAAGACCATGGCGGCGCGGTGGCGGCGCAGGGCGCGCAGCCGGGTGGCGTCCATGGCCAGGACGTCCTCGCCGTCGATGGCGAGGCTTCCGGCGGTGGGCTCGATGAGCCGGGTGAGACAGCGTACGAGGGTGGACTTGCCGGAGCCGGACAGGCCCATCACGACGAAGACCTCGCCCTTGCGGACGTCGAAGGTGACGTCGCGGACGGCCGCGGTGCAACCGGTGCGCTCGCGCAGTTCGGTGGCGGACAGGTCGGCGTCGGCGGAGCCGGGGACCTTCGCGGCGGCCTTGTCGGGGCCGAAGACCTTCCAGAGGCCGTCCACGGAGAAGACGGGGGACGCGGCCGGATCGGCTTCGGGTGCGGCGGGACCGGTGGGGGCGGCGGGTGCGACGGGGGCGGTGGTCATCGGGTACCACCGTCCCGGGCGAGCAGTTCGGCAGCCTTTTCGCCGACCATGAGCACTCCGATCATCGGGTTGACCGCGGGCATCGTCGGGAAGACGGAGGCGTCCGCGATGCGGATGCCTTCGAGCCCGCGGATCTTCAGGTCCGGGCCCACGACGGCCCCGGGGTCGTCGGCGGCGCCCATCCGGCAGGTGCCGGCCGGGTGGTAGACGGTGTGCGCGACGGAGCGGGCGTAGGCGCTCAGCTCCTCGTCGCCGGTGATCTCCGGGCCGGGGCAGACCTCGCGCCGCAGCCAGCCGGCGAGCGGCTGGGTCGCGGCGATCTCGCGGGCGAGCTTGATGCCGTCCACGAGGGTGCGGCCGTCGTAGTCGTCCTCGTCCGTGAAGTAGCGGAAGTCGAGGGCCGGTTTGACCTCGGGGTCCGCGCTGGTCAGGTAGAGGCGGCCGCGGCTGCGGGGCTTGGGGATGTTGGGGGTCATCGACACGCCGTGCGCGGGGCGTTCGTAGCCGATGCGCTCGGGGTTGTCGGTGAAGGGGACCTGGTAGAAGTGGAACATCAGGTCGGGCCCCGCGGAGTCGGGGTCGCGGCGGACGAACAGCCCCGCGTCGCTGTCCATCGCGGAGTTCTCCGGTATCGGGCCGTCGGTCTCCCAGACGATCACCGACTCGGGGTGGTCGAGGAGGTTCTCCCCGACCCCGGGCAGGTCGTGCACCGGCGGGATGCCGAGGGCTTCCAGGTCCGCGCGCGGGCCGATGCCCGAGTGGAGCAGCAGCCGCGGGGTGTCCACGGCGCCGGCGCACACCAGGACCTCGCGGCGTGCGGTGACCAGGGATTCCGTACCGTCCGAGGAGCGTACGCGGACCCCGCGCGCACGGGGGCCGTCGAGTTCCAGGCGGTAGGCCCAGGTCTCCAGGAGGATCCGGAGGTTGGGGCGTTCGTCCATGACGGGGTGGAGGTAGGCCACCGACGCGGAGGAGCGCTTGTTGTCCTCGGGGTGGTAGGCGAGGTCGAAGAAGCCGGCGCCCTCGTGGAAGGGCTTGCGGTTGAAGCCCTCGACGCGCGGGACGCCCAGGGCGTTCTGCGCGGAGTCGACGAAGTCGCTCGCGATGGCGTTGCGGTCCTTCTCGGCCACCGGGACGATGTTGTTGAGCAGCTTGTCGAAGTACGGGTCCATGGCGGCCGCGTGCCAGCCCTCGGCGCCCGCCTGCTCCCACTCGTCCCAGTCGGACGGGAGCGGCCTGAAGGCGATCAGGGTGTTGTGCGAGGAGCAGCCGCCGAGGACGCGGGCGCGGCTGTGGCGGATGTGCGAATTGCCGCGGGGCTGCTCGGTGGTGGGGTAGTCGTAGTCGAGCTCGCCGCCGAGCAGGCCCATCCAGCGGCGCAGGGTGAGCACGTCGGGGCGGTCGACGTCGCTGGGGCCGCCCTCGATGACGGCGACGGTGACGTCCGGGTCCTCGGTGAGGCGGGAGGCGATCACCGAGCCGGCGGTGCCGCCGCCGACGACGACGTAGTCGTACTCCTGCCGCTCCTGCGTGGACGTGGGCGTGGGGGTGGTGCTCTGCGTGGGGGTGTTCATCGCTGTGCTCCTCCTTCAGCCCGCGAACCAGCGCACGGGGCGCGGGGCGAGGTTCTGGTACACGTGCTTGGTCTCGCGGTACTCCGCCAGGCCCGACGGGCCGAGCTCGCGCCCGATGCCGGACTTGCCGAAGCCGCCCCACTCCGCCTGCGGGAGGTACGGGTGGAAGTCGTTGATCCAGACGGTGCCGTGGCGCAGCCGGCCCGCCACGCGGCGGCCGCGGCCCGGGTCGGAGGTCCACACCCCGCCGGCGAGGCCGTACTCGGTGTCGTTGGCGAGCGCGACGGCTTCGGCCTCGGTACGGAAGGTCTCGACGGTCAGGACCGGCCCGAAGACCTCCTCCCGTACGACGCGCATCCCACGGTGGCAGCCGTCCAGCACGGTCGGCCGGTAGAAGTAGCCGGGCCCGTCGGGCCGCCGGCCGCCGGAGCGCAGTACGGCTCCCTCGGCGAGGGCGGAGGCCACGTACTCCTCGGTGCGTTCGCGCTGCGCGGCGGACACCAGCGGTCCGCACTCCACGCCCGGGTCGGTGCCGCGGCCGAGGCGGATCCGGTCGGCGCGGCGGGCGAGTTCGGCGACGAAGCGCTCGGCGACGCTCTCCTCGACGATGAGCCGGGAGCCGGCGGAGCAGACCTGGCCGCTGTGCATGAAGGCGGCGTTGAGGGCCTGGTCGACGGCGGTGTCGAAGCCTTCCTCGGTGGCGCAGGCGTCGGCGAACACGACGTTGGGGTTCTTGCCGCCGAGTTCGAGGGCGACCTTCTTGACGGAGTCCGCGGCCGCGCGCATCACCTTCGTACCGCTGGTGAGACCGCCGGTGAAGGAGACGAGGTCGACGTCGGGGTGGGCGGCGAGGCGCGCGCCGACGGGGTCGCCGGCTCCGGTGACGAGGTTGGCGACGCCGGCCGGCAGACCGGCCTCCGCCAGCAGGCCGATGAGGGCCACCGTGGACAGCGGGGTGATCTCGCTGGGCTTGAGCACGAAGGTGTTGCCCGCGGCGAGGGCCGGGGCGATCTTCCAGGAGGCCTGGAGGAGCGGGTAGTTCCACGGGGTGATCAGGGCGCAGACCCCGACGGGCTCGTGGACGACGACGCTGTGGACGTCGGGGGTGCCGGCGTCGACCACGCGGCCGGCGCCCTCGCCGACGACGAGGTCGGCGAAGTAGCGGAAGGCGTCGGCGACGCAGTCCACGTCCACGCGGCCCTCTTCCAGGGTCTTGCCCGCGTCACGGCTCTCCAGCAGCCCGAGGATTTCGCGGTCGCGCTGGAGCAGGTCGGCGGTGCGGCGCAGGAGTGCGGCCCGCTCTTGGACGGGGGTCTGGGGCCACTCGCCGCCGTCGAAGGCGCAGCGGGCGGCACTGACGGCCGCGTCGGTGTCGGCGATGCCGCCCTCGGCGACGACGGCGAGGACCGTGGCGTCCGCCGGGTCGAGGATCTCTCGGGTGGCTCCTGAGACCGCGGAACGCCAGGTCCCGGCGATGTGGATGGTCGTCTGCTCGGACACGACGCGCTGTACCTCCGATTCCGGCACCGCGGCCTACCCGCGGTGGTGCTGCTCGTGCGCGCTTGCCCCGGTCTGCGGAAGCCATGTCCCATCCGTCACTGGAAGTGACAGGAGTCACTCCCTGCCACCCCGACGGGATATGGGTGAATATATGGAGATTTCGGACATTCGGCGAGCGTTGGAACAGCCATCGGGCATGGTGAGATGCCCTATGCCGTCCAGATCGGGTCGTCCGGGTCGGGCCTACCCGAGAACCGTTCGAGCGGCTGTCCGGCAAGGGAAAGCTGCTCACGCGCAACGGTGATGAAGTGGTTCTGCGCCGCTACCACGCGTGACCGCAGAACGAGCCGGCTCTCCTCGGGACCCAGGCCGCGTTTGACGATGGTGTGAAGACGCCATATCTGCTCGTCGAGGCTGTGGGCGGCTTCTGCGATGTCCTTGTCGGCGATGAGGTTCACCATGCTCAGCGCCTCGTTCCACGGTCGCCAGTCGATCGCGGTGGGCAGTACGACACCTTGTGGGACGGCGTCCGGGCGACTGGCTTCCATGTCACTGAGGTCAATGAGCACCCCGGACGATTCGCAGACATGAACACAGTCTGACGCAGCGGCAGTTCGGCCGATGAGGCTTCAACAGGTGCCGCGCGTTGGGCCTGGCGGTGCAGGACGCCGCCGGACCGGCCTCGTGGAGGGGGTGGAGCCCGAGCTGTCCGTCACGCGTCAGGGGACTCGCCCGCGTGCGGGGCGGGTGCCACCCGGGGATGGAAACAGGCGGTGATCGTCTTGCCGCCGTGGAAGGAATGGGCGTCCCATTCGTCGGCGAGGGCGTCGATGATGGCGAGTCCCCGTCCGGACGTCGCCTCGTGTGAGGGGTCGCGCGGGGCCGGGAGGCACGGGTCCCCGTCGGCGACGCTGACGTGCAGGCACCGGCCGTCCCAGGTGAGCACCAGCCCGGCGCTGCTGCGGGCGTGGATGTGCGCGTTGGTGACGAGCTCCGACACCGTCAGCAGGACGGAGTGGGCCGTGTCGGGGGCGTCCGTCGTCCACCGCAGGGCGTCCAGGTGTTCGGCGGTCCACCGGCGGGCCTCGCGCACCCCTCGGTGGACGGGAAAGGACGTGGCCCACCCCTTGGCACGCATGGACACCGCGCTCACCTCGTTCGCGCTCTCGTGTGACGCCGGACCGGACGGATCGGGACGCGGATCAGAACCGGCTCGCCCGGTGGCGGGCCCGGTGCCCGTCCCTGCGGTGGACGAGCAGCAGGGCCAACACCACGGGCGCGATCAGCAGGACCATCGTCGTCATGGGAGTGCTCCTTCCGTCGTGGTCGGTCTCTCCTCGACGTCTGGCCGCGATGAGGCGTCCGAAACCCCGACAGCGGCCGTCTCCCCCGCGTCATCCGCCCGATCGCGGGTACCCGCGCAGCACCCGAACACCGAGAACTGGACGGAGAGGGCACCCCGATGACGATGACATCGCAGGGCAACAACGCTTCCACCTCGACCGAGTTCCGTCGGCAGGCCGCGCGGGCCGCCGGGCGGCTGCGGGACACCGCCGTGCACGTCGGGCATCTGGTCGAGGCCAGGACGTCCGATCCCCTCCTTGTCTCCGCGCGGGCCGGGGCCGGTCGGGCCGTGACGGTGGCGCGGGCCAACCGGACCGCGTTGACCACGGTGGCCGGCGTACTGGCCGCCGCCGTGCTCGCGCGGAAGGCCCGGCGGGTGCGACGGGCGCGGCGTCAAAGGTAGTCAGAGGAAGTCAGAGGAAGTCAGGGGTGGTCAGCGGGAGTCAGGGCCGAGGGCGTCCGGGCGTGACGGCACCGGCTCCCGCTCCCTGGCCCGTTCGGCGTTGAACTGGGCCCCGGTGAGCAGGGCCAGGTTGGCGAACCAGAGCCAGACGACGAAGACCACGATGCCGGCCAGCGAGCCGTAGAGACGGCCGTACGTGTCCAGCTCCGTGTAGAGCGTGAAGAGCGCCGAGGCGGCCAGCCACAGCAGCGCCGCCAGGACGCCGCCGGCCAGGCCCTGGCGGACGCCCCTGCTCTGGGCCGGTCCGGTACGGAAGAGGACCAGCACCAGGAGGGTGACGACCACCAGCAGCACGGGCCAGCGCAGGAGCGCGATCGTGTCCGGGCCTCCGCCGGCGGCCCGTGCGGCCCACCGGGCCGGCGGCCCGGACATGACCAGGCCCGCGGCGCCGACGACGAGCAGGGTCAGCAGCAGTGCGGCGTTGATGAGCAGCATGTGGGCCGTGCGGAGCGGACGGCGCGTATCAGGCACCCGGTGCATCGTGTGCAGGGCGCGGCGGAACACCGCCAGGTAACTGCACGCCGACCAGAGCGCGCTCGCGACACCGCTGAGGAGCAGGGCCCACATCGACGAGTGTTCCGTCGAGAGGCCGTCGAGCGCGTCCTGGAGCACCTGCGCCGATTGCGGAGGGGCGTACGCGGTGAGGTCGGCGATCAGCCGGTCCCTCGTCGCCCCGCCCAGCAGCCCCACGAGGGAGACGGCGATGACGAGCGCGGGCAGCAGCGCCAGGAGGGCGTAGTAGGTGAGGGCGGCCGCGTGGTCGGCGAGGTTGTCCGTCCACACGCGGACGGCCGTACTCCGCAACGCGGCGCGGGTGCGCGCCACGAGGGCGGTGGCGGGGGCGGGAGGGCCGCCGCCTCGGCATGATGCGGTGCGGGGGATGTCGGTCACGCCCTGCACGTTCCCTGCGGGCCCGTGCCCATGCGCCGCCGAGGACCACGCCGTCGGCCGGACGTTTCACCCACGAGGGGGCGCGGGCCGTATCGGCCCGCGCCCCCTCGTGTTCGGTCGGCCCTCAGGTCACGGTGCGCCGAAGGTCAGTGTCAGCTGCGGTGTGCCCTCGTTGGCCTGCGCTTCGGAGGACCACAGCCACAGGGCGTCCGTACCGCTGCTGGTCAGTGCCAGGCCGTAGCCATCGCCGAGAGCCGCCGCGACCGTCGCGGTGGTGAGCGCGGTGGTGTGCACCGCGCTGCCGTCCGCAATGCCCGCGAAGCCGCCGAGTGCCGGGCCGCCCAGGGCGGGGCGGTTGTTGTACGTGGTCCCGCCCTCGCTCCACGAGCCGGTGACCGGGACGACCGAGACGGTGTCCGTCGTACCGGCGCCGCTCATCGTGCTGGTCTTCACGCTCAGGGTGGCCGCCTTGAGGACCGTGCCCGCGGGCGCGGCCGGCAGGTCGAAGCGCAGGTAGCCCGCGTAGAAGGAGGTGCCGCGCACCGCGAGGGAGGACGAGGTGCCGTAGTTGGTCGCGGGCGCGCCCGCGTTGGCGTAGGTGTCCTCCGCGGCGGTGACCTGGACGACCGAGTCGGCCGGGGCGGTGGCGAGGGCGTAGTGGTTCTGGACCTGCGCGGCGCTCAGGACGGTCGGGTAGACGGCGGTCTCGTCGAGCCGGCCCGCCCAGTACTCGCTCGTCGGGCGGTCGGGCCAGCCGCCGAGGCTGTCGCCGCCGGCGTGCCAGTACCCCGAGAAGTTCTCGTGGGTGGTGACGTTCAGGGTGCCCTTCTGGGCGCCGTCCACATAGAGGGTCATGCCGCCGGGGCCCTGGCTCGCGACGACGTGGTGCCATTGGTTGTCGTTGTACGCGGCGCTGGTGGTGACGGTGCGGGTGGCTCCGGTGTAGACGCCGTAGACCAGCCGGCCGTCGTTGGTCATGTAGATGTGCTTGTCGTACTGATTGCTGCCGCGTGCCTGGTTGTTGCCGAAGCCGAGGAGCTTGCCGCCCCGGGTGGTGTCCGTCTTGAACCAGGTCTCGATGGTGTAGGTGCTGCCCACCGTCTGCCGCTTGTCCCCGTACACCTGGGTGTCGGTGCCGTTGAAGCCGATCGCCGTGCTCGCGCCGGAGACCGCTCCGGGGCTCTGCCGCAGGGCGGGGGCGTTCAGGTGCACGCCGCTCTGGTTGCCCGAGACGGAGGAGTCGGCGGCGAAGGGCAGGGCCGACTCGTCGTAGCGCCAGTACTGCTGGGCTCCGTCGGCTCGGACCTGGTTCGGGTAGCCGTCCACCTGGGCCGGGACGGTCACGCTCGCCGTCGCCGACAGGGCGCTGGTGTTGCCGGCCGCGTCGGTGGCCGTCACCCGGTACGTGTACGTCTGGCCCGCTGCCGCGGTGGTGTCGGTCCAGGAGGCCTGCGGGCGCTTGAAGAAGAGCGAGTCGGCGGTGACCGTGGCGATGGGCGTGGCCGCGCCGTTGCGGTGGATCCGGTAGGTCAGCGCGCTGTCGTCGAGGTCGAGGCTGGTGCGCCAGCGCACCTGGACCTCGCCGGGCTTGAAGCTGACCGCGCTCGCGACGGGCACGGTGGGCGCCCCGGTGTCCCCGGTGGAGGCGAAGCGCGTGAGGCTCTGCTGCGCCGCGCCGTTGACGGTGGTGAACTCCCCGCCGACCCACAGGTACTGCACGCCGCCCTTGGAGCCGACCGTCATCACGCGCGGGCCGATGCCCTCGCCGATGCCGTCGTTGGTGTCGGGGGCCCAGCCCAGCTTGCCGGTGCCGCTGGTGGGCTGGGCGAGCAGGTGGTGGCGCTGTCCGTCGGGGAACTCGCCGACGCTGGAGCAGTCGTGCGCGTGCGAGGCGCTGTAGAGCACGCTCTGGTACGGCAGCACGGCCTGGGTGGCGCCGAGGCAGGTGTCGCGCCAGCGCTGGCCGAAATCGCCGAGGTTGAGGGCGATCCGGCCGTCGAAGACCCCGCCGCCGGTGCCCTCGTTGGCGGTGTAGAAGCCGGTGGCGTCGGTGGCGATGTCCTTGACGACGGAGTTGGTCTCGATGAAGCCGGCGTACGACTTGGTGAGCGCGCCGCTCGTCGCGTCGACGACGGCCAGCGCGTGCGTGTTCGCACCGTTGACGGTGAAGAAGTCGCCGCCGAGGACCACGCTGTTGCCGTCCGGGGTGACCTCGACGGCGCGGCCGGGTTCGTCGGCGTCGGCGGTGAAGGGCTTGAGGGCGCCGTCGGCCGCGCCGACGGCGGCGAAGCGCTCGCGCGGCTGGCCGGCGACGCTGAGGAAGTCGCCGCCCGCGTAGACGGTGTCGTCGGTGACGGCGAGGGCGCGGACGGTGGCCGCGAAGGCCGGGCGGAAGCCGGTCTTCACCGTGCAGCTCGCCACGTCGATGGCGGCGAGGCTGGACACGGCCGTTCCGTTGACGGCGCCGAAGTAGCCGCCCGCGTACAGGGTCGTCTTGTCCGGGGAGAGGGCGAGCGCGCGGACCGTGGCGCTGCCGGCGGCGATGGTGAAGGACAGTTTGCAGGAGGTCGGGGCGCCGGTCGCGGCGTCGAGCGCCACGAAGTTCACGGCCGACTGCTCGCTGCCGACGCCGCCCGCGGGCGGGCGGACGGTGGAGAAGGTGCCGCCGGCGAAGACCTGGCCGCCCGCCTCGGCGAGGGCCCAGACGACGCCGTTGGGCTGCCAGGTGGACAGCGGGTCGGCGGTGAAGGCGACGGGCGGGGTGACGGCCGCCGCCTGGGGGACGAGGCCGAGGCCCAGCCCTGCACCGGTTCCGGCCAGGGACAGGGCGAGAGCGGCCGCCAGATTTCTGGATCTACGCATGAACCCCCCAGTTCGGTGTGGCGTGCGGCCGTGTGGCGCGGCCGCGTGAGTCATGGCCGAAAACCGCCGAACAGCCGTCCGCGACCATGCGTACGGGCGCACCTTAGGGCGATTTTGCGCTCGGTTCATCCCTCTTGACACATCGGATGCCAAATCGCTCCGGTGGCCGCGCGTGCGCCGCCGTCACGTGCGCGGTTTGGCGCGGAGGTGCATCCGCTCCCCCTGGCGGCCGAAGAGGCTCAGGATCTCCACGGGCCGCCCGTCCGCGCTGGTGAACCAGTGGGGCAGCCGGGTGTCGAACTCGGCGGCCTCGCCGGGGCCGAGGACCAGGTCGTGGTCCGCGAGGACGAGCCGCAGCCGGCCGTCGAGCACGTACAGCCACTCGTACCCCTCGTGCGTACGGAGGTCCGGCTCGGTGCCCCGGTCGGTGATGAGCATCTTGAATGCCTGGAGGGGGCCCATGCTGCGGGTGAGCGGGACGGCCGTACCGCCGTTGGGCATGGTGCGGGGGGTCAGCCGCACCCGCGGGTCCCCCACTTCGGGGGCGCCGACGAGGTCGTCCAGGGGCACGCGGTAGGCACTGGCGAGCGGCAGCAGCAGTTCCAGGCTGGGGCGGCGCTGTCCGGATTCGAGCCGGGAGAGGGTGCTCTTCGAGATGCCCGTCGTCTCGGAGAGCGCGGCCAGCGTGAGCCCCCGCTGGGCGCGCAGCCGTCGCAGCCGGGGGGCGACCTCGTCGAGTACCGCCTGGTGGGGCGCCGGCTTGTCCGTGCGGTCGTTCTCCGTGCGGTCGTTCTCCGTGCGGTCGTTCGCCATGCGGCCATTCCATCGCGCCGTCCCGGAATCGGCAACAAGGTTTGCCGCTGGAGCGCCGAGGCGCACACGCTCCGGGCATGAGCCCACACCGTGATTCCGGACCCGCGCAGGAACAGCAGTACGCCGGCGCCACCGCGACGGCCACGGCCACTGCGGGGCGGCAGCAACCGGCGGTCCGCTGGGTGCTGGCCGGCCTGTCGCTCTCGATGCTGCTGTCCTCGCTCGGCACCAGCATCGCGAACGTCGGCCTGCCGACCCTGGCGCAGGCGTTCTCCGCCTCCTTCCAGCAGGTCCAGTGGATCGTCCTCGCCTATCTGCTCGCCATCACCACCCTGATCGTGGGCGTCGGCCGGCTCGGTGACCTGATCGGCCGCCGCCGGCTGCTCCTGGGCGGGATCCTGCTGTTCACCGTCGCCTCGGTCGGGTGCGGCGCCGCGCCCACGCTCTGGCTGCTGATCACCGCCCGGGCGGCGCAGGGGCTCGGCGCGGCCGTGATGATGGCCCTCACCATGGCGTTCGTCGGGGAGACGGTCCCGAAGGCCCGGACCGGCAGCGCCATGGGACTGCTCGGCACGATGTCCGCGGTCGGCACCGCTCTGGGGCCTTCGCTGGGCGGCGCCCTGATCGCCGGGCTCGGCTGGCGGGCGATCTTCTTCGTCAACGTGCCGCCGGGCCTCCTGACGTTCCTCCTCGCCCGCCGCCATCTGCCCGTCGACCAGCAGAGGGCGGCGGGGGCGGGCCGACCGCGCTTCGACCACGTCGGGACCCTGCTGCTCGCGCTCACGCTCGCCGCCTACGCGCTGGCCATGACCCTCGGCCACGGCCGTTTCGGTCCCCTCAACCTCGCGCTGCTCACGGCCTCCGCCCTGGGCGTCGCCCTCTTCGTACGCACCGAGGCGCGGGCGGCGGCGCCGCTGATCCGGGGGGCGGTGTTCCGCGATCCCGCGCTGCGCGCCGGCCTCGCCACGAGCGCGCTCGTCTCGACGGTGGTGATGGCGACGCTGGTGGTCGGGCCCTTCTACCTCTCCCGGACGCTCGGGCTCGACGAGGTCCTCGTAGGACTCGTGCTGTCGGCCGGTCCGCTGGTCGCCGCGCTCACCGGGGTACCGGCCGGCCGCATCGTGGACCGGATCGGTGCCCCGCGCACGACCGCCGCCGGGCTCTGCGCGACGGCGCTCGGCGCCCTCGGCCTGTCCTTGACGCCGGAGACCGCGGGCGTCCTCGGCTACGTCGTGCCCCTTGCGGTCCTCACCGCCGGCTACGCGGTGTTCCAGACGGCCAACAACACCGCCGTCATGGCGGACGTCCGCCCCGATCGGCGGGGCGTCGTCTCCGGCATGCTCGGCCTCTCGCGCAACCTCGGGCTCGTCACCGGTGCGTCCGTCATGGGCGCCGTGTTCGCGTTCGCGTCGGCGACGACCGACATCACGACGGCGGGCCCGCACGCCGTCGCCGGCGGCATGCGGGTCACGTTCGCGGTCGCGGCGGTACTGGTCCTCCTCGCACTCGCCGTCACCCTGGCGGGGCGCCCTCGGAAGGACGGGCCGCGGGGCGGGCGCTGAACGCCCGCCCCGCCGGGGGTCACGCAGGGTCACCCTGCGGAAACTGCCCCGCGCGGGCCCGCGCGCCTCTACCGTGCCCTGAGGTGATGGGCACGGCACCGGAGGTGGGGCGGATGGACGAAGAAGAAGACATGCGGCTGGCGGGGATGACCCCGGAGATCTCCCGCCGCACCCTCACCATGCTGCGCGGCCTCGCGGGCCTGGAGCCGCCCGAGCAGGTTCCCGAGGACGCCATGGTCGTCGCCGACGCCGTCCTGGCCGAGCACGGCACGGACGGGCTGCGGGTGCTGGTGATGACGCTGGCGTCCTGGGCGACGGCCCAGATCGAGAACGTCGCCGAGCTCAGCGGGCGCAGCCACGAGGCGGTGCTGGACGCGATGGAGCTGGCCTGCCTGGAGCCGAACGCCGAGGAATAGGACCTGCCCGGGGGGCGATCGCCGGGCCACCGGGCCCGCCGGGTGGCCGGAGGTGAGGGTTCCGCGGTCGGTCCGGAAGCCGGTCCGGAATCGCGTCCGGAATCAGGTCCGGAAGAAAGACGGTCCGGGCCGGCCGGGATCGGGCGGGTGTCGGCGACACTGGGAGAAAAGGAGCGTCGCCGGGGGGTCGTGATCGGAGGCCGTCGTGAGCACACCTTCCCCCATCCGCATCGCTGCCGTCCTGTCCACGGAGCATCGTGGACGTCTGATGTCCCAGGCCCACGAGGTCAATTTCCCGGAGAACGCGCGGATCTTCGACGAGGGACACCGGGCGGATTCCTTCTGGATCGTGCGCTCCGGCACGGTGACCCTGGAGATCCCCGTGACCGGCCGCCGGGCCGCGGCCGTGGAGAACCTCGGCCCCGGTGAGCTGGTGGGCTGGTCCTGGTTGTTCCCTCCGTACGTGTGGCAGCTCGGCGCGGAGGCGATGACGCCGGTGCGTGCGTACGAGTTCGACGCGGCGGCCGTACGGATGCTGATGGACGCCGATCCCGCCTTCGGGTCCGCGATCGGGCACTGGGTCGGGCGGGTGCTCGCGATGCGGCTCCAGCAGACCCGCACCCGGCTGCTGGACCTGTACGCCCCCCGCCTGAGCGCGGCGGGCTAGGGGGTGTCCGGGCCGTCTCCTTCGGATCGTGCCGCCGGGCCGGTGGAGCGGGCCGTGCGGGTCCCGGAGCGGCGGTCCGGTCCCCGAATGGCCGGTCGACGGGCGGCCGCGCACGATGGAGGGGTGCGAACCGAGGCTAGTGGCACGGGCAGCGGACCGGTGTCCGGATTCCTGGAGAACCCTGTCGTCGGGATGGCTCCCTGGATCCTTTTCTCCCTGCTGGTCGGACCGGGGCGCTTCGAGATCTCGGTCGCGATCGCCCTGGCGGCGGCCGTCACCCTGGTCGTCCTGAGCCACGTGGTCAACCGGGGCAGCTCCTGGAAGCTGCTGGAAGTGGCTGACGTGGTCTTCTTCGCCGCGCTGGCGGTGGTCGGGGCCCTGGCGAGCGAGGGCACGCTGCGCTGGCTGGAGACCTATGCGGGCGAGGTCGCGAGCATCACCCTCGCCGTGATCGCCTTCGGCTCCATGGCCGTGGGGATGCCCTTCACCCTCCAGTACGCCCGCGAGCAGGTCGATCCGGCCCTGTGGCACACACCCGGCTTCGTCCGCACCAACTACGTCATCACGGCGGTGTGGGGGCTGGCCTTCCTGGTGACGGCCATCGCGGGCGCGTACGGGGACCTGGTCCTGCACAACCCGAACAACATCTGGACCGGCTGGATCATCCAGATCCTGGCGATCGTCGGGGCGCTCCGCTTCACCGGCTGGTACCCGGACGTGGTCCGGGCCCGCGCCGCCCGCGAGGCGGCCGGCCAGGCGCCCGAACCGCTCCGCCTGGCCGGGCTGCTGCTGCCCCTGGCCGGACTGTTGGTGCCGATCGGGATCGCCGTCCTCGTCTTCGACGCCAACGCGTGGTGGCTCGGCGTGGCCCTGATCGTGGGCGGCGGACTCCTGACGAGGAAGCTCCAGTCGCAGAACTGAACCCGCCGCGCGCCCCTGCGGGTCTCTTCATCCCCACCCCACGGCAACTCCCGCCGTCTCAGAGGGGTAGCGTAGGCGCGACATAAAACCATGGGCAGGTATGTCGGTGTGGTCCGATCCGTGCCGCCCGTCGCCGGAGGCGATGTCACCGCCTGGCTGTTGGTTGCGTCTCACCCTCTGAGCAAGGAGCTCCACACGGATGTCCATACCACCGCAGCCGCCGTCGTCCCCGCAGCCGTACCCGCAGTCCGGACCGTACGGGCAGCCGGGGCAACCGGGGCCGTACGGCGGCCCGCAGGGCTGGCAGGGGCAGCCGCCGGTGTCACAGAAGACCAACGCGCTGGCCATCGTCGCGTTCGTCATGTCGCTCGTCTGCGCGCTGCCGCTGGTTCCGCTGATCCTCGGCATCATCGCCCTCTCCCAGATCCGCACCCGGGGTGAGAAGGGCAAGGGCCTGGCCGTCGCGGCCATCGTCATCCACTGCGTGACCCTCGCGTTCACCGGTGTGGCGCTGGCCCTCGCACTGAGCGGGGGGGCTGGACGCCGGCCCCGCGCCGAAGCGCGACACCGGTGGCCAGGTCACCGGGTCGGGCTCCAGCAAGGTGCAGGACATCCGCAAGGGCGACTGCTTCAACACGGGCGGGGACCTGGCGGAGTACGAGGACGAGGACGGCGCCCAGGCCGGCTACTCGGTGAAGATCGTGCCCTGCGACCAGGCGCACGAGGGCGAGGCGTTCGCCGTCTTCAACCTGGACGACGGTGCGTACCCGGGCAAGGACAAGGTCGTCTCGATCGCCGAGGAGAAGTGCTCCGGTACGGCGCTGACCGACTACGTGGGCAAGAACGCGAACGTCTCGGACAAGCTGGGCGTTTTCTACTACTACCCGCAGCCCAGCACCTGGGCGTTCGGCGACCGCGAGGTCACCTGCTTCGTGGGCGACTCCAGCGGCACGAGCACCGGTTCGCTCCGCTCCGCTTCCTGAACCGGCGTCTTCCGTCGGGACAACTCCTCTTCGAGGCACGCCAAGGGGTGTCCTGCCGATCGGCAGGACACCCCTCAGTCATGCACGCCGGCCCGTTCGGCCGGGCGGCGTCGCAGGGCCCGCGCGGCCGGGGCGACGGCCGCGGCCACCGCGAGGGCCGCGCAGGCCGCGACCGTCGCGCCGAGGGCGTCCCACGGGACCACGATGCCGCTCGGGACCTCCAGCAGGCCCAGGGCCCACCGGATTCCGGCCAGGTTGAGGACGGCGACCAGGGAGCCGGCGACCGCACCGACGAGGACGACCGTCAGGGACTCCCCCGCCACCAGCCGGAGCACCTGCCACCGGGTGGCGCCGGCGAGGCGCAGCAGTGCGAGCTCCCGGGCCCGGTCCGCGGTGGCCATCACGAGGGTGTTGGCGAGCGCGATGCCGGTGTAGAGCAGGGCGATGCCGAGGACCAGCAGGAAGCCCAGCCGGGTGGTGCGCTTGGTCCCGGGGTGACGGGCCGCCGTCCACTGGTCCTTGGTCAGGACCCGGCCGCCGGTCGGGCGGGCGGCCTCGGCCAGTCCGGAGGCCACCGCCGTGGGGTCCGCGCCCGGGGCGAGCCGTACGTCGATCCGGTCCACCGGCGCTCCGGGGGCGTTGGCCGGGGTGACGTAGGCCCCATTGTTGCCGGTGCCGGTGCTCATCACGGCGGCGATCCGCAGGGTCTTGCGGGTGCCGTCGCCCAGCCACACGTCGACGCTCGATCCGACGGTGTGCCGCTCCCACTCCTGCGTGACGATGACGGAGTCGTCGTCGAGGTCGCCGAGCCGGCCTGCGACCAGAGGCGGTTCGGCGGTCCGGGCGAGGTCCTTCGGGTCGGCGGCGCGGGCGTCGGAGCGGATCAGCGCCACGCCTTCCTCCAGGACGTGGAGTGCGGTCGCGGCGGTGGCGCAGACCTCGGTGCCGGGCACGGACCGGATCCGGTCGACGGCCGCCCGGTCGAAGCCGCCCGCCCCTCCCGTGATGACGAAGTCGGCGGTGGTCTGCCGCCGGATCTCGGCGGCCTTGGCCTCATTGAGGGTGGCGGTGGTGCCGAGCAGGGATCCGGCGAGGGCCACGGTGACGAGGACGGGGGCGGCGATGGCCGCCGTACGGCGGGTACCCGCGGCCGCGTTCTCCCGGATCAGCATCCCGCCGGCGCCCGGCAGTTGGGCCGGGAGCCAGGCGATCAGCCGGACCAGTGGCCGGACGAGCACCGGGGACAGCAGGGCGAACGCGACGATGAACAGCATCGGGCGGCTGGTGTACGTCTTGCGGTGGAGCAGGTCCGACGGGTCGGTGAGCAGGGTGTGCGCGAGGGTGCCGACGCCGGCCAGCAGCAGGGCGGAGCCGAGGATCCAGCGGCCCGGGGTCATGGTCCTCGTCTCGACGGCGGCTTCGCGCAGGGCCTCGGTGGGTCCGACCCGGCCCGCCCGCCAGGAGGCGGCGACGACTCCGGCGAGGGCGACGAGCAGCCCGGTCCAGAAGGCGGCGTGCAGGGGCCAGTCGGCGTCGCCGAGGGCGAACCCGTGCGGTGCGATGCCCTCGTCCACCAGCCATCGGGCGAGCACGGGTGCCCCGTACGCCCCCAGCAGGCAGCCCGCGGCGGAGGCCGCCACGCCGAGGACCAGCGCCTCGGCGAACACCGTGCGGCGGACCTGGCCCGGGGTGGCGCCGGCGGTGCGCAGCAGGGCGAACTCCTTGCGGCGCTGGGCGACGGCGAAGGCGAAGGTGGAGGCGACGACGAAGACGGAGACGAAGCCGGTGACCCCGCCGGCGGTGCCGAGCAGGGCGTTCACGGCGAGCAGTGCCTCGCTGTCGCGCTCCGGGTCGGGGTCGGCGTGGCGGCGGTCCGGGCCGGTCAGGACCCGTACGTCGGGGTCCTGGCCCACGGCGGCCCGTACGGCGGCCGGGTCGGCGGCGACGACGAGCTGGTCGATGGCGGGTGACAGCCGGGAGGCGCGGGCGTCGGTCCAGAACACGGCGTCCTCGAAGCCGAGTCGGCCGCCGGGGGCCGTGACGGTGCCGACGACGGTGGCGGGTCCGCGGTCGGTGGTCAGCCGGGTGCCGGTCCGGGCCCAGCCGGTGGTGACGACCTCCTCGTCGGACTGCGGGGCGCGGCCCGCGTCGAGGGCGTACGGGGCGAAGGCGGCGACCGACCAGGGGTGGCCGACGAGTTGCTCGGGTGCGCCTTCGGCGCGGACGGGGAAGGACCGGTCCTCGGTGGTCCGGCCGAGGGCGGCGAGCCGTTGTGCGAGGTCGGGGGCGACGGGCTTGGGGTGGGCGAGGGCGCCGGTGCGCTCCCCGTTGGGGCCGGGGACGCGGAGGATGTCGTTGCCCTTGACGACGACGGGGGCCTGGGCGAATCGTTCGGGCGCGCGCTGCGGGGCGTCCAGGGTGGCGGCGAGCGCGAGACCCATGGTGGCGATCAGGCCGACGCCGAGGGCCAGGGCGAGGAAGCTGCCGGCGTAGGTGACCCAGCGGGTGCGCGCGGTGCGCAGGGCGATACTCAGCACGGCGCGGCCTCCAGCGCCGTCATGCGGGCGGCGATGTCCGGGGCGCTCGCGCCGCCCAGTTCGCCGCACAGGCGGCCGTCGGTGAGGAAGACGACGCGGTCCGCGCAGGAGGCGGCCACCGGGTCGTGGGTGACCATGACGACCGTCTGGCGGTCGGTGTCGACCATGGCCCGGAGCAGGGTGAGCACCTCGCGGCCGGTCCGTGAGTCGAGGGCGCCGGTGGGCTCGTCGCCGAAGAGCACGTCGGGGCGGGTGATCAGGGCGCGGGCCAGGGCCACGCGCTGCTGCTGGCCGCCGGACAGCTGCGCGGGCCGGTGCCGGGCGCGGTCGCCCAGGCCCACCCGGGCCAGGACCTCGCGGACCTCGGCCTTGGCGGGGCGGCGGCCGGCGAGGCGCAGCGGCAGGGCGACGTTCTGCTCGGCGGTCAGGGCGGGCAGCAGGTTGAAGGCCTGGAAGACGAAGCCGATCCGGTTCCGGCGCAGCAGGGTCAGCCGGGTCTCGCTCAGGCCGCCCAGTTCCGTGCCGCCGACGGTGACGGTGCCGGAGGTGGGGCGGTCGAGTCCGGCGGCGCACTGCAGCAGGGTGGACTTGCCGGAGCCGGAGGGGCCCATGACGGCGGTGAAGGTGCCTTGGGGGAAGTCGAGGGAGACCTGGTCGAGGGCGGTGACCGCCTGGTCGCCGGCGCCGTGGACCCGGCTGACGTCCCTGAGTTGGATCGCGTCGTTTTCCATGCCTCGACCCAACCGTCCCGGAGGGCTCGGCACAGCGGGCCTGGAGGGTGTTCCGGGGGTAGGGCCGGCCCTACCCCCGGAGGGGTACCAGGCCCCGTCCGGGCCGATCACAGCCGGAAATTCAAAGGTTTCGGGGGGATTTCGTGTCGGTGTTCGGCCGATTCGGCGGACTGCTCCCGCACAGGTCAGCTCGTTCACGCGGCTGCGGTCTGCACTCATCCGTACACGATGGGTGACGAAAAATGGGGGTGCGAACGGGCGTTCACGGCCCGCGTGAGCAAGACTCTGTCCGCTATCCGAAACACCAACCCAAGGGAGTGTTCGAAATGCGGTCCATCGCAAGGGGTCTCGGGCTCGGTTCCGCCGCCATGGCGCTCACCGCGCTCACCGCACTGGCCTGGCCGGGTACGGCCGGAGCCGCGCCGACCGGTACGGAGAGCATGTACGCGCCGTCCGCGCTCGTGCTCGGCGTGACGGCCGGTCAGGACGCCGGAAGCGGCACGGTGCTGCGTGCGGTGACGCTCGTCTGCTCGCCGACGCCGGGCGGGACGCACCCGAACCCGGTCGCCGCGTGCGCCGAGTTACGCGCGAACGGTTCCCGGCTGGACCCGCTCACGGCCCCGGCCGCCGACGCGGTGTGTACGAGGGAGTGGAACCCGATGACGGTCACGGCCGACGGGGTGTGGCAGGGCCGCCGGCTCAACTACACGTACACCTTCGCCAATCCGTGCGGCTTCCGGAACACCACGGGCGTGCTGTTCGACTTCTGATCCCGCTCCTGATCCCGCACGCCACGACGGGCCGGGCGGCGCCGTGCGACCGCCGTCCGGCCCCAGGGGTCGTGCGCAGCCCACGGGTGACGCAACCAACCACCCTTTCCCTCAGCCCAGTTCGAGGCTGGTCACCCCGAACAGCTCGGTCAGTGCGAGGTCCGGGGCCGGGCCGGTGTACATCCGGGCGGTCTCGAAGACCTCGACCAGGCCCAGGCCCGCGAGCAGTGCCGTGGCCCGCGGGTTGGCGTCCGGCACGTCCACGGAGACCAGACCACCGGGCGCGTGCTCGGCTAGCCGCCCCAGCAGGGCGGCCGCCACCGCCGGATCGGCCGCGTACAGCGGTCCGATCCGGTGGGCCGCGCTGCACGGGCGGATCACGCCGAGGCCCTCGATCCGGCCGTCGCGGACGGCGGCGAGTGCCGTCCGGCCGGGCAGCCCGGTCCAGGCCGACAGGAAGGCGGGGCGCGGTTCGGGGAAGAACCGCCGGTCGTAGGCGGCGAGCAGGCCGAAGGGCAGCGAGGCCGCGTCGACGATCGTGATCCCGGCCCCGCCGTCGCCGTCGTCGGCCCCCTCGGGGACACCCTCGTAGCGGGCGTTGTTCCAGGCGTGACGGAAGCCGGACTTGCGGTAGTTGTCCTGCTGGGCGACGACTCCGTCCAGTCCGACGAGCCGGCCCTCGAGGCGCTCCATCCCGGCGTCCCACAGCCGGATGCCGTAGCCCCGGCCGCGGAAGGCGGGGCGGGCGATGTAGAGGCCGATGAAGCCGAAGCCGGCCCCGTACCGGACGGCGGAGATGCAGGCCACCGGTTCGCCGTCGAGCCGGCCGAGGAGGAAGCCCTCCGGGTCGGCGACCGCGAAGGCGAACCGGTCCGAGTCCCCCGGGTTCCAGCCCTCCTCGTCGGCCCAGCCGCGCATCAGTTCCATGTCGGCGGCGCTCGCGCCGGTGATCTCGAATCCCGTCATGCCGGTGTTGTACCAGATGCGGCCGGTGTGCGCAGGAGTGCCTGATCGGTCGTCAAAAGCCGTACGAATGCGGCCTGATCGGCCTCCCGGTGGAGGTCGCTGACCTGCCCGTCGCCCACTTCGACGACCCGCCAGACCCCGTCCGCGCGCAGCGCGAGATCGGTGGTCACGAAGGGGCAGTCCAGCGCCCCGACGGCCGCCCGGACCGGTTCGAGGTCCGGCTCGGGGAGCTCCGGGACCTCGGCGACCGGGCTGTCGGGGTGGGCGGTGACCAGCCGGGGGACCCCGTCCCGCCACCAGACCCGTATCTCCGCGGCCGCCGCCGGCGGCGCGACGAAGGTCTCGAAGGCCCTCAGCACCACCCCGCCCGCGAGGAACTCGTCCTGGAGCGCGACGAAGCGTGCGACCACGCGGTGCAATGCGGCCGGGTCGGCGAGGTCGGGCACGTAACAGGCTTCGTCCCACTCGTGCTTGCGGGACTTCACGTAGTCCTTGACGACGGCGGCGCCCGGCGGCAGGCCCGAGGCGAGGGCCGCGAGCCGCTGCCGGTCCGGGACCTCCCCGGGGGCGGTCGGCAGCCAGCCGCTGACGGGGGTGAGGCCGGCGAAGGTCTCGTACCAGCCGGGGAGTTCATGCGCCCGGCGGTACGCCTCGGGGGTGACGACGAGTTCGGCGCCGCGCCGGCGCAGGGCCGCGTCCAGTGCGGCGTACCGCTCCGCGGGGACCATCCAGCCCCGGTACCAGACGGCTCCCGCCCCCTCGGGCACCCGCGCCACCGCCCGCTCGGCGTCCCCGGCGAGCAGCGCGTCGTGGTCGACGAGCAGGGCCGTGCCGCCGACGGCGCGCAGCTGCCGGGCCTCCGCCGCGAAGTGGGCGTCGGCCCGGCGCTCGTTCATCGGGTCGCAGCAGTGGAGGACGGTGGTGGTCGCGGTCGTCGTCGGCATGCGCCCACCCTACGGAAGGCCCCGCGGCTCACCGTACGGATGTCAGCCCGCGCAGATGACGTCGTCGAGCCGGATGGGCTTGGAGTCGAGGCGGACGTACGCGGTGAAGGTATCGGTGACCCCGCCGGCCCACTGGGTGGTGACGGTGGCCCAGCCGACCCCGGCCGCCTGGGCCACGGTGACCGGGCCGATGCCGATGTTCTGCGGTGCGTTCTGGGAGCACAGCAGGACGTCGGAGTCCGTACTCACCTGCTGTCTGTCCTTGAGGGTCTGCGAGACGCCGGCTTCCCGGTCGTGCGGGGAGGGGCCGTGCTGGCCGTAGAAGGTGGCGAGGAAGCGGCTGATCTGATCGGCGGTGTGCCCCTCCGCGATCGCGACGGGCGCGACGGGCGCGACGTGCGCGGCTGGCGCTGCGTGGGCGGGGACGGACGGCAGTGCCGGCAGCGCGAGCAGGGTCACCAGCAGGGCGCCAAGGCTGTGCGGCTTGAGCATCATGTCCGGTTTTGTACCCGGCTGGCCGCTGTACGGGGAGGGAGCCGCGCGGATCTCACTCCTGTGGGGGGCGGGATTCACCGCAGAAACGACCCTCCGGCCTGGCGGCGGCCCGCTCGCGGCCGGGGCTCGGTCGGGGATCGGTCGGGGCGCGGCCGGGGCCCGGTAATGCGGTCGCGAGCGCGCGGTCCCGGTACGTAGGGTCGGTGCATGGGGAAGCCGCTTGTCGCAGTGTTCAGCGGGGCCGGGATGTCCACCGACTCCGGAATTCCGGACTACCGGGGGCCACAGGGCCTGTGGCGCCGGGAGCCGGACGCCGAGAAGCTCGTGACCTACGAGTACTACATGGCCGATCCGGAGATCCGGCGCCGGTCCTGGCTGATGCGGGCCGAGCTCGCCGCCCTCGGAGCACGGCCGAACGCCGCGCACCTGGCCGTGGCCGAACTCGAACGCGGCGGCACCCCGGTCCGGGTCATCACCCAGAACGTGGACGGGCTGCACCAGCTCGCCGGGATGCCCGCGCGCAAGGTGTTCGAGCTGCACGGCACCGCCCGGTCGGTGGTGTGCACGGACTGTCACGCCCGCTCGGGCATGGACGAGGCGCTGGCCCGGGTCGCCGCCGGGGAACCGGACCCCGCCTGCCCGGCGTGCGGCGGGATCCTGAAAGCGGCGACCGTGATGTTCGGGCAGCGGCTCGACCCCGTGGTGCTGGGGCAGGCCATGGCCGTGGCCAAGGGGTGCCAGGTCTTCATCGCCGTCGGGTCCACCCTCCAGGTGCAGCCGGCCGCGTCACTGGCCGGGATGGCCGCCGAGGCCGGAGCCCGGCTGATCATCGTGAACGCCGAGGAGACCCCGTACGACTCCCTGGCCGACGAGGTCGTCCGCGAGCCGATCGGCACCGCCCTGCCCGCGCTGCTGGCCCGGATCGCGGCGCCCTGATCCACGCCGTCGCGGTGCTACGCCGCGTCGGCCGCCCGGCGCATTTCCGCCACGTCCAGCTTCTTCATCTTCATCATCGCGGCGGTGGCCCGGGCGGCCCGCTTCGGGTCCGGGTCGCTGACCAGCTCGATGGCACCCGGCGGGACGACCTGCCAGGACACCCCGAACCTGTCCTTGACCCAGCCGCAGGCGGACTCCTGGCCGCCGTCCTTGGTGAGTGTGTCGTAGTAGTAGTCGGCCTCGGACTCGTCGGCGCAGTCGATCATGAAGGAGATCGCCTCGGTGAAGGGGAACTGCGGTCCGCCGTTGAGACCGACGAACTTCTGCCCGTTGATCTCGAACTCGACGGTCATCACCGAACCCTCGACCCCGGGGTTCGCCTCCGTGTAGCGGGCGATCCGGCCGAGCCTGCCGTCCTTGAACACGGACAGGTAGTACTCGGCGGCCGCTTCCGCATCGCCGTCGAACCACAGACACGTGGTGAAACCGTTGCCGCTCATCTCTGCCTCCAGGCCGGTGTGTGGACGGTGGATACCGTCCTCACATACAGACCGGCCCCGGGCCCGAAATTCATCGGTGGGCCCGGGGCCGGTCTGCGTTCAGCCGGGAATTCGCCCGTACGGCCTACTTCGCGGGCGCCGCACCCATGGCGAGCATGCGGTCGACGACGCGCTCGGCGGCGTTGCCCTCGTCCAGGTCGCAGAACTCCTCGCGGAACGCCGCCCGCGCGTCGGCGTACTGCGCCCCGACCTCGTCGGCGTTGCGCACGGCCTCGATCAGGCTCGCCGAGTCCGCCAGCAGCGGGCCGGGCGCCTTCTCCTCCAGGTCGAAGTTGAAGCCGCGCAGCGTGCCGCGGTAGTGCGCCAGGTCGTACGTGAAGAGCAGGATCGGCTTGTCGGTGTGCGCGAAGTCGAAGATCGCGGAGGAGTAGTCCGAGATCAGGACATCGGCGACCAGCAGCAGATCGGTGGCATCGGGCCAGCGGGACACGTCGACGACGAAACCGTCGCGGACGCCCTCGCGGACCTGCTCGGTCACGTGGTGGTGGCCGCGGACCAGCAGCACGTGGTCCTCGCCCAGCTCACGACGGGCCTGCTCCAGGTCGATCCGCAGGTCGAGCTTGTAGCCGCCCGACCAGCCCTCGCAGTTCTCCCGCCACGTCGGCATGTAGAGGACGACCTTCTTGCCCTCGGGCAGGCCGAGCCGCCGCCGGACCTCCGCGATCCGCTCGGCGTCGGGCCGTACGAGTGCGTCCGTACGCGGGCTGCCGGCCTCGATGACCTCGCCGTCGAAGCCGAGGGCGCGCTTGAGGATCGGGGTGGCGTAGGAGCTCGGGGAAGCCAGCAGGGACCACTGGGCACTGTCGTGCTCCAGCCCCTCCAGGATCTCCGGGCTCGTGTAGTAGTCGTGCACGAAGTCGTGCCCGATCTGCTTGATCGGCGTGCCGTGCCAGGTCTGTACGACGACCTGGCCGGCGCGGCGCTGGAAGAGCTGCGGCACGTTGTCGTTGGTCACGACGTAGCGGGCGCGGGCCAGCACCTCCCACCACTCCACGCTGCCGTACTGCACGGCGCGGGCGGTGGACGGCACCTCGGCGCGGCCGTCACGGACCAGCCAGATGTGCTCCAGCTTCTCGCCGCGGCGCACGAGCTCCTCGTGGATGGCGCGCGGCGAGTCGCCGGCGCCGTGCCCCTGGAAGGTGTCGTAGACCACGATGTCCTTGACCGGCAGGGCGCGCTGCGCCGGGTAGGTCTCGAACCGGGCGACGCGCTGGGCGAAGTGCGAGCGGTCGTGCGGGCTCAGCAGCGGGTCGGCCACCAGCACCATGCGGTCGTGGAAGCGGGTCTCGATCCGCATCCGGCGGCCCTGCGTGCTGAAGGGGTGCGGGCCGGCGAAGAGCAGGCCCGGCCCCATCTGCACGGGGGCGCCGCGGTCGACGCCGAGCAGGCCCGCGGTGGTTCCGCCCTGGGCGGCCGGGCGCAGCGTGGGCCACCAGCGGCCCTCGGGGATCGTGGTCCGGCCGGCGTACGCCTCGGCGAGCACGGGCTGGAAGGTGGTCGCGAAGGCGTCCCCGTCACGGGTGACCGGGTAGCTGAACTCCACGCCGTGCGCGTTGTGCAGCACGAGCTCGTACGGCTCGTCGGCGGGCGCCACGAACCGGCCCCGCAGGGTCACGGTGCCGTCCTCGGCCGTGACCTCGTCGACGAGCGGCGGGGAGGGCTGCACGGAGAGGGTCAGGTGTCCGGTGTTGCCGCGCTTGGCGAACAGGGAGCGGTCGCCGGCCTCCCCGGGCAGGGGCAGGACCAGGCCGTTGAAGCCGCCGCGCTCGTCGTGGACCAGGCGGTGCTCGGTGCCGTCGGCGCCGAGCACGGAGAGGCTCCACGGCTCGGGGGCCCACTCGCCGGGCTCGACCTCGGCGTCCGCCACGGCGGCCAGCTCGGCCAGCGGGACGCGCGCGGTGAACGGGACGCGGCCGGAGCGGGCCGCGGCGGTCTCCAGCGGGAAGCTGAGGACGGCACCGGTGGTGACGTGGACGGCCCGCAGTGCGGACGCGGCGCCGGCCTCGGCGGAGAGCTCGCCGGTGATCTCGACGGCGTCGTCACCGGCGGGGTGGACGTCCAGGGCGCGGGCGCGGGCGATCTCCACCTGGAGGGTGAGGGCGCCGGAGACGGCCGGGACGATCCGGACGTCGGGGGCCACCCAGTACGGGGGCGGGTTCTGGCCCGTGTCGTGCTCGCCGCCGCGCAGGCGGGCGCGGTGCAGGCCGCCGGCTCCGGTGACGGCGATGGACGTGGTCCATATTCCCTCGCGCCACTTGCCGCCCGACTGGAAGATCGAGGGGTCGACGGCGGCGGTGAAGCCGGCCCAGTCGGCGTGCCGCAGGGCGAGGTGCGGGGACTTCACGGTGGCCATCGGGGAGGCGACCGTACGGGTGCTGACGACGGAGCGGCGGCGCTTGCCCCCCTCTCGGAAGACCAGCATCTTGCGCGAGCCGAGGCGGCTCTCCGCGCCGAGGTGGCCGGGGAGGGCGTAGCCGCGCAGCAGCAGCTTGCCGTCGGCCCAGGCCGCCTGCTCCAGGCGGCTGACGACCCGGCGCTCGCGCGGGCCGAGGGTGAGGACCTTGGCGGGGACCGGCGGGCGGCCCTGCAGGAAGGGGTAGTCGGCCTGCGGGCGGGCGAGGCCCTTGACCGGCACGCTGTAGTGGTAGTCGCGCTGGTGGTGCAGGAGCGCGATGAAGTCCTCTACGCGGCCCTCGCCGGCAAGGTAGGCCTTGAGGCGGTCGGCGACGGTCAGGTCGGGCCAGGGGCCGGTGCCGATCTCGCGGACGAGGCCGCCGACCTCCTTGACGAAGGCGGCGCGGAAGTCGGCGCCGCCCTCGGCGACGTACTTGTAGATGAGCGGGAGTTCCTCGCTCAGCACGTTGTAGTCGTAGTCGCGCAGGTAACGGACGTACTTGGCGCCCTGCTTGGCCTTGAGGGACTCGCGGACCAGGCGGACGGACTTCACGCGGTCGATCAGGGAGATCGGGTCGGTGGAGCGCTGGGTGATGGAGCGCTCGCCGGTCTCGCGGACGCGCCAGTGGTAGACGCAGTCGCTGATGATGTCGACGCTGGACGCGAAGTAGTGCGCGGGGATGCTGACCGGGGCGTCCTCGTAGAGGATGCCCTCCGGGTACTGGAAGCCGTGCTCGTCCCAGAAGGTGCGCCGGTAGACCTTGTTCCACGCGGTGCGGTCGGTGACCAGCGCCGGGAACTTGGAGATGTGGGTCTTCAGCTGGGTCTTGGCGAAGGCGGCCCGGTGGCCCCACGACTGGTTCATGCCGACCGAGCGGAAGCGCTTGACGTTGCCGCCGGCGAAGTCGGAGCCCGTCTTGTCGAGGGCGTCGATCATGCGCTGGTAGGCGTAGTCCGGCATGGTGTCGTCGCTGTCGACGAAGGCCAGATACTCGCTGTCCGGGTGGACGTGGCGGGCGCCGGCGTTGCGTGCGGCGCCGAGTCCGGCGTTCTCCTGCATCACGACGCGGAAGCGCTTGTCCCGGGCCGCGAAGGCCTTGGCTATGACGGCGCTGGTGTCCGTGGACCCGTCGTCCACGAGGATGGCCTCGAAGTCGCCGAAGGTCTGAGCGGCGATGGATTCCAGGCACTCGTCGAGGTAGAGCTCGACGTTGTAGACGGGGACGACGATGCTCAGGCGCGGGGGCATGGGTGGCGGGTTCTCCAGCGTTTGGTGCTTTATCGATGATCAGCTGCTCACAGCATCCTACTAGGTGGCAGAATCATGAACTCCTCCCTTATCGGGCATACCACAGCTGATCGCCGGGGCGGACGGCAAAGATTTAAGCCGCCCGCCACCTCGACGTAGCGGACCCGGGTCAGACCTCGAGGTCGGCCTCGATCGCCTTCAGCTGGTGGCGGGCCATCGCGAGGTTGGCCCGGCCCTTGTCGAGGGCGAGGTAGAGGAAGAAGCCCGAGGTGCCCCGGCCCTTCAGCAGACGGATCAGGTGGTACTGGCTGCCCAGGGTGATGAGGATGTCCTCGATCTCGTCCTTGAGGCCGAGCATCTCCATCGTGCGGACCTTGGCGCGGACCACGTCCGTGTTGCCGGCGGCGGCGACCGTGAGGTCGAGGTCCTTTCCGCCGCCGACGGTCCCGAGGGCCATGCCGCTGCCGTAGTCGACCAGGGCGGCGCCGAGTGCGCCTTCGATGGTGGTGGTGGCTGCCTTGAGTGTGGTCTCGACGTTTGCCATGAGGGGTTCCTCTTTCTTCTTTCGTTGTGTCGTTCGTTGCGTCGTTTGTTGCGTTGTCCGCCGTGGCGGTGCGGTTCCGGTTCGGTCCGGTGGCGCCGTACGGGGGTCAGGTGGGCAGGGCGGGCGGCAGCGGGGGCAGGGGCGGGACGCCGGAGCCGCGCCGCCCGAGGGTGTGGTCGATCAGCTCGGCGATCCGGAGGCTGGAGCGGCGTGCCTCCAGGTGGAGGCGCCCGACGTTGACGCGGGGCTCCGCGGTCAGGGTGAGGACGGCCGCCATGCCCGCCGCGTAGGTGGCCACGTATCCGTCCTCGCCCCGCACCAGCAGTTCGCGGAACGCGCCCTGCCCGGTGCAGTCGCTCAGCCGCTGGGCCACCCCGAGGGCGGCCGCGGTCAGGGCCGCGACGGATTCGACCTCGGCGGCGGCGCTGTCGTGGGCGAGGACGAGGCCGTCGGCGCTCGCGGCGAGCGCACCGGTGAGCTGGGGTACCCGGGCCCGCAGCCTGCGGAGCTCGGCGAGTATCTCGGCCTCCGCCTCGGGGGGCACCGTACTCATGTCGGCCTTTCTCCTTTCGGGCTGCCTTCGCTCGGAGCGGTCGGCGCGCAGGGCCGGTCGCAGCGGGAGCCTCACAGGCTTGCCTCCAGTGCGTCGCGTAACCGGCGGAGCAGCGCCACGTCCGGGGATTGGGCCTGGGTCATCCAGTCGGGCAGGGGTACCGCGACCGGCGGCGGAGCCGGGGTGTGCGGTGTTTCGACCAGTCCGGCCGCCGCGAGGCGCCGTACGTCGAGCAGCGTGTGGAAGGCGGGCCGGCCCAGCACCCACGCGAGGTCCGCCGGGGTGCGCACCCCGTCGGCCGCGCGCAGCAGGATCCGCTGCCGGGCGCTGACCGTCTGGCCGGGCGCGGCCGCCCGGGGCACCACGGGGGCGGTGTCGAGCAGCGGGTAGGGCCAGACCGCGTCGAGCAGTTCCCGGCGGCGGCGCGTCTCGCGCTCGACGGCGGCGGCCGGCACGGAGCGGACCGAGCCGATCCAGTGGGTGGCGCCGCGGCGGAACCGCGAGGGCCCGGTGCCGGGGGACAGTGCGAAGAACGCGGCGTCGAAGATGGCGGCGAGGTGGCAGATCTCCAGCTCCCCGCCGGCGAGCCCGCCGCTGTCCACGAGGAAGCGGGCGACCTGGCGGCGGGCGCCGGCCCGGTCGACCGCCTCGCGCCAGCGCTCGGGGGCGAGGCCGCCGCCGGTGGTGAGCAGGACGTCGAGGCCGGGGGTGGCCGGACTCTCCGCGTGCACGATGCGGCCGTCCTCCAGGAAGAGGGTGCCGCGGTCGCGGAGCAGGGCGCCGGTGGCGCGTTCCGCGGCGAGCCGGGTGAGGAGCGGGGAGACGGCGGCGAAGGCGTTCGCGGCCGGGGCCGGGGCCGGCGTGGTCATCTGAGCACCAGCCCTTCGGCCAGGGCCCTGAGTCTGTGGCGGGCCATCGCGAGGTTGCCCTCGGTCCGGTCGAGCCACAGGTGCAGGAAAACGCTGCTGTCGAAGCTCGTGTCGACGAAGCGCAGGACGTGGTAGCCGGTGCGGGTCGTGACGATCAGGTCCTCGACGGGCGGTCCCGCCGTGTCATCGCCCGGCGCCGTCGAGGCGAAGGACTCGTACTCGGCGGCCGCCCGGGCCAGCTCGGCGGTCTCGGCGGCGGTGGTCTCGTGGTCGCCCACGGGCGACTCCCCGGCGGTGCCGAGGGCCAGTCCGCTGCTCCAGTCGACCAGCGCGGCCCCCCGCGCACCAGGCAGGGCCATGGCTTCGAGCAGGCATTCGTCGATCCCGGGCACGCGGGCTCCCCTCCCGGCCGGACGTGCTGTTTGCACGGTCGTACGGCGCGACAGGAGGGAACTTACTCAACTTCCACAGTACGAAAGGGCGTTCTGGCATTTTCCGCTGGAACATGCCATGAAGCGCGTGAGAGCTTGGCCGGAACGCGTCGATATTTGATCACGAAGCGAGCGGGAGATCGTCCGCGAGGCGAAAAGAGCCTCCCTCGCGCTGGACGTAGCCCTCGTGGCTGAGGGTGCGGAGCAGGTGGTAGACGGTCGGCAGGGGGATCCCGGTGACCCGCGCCAGCCGTTTGGCCGTCGCCCCGCCTTCGGCGTACATCGCTTCCACGAGGCGCAGTGCGCGCTGCACGGAACCGATCAGGGTGGGTGCGCTGTCCTTGTGCGTGTGGTCGGTACTCATGATGAGTCCCCCTACTCGGTACGAGGCCTGGCAAACCCATCAAAGTCGGTCACCGGCCGCAAAACCAGCTGACTCGCGTAAACCTGAGCATAAGATCACCGGATACCTCCCGGTCGGTACCGGTTCGGCCCGGTAGCCGTCCGGTCCCGCTACCGCGTGCACGTCACGTACGCCGGGAGCGGGGTGTCCTCGATCAGGCGGCGCGGCAGCGACAGCCCGAAGCGGTGTTCCAGGACGGCGAGGGTGTGGCGGTCGCGCACCTCGTACGGTTCCTCGTCGGGGCGGACGCACGCGCCGTCCGGGGCGAGTATCTTGGCCGCGATCAGCTCCGGAAGCAGGAAGTCCGGCTGATGGCCGCCGCGCCAGCATTCCTCGCCGAGGCCGAAGCAGCACACCAGCTCGCCGTTGCGGGCGTACGCGAACTGCTTGGGCGGGTGGTCGGGCTGCGGATCGAGGTGGACGGCCTCGACGCCGCCGCGGGAGACCTCGGCGAGCCGTTCCGCGCCGGCCGGCAGGCCGTGCTCCACGGCGAACGACCAGTCGCCCCACCGGCCGACACGGGCCACGCCGTCCCCGTCGACCGTCTCCGTGACCATGCTCCAGGCGGCCGGCGCGCCCAGCGGCCCGGGCCGGACCCCCGGGAGCGCGCCGAGCCGCGCGGCGAGTTCGTCGGGGCCGATGCCCCGGGCGAAGGTCAGGCCGACGAACCACCCGTCCCAGTCGGCCAGCCACTGGATTCCGCCGGCCGCGCCGGCTCCGCCCTCGGCCATGTGCGCCATCCCTGGACTCCCCACGGTCTCCCCCGCGATGCCGGTGCTCCCTCACCGGCACGATAGTCAGTCCGCGGGCCGCTGCGGGAGGAGGCGCTCGACCAACGTCTCGATGAGCCCCTCCACCGGGTGGGCCTCCAGCATCGCCGGCGCGGTCAGGTCGTCCACGATCAGGCCCAGCATGGCGAGGTACAGCAGGACCACGCCCTGCCGGTCCCCGGGCAGGCCCGCCTCCAGGTGCCAGGCGATGTTCGCCTCCAGCTCCTCGCCCTGGAACCCGGCCAGTTCCGCCTGGAGTTCGGGGCGCCGGGTGCCCTCCAGCCGCAGCTCCAGCATCGCGATGTGCACGCTGCGCTCGCGTCGCATCCGCTCCAGCAGCAGGGTCAGCAGCACCTTGGTGTCCAGCGGGCCGGCCAGGTCCGCCAGCTCCGGCGTCAGCCGTTCCCGGGTCCGGTGCAGGATCTGCACGAGCAACTGGGCCCGGTTGGCGAAGTAGTTCGAGGCGGTGCCCGTGGGCACCCCGGCCTCGGCGTCCACCGCGCGCAGCGTCAGGCCGCGCGAGCCCTCGCGCGCCAGGACTTCGATGGCGGCGTCGAGCAGCGCGGCGCGGCGCTGCGGATTCTGGCGCATGGGCGGTCCCTGGGGGTGGGTGCGGCACACCGCGTGAGGCACATCCGGTGATCACTGCAAGTGCAGTGATTCGCACACGGTAGCGGATGTGCCGTCTCCGGGCCCTCCCCACCGTCCCCTCCCCCGTGTCAGGCTGCCCGTCATGGAGCGGATCATCGAGGAGATACGCGAGGACCTGTCCCGCCGGCTCGCCGTCGCGGCGGACCGGCTCGCCGACCGGACGCTGACCGAGGATCCCGCCTACGCCGCCCTGCTCGGCCGGGCCGAGCTGCGCGAGCGGATCCACCACCACCTCCGCCAGGCCGTCGAGGGCCTGGTCCGCAGCTCGCGGGGGCTGCCCGTCGAGCTCGCCGACGCTCGGGCGACGGGCGCGCTGCGGGCCGAACAGGGGCTGCCGCTCGCCTCTCTGCTGCGCACCTACCGCCGCGGCGGCCGGCTGCTCTGGCAGACCCTCACCGAGGCCGTGGCCGCGCACGACCGGACGGCGCTGCCCCGGCTGCTGCCCGGTGCGCCCGCGTTATGGGACGTCCTGGACCAGCTGACGGACGCCCTCACCGAGTCGTACCACCGCACCGAGGCCGTGCGCGCCGACCGCGAAAAGGAGCGCCGGGCGGCCCTGCTGGACGTCCTGCTCGACGGGCCGGCGGCCGACGGGGGGCCGACGGCCGCGGAGGCCGCGGCGCGGCTGGGCCTGCCGGAGCGCGGCCGCTTCGCGGTGGTCGTGGTGGGATCCGGCGGCGAGGGCCTGTCCGCCGGCCCGGCCGCCGCCAAGGCCGGAGCCACCGCTCCGCGCGTGCTGTGGCGGATCCGCGGCGACGGGGAGATCGGCCTGGTTGAGCTGGGCCACCATCCGCTGGAGTCCGTACGGGAGCTGCTCGCGCCGCTCGGGCTGCGCGCCGGGGTCAGCCCGGTCGTCGCGGCGGCGGCCGAGCTGGCCGGGGCGCACCGGCTGGCGGCCCTGGCGCTGCGCACGGCTCCCGAATCCGGCGGTCCGCGCACGGCGCTGCTGGACGAACGGCTGCCGGCGGCGCTGGTCGCCGGCCAGGCCGAACTCGCGGGCCGGCTGCGGCAGGTGGTGCTGGGACCGGTGCTCGCCCTGCCCGCCGAGGACCGGCGGACCCTGCTGACCACCCTCGGGACCTGGCTCGCCTGTCAGGGCTCGACCACGTACGCCGCGCAGCGGCTGTACTGCCACCGCAACACCGTCTCCAACCGGCTGCGCCGCCTGGAGCAGCTCACCGGCCGCTCCCTCACCGACCCGCGGCACGTGGTGGAACTGGCGCTGGCGCACGCGGCGGTGGTCCAGCACGCCGCGGCCCCGCACACGGCGGGCACGCACGCGGCCGGCCGGCCCTCCGCGGGCCGGCAAGGGGCCGGAGAGGCGCCTACCCCTCCTATCCCTCCTGCCCAGCGGGCCGGGCGGACTTCGCCGACTCCAGCAGGTACGGGACGTCGATCACCGCGACGCCCGGCGTGAACAGCAGCCGTGCCTTCAGCCGCAGGGCGTTCTGGTTGTGCAGCGGCTGTTCCCACCAGTGCCCGACGACGTACTCCGGGATCACCACCGACAGCACGTCCGTGGCGGCTTCCGCGGCGAGTTCCTCGATGTGGGCCATGATCGGGCCCACCACCTCGCGGTAGGGCGAGTGCAGGATCTTCAGGGGGAGCCCCGGATCGTGCGCGGCCCAGGCCTCACGCAGCCGGGCCGCCTCCCCCTCGTCCGCGGCCACGGTGACCGCCGTCAGGGTGTCGGGGCGCAGCCCCTGCGCGTAGCCGATGGCCTTGAGCGTCGGGGCCTGCACGGCGGCGACCAGCACGAGGACGTGGTGGCGGGCCGGCTTGCGCGGTTTGGCGTGGGGGGCCACGGCGACCTGCCGGGCGACCTGGTCGTAGTGGCGGCGTACGCCCTTCATGCCGAGGAAGAGCAGCGGCATGGCGATGACGACGAGCCAGGCCCCGTGCGTGAACTTGGTGAGCAGGACGATGACCAGGACCAGCGCGGTCATGGAGGCGCCGACCGCGTTGATGGCGCGCCTGCGGTGGATGTGGACGCGCTCCTCGCGCGGGGTGGCGGGTGAGGCGAGCTCCTTGCCCCAGTGCCGGACCATGCCGGACTGGGAGAGGGTGAAGGAGACGAAGACGCCGATGATGTAGAGCTGGATGAGGCGGGTCAGCTGGGCGTCGAAGGCGACGATGAGGGCGATCGCGGCGAGGGCGAGGAGTACGACGCCGTTGGAGTAGACGAGCCGGTCGCCGCGATTGGAGAGCTGGCGGGGTGCGTACCGGTCTCTGGCCAGGATCGAGGCGAGCATCGGGAAGCCGTTGAAGGCGGTGTTCGCCGCGAGGATCAGGACGCCGGCGGTGACCGCCTGGAGCAGGTAGAAGAGGAAGTGCCAGCTGCCGAAGGTGGCGCGGCCGATCTGGGCGAGGGCGGTGGAGGTGTCGGTGCCGGGCGGCAGGCCCAGTTCGGTGGGGTCGGCCGCGACGTGTACCTGGTACGACATGGCCAGGGCCGTGATGCCCATGAACATCGTGGCCGAGAGCGCGCCCATCGCGGCGAGCGTGGTCGCCGCGTTCCTGGCCTTGGGCTTGCGGAAGGCGGGTACGCCGTTGCTGATCGCCTCGACGCCGGTGAGGGCGGTGCAGCCGGAGGCGAAGGCGCGCATCGCGAGGAAGACCAGGGCGATTCCGGTGTAGGTGCCTTCCGCGATGATCGGCAGGTCGGCGGATTCGGCGCGGATGGTCTCGCCGGTCCCGAGGCGTACGGCGGCGACGGCGAACATCAGGTAGATGACGAGGACGAAACCGTAGGTGGGGATGGCGAACACCCGGCCCGACTCCCGTACGCCGCGCAGGTTCATCAGGGTGAGCAGCACCACGAAGGCGACCGACAGGGCCACTTCGTGGTCGTCCAGCGAGGGAATGGCGGAGGTGATGGCGGAGACGCCGGAGACGACCGAGACCGCGACGGTCATCACGTAGTCGACGAGCAGGGCGCTCGCGGCGGTGAGCGCGGCGGTCTGGCCGAGGTTCTCCGCGCTGACGACGTACGCGCCGCCCCCGCCGGGATAGGCGTGGCAGGTCTGCCGGTAGGAGGCGACGACCACCACGAGCAGGAAGACGATGGCGGCGGCCGCGTACCAGGTGAGGTGGAGCAGTGCGACGCCGCCGAGGGCCAGGATCAGCAGGATCTCCTCGGTGGCGTAGGCGACGGAGGAGAGCGGGTCGCTGCAGAAGATCGGCAGGGCGAGCCGTTTGGGCAGCAGGGTCTCGCCCAGGCGCGTGGTGTCGAGCGGTTCACCGACCAGCACGCGTTTCGCATTGATTCGCCTCATTCGGGCATGATCGTCGATTCTTTTCGCCGATCATCCCTTTTGCGGCTTGTGTCACCCGGCGAGCTCCTCCGCCCGGTGAGCCAGCCACAGGTCGTGCCGGGCACTCGGGGACTGCAGCAGGGAGCGTTCCAGCAGCACCTCGATCCGGGTCAGCCGCTTGCGGGCGCCCGGGACGGAGACGCCCAGCGCCGCGGCCGCCGCCGCGAGTTGCGCGTCGTGCGCCAGCCAGGCGCGGACCGTGGTCCGGGCACCCGACGGGGCGTCCGGTCCGCTCAGCGCGCTCAGCTGGGCACGGGCCCAGGCCGTCACGCGCGGATCGCGCAGCACCGCGTCGAGACCGGGGGCGGCCGCCGCGGCCACCCCCTTCCCCCGCCACGCCCCCGGGGTCAGCCGCAGCGCCAGCGAGAGCGCCGCCTGGTCCCCGAGGCGCGCGAGGTCCAGCCCGAGCAGCGCCTCGACCAGCCGGAGCCTGGCGGCCAGGGTGTTGCGGTGGATCTTCAGCAGCCGCGTGGCGTGCGCGGCGAAGTTCAGCCAGGCGTGGGCGGTGGCGCGCAGTTCCTGGCCGCCGGGGTCCTGGGGGCGCCGGGGCTCGTACGCGTACAGGGGCGCGAGCAGGGCCTCGGCCCAGCCGGCCCCGGCCTCGTGCGCGGCGAGCACCAGCTCGGGGCCGGGCCCGAAGCGGGCGTGCCGCTCGCCCCGTTCCCGGGCCACGGCCAGGGCGTGGAAGGCCTGCTGGTAGGCGGCCGGGGCCTCGCGCAGGCGCAGCTCGCCACTGACCCCGACCGTGCTGTCCGGGGCCACCGCCACCAGAGCCTCGGCGAGCGGGTCGTGGCCGGCGGACACCGCCGCCGGGCCGGCCGGGACCAGCACGATGAGGTGGCGTACGTAGACCGGGCAGCGCACGATCCAGGCCCGGCCGTCCGTCAGCTCCTCGCACCGCCGCGCCACTTCGGCGCGCCGGCCGGTGCGGCATTCGACGACGTACATCCGCATCGGCTCGGGCAGCGAGGGCCCCAGCGCCTCGGCGATCTGGTGGGCGGTGGAGAGCCGCCCGTTCATCAGCAGGTGCAGCACCGCCTCGCGGGCCCGCGACTCGGCGCGCGCGGCCCGCTCCTCCCGCCGCGCGGCCTCCTCGGCGCGCAGGACGAGCGCCAGCGGTACGGCGGCGTTCGCGAGCAGGGCGGCGGCGTCGGGGTGGTGCGGCTGTTCCAGTACGGCGGCCAGCGCGCGCCCGTCGTCCAGCGCGAACAGCAGCGTGGCGGAGCCGGGGGCGTGCAGGACGGCCGACCGCACGCCGCGGGCGCTCAGCTCGGCGGCGCCCCGCACGGCGGTCTCCGGCCCCGGGCCCCGCCCGGCGTCCACGACCCCGGTCCATCCGCCGAGGCGGGCGGAGAGCCACTCCAGCAGCGCCGCCGATCCTCCGGCGTGGGCGAGCCGGTGCAGTTTGAGGACGTCGTCGGACCGGGGCACGGGCGCATTCAACCACCCGCCGCTCACTGTGCGCTGTGATACCCGTCTCGCCCGGTCACTGGGCACGGCGAACCCTGTCAACGACCGCCGGGCCGCGTAGGTTTGGCCACGAGCGGCCGGGTCCCGGCATTCACGGGGGAAGTCCGGGACCCGCCGCCGCTCACATCCTGGCGGCCGCGCTGCGGATGGCCTCGCGGATGCGGAAGTACGTGCCGCAGCGGCAGATGTTGGCGATGGCGTCGATGTCCTCGTCCGTGGGCTCGCTCGTGCGCTTGAGCAGGGCGACGGCGGCCATGATCTGGCCGGGCTGGCAGAAGCCGCACTGGGCGACGTCCTGTTCGAGCCAGGCCTCCTGGACCGGGTGCAGTTCGTCCCCGTTCGCCAGCCCCTCGATGGTGGTCACCGACCTGCCCGCGCACGCGGAGACGGGCACCACGCACGGGCGGACGTCGGCGCCGTCGAGGTGGCTCGTGCAGGCCTTGCAGACGTCCACCCCGCAGCCGTACTTGGGGCCGCGGACTCCCAGCATGTCGCGGAGCACCCACAGCAGGGGCAGGTCGTCGGGCGCGTCCACGGTGACGCTCTGCCCGTTGACGGTGAAGGTGTGCGAGGGCACGTCGTACTCCTGGATCCGGACCGGCGAGGGGGGTGGGGAACGGGCGGGGGAAGCGGGCTAGCGGGGGTAGGGGGTGAAGTCGACGTCGAAGTCGAGGGGGAAGCTGCGCGGCTTGGAGCCGGTGGCCCGGGCCCAGGCGTTGGCGATCGCGCCGACGGCGGCGGGCACGCCGAGCTCGCCCGCGCCGCCCGGCTCCTCACCGGTCGCCGGCAGCACGAAGACCCGTACGTCACGCGGGGTGTCCCGCTGCTGCGCCCAGTGGAACTGGCTGTAACTGCCCTCCAGCGGCAGCCCCTTGTCCAGGTGCAGCCCCGCGCGCAGGGTGGTGGAGATGGCGTCGGTGAGACCGCCGATCATCTGCGCCTCCAGCCCGCGCGGGTTGACCGGCAGGCCCACGTCCACGGCGATGACCGCCTTGGTGACGCGGACGTGTTCCGGGTCCCGGGTGTCGATCTCGACGAGGCACGCGGTGCGGGACTTGTACTCCTCGTGGAAGGCGATGCCCTGCGCGCAGCCCGCCTCCATCGGCCGCCCCCACTCCCCTTCCGTGGCCACCTTGTCGAGTACGGCGCGCTGGGCGTCGGTCTTCAGGAAGGTGCGGCGGAAGCGGTAGGGGTCCCGGCCCGTGCGGGCGGCGAGTTCGTCGACCACGATCTCCTCGGCGCCGCGCGTGTTGGCGGAGTACACCGAGCGCCAGGACCCGGTGGGGATGCCGGTGGGCACCTCGGTGAGGGCCTGGGTGGTGAGCCCGAAGTGGTACGGGGACTTCACCGTGGTCAGGAACAGGGTCTGGGCGAGGGTGGCGTTGCCGATCCCCAGCGGCAGGCTCGCCGCGGTGGCGGTGATGATCTCGCCGAGCCCGTGCCGGAAGTCGGTCTCGGCGGCGGCGACCCGGTGCTCGAAGGTGAGGACCTCGCCCAGCAGGTGGGTGGCCCGGATCTTGTGGTGGGTGGCGGGGCGCATCCGGCCGTGCCGGGTGTCGTCCACGCGGGTCCACATGAGCCTGACCGGGCGGCGGCAGGCCTTGGAGATGCGGGCGGCCTCCAGGGCGGCGTCGAAGAAGAGCCGCCGGCCGAAGGAGCCGCCGGCCTGGACCACGTGCACCTGCACCTTGGCCAGGGGCAGGCCGAGGTCGGCGGCGATGGTCTCGCGGGCCACGATCGGGGACTTGAGGCCGGACCAGATCTCGGCGCGGTCGTCGCGGACGTCGGCGATGGCGGAGTTGGTCTCCATCGGGGCGTGGCTGACGAAGGCGAAGTCGAACTCGGCGTCCACGTACGGGGTCAGCAGCGGCGGCACCAGCAGCGGCGGGGTGGCGGCGCGCAGCTTGGCGCGGATCTGGGTGTCGGACAGCTGGTCGGCGGGACCGGGTCCCCAGGTGACCTGGAGGGCGGACTTGGCGGTGATGGCCTGCCCGAACGTCTCGGCGACGACGGCGACCCCGGTGGGGACGGTCACCACGTGCAGGACGCCGGGCATGGCCCGGACGGCGGCGAAGTTGGCGACGGAGCGGACGGTGCCGCCGAGGGTGGGCGGGCGGCGCACCACGCAGGGCTTGGCGCCCGGCACGTCGAGGTCGAGGGTGTACTGCTGGGCGCCGGTGACCATGGCGCGGGCGTCGACGCGGCTGGTGGGCCTGCCCACGAGCGTGTGCTTCGCCGTCTTCTTGGGGGTGGCGCCGAGGACGATCAGGCCGGGGTCGGCGGCGGCCGCGGCGAGGGAACCGTAGTCGGCGGTGCGGCCGTCGGGAGCGCGGACGGCCCCGTTCGCGGTGGTCAGTGACGCCGCGGAGAGGCCCCAGCGGCGGGCGGCGGCCGCGACGAGGCGGGCCCGGGCGGTGGCGGCGCACTGGCGGACGGGCCCGTAGAGGGAGCGGATCGAGTTGGACGATCCGGTGAGCTGGTTGAAGAGCAGCTCGGGCCGCGCGTCGTCCAACTCCACGCGTACGTCGGCCAGTGGCGCGTCGAGTTCCTCGGCGACCAGCATGGCCACCGCGGTGGTGAGGCCCTGGCCGACCTCCTCGCGCGGCAGCCGGAAGCGGATGGTGCCGTCCGCCTCCACGGCGAGCGCCAGCAGGGCGGAGGTGGGCGCCCCGGCCAGGATGAACAGGTCGCCGAGGTCGATCACGTCTGCGATGGCGGGCAGGGACGGCACCACGGCGTGGGCGGGCTGCGGGGCGAGCGCGTCGGCGCCGGCGCGGGTGACGAGGGCGAGGGTCGGCGCGGCCACGAGGTAAGTGAGGAAGGACCGGCGGCTCTGCCCGGCGGAACGGGTCTGCCCCGTGGCGCGGGTCTCCCCGGCGGTGCGGGTCTCCCCGGCGGTCCGGGTCTCCCCGGCGGTCCGGGTCTGCCCGGCGTCGTCGTCCCGGCGCGTGGCGCGGTCCTGCCCGGCGGCGTGGTCGTACCCGCTCATGTTCGTTGTGTCCCCACGCTGCGCGGGCCCGCCCGTGCGGACCTCCCCCGGTTCATTACCGGCACGTAGGGTAGCGATCCGCCGGTGCGGTGGGAAGCCTGGGATCCGTATCGACTCGCGGCAGGGGTCCTCCGTTCGGGGGTATCCCGGTGAGCCCCGTTGATCCGGGCCCGGTACGAGTGCGGCGCCCGGCCGGCCTCGCACACCTCGGCCGTACGATCGAGCGGCGCCCGGCGGAGGGCCTGTTTCCGGCCGCCTCTGCCACCCCGCTCCGGCCCCCACCGGCAGGTGCCGGTCCCGCCCCGCCGAGGGGCACTGACCGGATTCGTTCGCACACGGAACAGCCGCCGTAAGGCCTACGACATATGCCAGAAGCAAGAACGTAGCGGATGTTGCCAAACGCCTTACACGCCGTCGCGCCCTGTGCAACAGTCGTTACCGGTCCTTCCTTCAGACTTGGCCGTGCCGCGCCTGTATCGGAGTTCTCATGCCGTCCCACCTGTTCGCGGACCGTTCCGCGCAGCCGCCAGAGCCGGGGTCGGTGGACGCGCTGATCTCTCAGACCCGGCGGCTGCGGGGAGAAGTGGACGCGGTCCGCCGCGACACCGTCGTGGACGACGACGACGCCCAGGGCCGCTGGCAGCGCGCACTGTGCGATCTCGCCGTCCACCACCTCGACGACCTCCGCGAGCACCTCGACCAGCTCAAAGAGGGCCTGCCGCCGGTGCCCGAGACCATCGAGCTCCCGCAGGCGGCGCTCGAGGCCGGGCCCGAGGCCCAGACCCGCGTCGGCAGCGCCGAGTGGAACCTGCTGACGGACGAAGTCAGCTGGTCCGACGAGCTGTTCCAGATCTTCGGGCGCTCGCCCGAGGCCGGCGCGCTCCCCCTCGACGAACTGGGCTCCACCCTGTTCTCCGAGGACCAGCCGCTGCTCACCGCGTGGGTCACCGCCTGCCTGGTGGACGGCAAACCGATCGACGGCGAGTTCCGCATCGTCCGGGCCGACGGCCGCGTCCGGACGCTGCACATGAGGGGCGAGCCGGTACTCGACTCCGACGGCTGCGCGGCCTCCATGTGGGCCGTGCTCCGGGACGTGAGTGAACTGCGCCGGAGCCAGCGTGCGGTGCGCGAGTCCCGTGACTCGCTGCAGCGCCAGCGGGAGATCGCGCAGACCGAGCACCGGCTGGCGGTCGAGCTGCAGGAAGCCGTGCTCCCCCCGTGGCGCGGCTCCCTGCGGTTCCCGCACAGCAGCGCGGGCACCCTGGACGTGGCCGCCCACTACCTGCCGTCCGCGACCAGCGCGCTGATCGGCGGCGACTGGTACGACGCGCTCGAACTCCCCGACGGACGCTCGATGCTGACGGTCGGTGACCTGACCGGGCACGGGGTGACCGCCACCTCCGGGATGGCGATGATGCTGGGCGCCCTGCGCGGAATGGCCATGGCGGGGATCGAGCCGGGCCCGCTGATGGGCTGGCTCAACCAGCTCCTGGAGACCTCCGTACAGCCGGCGCTCGGCTCGGCCGTGTGCTGCCGCTACGATCCCGCGCGCCGGGTGCTGTCCTGGGCGCAGGCGGGCCACCCGGCACCGCTGCTGTTCCGCCGCGGGTCGGGCCGGTCCCTGCTGCCGCCGGAGGGCGTCCTGCTGGGCGCGACCTCCGGAGCCTCGTACGGACAGGCCGAGGAACGGCTCGAAGTCGGCGACCTGTTGGTGCTGCACACGGACGGACTGACCCCGCGCAGCATCGAGTTCAGCCGGGCCGACGGCACCGAACGGCTCCTGGCCCTCGCGCCGCGGTTCTCGGCGGCGCGGTCGGCGCAGGACTGCGTACGGCTCGTCATCGAGGAGTTCGGCGAGAGCGAGCGGGAGGACGACGCCTGCGTGCTCGTGGCCCGGGTGGGCGGGTAACGGGCGCCGACCGTACGGGCTTCGGGCCCACGGGTTCAGGGGCCGCGCCGGAAGGCGCGGCCTTTCTCGTCTCCGTACACGGTGTGGGGGGCACTCGGGCGGACCGGGCGGACGGGGGCCGACGTGGGACTACACCCCCGTGGCGCGCGGCGCCGGGCTGTCCGGGAGGGCCAGCTTGATCTCCTGGCGCAGGTCCTCGATGCGCGCGTAGCCTGAGTACTGGGCGGTGAGCCGGTACATCTCGCGCAGCCGGTCCCAGGTCCGGTGCGAGGAGGTCTCGTTCATCGAGACCAGGGCCAGGCGGGCGTAGCGGTCGGCCTGTTCCGGCTCGTCGGCGATGAAGCAGGCCGAGGCCATGGAGATGTAGTCGAAGATCTGCGAGCGCTGGTAGCCCTCGCCCCGCAGCCGCAGGGCCTCGCGGGCGTGGCGCGCGGCGATCGGCGCCGCCGAGGCGTCGTGGTCGGCGAGGGTGCGGTAGGCGAGGGCCTGCATGCCGTGCAGGTCGGCCTCGTCGAAGTGCTGCATCCAGCTCGGCGGCGGTACGTCGCCCTTGTCGGAGACGAACAGTTCCTCCGCCTCGCCCAGGGTGCGGCGCATCGCCTGGCCCTTGCCCATGGCGGCCTGCGCCCAGGCCTCGATGGTGTGCAGCATGGCGCGGGTGCGCGGCAGGGTCTGCTCGCCCGAGCCCGACTGGGCGAGCTTCATCAGGTCCAGGGCCTCGTTCGGCTTGCCCAGGTGGACCATCTGGCGGGCGGCACGGGACAGCGCCTCGCCGGCGCGCGGCCGGTCGCCCCCCTCGCGGGCCGCGTGCGCCGCGATGACGAAGTACTTCTGCGCCGTGGGCTCCAGGCCCACGTCGTGGGACATCCAGCCCGCGAGCACCGCCAGGTTGGCCGCCACCCCCCAGAGCCGCCGCTGGAGGTGGTCGGGGTGGTGGTAGGCGAGCATCCCGCCCACCTCGTTGAGCTGGCCGACGACGGCCTTGCGCTGGAGTCCACCGCCTCTGGAGGCGTCCCAGGCGCGGAACACCTCCACGGAGCGCTCCAGGGCCTCGATCTCCTGGGAGCCGATCGGCGCCGCCTCGTAGCGGTCGTATCCCGCGGGATCGGCCTGGAAGGCCTCCCCGAAGTGCCGCGCCTCCTTCGCGAGGGCGGGGTCGGTGTGCAGCCAGTCGTACATGGCGTTGCTGAGGGCGGAGCCGGCGGTGAGCACGGCGCCCGCGCCCATCAGACCGCGACGGTTGAGCATGAGGTCCATTCCCGTGAATTCGGTGAGGACCGCGGCTGTGCGTTCGGGCGCCCACGGCATCCCGTCGGGGTTCTCACGAGCCCCTTCCGGCTGCCGTCTGGAGGTGCGCCGCTGCCGTACGAACCCGAGGTCCTCGATGGTCACGACACGACCGAGCCGCTCGGTGAACAGTGCTGCCAGTACCGTGGGAACTGGTTCGCGCGGGGTCTCCCCCATGTCGATCCAGCGCCGCACCCGCGAGGTGTCGGTGGCCAGCTGGGGGTGGCCCATGGCCGCCGCCTGCCGATTGACCATCCTCGCCAGTTCGCCCTTCGACCAGCCGGCCAGGCCGAACAGGTCGTTCAAGCGGGTGTTTGGACCTTTGCTCACGTCAAGCCCCCAGGTTCTCGGCTGAGTTGACAGTAGCCCCCCGTCAGATGCCCAGCGACTATTCGCCAGGCTTCGCCAGGGCACGCCCGATGGTTCGCCACCTTGCGCCGGGTGTCAGGTAGGAATGCGCCTCCCCGACCCGGTCACCGGCGGAACTCCCCAGGGTGAAGCACGGGATCCGGCGGGGCGGCGTACGCAACTCGTCGGCGCACGAAGGGATCCGTATCACCATGTACGCAGCAACCTCCTCCGTGTCCGCACCGGTCCGGCCGCACCGCACGCTCCCGGCGGGCGGCGGCCCCTACCTCGAGCCCGGCCGCCCGTCGGCACCGGTGCAGGGCACCGTCCGGGCGCGGCGCATGCCGGGTACCGGGTCACAGCCCGTCAGCGGCAGAATCGACCTCTCGGGGCCGCAGGGGGCGCAACTGCGCACCGCGCTCGCCTCGGTGCAGCGGATCTGTCCGGAGTTCGCGCCGGTGCAGGTGCTGCGGCGCAGCGGCCGCTCGGTCCTCCTGGTGGGCACCACAGGGCGGATGACCGCCGTCGCGAAGGTTTTACTGGACCACTCGCCGGAGTGGCGCGAGCGCTACCGGCACGAAATAGCGGCGTACCGGACGTTCGTCCGGCACCGCCCGCCGGTCCGGGTGCCGCGGCTGATCGCCGCCGACCCCGAGAACTGCACGCTGGTGGTGGAGCGGATGGCGGGCCGGGTCGCGGCCCTGCAGCGGCACCCGGTGGAGCCGCCGCCGCGGGTGGACCTGCGGGCGGCCCTGGGTGCGGTGTGCCGGGTCAACCAGTGGCGGCCGCCGGCCGAGCTGTTCGGAACCCCGATGAACTACGCGCGGCGGATCGCCCGCGACTACGAGTTGGGGCTGCTGACCGACCGGGACCTCGGCGACCTGCAAAAGCTGCTGCACAGCGTGAAGCTGTCGGGCACGGCGCTGCAGTTCAACCACGGTGACGCACTGCTGTCGAACCTGCTGCTGTCCCCGGCCGGTCCGGTGCTGCTCGACTGGGAGCACGCGGGCTGGTACCTGCCGGGCTACGACCTCGCCACGCTGTGGACGGTCCTGGGCGACGCCCCGGCCGCCCGCGCCCAGATCAGCCGGCTCGCGCAGTCGGCCGGTCCGGCCGCGCGGGACGCCTTCCTGGTCAATCTGATGCTGGTGCTGACCCGGGAGATCCGGATGTCCGAGACGGCGGTGCAGCGCTCGATGCTGGCGACCGCCCCGACCCAGCCGCTGCCGGCGGGCTCCCTGTCCTCCGGGGAGGAACAGCGGCTGCTGCTCCGCCGCCTGCACGACGACGCGGGGATGGCACGCAGAGCGGTCCGCGCGGCGGTCGGCACGCGCTGATCCCGCCAGGTGGGCCAGGCGCCCCTTGTACGCGAAGTCCCGTGGCCCCCACCGCCACGGGACTTCGCTCGTTCGCGGATGCGCAGATGCCCGGGGGCAGTGCGGGCGGCTTCCCGGCCACGCGGTGCGGTCGTGCCCCGGATGTCCGGTCGGGCTCCGTTAGCGTGGGGAGACGATCGACGGGAGGCGCTGATGAAGTCCGGAGTGCGCAAGTGGCAGGCCGTGCGGGAGTTCGCCCTCGGCCTTCCGGAGGCCGTGGAGGAATTTCCCTGGGGCCCCGAGGACTGTGTGGTGAAGGTGAACAAGAAGATCTTCGTCTTCCTGGGCAACACCGACGGGCCGGGGCAGCCCGGCCTGTCCGTCAAGCTCAAGGACGAGGCGCTGCACGGGCACGCGATGGCCGCGCCGGGAGCGGAGCCCACCGGATACGGTCTGGGCCGCTCCGGCTGGGTGTCCGTCCCGCTGCCGGAGAAGGGGGCGCCCTCCGCGCAGGTGCTGTGCGAGTGGGTGGAGGAGAGCTACCGGACGGTGGCCCTGAAGCGGCACGTGAAGGAACTGGACGCCCGGATGCGGCCGGAGGGCTGAGCCCTCGGTCGTGCGCCCGTGCGCCGGATGCCTTGACATCACATGATCCCCCGAAGACCTTTTCTGACTCAGCATCAGAAATGCTGGAGGAGCGCCACCCCTCGTCCTCCCCACACCGCTGGAGCCTGCCCATGTCCGCAAGCGCTTCACGCACCTCCCCCGGAACCCTCCCGTCGAGACGTACGGTCCTCGCCGGTTCGGGGGCCGGGGTGCTCGCCGCCACCGTGCTGCCGTCCGCCGCAGCGCGGGCCGCCGCCCAGGACGGCCCCCCGCTCGGCGAGTTCGATGTCGTCGTGGTCGGGTCCGGGGCCGCCGGGATGACCGCCGCGCTCACCGCCGCCAGGCGGGGGCTGAGCGTGCTGGTCGTCGAGAAGGCCCCCACCTTCGGCGGTTCGGCCGCCCGGTCCGGGGCCGGCATCTGGCTGCCGAACAACTCCGTGATCCTGGGCGCCGGGGTACCGGACACCCCGCAGAAGGCGGCGACGTACCTCGCGGCCGTGGTCGGGCCGGAGGTGCCGGCCGACCGCCAGTCCGCCTTCCTCTCCCACGGTCCGCGGATGCTGGATTTCGTGATGGCCAACAGCCCGCTCAGGTTCCGGTTCATGGAGGGGTACAGCGACTACTACCCCCACCTGCCCGGCGGCCTGCCGAACGGCCGGTCCATCGAGCCTGACCAGCTCGACGGCAACATCCTCGGCGCCGAACTGGCCCGGCTGAACCCGGCGTACATGCCCGTCCCCGCCGGAATGGTGGTCTTCAGCCAGGACTACAAGTGGCTGAACCTGGCGGCGGTGAGCGCCAAGGGTCTCGCGGTGTCCACCGAGTGCCTGGCGCGCGGCGCGAAGGCGGCGCTCCGCGGGGAGAAGCCGCTGACGATGGGCCAGTCCCTGGCGGCCGGGCTGCGCGCGGGGCTCCAGCGGGCCGGGGTCCCGGTGTGGCTGAACAGCCCGCTGGTCGACCTGGTCCAGGAGGGCGGCGCGGTCACCGGCGTGGTGGTGGAGAAGGACGGCGTACGGGGGACCGTACGGGCGCGGCGCGGGGTGATCGTCGGCTCGGGCGGCTTCGAGCACAACGCGGCGATGCGGGCGCAGTACCAGCAGCAGCCGATCGGCACGCAGTGGTCGGTGGGCGCGAAGGAGAACACGGGCGACGGGATCCGGGCGGGGCAGCGGGCCGGGGCGGCGCTGGCCCTGATGGAGGACGCGTGGTGGGGGCCGTCGATCCCGCTGCCCGGGGAGCCGTACTTCTGCCTCGCCGAACGGACCCTGCCGGGCGGGCTGATCGTGAACGCGAACGGGGTGCGGTTCGTCAACGAGGCGGCGCCGTACAGCGATGTGGTGCACGTGATGTACGAGAAGGACCGGGGCGCCACCGGTTCGCACATTCCGGCGTGGCTGATCGTGGATCAGAACTACCGCAACAAGTACCTGTTCAAGGACATCCTGCCGATGCTCGCCTTCCCCGATGCCTGGTACCAGGCGGGCGCGGCGAAGAAGGCGTGGACGTGGGACGCGCTGGCCGGCCAGATCGGGGTTCCGGCGGGTGCGCTGCGGGCGACGCTCAACCGGTTCAACGCGCAGGCGTGGAGCGGTACCGACTCCGACTTCCACCGGGGCGACACGGCGTACGACCACTACTACACGGACCCGAACGTGCACCCGAACTCGTGCCTGGCGCCGATCTGGGCCCCGCCGTTCTACGCGTTCAAGATCGTGCCGGGGGACCTCGGGACGAAGGGCGGCATCGTGACGGACGCGCGGGCCCGTGCGCTGCGGCCGGACGGCTCGGTGATCCGTGGCCTGTACGCGGCGGGCAACGCGAGCGCGGCGGTGATGGGCCACAGCTACGCGGGGGCCGGGTCGACGATCGGGCCCGCGATGACGTTCGGCTACGTGGCGGCGAACGACATCGCGGACGCGTGACGTCCCGGCGGGAGGCCTAGCGCGAGAGAGAGGGCCTAGCCCTGCTGGAAGAGCTCGGCGGGGAGCGGCTTCAGGAGGGCGTAGAGGTCGTCGGTGATCGGGCGGTCCCAGCTGGCGATGGTCACCAGCACGTTGTCGCTGCGATCGAACTGGACGCAGGAGATGCGGGACTCCGACAGCTTGATCTTCCGGACGATGAGGAGGTTGTCGCCCTGCATGACGGGGCAGTCCTCGACGCCGGTGACCTCGACGTCCTCGTCGTTCTCCAGGGCGTCGAGGAGCTGGGCCACCTCGAAGGGGACCTCGCCGTCGGAGAGCTCCCGGGCCGGGGAACCCTCGGGGAGGTTTCCGATGATCATCGCGGGGCCGCGTCCGCCGAACAGGTCGTAGCGGAGGAAGACACCCTGGCAGCTGCCGTCGGGCGCGGGCAGCAGCCCGGCCCCGAGATTGCCCGGCCAGTCCCCCGGGTCCATGGCCAGGACGTCGAAGTCCGGGCCGGCGGGTGTGGCGGCGCGGTGGCGGCGGAGGAAGGACATGCCGCCATGGTACGTGGCCGCACGGGTTTTCCGGCCCGGGGGCCCTGATCCCGGCACCGTCCGGGCCGGGTCCGCCGGACGGGCCGGTCAGACCGGGGGACCGGCGTGAACCGGTGCGGGAACAGGACGGCGTCACCGGCCGCACTCCGGCAGGACCTCGTCCGGCGCGAGGACGACCGCCCGGTTTTCCGGTCCGCCGATACTCCGGAAGCGGTACCGCTCCCCCGTCCCGGCGGGTGCCGCCTTCACGCACGGCGGGCCGGGGCCACCGCCTCGAAGGTCTGAGTCGCCCCGCGCGAACCGCTCCGCCGGCCGGCCGGGGCGGCCGGGACCTGGGCGACACGCCGAACGGCGGGTATGAGCCGATGCGAGGGAAATCGGACGGCCCTGTAGTCTGATCATGACCATCTGAACAGGTTCAACAACACTGGGGGGCCGGTGTACCGTCACCGTGTCATGATCTCCGCCGCCGTCGTCGCGGCATCCGTCGGTCTCGTCGTACCGAGCGCGGCCCACGCGGCCGAGCCGGCCGCGAACCACACGCAGGACGCGGGCAACAAGCTCGCGGCAGCCGTGGAGGAGGCGACGAAGACCGCCACCTTCAGCAGCCCGCCCGAGCGGTCCGTCCGCACGGCTCCGGCCGGGTCCTCGGCCGCCAAGGGCGCTCCGGCCGAGGCTTCGGACCACTATGTGGGTCTGGTCACCACCGGCTCCGGTGCGCGCACCATGGCCCTCTCCACCTGGGTCGCGAGCGAGCGGCTCGAGGTGTTCACGGTGACCGTCGACTGGGGCGACGGTCAGACGGCCACCCCCGGGTTCTCCGTCACGGACGAGTTCCTGCGCTTCAAGCACACGTACGCCAAGGTCGGCACCCACAAGATCACGGTGACGGCGACCGATTCGCTGACCAAGACGACCGTCACCAACAGCGTGGACATCGTCGTGGCGGGCTCCGACTTCACCCCGCACGCGCCCACCCGGCTGCTGGACACCCGGGACGGCACCGGGACCTCGTCGTCCCGGCCCGTCGCCCCGTACGGAACGACCCGGGTGAAGGTCGGCGGCAACAGCGGCATCCCCGAGGGGGTGACCGCCGTGGCCCTCAACATCACCGCGACCGGGGCCGCCGCCGACGGGCACATCGCCGCCTACGCGTCCGGCACCGAGCAGCCGACCACGTCGAACGTCAACTTCACCGCGGGACGGTCCGTTCCGAACCTGGCCATCGTGCCCGTCGGCGCGGACGGCTACGTCGAACTGGTCAACCGCAGCCCCGGCTCGGTGAACCTGATCGCGGACGTCACGGGCTACTTCGCCCGCTCCGCCTCCAGCGGCTACACCCCCATGGACCCCTTCCGTCTCGTCGACAGCCAGGAGGGCAAGGGCACCGCCAAGGGCCAGGTCGCCGGGCAGGGCTCCTTCGGCGTCCAGGTCGCGGGCCAGGGCGAGCTGCCGGCCGCGGGCATCACGGCCGTCGCCCTCAACGTCACGATCACCGCTCCCAAGGACTCGGGCCACCTGACCGTCTTCCCGAGCGGGCAGCAGGCTCCGATCACGTCGAACGTGAACTTCACCGCCGGCCAGACGGTCGCCAACTCGGTGATCGTGCCGGTGGGCCCGGACGGCAAGATCAACATACGCAACGGCTCCTGGAGCCCGACCGACGTGATCGTGGACGTGACGGGCTACTACAGCGCCGACGGCAAGGCCGCGTACCTGCCGCTCGAGCCGGAGCGCCTGCACGACTCGCGGAAGTTCTTCTGGCCGGTCGACGGCCAGGACTACCGGTACCAGACGCTGTTCGAGCCCAACGTCACGCTCGCGGGCGCGGTGATGAACGCCACCGTCACCAACACGGAGGGCAGCGGCCACCTCACGGTCGCCCCGGACCCGAACACCCGGGAGCAGTACGGCCAGAGCAAGGCCGTCAAGCCGACCCCGCCGAACTCCTCCAACCTGAACTGGACGAAGGGCGAGACCGTCTCGAACCTGGTCCAGGCGAGCGCCGGCAAGAACGACATCGTCGACTTCTGGAACCGGGGCTGGGAGCGCACCGACCTGGTCATCGACCTGTTCGGCGTGTACGCGAAGAACTGACGCAGGTCCCGAAGGCCTACGGTGCGTAGGCCTTCAGGGCGGCCGGCAGGCCCGGGGGATCGGCGCCGAGCTTGCGGCAGGCCGCGGACAGGGCCCATTCCGGGTCCGGTCCGCGGCGGCCGGAGCCGTCCGGGGCGGACGCGCCCGCCGCCTGCCGCGCCGCCCGGAGCTCCTCCTCCGTAAGTCCGTCCCGCGTGCGCCCTTCCGGCCCGGGGCCGTTCTCCGCGCCCTTCGTGTCCGGCCCGCACGGCAGGGTGCCGCCCAGCGCGAGCAGGACGTCGGTCGCGCGGGCCACCAGCCCGTCGGCCCCGCATTCCCGGGCCGTCACCACCGCCCGCGCCAGCAGGTCCGCGTCCCGCAGTTCGGCGCCCAGCGCGCCCAGGGCGCGGGCCAGTTCGTAGCCGGCCGGTGACTGCGCGAGCAGGCCGACCGCCTCTTCCAGCAGCCCGGCCCGGTCCTCCGGCGCCGCGACCTCGGCCGCCACCCGCAGGGCCTGGCCGATGCCCGAAGGGGCTCCGAAGGCACGGGCCCGCCGGACGGCATCGTCGGCCAGGGCACGCGCCCGGTCCGGATCGTCCGCGGCGACGGCCCGGGCCAGGTGCAGCTGCCACGGGCACCACGCCGGGTTCTGGATGCCGCGCGGCGTCAGCCGCCGGTCGACCTCCTCCAGCTCGGCGACGGCCGCCCGGACCTGGCCGCGGGCCAGCAGCAGTTCGGCGTAGACCGTCTGGGAGTCGGGGAAGACCACGGCCGCCGGGAAGGGCCTGCCGTACTCGTGCTCCCGTGCCAGCTCCCAGGCCTCGTCGGCCCGGCCCCGCGCGAGCAGCGTGGTGAGGAGGATGGCTATGGCGTACCAGTGCACGGGGGTGCGCCGGCCCACGCGTTCGGCCAGCCGCAGCCCGGCCCGTGCCAGCTCCTCGGCCTCGGCGAGCCGCCCGCGCCGGTAGCGGATGTAGGCGCGCAGGCTGTACGCGAAGGAGAGGTGCGCTCCGCGCCAGCCCTGCCGCTCGAACTCGGCGGTGCCCGCCTCGAACAGCTCCTCCGCCCGTCCCGGCCGGTCGGCGTACATGTGGGCCATCGCGACCAGGACCGGGACCTCGAAGCCTCGGTCCTCGTGGGCCCAGCTGAAGGGCCGCTCCAGCACCCGTCCGGCGTGGTGCAGCACCACGTCCACCGGTTCTCCCCGCAGGCAGGCGTCCCAGGCCCGCAGCGCGATGACGTACCGCTCGGTGACGTCGCGGCCGGTCAGCCGGTCGGCGAGCCGGGCGAGGCGCCGCGAGCGGGCCGGGGAGTCGGTCTCGGCGGCGTTGAAGGCGTCCCACATGAACTGCTCCGACTGCAGGCGCAGTCGGGCGCGGACGTCCTGGGTGTTCGGGATCTCCCGGGCGAGGGATTCCGAGGCCTCGGCGAGGCGGTCGCTGTGCGCGAGCACCTGGGCGAGCCGGATGACGATGCCCTGGCGCAGCGCCGGGTCGTCGAAGGGCTCGGCGAGGGCGGCCCGCAGGTGGTTGACGGTGTTCGCGGGCTCGGTGAGCAGGGAGGCGCAGCCGAGTTCGTACAGCACGGCCGCGCGTTCGTCGAAGTCCGGGGGCTCGCGCAGAGCGCGGGCGAGCTGGCGGCGGGCGGCCTCGGGGGCGCCGGCGCGGAGGTTCTCGCCGGCGGCCTCGCGCAGCACGCGCACCACCCAGGGGTCGTTCTCGGGGTGGGTCTCCAGCAGATGGCGGGCGGCGGCGGAGGAGCCGAGTCCGGCGTCGACGACGGCCGCGGCGGCCTTGCCGTGCAGGGCGACGCGGAGCGCGTCGGGGATGGCTCGGTAGATGCCGGTGGCGATGAGCGGGTGGACGAACTCCAGCCCCGCGTCGGGCTCTTCCGTGGCGGCGGACAGGATGCGCGCGTCGCGCAGCCGCCCGGTGGCGTCCACGGCCTCCTCGGCGCCGAGGGCGGCGACCCGGGCGGCGAGGTCCTGCGGGATGGCGGTGCCGAGGACGGCGCAGGCCCAGGCGAAGCGGACGGTGGAGGGGCCGAGGCGTTCGAGGCGGGCGGCGAGGCCGCTGCCGCGCTGGGCGGCGACGAGGTCGCTCAGCAGCGGGGCGTTCGCCTCGACCGGGGGCAGGCCCTTGTCGCGGACCTTGGCGGCCAGTTCGACGGCCTCGAAGGGGTTGCCGGTGGTGACGGCCCAGGCTTCCTGGCAGAAGGCGTCGTCGGCGTGGTCGCCGAGCCATTCGCGGACGAGGGCGGCGACGGCGGCCGGGGTGAGCGGAGCGAGGGGCAGCGGGCGCTGTCCCGCCCGGCCGGGCAGCGTACGGAAGGCCTCCGCGTCCGCCGGCAGTTCATCGGGCCGGTAGGCGACCACGAGGAGCAGCGGGAGGTGTTCGGCGCGCGGGGCGAAGGCGGCGAGCCAGCCGAGGGACTCGGGGTCGGCCCAGTGGGCGTCGTCGAGGACGAGGGTGACGGGGGCACGCTTGACGACGAGGTGGGTGAGGACCCAGTCGAGTCCGTCGCGCAGGCCCTGGGGGTCGGGCGGGGCGCCCTGTTCGGGGGCGCACAGCCCGAGGGCCGGTCCGACGATGGAGTACCAGCCCCCGAGGGCCGCGCGCAGTTCCTGCTCGGAGGTGCCGGCCAGCTGGGGCTGGATCAGCTGGCGGGCGACGTGGAAGGGCTGGCTCTGCTCCTGCTCCCCGCCGCGGGCGGCGAGGACGGTGCAGGAGCGGGCGTGGGCGCGGCGGCGCAGTTCGGCGAGCAGGGTGGTCTTGCCGAGGCCGGCCGGGCCGGAGAAGGCGAGCAGCGCGCCGCCGGCGTCCGGCCCGGGACCGGTGAGCTGGTCCAGGGCCTCGTCGACGGTGGCGAGTTCGGCCTCGCGTTCGACCATCGTGCGCCGCTTACGGGTCCGGCGGTCCGTCATGGCTGGTACCCCCCAGGCCTGTTCGGGACATCAGCGTACGCCCGCGCACAGGGCGAGGTGCCCCACAGTGAGGAAAGAATCCGATCTTCTTTACAAGCGACCTTCCGAGGGGTATTCCGGGGCGTTCCGGTCCTCTGCCGAACGCGCCGCGAGCTCCTCCAGGACGGCCACCGCCTCGGCGGCCCGGTCCGCGGCCACGAACAGGTGGTCGTGGTGGTAGCCGGCGATGACGTTGCAGCTCAAACCGTGTGCGCCGAGTTCGGCGGCGAAGGCCGCGGTGAGGCCGACGGCATCGAGGGCGGAGTGGATCCGCAGGGTGATCCAGCCCGCGGTGTAGTCGTAGGCGAGCCCGGCGGCGTCGGCGTCCTCCTGGCGCAGGACCAGGGTGAGTCCCTCTTGCTCCAGAACGGTGGCGACGGGCGCGGTGCCGGCGGGCACCGTGCCTCCGGGCACGGTGCAGAACACGTACCGCCCCTCGTTCAACTCGGGCCGCATTCCGCTCAGGAGCTTGCGCAGATCGTTCTCTCCACTCATGCCCCCACCCTACCCATCATCCCGATATGCCCGATTGGGCGCCGCCGGCCGGGCGTCCCGGCCGCCGCTCAGGTGTCCTCGTGGAGCCGCCGGTGCCACCAGGCGCGCGGACGGCCCCGCCAGTCGGCCCACCGGTCGGCGGGCGGGTCGGGGTCGGGAAGCGTGCGGCGGAGGAACTGCGCGTCCAGGTCCCGCAGTACGCGGCCCAGTGCGGTCCGGGCGACGGGCGGCAAGGCCCGCCGGAGGTTGGCCAGTTCGTCCCGGACGACGGCGATGTCGTCACGTGAGCAGCAGGGGCAGCCCTGGCACGGGGCGGGGCCCAGGAGCAGGGTGCCGCCGGGGCGGCGCAGGAAGTTCCGGTACCTGCTCAGCAGGTCCGCGATCTCGTCGGCGTGGCCGGGCCGGGCCCAGTGGGCGGCGGCAGCGGCATCGGGTGGCAGCCGGTCCACGGGCGGGAGCGGCCGCGTCCAGGCGGGTGGCCGCCGGTCCTCGTACGTTCCTCGTTCGGCGCGCAGCGCGCCGGGCCGTCTACGCGGCATCGCCCTTTCGGCGGATGATCGTCATGGCCCCATCCTGCCGGGGCGCTCCGCGGCGGGCAAGGGATTACGCGCGGGCGGCAAGGGGACCCGGGCCGCCGGCAAGGGGTGCGGGCGGCCACCGGGGCGGCAGCTCCGCGCCCGGTGGTGCCGCACGTACGAGATCGGCCTAGGCCGTCTCTTTCGGATCTGGCCGGTTAAGCCCGCGTCGTCTGGTGCCGTGCATCGCAAGGCGGAGGGGCGCCCGAGTACTGGACGTACTTGGGCGCCCCGACAACACGGCGAGGTGCGGTGCCAGGCGGCGCGGGCCAGGCCAGATCCGAAAGAGACGGCCTAGGTCAGGTCGAACTCCCCGCCTCGGGCGTTCAGCACGAACTTGTGCCACTCGTCCGGCGTGAAGATCAGCGAAGGGCTCTCCGGCCGCTCGCTGTTGCGCATCGCGATGAAGCCCTCCACGAAGGCGATCTGGACGTCACCCGCCCCCCGGCTGCTCGACTGCCAGTCCGCCTCGGTGAGATCGAGGTCCGGCTTGCCCCAGCCGGCGAGGGGTTGCGTAATCATGCTCTCGGCCACGTGCGTGCTCCTCCCGGTACGTCGTCCGGGGGCAAGGTTAACCACCGCAGCGCGTGGCGCACAGGCCACGGTGAGTCACCGTGGCCTGTCCCGTACCCCGTCCCACCCCTGCGCCGTCGCCCGGACCGCCGTCAGGACGTGGGCTCCTCGGCTCCCACCAGCCACATCGCGAAGAACTGGGCGCCGCCGCCGTACGCGTGGCCCATCGCCCGCCGGGCTCCCGGAACCTGGTGTTCCCCGGCCTGGCCGCGGACCTGGAGGGCCGCTTCCGCGAAGCGGATCATGCCGGAGGCGCCGATCGGGTTGGTGGACAGGACCCCGCCGGAGGGGTTGACCGGAAGGTCCCCGTCGAGTTCCGTCACGCCCGCCTCGGTGAGCTTCCATCCCTCGCCCTCCGCGGCGAACCCGAGGTTCTCCAGCCACATCGGCTCGTACCAGGAGAACGGTACGTACATCTCCACCGCGTCGACCTCCCGGCGCGGATCGGTGATCCCCGCCTGCCGGTAGACGTCGGCCGCGCAGTCCTTGCCGGCCTGCGGAGAGACGAAGTCCTTGCCCGCGAAGAGGGTGGGCTCGCTGCGCATCGCCCCGCCGTGCACCCAGGCGGCCGGCTTCGGCGAACGGGCCGCGCCCGCCCGGTCGGTGAGGATCATCGCGCAGGCGCCGTCGGAGGAGGGGCAGGTCTCGGAGTACCGGATCGGGTCCCACAGCATCGGCGAGGCCTGGACCTTCTCCAGGGTGATGTCGTGCTCGTGCAGGTGCGCGTACGGGTTCTTCAGCGCGTTGCGCCGGTCCTTGTAGGCGACGAGCGAGCCCACCGTGTCGGGTGCGCCCGTACGCCGCATGTACGCGCGCACGTGCGGGGCGAAGAACCCGCCCGCGCCCGCCAGCAGCGGCTGCTGGAAGGGGACGGGGAGGGAGAGCCCCCACATGGCGTTCGACTCTGACTGCTTCTCGAAGGCGAGGGTGAGCACGGTCCGGTGGACGCGCGCCGCGACGAGGTTGGAGGCGACCAGGGCGGTGGAGCCGCCGACCGAACCGGCCGTGTGCACGCGCAGCATCGGCTTGCCGACCGCGCCGAGGGCGTCCGCCAGGTACAGCTCCGGCATCATCACCCCCTCGAAGAAGTCGGGGGCCTTGCCGATGACGACCGCGTCGATGTCCGCCCAGGTCAGCTCGGCGTCGGCGAGGGCGCGCGCCGCGGCCTCGCGGACCAGTCCGGCGATGGAGACGTCGTGGCGGGCGGCCACGTGCTTGGTCTGCCCGATGCCGACGACGGCCACCGGCTCCTTGCCCGTGGCGCTCATGCTCGGTCCCCTTCCAGGACGGCGACCAGGTTCTGCTGGAGGCAGGGGCCGGAGGTGGCGTGGGCGACGGCCCGGTCGGATTCGCCGCGGTGGATGCGGGCGGCCGCCTCGCCGATCCGGATCAGCCCCGCGGCCATCATCGGATTGGCGGCGAGGGCCCCGCCGGAGGGGTTGACGGCGACGCCCTCCCCGAGCCCGAGCGCCTTGCGGAGCACGACCTCCTGGGAGGAGAACGGGGCGTGCAGTTCCGCCGTGTCCACGGGCGCCTCGAAGACGCCCGCGTGTTCGGCGGCGATCCGGGTGGACGGGGAGTCGGTGAGGTCGCGCAGCCCCAGGCTGTGGGCCTCGATGCGGTGGTCGATGCCGGTGATCCAGGCCGGGCGTGCGCAGAGCTGCCGGGCGAGGTCGCCGGCGGCCAGGATCACGGCGGCCACGCCGTCGCCGATGGGCGGGCAGTCCCCGGTGCGCAGCGGCCGGACCTGGTAGTCGCCCTGGGGCACCGAACCGCTCAGCTGGGCGTGCGGGTTGGCCTCGGCGTCGGCCCGGCTGCGCGCTCCGATCGCGGCCAGGGCGGGCTCGTCGGTCTCGCCCGCGTCGATGAGGGCCTGGGCCTGGAGGGCGGCGAGGGCCACCGAGTCGGGCCAGAGCGGAGCGACGTAGTACGGGTCCAGCTGGCGGGTCAGCACGTCGCGCACCGAGCCCGGCGAGGACTTTCCGTACGAGTAGACGAGCGCGGTGTCGGCCTCGCCGGTCTGGATCTTGACCCAGGCCTCGTAGAGGGCCCAGGCGCCGTCCATCTCCACGTGCGACTCGGAGATCGGCGGCCAGGCGCCGACCCCGTCGAGGGTCATGGTGAAGGAGAAGGCCCGGCCGGCCAGGTAGTCGCTGGAGCCGGAGCAGGTGAAGCCGATCTCGCCGGCCTTCAGGCCGGTCGCGGCCAGCACCTGGTGCAGGACCGGCATGACCATCTCGACTTCGCTGAGTTCGTCGGTGCGGCGCAGGTGGTCGCTCTGCGCGAAGGCGACCACCGCGACCTCACGGGCGTATCGGGCCATCAGATGAGCTCCTTGTACGCGTCGTAGTCCGCGTCCGGCTCGCCGGTGGGGCGGTAGTGGTCGGGGTAGCGGCCGCCCTCGGTCCACACCGGTTCGACCCGCAGGCCCATGCGCACCTGGTCGTACGGGATGCCGCCGATCCGGCCGTGGAGGGCGAGGCCGGCGCCGTCGAGGGCGATGTGGGCGTAGACGTACGGGACCTCGATGTCGAGGTTCCTGGCCTTGATGTTGACGATGCAGTACGTGGTGACCGTGCCCGCCGGGCCGACCTCCACCTGGTCGGTGGTGGCCACTCCGCAGGTGGGGCAGGCGCCGCGCGGAGGGACGTAGACCTTGTGGCAGGAGGGGCAGCGCTCGCCGACGGTCTTCTGCTCGGAGAGGGCCTTGATGTACGCGGTCTGGGCGCGGCCGGGGCTGTAGACGTAGTCCAGGCGGGCCTGCGCGACGATGCCGGTGACGGCGTCGGCGAACTCCCCGTCGTGCGGGGCGGCCTGGCCGCCCGCCGGGCCCTCGTACGGTTCGAAGCAGGCGATGTCGGTGATGGCCCCGGTGCGCTCGGCGGCCCAGCGGACGCGCACGCGCATGCCGGTGCGCACGGCCTCGGGGCCGGGGGCGTCGAGGGCGTGCAGGAGGGCGGTGTCGGCGCCGTCGAGCTTGACCAGCACCCAGGCGAAGGGGGTGTCCAGGGGCTGGTTGGGGCGGGGCAGGCCGTTCCAGGCCCAGGTGGTCACGGTGCCGGTGCCGGCGACCTCGACGAGCTCGCGGATCTCCTCGGCGGTGACGGGGTCGTACTCGACGGGCGGGACCATCACCTTCCCGTCGGAGGTCCTGACCCCGAGGACGACGCCTTCGCGCAGGCCGGTGAGGAAGGCGCTCTGAACGGGTCCGAGGGACCGGGTGAAGGGAAACTCGACGACGAGAGGCGCGCGGAGCACCTCCGGTGGGGAGGCAGCTGTCATGGTGGCTCTCCGATGGTTGATTCCGACAAACCCGGCCTCGCCGGCGTCTGAGGCGCGGGGTCCGGGGCGGAGCCCCGGGTCATCCAGCCCCGCCGGCGATTGAGGCGCGGGGTTCGGGGCGGAGCCCCGGCGGCGCGGCGGCTACTCGCGCCGATACACCGCGGGCCGCTTCTCCGCAAAGGCCCGCGCCCCCTCCTTCGCATCCGCCGTCTCGAAGATCGGCCACCCCCGCAGCAACTCCGAGGCCAGCCCCTCCGTCTCCGTCAGCTCGGCGGTCTCGTAGACCGAAGCCTTCACCGCCTCCACCGCCAGCGGCCCGCACGCGTTGATCCGCTCCGCGGTCTCCAGTGCGGCCTCCAGCGCCGTGCCGTCCGGCACCACCCGCCCCACGAGCCCGATCCGCGCGGCCTCCTCCGCGGAGTACGGGCGCCCGGTCAGCAGCATCTCCAGGGCGTGCGTACGCGGGATCTGGCGCGGCAGCCGCACCGTGGAGCCGCCGATCGGGAACAGGCCCCGCTTGACCTCGAAGAGCCCGAAGGTGGCTCCCTCGCCCGCCACCCGGATGTCCGTACCCTGCAGGATCTCGGTCCCGCCGGCCACGCAGTACCCCTCCACCGCCGCGATCACCGGCTTGCGCGGCCGGTGGTGACGGAGCATCGCCTTCCAGTGCAGGTCGGGATCGGCTTTGAGGCGGTCCCGGTACTGGTCGCCCGCCATCCCCTTCCCGGCCAGCGCCTTGAGGTCCATGCCGGCGCAGAAGTCCCCGCCGGCGCCGGTCAGGACGACCGAGCGGATCGTGTCGTCGGCGTCCGCCTCCAGCCAGCCGTCGTACAGCCCCACCAGCAGCGGCAGCGAGAGCGCGTTCTTCGCCTCGGGCCTGTTCATGGTGAGCACCAGCGTGGCGCCGTGCCGTTCCACGGTCAGGTGTTCTGTCCCACCCATTGCCGTCCTCCCGTCTCAAGACCTAGAACAGGTTGCAGTAGGGGCGGGTGCAGTTCAATAGTTTTCTGACACTCAGTCAGATTTCTTGGGCGGCGCCCTTCCCAGTTGCCGGCTCCGACGCTCTAATGACCGCCGGAGCAGGCCGGCCACGGGGCCAGTCGTCGGGAACATCGGGAACATACGGGGTCAGGAGGAACGGTGGAGTACAACCTTGCCGACCTGTTCGAGTCGGTCGTGGACGTGGTCCCGGACCGTGAGGCCCTCGTCTACGTGGACCACCCCGGGACCGGCGCGGAGCGCCGCCTCACGTACGCGGAGCTGGACGCGGCGGCGAACCGGATCGCACACCACCTGCTGGACAGCGGGCTGGAGCCCGGCGAGCACCTGGGGCTGCACCTCTACAACGGGATCGAGTACCTCCAGACCGTACTGGCCTGTCTGAAAGCCCGGCTGGTCCCGGTGAACGTCAACTACCGGTACGTGGAGGAGGAGCTGGTCTACCTCTACAACGACGCCGATCTCGCCGCGCTCGTCTTCGAGGGCGAGTTCACCGAGCGGGTGGCGGCGGCGCTGCCGCAGACGACCAGGCTCCGGCACCTGATCCGCGTCGGAGAGGTCCCCGAGGGCGCCCCGGAGCCCTCGATCGCCCCGGTGGCGTACGCGGACGCCGAGGCGGCCGGCTCGCCCGGGCGCGGGTTCCCGCCCCGCTCCCCCGACGACCTCTTCATCATCTACACGGGCGGCACCACCGGCATGCCCAAGGGCGTCATGTGGCGGGCGGAGGACCTCTTCTTCGCCGGCCTGTTCGGCGGGGAACCGTCGGGCGAGCCGGTGAAGCGGCCGGAGGAGCTGGCCGAACGGGTCGCGTCGAAGGGGGCCGGGCTCACCTTCTTCCCCGCTCCCCCGCTGATGCACGGCACGTCGACGCTGACCTCGTTCATCGCCTTCAACTACGGCCAGCGGGTGGTCATCCACCGCAAGTACGCGCCGGAGGAGGTGCTCCGTACGATCGAGAAGGAGAAGGTGTCGAGCGTGTCGCTGGTCGGCGACGCGATGCTCAGGCCGCTCATCGACGCCTTGAAGGGCCCTCTCCAGGGCACGGACCTGTCCTCGCTGTTCAGCGTGTCCTCGTCCGGGGCGATCATGTCGGAGACGGTGCGCGCCGAGTTCCAGCAGCTGGTGCCGAACGTGCTGCTCCTGAACAACTTCGGCTCGTCCGAGTCCGGCTCCAACGGCCGGGCGGCGGACGACTCCGGACCGGAGAAGGGATTCCGCCTGGTGGTCAACGACCGTACGCAGGTGGTGGACCCGGTGACGCACGAGCCGGTCGCGGTCGGTGAGCCGGGGCGACTCGCGCAGCGCGGGCACGTACCGCTCGGCTACTACAACGACGCGGCGAAGACCGCCGAGACCTTCTTCCAGAAGGGTGCCGAGCGCTGGGTGCTGCTCGGTGACATGGCGACGGTCGACGAGCAGGGCATCGTCACGGTGCTCGGGCGCGGCTCGCAGTGCATCAACACGGGCGGCGAGAAGGTTTATCCGGAGGAGGTGGAACAGGCGCTGAAGTCCCACCCCGACGTGTACGACGCCCTGGTCGCCGGCGTCCCGGACCCGACGTGGGGCAGCCACGTGGCCGCGGTGGTCCAGGTCCGCTCCGGGTCCCCGGCTCCGACGCTGGACGAGATACAGAGCCACTGCCGCACCCGCCTGGCGGGCTACAAGATCCCCCGCCAACTGGTCATCACCCCCGCCATCCAACGCTCTCCGAGCGGCAAGGCGGACTACCGCTGGGCGAAGACGGTGGCGACGGAGGCCGACACGGCCCCGCAGGGGTAGGCGACGGTCCGCGGACGGAGGAGGGGCCGGACCCCCGGGCGATCCGATCCGGCCCCTCCAAAACAAGGTGCGAGCGGTCCCCGGTGCTGACAGCGTGTCCCGGTGAACCGTGAACAGATATCCCGCATCGCCCACACCGATCACCCGATCAAGTCCCCGCTCGACGACGACTCCGTGAGCCGGCTCCTCGAACGCGGCGCCCCGCGCGGCGACGAGCGCGTGCTCGACCTCGGCTGCGGCACCGCCGAATGGCTCCTGCGCGCCCTGGCCGCGCGACCGCTGCTGCACGCCGAGGGCGTCGACATCTCCGAGGACGCCCTCGCGCAGGCCCGCTCGGAAGCGGACCGCCGCGGGGTCGGGGAACGGCTCGTCCTCCACCGGCAGGCAGCCGAGGACTTCGTCTCGCGGCAGCCGTTCGACCTCGTGGTGAGCGTGGGCGCCACGCACGCCTTCGGTGGTCTGCTCCCCACCCTCGCTGCGGCCCGCAAGCACCTGGCCCCGGGCGGCCGCGTCCTGATCGGTGAAGGGTTCTGGGACCGTACGCCTTCCCCGGAGGCCGTCGAGATACTCGGGGAATTCGCCGACTTGGCGACCACCGTGGACCGCGTCGAGGCCGACGGCTGGACCCCCGTCACCGGGCACGTCAGCACGCGGCGCGAGCTCGACGACTACGAATGGGCCTGTTGGGGGTCGCTGGCCTCGTGGGCCCTGGACCACCCCGCCCATCCGGACAGCGCGCAGGCACTCGAAACCGCCTCCCTCCGGCGCTCCGAATGGCTGCGGGGCTACCGGGACACCTGGGGCTTCGTCTCCCTGGTCCTGCGCCGGACCGCCGACTGACCGCCTGACCGCCTGACCGACCGACCGCGGGGCCCGTGTGGGCTCGGCGGCCGTCAGGTGCCGGTGGCGAGGAAACGCTCCACCCGGGACGCGAACCAGCCGGCGTCGTCCAGCCACGGGAAGTGCCCGGCCCCGGACTGGACGTCGAGCGATCCCGCGGGGAACAGTGCGGCGAGCCGGGCCGCGAGCGCCGGACTGGGGTTGCCGTCCAGCTCACCGGCCAGCACCAGCACCTCGCCCGCGACCTGCCGCAGGCCTTCCCGGGTGGCGGGCGGGTCGAAGGCGCCGGGGCCCGCGTAGGCGTCGGCGGCCTTCTCGTTCTGCTGCCGTCCGTTCGCCGCGCAGTGCGCCCGGGCCGTCTCGTCCCAGCGCCCGTAGAACAGCGGCGCGGCCAGGTCCCAGTCCGCCTCGCCACGGCCGTCGCCCGCGAGGATGCGCTCGTAGGCCTCGATGGCCGTGTCGTACGGCTCGGTTCCCGCGCGCAGCCGGGCCGCCTCCAGCCGCTGCTCCGGGGTGACCGGGAGGTCCACCGCCCACGCGGTCGGGGTGACCAGGACGGTCCGGCGCGGCCGCCGCGGGTGCGCGGCCGCGTAGAGCTGGGCGAGGTTGCCGCCGGCCGAGTGCGCGAGGAGGTCCATGCGCTCCAGGCCGAGGTGCACCCGGAGCGCCTCGACGTCGGCGACCTGGTGGTCGACGCGGTACGTCGACTCGTCCGCCGGTATCGCGGAGTCACCCGTACCGCGCAGGTCGAGCAGGACGAGACGGCGGCCGGCGGCCAGTCCGCCGAGGTCGCCCAGGTACTCGGAGGCCCGCATGGCGCCGCCCGGGAGGCAGATCAGCGGTTCGCCCTCGCCTTGCAGGTGATAGGCGAGTTCGGTTCCGTCGTAGGTGGTGAAGGTAGGCATGGGAGCCATCACAACAGACGATCACTCGTTCGAGTCATTGATTTGGAGTGCCGGGTCCTGGCAATCTACCGAATGATCGTTCGGTTGACTCAGGATGAGGTGACGGCATGGCGGTGTACGCGGATCTCCACGACGAAGGCGAGCGGCTGAGTCGCGACGAGCTGGCCGCCCTCCAGCTGACGCGGCTGCGCGCGACCCTGCACCGCGCCTACGAGAACGTGCCGTTCTACCGGCAGGCCTTCGACAAGGCGGGCGTCCACCCGGACGACTGCCGCTCGCTCGCCGATCTCGCCCTGTTCCCCTTCACCGCCAAGACCGATCTGCGCGACCAGTACCCCTTCGGGATGTTCGCCGTGCCTCGGTCCGAGGTACGGCGCATCCACGCCTCCAGCGGCACCACCGGGCGGCCCACGGTCGTGGGGTACACCGACGGGGATCTTTCCACCTGGGCCGATGTCGTCGCCCGGTCCATACGTGCGGCGGGCGTCCGGCCCGGCCAGATCGTCCACATCGCCTACGGCTACGGGCTCTTCACCGGCGGCCTCGGCGCGCACTACGGCGCGGAGCGCCTCGGCTGTACGGTCGTGCCCGCCTCGGGCGGCATGACCGACCGCCAGGTCCGGCTCATCGAGGACTTCCGGCCGGAGGTCATCATGGTGACCCCGTCCTACATGCTGACCCTGCTCGACGAGATGGAACGCCAGGGCATCGATCCCCGCGCCACCTCGCTCCGCACCGGCATTTTCGGGGCGGAGCCGTGGACCGAGGAGATGCGCCGGGAGATCGAGGAGCGGCTGGGCATGGATGCGGTGGACATCTACGGCCTGTCCGAGGTCATGGGCCCGGGCGTGGCGCAGGAATTCGCGTCACACAAGGACGGCCTGCACATCTGGGAGGACCACTTCTACCCGGAGGTGGTCGATCCGCTGACGGGCGCGGTCCTGCCGGAAGGCGAGCAGGGCGAGCTGGTGTTCACCTCGCTCACCAAGGAGGCCATGCCCGTCATCCGCTACCGCACGCGCGATCTGACGCGGCTGCTGCCCGGCACGGCCCGGCCCGCCTTCCGCCGGATGGAGAAGATCACGGGCCGCAGCGACGACATGATCATCCTGCGCGGCGTGAATCTGTACCCGACACAGATCGAGGAGATAATCCTGCGGACGGCCGGACTGGCTCCGCACTTCCAGCTGCGGCTGACCCGGGAGGGGCGGATGGACGCCCTGACGGTACGGGTGGAGGCGCGCCGGGAGACGGACGCGGAGGGTCGGGAGGCCGCGGCCGCCCAGGTGGTCCGGGCCGTCAAGGAGGGGATCGGGGTCTCCGTCCGGATCGAGGTGGTCGACCCGGAGACCCTGGAGCGTTCGGTCGGGAAGATCAAGCGGCTGGTGGACCTCCGCGGCGCGGGGGCGGCGACGGACCCGCGTCCGGGCGGCTGAAACCACCCCTTCGGGCCCAATTCGGGGTGGCGCCCGGGAGCGTGATCGCCCTCGCGGGTAGTGCATGACCTGTGATCTCGTTCTTCCGGCAGCTGCACGACCGGCTCCAGGGCTCCCACATCGGGCTGGCCTGGAGCCGGGGCCGGGAGATGGAGCTGATGCACCGGGCGATGGGCTTCGCGGCCCTCGGGTTCCTCACCCTGGTGCCGCTGCTGGTGGTCGTGGCGGCCGCCGCACCGGGCAGCGGCTCCGGGTTCGGCCGGTGGCTCGGTCAGGCCCTCGGGGTGGCGCCGTCCTCGCGGGCCCGGGTCGAGATGCTCTTCGGCGCCGCGGACCTGGCGCTGGAGCGGACCACCGCCTTCGGTCTGGCCGCCCTCGCCGTGTTCGGCCTGACCTTCGGTTCGGCCGTGCAGACCGGCTATGAGAAGGTCTGGGACCTGCCGACCGCCCGCTGGCACACCATGTGGCGGCACGTCGTCTGGCTGGCTCTCCTGGTCTGCTACCTCGCCCTGCTCGTGGAGATCCCCGCGCCCTCGAACGACGTCATCGGCACCGTCCTCGGCACGGCGGGCGACCTCCTCGGCACCTGCCTGTTCTTCGTCGGCTCACAGCGTCTGCTGCTCGGGGGCCGGGTCCGCTGGCGCGCCCTGGTACCGGGGGCGGTGGCGACCAGCCTCGGGCTGCTGGGGCTGCGGATCTTCTCGCAGCTGGTGTTCTCCCCGCTCATCGCGTCCAACGCGGTGACGTACGGCCCCTTCGGCACCCTGCTCGTCGTCCAGTCCTGGCTGGTCGGCGTCGGCTTCGTCGTGTACGGCGGCGCCCTCGTCGGCCGCCTCGTCCACGAACACCTCACCCTCCGCCGCCTCCGCCGGAGCGGGCTCTTCCCGCCCGAAGCCTTCCCCCCGCACACCGCACACCCCCAGTGACCGGACCCGGTGGAAGGTAAATGCGTCGACAGCGCCCCTCGGTACCCGGCAAAGTGGCCGTCCGTGACGAGCAGTGAAGTGTGGACCCGAGCGACCGCCGACCGCTACGACGCCGAGGAGACCGAGACGTCCTCGGCCGCCGTTCTCGGACCGACTCTCGCCTTCCTGGCCGAGCTCGCCGGAGACGGCCGGGCACTGGAGTTCGCCATCGGGACCGGACGCGTGGGCGTCCCGCTCCGGGAACGCGGCGTGCCGGTCGTGGGCATCGAACTGTCCGAGCACATGACAGCGGTGCTCCGCCGCAAGATCGACGAGGACACGCTCCCGGTGGTCATCGGGGACATGGCCACCACCGTCGTTCCCGGCGAGTTCACCCTCGTCTATCTCGTCTACAACACCATCACGAACCTGCTCACGCAGGACGAGCAGGTCGAGTGCTTCCGCAACGCCGCACGTCATCTGGCGCCCGGCGGCCGATTCGTCATCGAGCTGGGCGTGCCGCCGCTGCGGTTCCTGCCGCCCGGCCAGGTCGCGGTGCCCTTCGACGTCTCCGAGCAGCACCTCGGCTTCGACACCTTCGACCTCGTGGAGCAGATCCTCGTCTCGCACCACCTCACCCGCGACGGCGACGACGGCCGCTACCGCCGAGAGGCCTCCCGGCACCGCTACGCCTGGCCGGCCGAGCTCGACCTGATGGCACGCATCGCCGGGCTCGAGAGGGAACGTCGCGTCGCGGACTGGGACGGGGCGCCGTTCACCCAGGACTCCGCGAAGCACATCTCCGTGTGGCGCAAGCCGACCTGAGGTCGGTCACCGGGCCGTCAAGAGGCCGATGAGGATCGGAAACGGTCGCGGAGTTCGCGCTTGAGGATCTTGCCGCTGGCGTTGCGCGGGAGGGCGTCCACGAAGAGGATCCGCTTCGGGGCCTTGAAGTGGGCGAGCTTCTCCCGCGCGTACGTCATCAGCTCCGCCTCCGTCACCTCCCCGCGCGGGACCACCACCGCCGTGACCGCCTCGATCCACCGCTCGTCCGGCAGCCCGACCACGGCCGCCTCGGCCACCCCCGGGTGGGTGTAGAGCACGTCCTCCACCTGGCGCGAGGCAACCAGCACCCCGCCCGAGTTGATGACGTCCTTCACCCGGTCCACGACCGTGAAGTAGCCCTGCGCGTCGCGCACGGCGAGGTCGCCCGAGCGGAACCAGCCGTCCCGGAAGGCCTTCTCCGTGGCCGCCGGGTCGTTCCAGTACCCGAGGCACAGCTGCGGCGAGCGGTAGACCACCTCGCCCGCCGTGTCGTCCGGCACGTCCTTGCCGTCCTCGTCGACGACCTTCGCCTCGACATGGCGTACCGGCCGCCCGCAGGAGTCCATCCGCCCCTCGTGCTCGCCCGGTCCGAGCACGGTGGCCAGCGGCCCGATCTCGCTCTGCCCGAAGCAGTTGTAGAAGCCGAGCCCGGGCAGCCGCGCCCGCAGCCGTTCCAGGACCGGAACCGGCATGATCGAGGCCCCGTAGTACGCCTTGCGCAGTGCGCCCAGCTCGCGCGCCTCGAAGTCCGGGTGGTTGGCCAGGCCGATCCACACGGTGGGCGGGGCGAAGAGACTGTCCGCCTCCCCCGCCTCCACCAGGTCGAAGACCTGCTCCGCGACCGGCGCGTCCAGGATCGTGTTGCGCGCCCCCACCGCGAGGTACGGCAGCAGGAAGACGTGCATCTGAGCCGAGTGGTACAGCGGCAGCGAGTGCACCGGCCGGTCCTCCTCGGCCAGGTCCAGCGCCTCGATCGCGCTCTCGTACTCGTGGGCGAGGGCCCGGTGGGTCATCATCGCGCCCTTGGGCAGGGCGGTGGTCCCCGAGGTGTAGAGCAGCTGCGCCACCCGGCCCGGGTCCGCGGTCCCGTCCGCGGTCCCGTCCGTGTCCGTGTCCGTGTCCGCGTTGGGGGCGAAGGGCGACGGCTCGGCCAGTTCCGCGAGGAACGAGCCGGGGGCGTCGCGAAGCGCCCGGACGGGATACCCGTCCGGGACCCGCCCCGCCAGGTCCGGATCGGCGAGGACCAGGGCGCTCCCGGAGTTGTCCAGGATGTACGCGAGGTCCTCGCCGGTGAGGTTCTGGTTCACCGGGACGTGGGTGAGTCCGGCCCGAGCGCAGGCCAGGAAGGCGAGGAGGTAGGCGTCGCAGTTGTGGGCGAAGGTGGCGACGCGGTCGCCGGCGGCCAGGCCGTACCGCTCCCGCAGGACGGCGGCGCCGGTCGTGACGGCCGCGTCGAGTTCCGCGTACGTCCAGCTGCGGTCCCGGTAGCGGACGGCGGGGCGGTCGGGGACCCTTCGCGCACTGTCGCGCACCAGCCCGTCGACCGTGTTGTCCCGCACTGCTCGCACTGCCCGCCCTGCTCGCGCTGCCGTCATGGCGCGATCCTCGCCGCCCGGACTCCCCAGGTCAATGACCGGGATACCAAACGGGATGTTGACAGATCATCGGACCGCCTGCATGAGTGTGGGGGCACGGACGCACCGCCTGTCCCACGGGCAACCACGCCCACCCGCAGGTCACTTGGGAGGCACCTTGCACCTCAGCACCCGTCCGATACTCCGCCGCGTCGCCCTCACCGGTGCCGCGCTGCTCGCCGCGACGGCCGCGGTGCCGCAGGCCTCCGCGGCGACCGGTGACCGGATACCGGCCGGCGGCGGTCTGTCCGCCGTCATCCGGTACACCGAGAACGGCATCCCGCACATCCTCGCCCGCGACTACGCCCAGCTCGGCTTCGGCACCGGCTGGGCACAGGCGGCCGATCAGGTCTGTGTCCTCGCCGACGGGTTCGTGACCGTCGCCGGTGAGCGTTCGCGCTGGTTCGGGCCCGACGCCGCACCCGACGGATCCCTCTCCTCCGCCACCCGGAACCTCTCCAGCGACCTGTACTTCAAGGGCGTCCGCGAGTCCGGCACGGTGGAGAAACTGCTGGCGACCCCCGCCCCGGCCGGCCCCACCAAGGACCTCAAGGAGCTGATGCGCGGCTGGGCCGCCGGGTACAACGCCTGGCTCGCCCAGAACAGGATCGACGACCCCGCCTGCAAGGGCGCCGGCTGGGTCCGCCCGGTCACCACCACCGACGTGGCCGCCCGCGGCTTCGCGGTCTCCGTCCTCGGCGGCCAGGGACGCGGCATCGACGGCATCACGGCCGCACAGCCGCCCGCCGCCGCGCAGCCGCCCACCGCCCAGCCGCCCGCCGCCGCTGCACCGGGCTCCCCGGCGACGCCCCTCGGCCCGGCCTCCGCGCCCGATCCGGCGACGGCGGCCGAGGCCGCGCGGGAGTTCTTCGACACCAGCCGGTACGACATGGGTTCCAACGCGGTCGCCTTCGCCGGTTCCACCACGGCGAGCGGCAGCGGGCTGCTGCTCGGGAACCCGCACTACCCGTGGCAGGGCGGACGCCGCTTCTGGCAGTCGCAGCAGACCATCCCCGGCAAGCTGAACGTCTCGGGCGGCTCCCTCCTCGGCACCGCCGTGGTCAACATCGGCTTCAACGAGAAGGTGGCCTGGAGCCACACGGTGGCCACCGGCACCCCCGTCAGCCTGCACCAGCTCACGCTCGACCCGGCCGACGCGACCGCCTACCTGGTCGACGGCAAACCGGAGAGGATGACCCGGCGGACCGTCACCGTCCCGGTGTCCGGCGGTGATCCGGTCACCCGTACCCAGTGGTGGACGCGCTACGGACCCGTGGTCTCCCACCTCGGCGCGGGCCTGCCGCTGCCCTGGACGGCCGGTACGGCGTACGCGCTGAACGACCCCAACGCGGCGAACCTGCGCGGCTCCGACAGCGCCCTGGCGATGGGCAGGGCCCGCTCGGTCGCCGGGATCCAGGAGGCCCTGGCCCGCACCCAGGGCCTGCCCTGGGTCAACACGGTGGCCGCCGACTCCGCGGGCGGCACCCTCTTCACCCAGTCCCAGGTGCTCCCCCGCATCACCGACGAGCTCGCGGCCCGCTGCTCCACCCCGCTGGGCCGTGCGACGTACCCGGCCTCGGGACTGGCGGTGCTGGACGGCTCGCGCACGGACTGCGCGCTCGGCTCGGATCCGGACGCGGTACAGCCGGGCGTGTTCGGCCCGGGGAAGGCGCCGACGCTGCGCGACGCCCCGTACGCCGAGAATTCCAACGACAGCGCCTGGCTGGCCCATGCCGACCGTCCGCTGACCGGCTACGAGCGGGTCTGGGGCAGCGTCGCCACCCCGCGTTCGCTGCGCACGCGCGGCGCGGTCGAGGACGTGTCGGCCATGGCCGCGAAGGGCCGGCTGACCGTGGCCGACCTGGAGAAGCAGCAGTTCGCCAACCGGGTTCCGGCCGGCGATCTGGCGGCGGCGGACGCGGCGAAGGCCTGCGCCGCGCTGCCCGGCGGTACGGCGACGGGCAGCGACGGGAGCGCGGTGGACGTCTCGGCCGCCTGCCCGGTCCTGGCGGGCTGGGACCGTACGGCCGACAGCACCAGCCGCGGCGCGCTGCTCTTCGACCGGTTCTGGCGCCGGCTGACGGCCTCGACCGCGGCCAAGGACCTGTGGCTGGTGCCGTTCTCGGCGGCCGATCCCGTACGCACTCCCCGTACGCTCAACCAGGCGGCGCCCGGCATCGGCCGCGCGCTCGCGGACGCGGTGGCCGAGCTGAGGGCGGCCGGGATCGCGCTGGACGCCCCGCTGGGCGAGCACCAGTTCGTGGTGCGGGGCGGGCAGAAGCTGCCGGTGGGCGGCGGTACGGAGGCGCTCGGCGTCTGGAACAAGATCGAGGCTCCGTGGAACGCGGCGGCCGGCGGCTACGCGGAGGTCGCGCACGGCTCCAGCCACATCCAGGCGGTCGGCTGGGACCGCGGCCACTGCCCGGTGGCGCGCACCCTGCTGACGTACGGCCAGTCCTCGAACCCGGGCTCGCCGCACTCCGCGGACCAGACCCGGCTGTTCTCCCGGGAACGCTGGGTCACGGCGCGCTTCTGCGAGCGGGACATCCTCACCTCGCCGCAGCTGAAGGTGGTCTGGGCCCGCGAGCGTCGCTGACCTGGTCCTGAACGGGTCCTCTTCCCGGCCGTCGGCCCTCAGGGGCTGACGGCCAGGAAGAGGTACGCGGCCAGCAGCACGATGTGCACGCCGCCCTGGAGGAGCGTGGCCCGGCCGGGGGCGATGGTGAGGGCGCTGACCACGACGGTGAGGGCGAGCAGCACCATGTGGACCGGGCCGAGGCCCAGCAGGAGCGGGCCGGAGAGCCAGATCGAGGCCAGGGCGATGGCGGGGATGGTCAGGCCGATGCTGGCGATGGCGGAGCCGTAGGCCAGGTTGAGGCTGGTCTGGACCCGGCCGCGGCGGGCGGCGCGGACGGCGGCCAGGGTCTCGGGCAGCAGGACGAGCAGGGCGATGATCACGCCGACGACGGCGTTGGGCAGGCCGGCGTCGGCGACGCCCTTCTCGATGGTCGGGGAGACGGCCTTGGCATCGCCGACCACCGCGACGAGCGCGACGAGCAGCAGGCCGGTGCTGATCAGGGCGGCGCGGGCGGTGGGCGGGGCGGCGTGGTCCTCGTCGTCGCCGTTGCCTTCGGGCCGGTCGGCCGGCCGCTCGGTCTCCACGGGCAGGAAGTAGTCCCGGTGGCGGACGGTCTGGACGGCGACGAACAGGCCGTACAGGGCGAGCGAGGCGACGGCGGCGAAGGTCAGCTGGGCGGAGGAGAACTCCGGGCCGGGCTTGCTGGTGGTGAAGGTCGGCAGGACCAGGCTGAGGACGGCGAGGGTCGCGACGGTGGCGAGGGCCGCGCCGGAGCCCTCGGGGTTGAAGACCGCGACCCGGTTGCGCAGGGCCCTGACGAACAGGGACAGGCCGACGATGCCGTTGCAGGTGATCATGACGGCGGCGAAGACCGTGTCCCGGGCGAGCGAGGCGGTCTTGTCCCCGCCATCGGCCATCAGGGTGACGATGAGGGCGACTTCGATGACGGTGACCGCGACGGCGAGCACGAGGGAGCCGAAGGGTTCCCCGACGCGGTGGGCGACGACCTCGGCGTGGTGGACGGCCGCCAGCACCGCGCCCGCGAGGCAGAGCGCGACCAGCACCACCCCGAGCGCGGGCAGGTCGCGTCCCCAGCTGAGGACGAGCGCGACGAGCGCCACCAGGGGGACGACGAGGGTCCAGTCGGTCAGGGCTGATCTGCGGGTAGCCGTACTCATATCAGCCAACTTGCCAGAAGTGTCCCTCCGATGCGGCCCGAGCGCCGCCTTCACCGCCCTGACGTGGCCCTTCTCACGCACGCGCCGGGCGTGGCGGGCCCGCCTTCCGCACCTGCCGCGCCTACCGCACCTTCCGCTCCGGCACCCCCGAGGACTCGTACGGCGCGGCGGTGCACGGCTTCACCCGTTGGTGACGCGGGCTCACATGGCGCGGTCGTGGCCCTCCCAGTACGGGTCGCGCAGCCGCCGCTTGTAGAGCTTGCCGTTCGGGTCGCGCGGCATCGTCTCGATGAAGTCGACCGTCTTGGGGCGCTTGTAGCCGGCGAGCTGCCGTTCGCAGTGGTGCAGAATCTCCGCGGCGAGCGCGTCGCCCGCGGCGAAGCCCTCGGCGGGTTCGATGACCGCCTTGACCTCCTCGCCCCAGTCGGCGTGCGGGATGCCGAAGGCGGCGGCGTCCGCGACGGCCGGGTGGGTGAGCAGGGCCGACTCGATTTCGGCCGGGTAGATGTTGACCCCGCCCGAGATGATCATGTCGATCTTGCGGTCGCGGAGGAAGAGGTACCCCTCCTCGTCCATCAGCCCGAGGTCGCCGACGGTGAAGAAGTCGCCGATGCGGTTCTTCTTCGTCTTGCCCTCGTCCTTGTGGTAGCTGAAACCGCCGGTGTTCATCTTGATGTAGACGGTGCCCAGTTCCCCGGCGGGCAGCCGGTTGCCGTCGTCGTCGAAGATGGCGAGTTCGCTGATCGGCCAGGCCTTGCCGACGGTTCCCGGCTTCTTCAGCCAGTCCTCGGCGGTCGCGAAGGCGCCGCCGCCCTCGCTGGCCGCGTAGTACTCCTCCACGCAGCCGCCCCACCAGTCGATCATCGCCCGTTTGACGTGGTCGGGGCAGGGCGCGGCGCCGTGGATGGCGTGCCGCATCGAGGAGACGTCGTACGCGTCCTTCGTCTCCTGCGGGAGCGCGAGGAGCCGGTGGAACTGGGTGGGGACCATGTGGGTGTGCGTGCAGGAGTGCGCGTCGATCAGGCGCAGCATCTCCTGCGGGGTCCACTTGTCCATCAGGACCAGCGGGTGCCCGATGTGCAGGGCGGCGCCCGCGAACTGGAGGACGGCCGTGTGGTAAAGCGGCGAGCAGACCAGGTGGACGTTCCCGTCGAAGGGGCGGATGCCGAAGATGCCGAGGAAGCCGCCGAGGTACGTCTCCTCGGGGAGCTTGCCGGGAAGGGGGCGGCGGATCCCGCGCGGGCGGCCGGTGGTGCCGGAGGTGTAGTTCATGACCCAGCCGAGGGTGCGCTCCCCGGGGACCGTTCCGGGCTGCCCGGCGAGGAGGTCCCCGTACGGGCGGAAGCCGGGGACCGCTCCGACGGCGTAGCGGTGGCTCGCGGGGAGGGCGGCCTCGTCGGCCGCGGCGGTGGCGGCGTCGGCGAAGCGCTCGTGGGCGATGAGCACCTTGGCGCCGGAGTCGGAGACGATCCAGGCGATCTCGGGGCCGACGAGGTGGTGGTTGACGGGGACGAGGTAGAAGCCGGCCTGGGAGGCGGCGAGGTAGGCGGTGAGGAACTCGACGCCGTTGGGCAGCACGACGGCGAAGACGTCGCCTTTCTCGAGTCCGGCGGCACGCAGGCCGTGGACGAGGCGGTTGACGTCGGCGTGCAGCCGGGCGGCGCTCCACTCCTCGCCCTCGGGGGTGACGAGGACGGTGCGCTCGGGGTCGGCGGCCGCCTGGGCCCAGAAACCGTTGGGCGACTGGTCACTCATGCTGGTCACACCTCTCACGCCCGGCCGGCGATGCGGTTGATGCGGTCGATGGCGCGTTCGAAGCCGCTGGTGAGGTCGTCGAAGACGGCCTGGACGCTGCGTTCGCTGTTCATCCGGCCGACGATCTGGCCGACGGGGGTGCCGAGCAGCGGGTGGACCTCGTACTTCTGGATCCGGGAGACGGCCTCGGCGACGAGCAGGCCCTGGAGGGGCATGGGAAGCGCGCCCGGGCCCTCCGGGTCGTCCCAGGCGTCGGTCCACTCCGTGCGCAGCTGGCGGGCGGGCTTCCCGGTGAGGGCGCGGGAGCGGACGGTGTCACCGGAGCCCGCGGCGAGCAGTTTCCCGGTGAGGGCGCGCGAGTGGAGGTCGGCCTCGGTGGTGGTGAGCCAGAGGGAGCCGAGCCAGGCTCCCTGGGCGCCGAGGGCGAGTCCGGCGGCGATCTGCTCGCCGCTGCCGATGCCGCCGGCGGCGAGGACCGGGAGCGGGGCGACGGCTTCGGCGATCTCCGGGACGAGGACCATGGTGGCGATGTCGCCGGTGTGGCCCCCGGCCTCGTAGCCCTGGGCGACGACGATGTCGATGCCGGCTTCCGCGTGGCGGCGGGCGTGCTTGGCGCTGCCGGCGAGGGCGGCGACGAGGACGCCGTGGTCGTGGGCGCGGGCGATGACGTCGGCGGGCGGGGAACCGAGGGCGTTCGCCAGGAGTTTGATGGGGTAGTCGAAGGCGACGTCGAGCTGGTTGCGGGCGACCTGCTCCATCCAGCCGGTGATCCGCCAGCCGGAGGCCTCGCCTTCGGCGAGTTCGGGCACGTGGTGCTTGGCGAGGGTGTCGCGGACGAAGGCGCGGTGCCCGGCCGGGATCATCGCCTCGATGTCGGCTTCGCTGATTCCGTCGACGGCCTTCTTGGCGGGCATGACGACGTCGAGGCCGTAGGGCTTGCCGTCAGTGTGCTCCTGCATCCAGTCGAGGTCGCGTTTGAGGTCGTCGGGAGCGGTGTAGCGGACCGCGCCGAGCACGCCGAGGCCGCCCGCGCGGGTGATGGCAGCGGCGACCGCCGGGAAGGGCGTGAAGCCGAAGATGGCGTGCTCGACTCCCAGTTTCTTGCTCAGCTCCGTCTCCATGGGCGGCAGGATGCCGCAGCCCGGCATGCGAGGGAAGAGATTTTCTGATGCAGTGTCAGATTCTTTACGGGCCGGTCGGTGCGGAGGGTGCCCGACGGACGGGCAGATACCCACTAGCGTGCGGATCGCCTGTGGCGCGCACAGCGGGTCCGGGCGGCCCGGAGCCGTTCGCCGACGGCGCGCTCGACGGTTCCAGGGCCGTACCGGCCCCGCCGGCGGTCGGCGGGCCATCCCAGCCCCGCCGGCGTTTGAGGCGCGGGGTCCGGGGCGGCTTGCCGCAGACGGTCGGCGGGGCAGGCGGTCGGCGGGCCATCCCAGCCCCGCCGGCGTTTGAGGCGCGGGGTCCGGGGCGGAGCCCTGGGAGACGGCGCCGCAGGTGGACAGCGGACAGGAGGGCGGACATGACAGTACGCACGGGGGCCTACGGCGTGGCGGGCGCAGAAGCGCGGCCCGCGCAGGCCGCAACGGGCGGGCCCGAGAAGACAGGCGGCGGGCCCGAGAAGACGAACGGCCGGCCCGGAGCCGCCGGCGGCGGGCTGAGCCGCCGCCGGCTCGGGGCGCGGCTGCTCGCCCTCGGCGGGGTACTCGTCCTGCACGCCGCGCTCCCCGGCCCCGCCGGCGCCTCGGGCAACCCGGCCGAGCGACGCGCACTCCAGGGCCTGCGCCTGCGGTACGGGTCCGCACGCCAGGCCGGGCTGCTGGAGAAGCACCTGGAGGGGGTCGCGGACGAGGCGCGGCGGTTCCTCGGCCCCTCCCCCGAACGCCCCTACTACGCAGGTGCGGTGGTCCTCGCGGGCCGGGGCCGCACCATCGCCCTGCACCGGGCCATGGGCGAGGCCGTGCGGTACGCGGACTACGACGGGCGGACCGACCGGGTCCGGGAGTTCCCGGCCGCCGAGCGGATCGCGATGGCGGAGGACACCGTCTTCGATCTGGCCTCGCTGACCAAGCTGTTCACCTCCATCCTGGCCGTGCAGCAGATGGAGCGGGGGCAGTTGGAGCTGGAGGCTCCGGTGCGCCGGTACCTGCCGGAGTTCACCGGGGGCGGCAAGGAGGCGATCACGGTTCGCCAACTGCTGACGCACACCTCGGGGCTGCGCTCCTGGGCGCCCTTCTACAAGGAGTCCACGCGGGAGGGTCGCCTGAGGCTGCTGTGGTCAGTGAGGCCGCAGGAGACTCCCGGGACGGTCTACCGGTACTCCGACCTGAACCTGATCACCCTCCAGCTGCTCTTGGAACAGATCACTGGTCGCACTCTGGATGTCCTGCTCCGCGACGAGATCACTGCTCCACTCGGGATGCAGCGCACTCGTTTCAACCCACCGCTCTCCTGGCGCCGGGTCACCGCCGCCACCGAGGTGCAGCGCCCGCCCTGGTCCGGCCTCGACCGCGGGCTGGTGTGGGGCGAGGTCCACGACGAGAACGCGTACGCGCTCGGCGGGGTCGCGGGCCACGCCGGCATCTTCGGCACCGCCTGGGACCTGGCCGTCCTCGCCCGCGCCCTCCTCGACGGCGGGGTCTACGCCGGCAAGCGCATCCTGCGCCCCGCCTCCGTCGAGCTGCTCTTCACGGACTACAACACGGCCTTCCCCGGCGACGACCACGGTCTCGGCTTCGAGCTCTACCAGCACTGGTACATGGGCGCGATGGCCACCCCGCACTCCGCCGGCCACACCGGCTTCACCGGCACCTCCCTGGTCCTCGACCCGTCCACCGACTCCTTCCTGATCCTGCTCGGCAACTCCGTCCACCCCGTGCGCACCTGGCGTGCCGGCAGCGCGCCGCGCGTCGCCGTCGGCAACCGCTTCGCCCGCGCCGTTCCGGTCCGCACCCGGCACGGCGGCGCGGCCTGGTTCTCCGGGATCCAGCCGGGCGCCTCGGGCACGCTCACCCTGCCGCCGCTCACCCCGGCCACGGCGGCGGCCCGGCTGCGCTGCGCCGTGTGGTGGGACACCGTGCCCGGCGAGGGCGCCCTGCACCTGGAGGCCTCACCCGACGGGGAGCACTGGGAACCACTGCCCTTCAGCACCGTCCGGTCCACGGGCGGCGCGCCCGAGCAATGGCCCGGCGGCTCGGTGAGCGGCTGGTCCGGCCGCACCTGGCACCGCCTCGAAGCCCCCCTCACGGCCGCCTGGGCGGGCCGCGAGGTACGCCTGCGCTTCCGCCACACCGCGACCGGCCGCTACGTGGGCCGCGGGATCTACGTCGACATCGTCCGCGTATCGGAACCGGCCCACCTCCTCTTCGCGGAAGACCGCCCCGCCGACGCCCCCCGCCTGGAGGCCATCGGCTGGACCCGCTCCACGGACTAGAACAGGAGGGGGCCGCTCCGCGGGCCGGGCGGGCCTACCGGGCGGGGGTCGGGTGGGACGGGCCGTTCGGGCGGTTCGTGCGGTAGACGAAGTGGGTGCGGTCGTCGACGGGGTTGTCGGGTTCCAGGGAGGCTTCGGCGACGCGCTGCAGGCCCGCCTTCTCCAGTGCCCGCCAGGAGGCCCGGTTGGCGGCCTGTACCGGGACGATGATCGCGGTGGTGTCGGGATGGTCGGTCCAGGTCGCCTCGACGACCGCGTGGATCATGCGGGTGCCGTGCCCCCGGCCGGCCAGGAGGGGATCGCCGATCAGGTAGTCGATCGTCACCGCACCGTCGGGCACGTCGACTTCCGCCGCCAGCTCGGCCAGGTAGTCGGGATAGTCGGCGAGGCGGCAGCGCTGCACGAGCCCGATCGGTTCGCCGTCGAGCAGGACGAGCAGGTCCTCGGCCGGCTCCTCCCCCCGGACCGCGGGGCCGAAGTCGCGCTCGACGGCCTCCGGGGAGGTCTCGTGGTTCCACCAGCGTGCGACATGCGGCTGCGCCAGCCACTGCCCCAGTCGCGGGAAGTCGGGCTCCGCGAGCCGGCGCCAGGTGATCATCAGGACTCCTCGGTGGCGGGCGGGCCTTCACTTGGCGTGCCGGCGGCGCACCATCTCGGTGATCCAGGCCGGCGCGAAGGGGGAGGTGCAACCCGGGGAAGTCGGGTAGTCCTTGAGCACTTCGAGGCGCTCACCGATGTCGAGGGCACGGGCGCGGTACTCGGCGTGCTCGATGCCGATCTGCGCCAGGCAGTGGTTCATCGCCCACTGCAGGCGATCCGGGGCGTCCTTCATCCGCGCCTCGATGACGTCGAGGAGTCCCGCGAGGTCGAGGCCCTCAGGTTGCTTCGCGACGCGTTCGGTGGTCAGCGCCCAGCCGGCACTGGCGACCACCGGGTCCGGGTCCGCGGACCAGGCCAGGCGCAGCTCTTCCCGGTGCGGGTTCTTCTTCACCACGTAGTTCACGAGCCAGTCCTGCACCTTGGGGGCGCGCGCCCCGCGCAGCATGACGTCCAGCTCGTCACGTGCGAACGCCTTCGGGCGGCAGATCAGGATCGCCAGCAGCCTCGCCGCGGTGTCGTCCGTCTCCCAGAGCCGGCAGGCGAGGTCCTGCTGCGTCTTCAGCCGCTTCGCGAGCGCGCGCAGCCTGCCGAGGTTCACACCGTGATCGTCACCGTGCTTCTCGTTGACCGCGCGGGCCTTCGGGTCCTCGAGCGCGGCCAGCTCGGCCATCACCTCGGACACCGTCACCTCGGTCACCGTCATCTCGGCCACCACCGTCTCGGCCATCTCGGCCTCCCGTCCGTCCCGTGCGGGATGCAGCCTACGACGCCTGGTGGGCCGGGGCGAGCGGCCGTCCGTACGCACGCGGACGGGTCCGCTCGCCCCGGTGCGTCACACGGCCCCGGTGTCGGCCGCAGGGCGCGGTGCGCGGCGCATCGCCCACAGGGTCGGGCCGCCACCGGGCAGCCGGATCTCCTCGCGCACGGTGAAGCCGAAGTGTTCGTAGAAGGGGAGGTTGGACGCCTTCGAGGACTCCAGACAGGCGGGCAGGCCCGCCGCGTCGGCCTTGGCCAGGCCCGAGCGCAGCAGTGCGGCCCCCTGGCCCGTGCCCTGGGCGGCGGGGTCGGCGCCGATCACCGCGAGGTACCAGTGCTGCTCCCGGGGGGTGTGCTGCGCGGCCGCCTCCACGGCGGCCCCGAACAGCTCGGCGCGGTCGCCGAGGATGTTCTGCAGCTGCTGGATGGTTTCCGCGTCGGGAACGGCCTTGGCCTGCGCCTCCGGCGGCACCCAGAACGCCGCAGCGGCCTCGGTGACCTCGCACACGGCATTGGAGACGTACTGCCGGGTGAAGAGCGTGGTGAAGTAACTGCCCAGTGACGCCTCGCGCGAGGCGTCGTCGGGGAAGAACCAGCGCATCATCGGGTCGTCGTCGAAAGCCCGGGCCAGGGAGCGGCTGATCAGCGCAGCATCGTCGATCGCTGCCGTCTTCAGCGTGTTCGGTATCAGCATGTGGACATTCTGCATCTGATGATCTTGGTCGATGCGGGCGGGGTCCGACTTGTCGGACACCGGCCCCCCGGCACCCGGAACCCAGAACCCAGAACCCGCCAGTGGCGGACCAGACAGAACGGGTGCCCGGCCGGATCCTAGCCGTGAGACGCGAGGGCCGCGTCGATCATCCGGCGCGCTACGGCGGCCAGTTCGGCCTGGTCCGGAGCCACGCGGGAGCGGGCCAAGGCGCCGGCCAGCCGGTCGTACAGCAGCCCGTCCGTCCAGGCGACGAGCAACTCGGCCGCCTCCTCGGGCCGCTCGGCCCCGAGGGCCGCGAGGACGCCCGAGGCCCGGGCTCGGGGGCCTTGACCCGCCCGGAGGAAATCCGCCTCCAGTGCGGGGTTGCGGGCCGCCTCCAGGCTGAGTTCGAAGCGGGCCAGCTGGCGCTCGCGCCCCACCGTCAGCCAGCGGTACAGCAGTCCGGCCAGCGCGGTGGCGGCCGCGTCCCGGTCGGGCACCGGGAGCACGGGCGGGGCCCCGCCTTCGACGTCACCGAGGTCACCGAGGTCCAGGTCGGCCAGCCGCTGGTAGCAGGCGGCGATCAGCGCCGTCCGCGTACGGAAGTAGTACGAGGTGCTGCCCGCCGGCAGCCCGGCCGCGCCGTCGACCGCGCGGTGGGTGAGGCCGCGGAGCCCGGTGGCGGCGACGAGGCCGATCGCGGTGTCGGCGATCAGGGTCCTGCGGTCCGGGGTGCGTGCGCGCTGGCGAGGGGTGGACATCCCCTCACTCTACAGCTGTAGAGTGAGGGCCCTCGGTCCTCTACGGATGTAGAGGACCGAGAAAAAGAGCGGAGCGAAGGAAAGAGGGGGATGCGTGATGTCGGCACTTCAGCGTGACGCGGTCGTGGCAGGCGCGGGGATCGGCGGGCTCACCGCGGCCGTGGCCCTGCACCGGCGGGGCTGGCGGGTCATCGTGTGCGAGCGGGCGCCCGGGCCGACCGCCGTCGGCGCCGGGATCGTCCTCGCCCCCAACGCCCTGCGCGCCTTCGACGCCATCGGCTTCGACATCACCCGCGCGGTGGGCCGGGCCGTCCCCGCCGCGATGGGCCTGCGCCGCGCGGACGGCCGCTGGCTGAGCCGCGCCGACACGGCCGCGCTCGCCGCCCGCTACGGCGGTCCGCCGCTCGCCGTGCACCGCTCGGCCCTCGCCGACGCCCTGGCCGCCGCGCTGCCCGAAGGCGCGATCCGGTACGGCGTCGCGGTCGACTCGGTGGACGACGCGGACGGGTCCCCGGTGGTCCGCACCTCGGACGGCGACCTCGGGGGCGCCGACCTGGTGCTGGCCGCCGACGGCATCCACAGCCCGCTCCGGCGCCGGTACTTCCCGGACCACCCCGGCCTCCGCTACAGCGGGGAGACCGCCTGGCGCACCGTCCTGCCCGCCGCCGGGGGCCGCGCCGAAGCGGTCACGGCCGAGACCTGGGGGCGCGGCGAGCGCTTCGGCGTCGTCCCGCTCGCCGACGGCCGTACGTACGTCTACGCCACCGCCGTCGCCCCCGAGGGCCACCGCCCCGCCGACGTCCGCACCGAGCTCCTGCGCCGCTACGGCGACTGGCACGACCCGATCCCTGCCCTGCTGGAGAGGATCGATCCGGCGGCCGTGCTCCAGCACGACCTGTACGACCTGGCGGCCCCGCTCCCCCGCTTCCACCACGGGCGCCTCGCCTGGCTCGGCGACGCCGCCCACGCCATGACGCCCAACCTGGGGCAGGGCGGCTGCCAGGCCATCGAGGACGCCGTCGTCCTCGCCCATCTGCTGGACGGGGCGGGCGGTACGGACGTGCCGGCCGCGCTCGCCGCGTACAGCCTGGCCCGCTGCGCACGCACCGACGCCATCCGCGTCCGCGCCCGCCGCGCGGGCCGGATCGCCGCCGTCACCCACCCGCTCGCCGTGGCCGTCCGCGATCTCGCCGTCCGCGCGACCCCGGCCCGTGCCGCGCACCGGGCGATGGACGCCCTCTTCGACGGATTCACCCTCCCGGGCGGAATCGACGGTGCGCCCGCGGGCGTTGGTACTGATTGGTGAGGTTCGTTGACTGTTCAACACGAAGGCAGGCGAAAGCGCATGACCAGCGTCATCGACTGGGACCACCCGACCGACCCGCGGCCGGGCAGCTGGCAGCTCGACCACGTCAAGCAGTACGTGGCGTCCAACGGCTCCGAGGGCCACGACTGGAACGGCACCCAGACCCTCCTGCTCACCACCGTGGGCCGGGTCTCGGGCAACCCCGTGCGCACCCCCCTCATCTACGGCGAGGCGGACGGCCGCTATCTGCTCGTCGCCTCCAAGGGTGGCGCCCCCGAGCACCCGCTCTGGTTCCGGAACCTGACCGCGCACCCCGAGGTCCGCGTTCAGGTCGGCGCCAAGATCGTCCAGGGCACGGCCCGCACCGCGACCGCCGAGGAGCGCGCCGCGTACTGGCCCGTGATGGTGAAGCACTGGCCCGCGTACGACGAGTACCAGACCAAGACGGACCGCGAGATCCCGATCGTGGTCATCGAGCCGCTCGCCTAGGCATCGCCGGGGGGCTCCGTCACCTCAGCGGCACAGGCGCGCCACCAGCTCCAGCTCGTCCCCCCACACGGCCACCTCCCGCGGGCCGATGTGGGGCGCGGGCAGGGACCGTACGCGGAAGCGGTTGCGCGGCGTCGTCTCGTCCGCCTCGCGGATCATCAGGTCCTGCAGCGCCGGCGGGATGGAGCGGTCCTCGGTGAAGCGCAGGAAGGTCCGCGGCACGCGTCCCCACGCCTCCGGGAGCCCCCGGGCGTCGGCGGCGCCGATCGCCGCGGACTCGTCCGGCTCCAGGGTGTTGAGGAGCGCGCGCACCTCGGCGTCCGGCAGGTCGCTGCCCAGCGCCTCCTTGGCCGCCGCGAGGAAGGCGGGGTCGCCCGAGTGCCAGTTGACGCGGTTGACCCCGAGCTCCGGCGGGGTCCGGACGGCGGTGAGCCGGAACAGGGCGCTGGTGGCCGCCTCCGGGGTGGCCATCAGCTGCGCCACCGACGCGTGTCGGGTCGGGCAGAAGGCCGACGCGTACACCAGGTGGGAGATCAGCTCGGGCACCCGGTTGGCGACCGCGTTCACCGTCACCCCGCCGAGGCTCTGCCCGACCAGGATCACGGGGCCGTTGCGGTGCACGGCACGCACGACGCCGACGACGTGCGACGCGCAGTCCGCCAGGGTCACCCCGGAGAGCGGCGAGGGCTCGGTGCGCAGCCGCTCCGGGTCCTGGGGGGTCTGGTAGGAGAGCGGGAAGTACGCGCCCGTCCCGTGCCCGGGCAGGTCCACCGCGACCGCCCGGTGCCCGCGCGTGCCGAGTTCGCGCAGGACGGGCGACCATCCGTGGGAGTTGCTCCCGGCGCCGTGGACGAGGACGAAGGTGGGCGCCCCGCGCCGCTGCGCGTCCTCCTGCGCGTCGGTCTGCACGCCGTCAGTTAAGTTACTCATGAGTAGAATCCTAGTGCCCGAGCACCGCCATCGCCGCGTTGTGTCCGGGGACCCCGCTGACGCCGCCGCCCCGGGCCGCGCCCGCACCGCACAGCAGTACGTTGCGGTGGGCCGTCTCCACGCCCCAGCGGCCGCCCCCGCCCGAGTCCGGGTCGGCGAACGGCCAGGACAGGTCGCGGTGGAAGATGTGCCCGCCGGGCAGCCGCAGTTCGCGCTCCAGGTCCAGCGGGGTCTTCGCCTCGATGCACGGGCGGCCGTCGGCGTCGAAGGCGAGGCAGTCGGTGAGCGGTTCGGCCAGGTGCGCGTCGAGCTGCGCGAGGGTGGCGGTCAGCAGCACCTCGCGGGCCTGGTGGTTGTCGTGGGCGAACAGCCGGGCCGGGGTGTGCAGGCCGAAGAGGGTGAGCGTCTGGTAGCCCTGCTCCACCAGCTCGGGTCCGAGGATCGTCGGGTCGGTCAGCGAGTGGCAGTAGATCTCCGAGGGCGGTACGGAGGGCAGTTCCCCGGACGCGGCCTCCGCGTGCGCCCGGGCGAGTTCGGCGTACCCCTCGGCGATGTGGAAGGTGCCGCCGAAGGCCTCGCGGGGGTCCACGGCCGTGTCCCGCAGCCGGGGCAGCCGGCGCAGCAGCATGTTGACCTTGAGCTGGGCGCCCTCGGGCGCCTCCTTCGCCGGTTCCTCGCCGAGGAGTTCGGCCAGGGCCCGCGGTGACGCGTTCACCAGCACCGTACTGCCGACGACCCGGCCCTCCCCCGTGGCCGTACGGAACACCACCTCGGCCGGAGCGATCCCGTCCGTGTCGATCCGCAGCACCTCGTGGCCGGTGGCGATCTCCGCCCCGGCGGACCGCGCGGCGGCGGCGAGGGCGTCCGTCAGGGCTCCCATGCCGCCGACCGGGACGTCCCAGTCCCCCGTCCCGCCGCCGATGACGTGGTAGAGGAAGCAGCGGTTCTGCGCGAGCGAGGGGTCGTGCGCGTCCGCGAAGGTGCCGATCAACCCGTCCGTGAGGACCACCCCGCGGACCAGGTCGTCGGCGAAGTGCCGCTCCACCGCCTGCCCGAGCGGCTCCTCGAACAGCATCCGCCACGCGGCCTCGTCGTCGATCCCGGCCCGCAGCTCCGCACGGGTGGGCAACGGCTCGGTCAGCGTGGGGAACACCTTCCGCGCCACCTGCCCGGTGGTCCCGTAGAAGGCGCGCCAGCTCTCGTACTCCCGGTCCGAGCCGGTCAGCCGGGCGAAGGACTCCCGGGTGCGCTGCTCGCCGCCGCCGACGAGCAGTCCGCCGGGCCGGCCGTCGCGTTCCACGGGCGTGTACGAGGAGATCGTCCGCCTGCGCACCGCGAACCGCAGGTCCAGATCGCGCACGATCTTCGCCGGGAGCAGCGAGACGAGGTACGAGTAGCGCGAGAGGCGGGCGTCGACGCCGGTGAAGGGGCGGCTGGAGATCGCCGCTCCGCCCGTGTTCCCGAGCCGTTCCAGGACGAGGACCGATCTGCCCGCCCTGGCCAGGTATGCGGCGGCCACGAGGCCGTTGTGCCCGCCGCCCACGATCACGTCGTCGTACACGTCCCGCCCGAAGGTCGTCATGGCTCTTGGTAACACACCTGGCCGAGCCGCTCCAGACAGTGGGCTTCGTCGGCGTGGGCCAGCGCCGTGTCGGGATGCTCGTCGCCCAGGGACCGTTCGCGGATTCCGGAGAGTTCCCGGTAGATCGGCAGGGCCTCGTCCCAGCGGCCCAGCCGGCCGAGCCCGACGGCGAGTTCCCGGCGGCTGACCAGGGTGTCCGGGTGCTCGACTCCGAGCACCTCGGCCCGTACGGCGCCCACCTGCCGGGCCTCGGTCACCGCCTCCTCCCAGCGCTCCAGGCGGCCCAGGTTGACCCCGAGGACGTGCCGGGCGCGCAGGGTCTCGGGGTCGGCGGCCCCGTAGGCGCGGGTGCGGTCGCGGACAAGGGCCCGGAACAGGTCGAGGGCCTGGGCGCTGTTCCCGGTGCGGCCGAGCGCGATGCCGACCTCGTAGCGGGCGGCCAGGGTGTCGGGGTGGTCGCGGCCGAGCACCCGCTCCCGTACGGCGGCGACCTCGTGGAAGCCGGCCAGGGCCTCGTGCCAGCGCTCCAGGCGGCCGAGCGCGTACGCCGCCTCGTACCGGGTCAGCAGCGTGTCCGCGTGCTCGGGGCCCAGGACGGCGGCCCGGTCGGCGGCGACCGCGACGGCGGTGGCGTGGGCGTCCGCGAACCGGCCCAGCGCGCCCAGGGCGCAGGCCAGGTTGTGGCGGCAGCGCAGGGTGTCGGGGTGGAGCGGGCCCGTGGTCCGCTCGCGGGCGACGAGCACCGCGCGGTAGGTGTCGTACGCCTCCTGGTGGCGGCCGAGCCGGCCCAGCTCGTACGCCGTCTCCTGGCGCGCGGCGAGGGTGTCGGCGTGGTCCGGGCCGAGTTCCCGCGCGCGCCCCGCGGCCACGGCCGTGTACACGGCGAGCGCTTCCTCGGGCCGGCCCGAGCGGCTGAGGGCGTAGGCGCGCGTGTGGCCGGCGGCGAGGGCGTCGGGGCCGGATTCCCGGGGGCCGGGGCCGCGCGGGACGCCGTACGCCACGGTCAGGCGCGGGTCTTCGGTGGGCTCGGGGCGGACGATGCGGACGCCGGGGCCCACGGCGGGCTGCCCGCCGCTCGGACGGAGGACGGGGTTCTCGGCGCTCGCACGGACGGCGGGGTTTCCGCCGCTCGCACGGACGGCGTGGTTCTCGGCGCTCGTGCGAGCGGCGGGCAGCCCTCCGCCGGGGCGGGCGGCGGTCCAGGACCCGGTGAGCACGGCCCATTCCCCGCTCGCGGGGCGGGCGTCGATACCGGCCTTGCGCCCGGCGGTCATCCCGCGGGCCCACGCCGGGAGCGGGGCCTGGGCGCCGGGCAGCCCGCCCGGTCCCAGCCGGGCCTCGACGAGCCGGCGGTGCACGTGGCGGGCGTCCCCGGGCCGGTCCTCGGGGCGCTTGGCGAGCAGGTCCAGGACCACCCGCTCGAAGGAGACGGGCAGTTCGGGGCGGTGCTCGCGCAGCGGCACGGGCGGGGTGTCGCGGTGGCCGACCAGCACGGACCAGGAGTCGCCGAGGTCGAAGGGCGGGGCACCGGTGGCGATCTCGTAGAGCACGCAGCCGAGGGAGTAGAGGTCGCTGCGGTGGTCGACCTCGCCGCCGGCGATCTGCTCGGGCGACATGTAGTGCGGGGTGCCCATGGCCATGCCGCCGCCGGTCAGCTTGGCGGTGAAGCCGATGTCGTGGGCGAGGCGGGCGATGCCGAAGTCGCAGATCTTCACCGTGCCGTCGGTGAGCCGCATGATGTTGGCCGGCTTCAGGTCGCGGTGCACGACGCCCTGGTCGTGGGTGTAGCCGAGGGCGGCGGCCATCTGCTCGGCGATGTCGACGACGACGTCCACGGGGAGCGGCCGGGTCTCGTTGTCCTCCAGGAGCTGGCTGAGGTTGCGGCCTTCGAGGAGCTCCATGACCAGGTAGAGGGGACCGCCGGCGGCACTGTCGTCGCCGAAGTCGTGGACGACCGTGACACCACGGTGCTGGAGGGAGGCAGCCACGCGCGCCTCGCGCCGGAACCGCTCGCGCAGCACCTGGGTGAAGTGGGCGTCCTGCTCGGCGCCGATCGGCTTGAGGCACTTCACCGCGACCTGCCGGCCCAGCGATTCGTCGCGGGCGCGCCACACCTCGCCCATGCCGCCGCGCCCGATCAGATCGAGCGACCGGTACCGGCCCTGGATCAGTCTGGACTCCGCCATGTCTTAAAGCCGCCCCCGTTGTCGTGCTACGCCCTCCCCGGCCGGTCCAGTATGGCCGCTGATGTACGCAGTGTGTACGGCGAGGGGCGGCTCCCGGGGCCCATGCGGCGCATCGCTTTCAAGATGTGACCTGGAGGCAGCTTCCAGCGCAGACCTGCGGGAATGCTGCGCAACACGCGTCCGGTGAGGCGCAGGCGCCGGGAGGTGCTGCGCGGGGCCGGTGCGGGTCGCCCGTACAGCTGGTGCGCCCAGCCGGGGAGGGAACCGTACGCGAGGCCGGCGAGCGGGCGCCACAGCAGGTTTCGGCCAGGCACGAGGAGCGGGTGGATCGGCGGGGCGCGCAGGAAGTCGTCCACGGCGTGCGCGTCGGGGCCGGCGGCGAGCTCGGGGCGGATCCGCTCGAAGTAGGCGGCGAGCCCGGCGGTGTCGGCGGGCACGCCGGCCGGGTCGAGGCCGACGAGGCGGGCGTTGACGCGGTTCTCGTCGACGTAGCGGTCGGCCTGGGCGGCGGTGAGGCGGACGCCGGAGCGGCGCAGGACGTGCAGGAAGCTGTCTACCTGCGCGCAGTGGATCCACAGGAGCAGGGTGGGGTCGTCGACGGGGAAGCGGTCGCCGGTGCCGGGATCGGTGGCCGAGAGCTTGCGGTGGATCGCGCGGACCCGGCTGCCGGCGCGCTCGGCGGCCTCGGTGGTGTCGTAGGTGAGGGTGCCGACGAAGTCGGCGGTGCGCAGCAGCCGGCCCCAGGCGTCCCGGCGGAAGTCCGAGTTCTCCATGACTCCGCGGACGGCGCGCGGGTGGAGGGCCTGGAGGTAGAGCGCCCGGACGCCGGCGATCCACATCATCGGGTCGCCGTGGCAGTGCCAGGTGACGGACGCCGGGCCGTACAGCCCCGGATCGGCGTCGGCCACGGGTCCGGCCACGGGTCCGGGCCCGGGTTGCGGTACGGGTCCTGGCGCGGGTCCCGGTTTCGGTTCTGGTGCGCGTCCCCGCTCCGGTTCTGGTGCGGTCGCGGTGTCACCCATCCCGTACCTCCCCGTCGCAGGCGCCCGGCGGTCCCAGCCTACCGATCCGGGTCCCGTCAGGGGGGTGTCGCGCGGGACGCCGCGGCCTCGGTCGCCGAGACCGCGGTCCCCGCCTTCCGACGAGACGGACTTCGGGTCGGGACTCAGCGGCCGAGGACCCGGGTGGTCGCCTGGTCGCTGTCGTTCCTCCTGTTCCGGTCCGGGATCGCGGAGGTCACGGCGGCCTTGGCCGTGACGGCGGGCCGCTGGGTGGCCCGCACCGTGACGTGGAAGACGCGCAGCTGTCCGGCACCCAGGGCCTCGACGCGCCAGGTCAGCGGGGTGGGGGTGCGGCGGTCGGCGCCGGCGGGCGCGTCCGCGACGGCCACCCCGCGCGGCAGGGTCAGGGTCACGGCGAGGTCCGCCGCCGCGAAGGGCCCCTTGTTGGTCACCGTGACGTCGTAGGTGTACTCGGCGCCGGCGCGTACGGAGGCCGGTGCGCTCAGCCGGACCGCCAGGTCGGCCCGGGGCGGACCGGCATCGAGCTCCAGCCGTCCGACGCGGTCGCCGCCGATCTCGGTGAACCACATGGCGGCGTCCGGCCCCGCGGTGATGCGGACCGGGAGGCTGCCCGGGTGGGGCAGCGGGTACCGCGCGAAGTCCCCGTCGGGGGTGATCCGGCCGATCCCGTCGGTGAGCTGCTCGGTGAACCACAGGTTGCCGTCGGGACCGGCGGCGATCCCGTCCGGGCCGCTGTCGGCGTCCGGCAGCGGGTACTCGGTGATGACGCCGGCCGTGCTGATCCTGCCGATCCGGTTGCCGAAGAGCTCCGTGAACCACAGGTTCCCGTCGGGCCCGGCGGTGATGACGTCCGGGCCGCTGTCGGCGTTGGGCAGCGGGTACTCGGTGATCTTGCCCTTGGGGGTGATCCTCCCGATCCGGTTGCCGGAGATCTCGGTGAACCACAGGTTCCCGTCAGGCCCGGTCACGAGGGACTCCGGGCCGCTGCCCGGGTTCGGCAGGGGGTACTCGGTGATCTTCCCGGTGGGGGTGATCCGGCCGATCCGGTCACCGGGGTCCTCGGTGAACCAGAGGTTCCCGTCGGGCCCCGTGGTGATGGCGAACGGTGTGCCGCTGCCGGCGGGCAGGTCGTACTCGGTGATCAGGCCCGCCGTGGTGATGTTCCCGATCCGGCGGCTGATGTCGGTGAACCACAGCTTGCCGTCGGGCCCGGCGGTGATCCCGATGGGGCTGGTGTCGTCGCCGGGCAGCTGGTATTCGGTCAGGTCCCCGGTGGGGGTGATCCGGGCGATCTTCCTGATGCCCTGCTCGGTGAACCAGAGGTTCCCGTCGGATCCCGTGGTGATGTCGCCGGGGAAGCTGCCGACCGTGGGGAGCGGGTACTCGGTGATGTCCCCGGCGTCGGCGCGGGCGGGGGCCGAGGCCACGGGCAGGCTGATCAGGCTGAGGAGCAGGGCGGCGGCCAGCTGGAACGCCCGGTGCGGGCGGCGGCGTCGGCGGGTCCGGGGCAGGGAGCCGCACGGGGTGCGTGGGGGCATCGGGAGGCAGACCTTTCGGCCGGAGGTCGGGGGCAGGTTCGGGGGGCAGGTTCGGGGGCAGGCCCGCCATCGGGGCGAGACCTCACCGGCGGGTCCGGGCACTGTCGGGCGGCGCTCGAGGTCGCGACAGCGGTGCGCTGCCGTATGCCGGGGGGCATGCGCACTGCGCAGCGTAGGACCCCGGGTGACGGCATGTCAGTCACCACTGGGCCAACAGGCTGACGGCCGGACGAGTAGGCCGTGCGCCGGCCCGCGGCGCCGGGACCCCCCAAGCCGGGATGCGCGCAGCCGGGGAGCCCGTGCGGGGCGCCCGTGCCGGGGCCGCGCTCACCTGGCCGGATGCCCCGAGCATGCGGTCGCGGTCGTCCTCTAGAGTGCTTCCGTCCCCCATCCACGCGCCCGTGGCACCGGCCCTGCGGCGCGCCCCGACCCCGCCCACGGGCCCGACCGAGGAGCAGCCGTGACCGACCTGGCGTCCATACCCCTGCAGCAGGAGATCGCCCGGGATCTCCAGGTGAGTGCGTCCTTCGACGTACAGCAGGAGATCGAGCGCCGGGTGGCCTTCCTGGCCGGCCAGCTGACCTCCACGGGCCTGCGCTCCCTGGTACTGGGCATCAGCGGAGGCGTGGACTCCACCACCGCGGGCCGGCTGTGCCAGCTCGCCGTCGAGCGGGTCCGTGCCGCCGGGCAGGACGCGACGTTCTTCGCGATGCGGCTGCCGTACGGCACCCAGGCCGACGAGGCGGACGCGCAGCTGGCGCTGGAGTTCATCGGGCCCGACCAGGTCCTGACCGTCGACGTGAAGGCCTCAAGCGACGCGGCGCTGGAGGCGGTACTGGCGGGCGGCACGGTCTTCCGCGACGCGCACCACCAGGACTTCGTGCACGGCAACATCAAGGCCCGGCAGCGCATGATCGCCCAGTACGCGGTGGCGGGCGCCCACGAGGGCCTGGTCGTCGGCACCGACCACGCCGCCGAGGCGGTCTCCGGTTTCTTCACGAAGTTCGGCGACGGCGCGGCCGACGTGGTGCCGCTCACCGGCCTCACCAAGCGGCGCGTACGGGCCTTGTCCCAGGCTCTGGGCGCGCCCGCCGGCCTGACCGTGAAGACCCCGACCGCGGACCTGGAGACGTTGAAGCCGGGCCGGCCCGACGAGGAGGCGCTCGGCGTCACGTACGACGACATCGACGACCTCCTCGAAGGCAAGCCCGTCGGCGAGGCCGCCTATGCGGCCATCACCCACCGCTACCGCCTCACCGAGCACAAGCGACAGCTCCCGATCGCCCCCTGAGACGGCGCCGGGCCCCGGGGGTGGAGTCCCCCGGGGCCACGGCCGCCGGCGTTCAGCTGTCAGAGCCGGCGAAGTCGCTGTCGAGGTCGCCGTCGGGGTTGCCGTCCAGGTCGCTGTCGGGGATCCAGGAGCCGTGGATGCCGCCGGTGACCCGGCGCGGCAGGTGGACGGTGGCGATCCGGTCCAGCCCGGAGGCGTCGAGGACCAGGAGCTGGGAGGCGTCCTGCTTGAGGTCGGAGACGACGGTCAGCAGGTAGCCGTCGTCCTCGCGGGTGGCCCCGGCGGCGGGGACGAACACGGCCTCGCTGGGAAGGCGGGCGTCGCCGGCCTCGTGGATGTGCCGGGCGCCGGTGGTGCGGTCGTACTTGACGATGCCGTAGCCGTCGCGGCCTTCCTGGTCAGGGAAGGAGACCGCGTACTGGTAGCGGTGCTCGGCGCCGAGGAACTCCTCGTTGAGCGTGGGGAATTCGATGGCGAGGTCGTCGATGACCTGCTCGTCCACGCGGCCCGCGGCGAGGTCGACGACCCAGCGACGGTTGAAGGAGCGGGTGTTGGGCTCGGCGCCGCGTCCGGGCGCGCCGACCCACCAGTTCCACGAGAGCCGGAAGCCCTCCCGGTCCACGGTCGGCCCCTCCAGCACGATCCGGCCGCGGGCGTCCTCGTAGGCGTTGGCGGCGTGCAGCATGCTGCCCGGCTCGATGAGGAACCAGCGCGTCTTCGCCGCGCCCTGCGGGCCGCGGGGCATGACGCCGATGCGGGCCGGCTGCGCTTCGTTCCAGCCGTAGGGGATGCCGGAGTGCTCGGTGGGATCGAAGGTGACGGTGCCCTCGAAGAAGACCACGTGGTTGCGGGTGAGGGCGAAGTCGTGCTTGAGGGAGGCGGTCGCTCCCGGAACCTCGGCGCTGTGGCTGATCTGCCCCTTGGCGTCGGCCACGTAGTACGTGAGGAACGGCGGGAACGGCGAGGAGCCGAAGAAGTGGAGCTCGCCGGTGACCGGGTCCTCCTTGGGGTGTGCGGTCATCGCGCCGGTCAGCTTGCCGTCGAAGTCGTAGGCGCCGACGGTGTCGAGGTCCCGGGTGAGCTCGAAGGGCAGGTTCGCCTCGCACAGGGCCAGGAGACGCCCCCCGTGCTCGATGACGTGCGTGCCGGCGGTACTGGCGGTCAGGTCGGGGCCGCGATCGGTCATGTACGGGGCGCCGTCGAGGGCGGGAGTGTGCACCCAGCGGTTGCGGTACCACTCGGCGCGGCCCTCGCGAAGCCGGATGCCGTGGACCATGCCGCTGCCCTTGAACCAGTGGGTGGGGGTCACGCCGGGCTTGGGGTTGTGGCTGTTGCGGATCAGCCGGCCGGTCAGCTCGGGGGGCAGGGAGCCCTCGACGGTCAGCTCGGTGGCGGTGATCTCGTCGACGGCCGGGGTGTAGTGGCCGGTCAGGTACGGCTTCGGGGCGGTGGTGACCATGGCGGGAACCTCGCTTTGCGTGACGGTGAGGGTGATCGGGGTCGGTTCTGGTGCTGGTGCTCGGGCAGGCGCTCGGGCCGGCTTCGCGGGCGGGACGGGCGGGACGGGCTGCCGGGTCAGGCGGCCTGCTCGGCGCGGGCCTTGAGCGCGGCGAGCCAGGCGGTCAGTGAGTCGTGCAGGGCCTGGCCGAGCTCGGCGGGCGCGGCGTCGACGGGGGCGCCGCTCCAGGACTCTTCGGTGCGGACGGTCACCTGACTGCCGGTCTGTTCGAAGGTCCACACGTGGATGCCCTCGATGCCGTTGGCCGGGCCGCCCCAGACCAGCCGCTCACCGGGGACGATCTCCCGGACGGTGGAGGTGATGTCCAGCCCGTGCGTCTTCCAGCTGAAGGAGTTCCCCGGCAGCAGCGGGCCGTCGAGTTCGGCCTGGTCGACGTGGGCGTTCCAGCTGGGCCAGGCGTCGATGTCGGTGTGCAGGGCCCAGATCCGCTCCAGCGGGGCGTCGATCACGGTGGACAGGCGGACGATGGCGGGAGCGGTCTCGTCGATGGTGAACACGGCTGTTCTTCCTCTCGGTTGGTGTGCTGTCGGTGGTGCGTACGGCCGGATGGTCAGCGGCAGCCGTCGGCAGCGGGCTGCGGGGCGTGGTCGGGGGATGTCTTGTCGGTCGCCGTGGAGGGGGCGGCGGCGGTGCGGCGGGTGAGGAGGGGGGCGAGGGCGGCGGCGGCCACGAGGACGGCGGCGGAGACGCCGAAGGCGGTGCGGTAACCGGCGGTGAGCGCTTCAAGCTGCGGCTGATGGGCGGCCGCGTGGGTGGTGACGGTGCCCGCGAGGGTGGCCAGGACGGCGAGGCCGATGGCTCCGCCGACCTGCCGGGAGGTGTTCACCAGGCCGCCGGCCAGCCCGGCGTCCTGGCGGGGGACGCCCTCCACGGACAGGGCGGTGAGCTGGACGAAGGCGATGCTCAGGCCCAGGCCGATGAGGATGCCGGGGCCGAGGAGGTCGACGAGGTAGCTGCCGTCCGCGCTGATCCGGGACAGCCAGAGCAGTCCGGCGGCCTCGGTCAGCAGGGCTCCGGTCACCGTCGCGGTGGCTCCGATCCGGCGGGAGATCCGTGGGGCGAGGGCGGAGCCGAGCATGTTGGCCGCGGCGAGGGGGAGTTGGCCGAGGCCGGTGACCAGCGGGCTGGAGCCGAGGACCTGCTGCTGGTAGAGCGGCAGGAAGAAGAACAGGGCGATCCACACCGAGCCGAGCAGTGCCATCAGCGCGTTGCCCACGGTGACGCGGCCGGCGCGGAACAGCCTCGGCGGCAGCAGCGGATTCGGGTGGCGGCGCTCGACGAGGACGAACGCGGCCAGCAGCACGGCGGCGAGGGCGAAGGCCCCGAGGACGGCGGTGTCCGTCCAGCCCGAGCGGCGGGCGGTGGTCAGGCCCCACACCAGGGCGGTCAGCGCGAGGGTGACGGTGGTGGTGCCGGGCAGGTCGAACCGGCCGCTGCCGGTGACCGGGGTCCGCGGCACGCTCATCGCGGTGCCGGCGAGGACCGGCAGGATGCCGATGGCGACGGCGAAGAAGATCCACTGCCAGCCCCACGCCTGGGTGAGGACCCCGCCGAGCAGGACCCCGGCGGCGCCTCCCGCGCCGGACACCGCACCCCACACGCCAAGTGCCCTCCCCCGCCCGGATCCCGGCGGGAACAGGTCCATCACCAGGGCCAGCGCCGCCGGGGCGATCGCCGCCGCGCCCAGGCCCTGTACCGCACGGGCCGCGATCAGGACCGGGGAGGAGACGGCCAGCCCGGCCGCCAGAGAGGCGGCCCCGAACACCGCGAGCCCCGCGATCAGCACCCGGCGCCGGCCGAGGAGGTCGGCCGCCCGCCCGCCGGCCAGCAGCAGCGCGCCGAAGGCCAGGCCGTAGGCGTTGACCACCCACGTCGTGCCGCTGTCGGAGAGCCCGACGCCGGCGCGGATCTGCGGCAGGGCCACGTTCACGATCGAGGTGGCGAGCATGACCGTGAACTGCGCCCCCGCCAAAGCTGCGAGCGCCGCTCCGGGGTTCCGGGTGGTGGCGGTGATCCTCACGCGATCCTCCTTGAGTGGTTAACCACTCACACTTGACGCCTAAGAAAAGGCGGGGCTGGTGCCCCGCCGACGGGCCCGACCGCGCGGCGACGCGGCGACTCCGGACCTCAGTAGTGCGTGATGCCCGCGGACAGCGTGCGGATCCAGGGGGCGTCCACCTCGTCGGCCCCCATGGAGACGATGAGGTGGCACAGCATGCCGAGCGCGAAGAACTGCTGGACCTGCTCCTCGGTGCCACCGGAGGCGCCGCGGACGTACTCCACCACCCGGGCGTAGCCCTGCCGGACCACCTCGCGCACGGCCGGCTCCGAGACGGCCGCGGCCTGGGCGTGCAGCTGGATCAGCATCAGGTCGTTGTCCTTGATCAGCAGCGCGTACGCATCCCCCATGGCCTCCAGCACCACCTCGGCGGAGCTGCCCTTCGCCTCGGCCGCCGCCCGCTCCAGACCGGCCCGGACCTGCACGAAGCAGTGCTCGACCACCGCGGTGAACAGCTGCTCCTTGCTCGGGAACAGGCGGTAGACGTACGCCTGCGAGATGCCGGCCGCCTTCGCCACCTCGGTCGTGGTGGTGCCCCAGTAGCCGCGCGCCGCGAAGGCGCCGATGGCGGTGCGCAGCACCGTCTCGCGGCGCTCTTCGGCGGTGGACAGCTTCCGGGGGTGTTCGTTCGTCATGTGAGTACTCAACCACTCACACTCTTGCGTGTCAACGCCTCAGCCCCTGCTCGCCCCTGCCGGCCGGCGCCGGCCCCGGCAGGACGCATGCCACCCCACGCCCCATCGGGGTGGCGCTCGGCGTGGAAGAGCACGCGCCGCTCCACGTCGTACGGAGGCAGTAGGGCGGGGTGGAACCGGCCCAGGCGCAGTGCGTCCGGAACGGCGGGCGCCGACAGCCTGGTGGCGCGGGACGATTCCGCGCCAGGTCACCCCGGTGGAGCTGGTGTTGTGGTCGGAGGTGGCGATGAAGTGCAGCCCCTCCTGGCGGGCGGCCGCCACGATCTCGTCCACCGTGCGCTTCCCGTCGGAGTGCACGGAGTGCAGGTGCAGGTCACCCCGCTACCAGCCGGGCCCGCGCCCCGCCACCGAGGCCGACAGGAGGTCGTACGGGGCCCGGGGCAGCGGATCTCCGTGGTGCAGGGTGACGTCGACCTGCCAGGCCATGCCGCCGGCGGCGCCGACCATCGGCCCCAGGATGACGAACCAGCCGCCGGGCTCGACGGGCCCGGGGACGTAGCCGGGGGTGGCGTCCGCCCCGGAGAGGGTGAACCCGGCCCGTTCGCCGCCCGACCAGCCGCGGAACCCGGACGGGCCGAAGATCCCGAGGTCCAGGATGCCGGCGGCGGCGTCGTGGGAGGTGGAGACGGAGATCCGCTGCACTCCGGCGGGGACGTCGAAGGCGACGTACGCCCACTGGTCGTTGCCGTACGGGGAGTGCCCCTTGTAGGTGGTGGTCTCCGTGCCGGTCCCCTGACCCCTGGTCCTGGCGTACACGACCGGCGCGGGAACCAGCGCGGCGGCGCCGCCCGCGGCGAGCATGGCCCCCAATCGGAGCAGGGACCGGCGCTCGACACCCAGGCCGGGGGCGGGGTCGGGCGCCGGGCAGGGGAGGTGTTCACTCGGCACAGCCGTGCTCTCCTTCACGTGAAGTGACAGGGAAGACGTGCGGATGCGATGAGGTACGGAGGGGCGGGACGTACGGGTGCGATGGCGTCCTAGCGGCGTGAGCGCTGGGCCTCGACGATCTGGCGTACGGAGCCGTCGACGTCCGCCCGGGCCTGGATCCGCTCGGCGAATCCGGGGAACTGCCCGGCGATGGCGCTCAGCAGCCGCAGCTCCAGCGGCGCCACGTTGACCTCGCACCGGTCGCGCCGGACGGCTCGTACGACGCCGTCGGCGACCTGGCCGGGTGTGACGGTCCTGATGCCGTTCGGGGTGGCGGCGCCGGTGGCCGCGAACATCCCGGCGTCGCGGACGAAGCCGGGCTGGACCAGTGACACTCCCACCCCCGTGCCCCTGAGCTCCTGGCGCAGGGCGAGGGCGAATCCGCGCAGCCCGAACTTCGTCGCGTTGTACAGGGAGGTCGACTTGGTCGCCGCCTTGCCGGAGATGGAACCGACCAGCACGATGTGGCCGCGGCCGCGGGCCACCATGTGTGCCGCGAGCAGCTGTGACAGCAGCACGGGGGCGCGCAGGTTGACGTCGAGGGCGCGGTCGAGCTGCTCCTCGGTGTAGTCCAGCAGGTTGCCGCTGGCGGGCAGGGCCGCGTTGGCGACGAGGATGTCCGTATCGGCGCAGCTCTCGGCGAGGCCGACGACGTCGGCCCGGACGGCCAGGTCGGCGACCACGGTGCGGGCACCGCAGGCCTCCGCGGTGGCCTTGAGGGCCTCCGCCCGCCGCCCGGTGACCGTGAGACGGGCCCCCTGCGCGGTCAGGCGTGAGGCCAGGGCGGAGCCGATGCCTCCGGTGGCCCCGGTGAGCAGAACGTTCGATCCGGATATGTCCACGACGACTCCCGTGACTCCCGCGCGACGGCACTCTTCTGTTCGTTCGAACGAACAGTAGGGATCGCACTGCCCCCTGTCCACACCGCGGACGCCCCAACTCCCCTTCCCCGCCGGGGCCGACACGCATCCGATGGGGCAGAATGCGGACATGCCCCATGCTTCCGACACCCGCCAGAGCATCATCGACGCCGTGCTGCGGATCATCGGGCAGGACGGCATCGCCGCCGTCACCAACCGGAGGATCGCCAAGGAGGCGGCCGTCTCCCTCGGGTCCGTCACCTACCACTTCGCCACCCAGCACGAGCTGTTGCGCGAGAGCCTGCTGCACTTCGTGGCCGAGGAGACCCGCCACTTCACGGCGCTCGCCGACGCGTGCTCCGACGACCGCTTCGACATCGGGCAGGCGGCCGAGGTGGTGGCGCAGGTCGCGGGCGGCAACGCCTTCGACAGCCGGCACATCGCGCCGTTCGAGCTGTACGTCCAGGCCGGCCGCGACGAACGGCTGCGCGTCGCCGCGGCCGAGTGCTTCGCCGCCTACGACCTGCTGGCCACCCGGGTCCTGACCCAACTCGGCGTACCGGACCCCGAACGCCTGGCGGGCGTGGCCGTCGCCCTGGTCTTCGGCCAGCAGCTGCGCCGCCTGGCCACCGGCGCCCCCGCCGCGGACCTCGTCGACACCCTGCTGGTCCTCACGCAGTTCGCCCCGGCGCAGACCCCGTAGCCGAGCCCCCACCCCAAACAGAGGTGCCGGGCGTGCCGTCGCCTTGTGATACTGCTCCGATGATCAACCTGCCTGCCGCCGCGCTGGATTCGTTGTCCGGGCTCGCCTTCGGCGATGCCTTCGGTGACCGCTGGTTCGGCATCCTGCGCCGCGAAGGGCCGGCAGCCCTGGAGGCGCGGACCCCGCCCCCGGAGCCGCTGTGGAGGTGGAGCGACGACACCGCCCAGGCGCTCGTTCTCGTCCGGGAACTCGCCGAGGGCGGCGGCAGCGTCGACCAGGACCGCCTCGCCCTGCGCCTCGCCGCGGCCTACGCCGACGACACGCACCGCGGCTACGGAGCCTCGATGCACGACGTCCTCCGCCGGATCGGCGCGGGCGAGCCCTGGCGGGAGGTGGTCGCCGGGCAGTTCGACGGCCAGGGCTCGTGGGGCAACGGCGCGGCCATGCGCGTCGCCCCGCTCGGCGCCTGGCACGCCGCCGACCTCGACACCGTCGTCGAGCAGGCCGCCCGCCAGAGCACGGTCTCGCACCACCACCCGGAGGCGGTCGCCGGGGCGGTGGCGGTGGCCGTGGCCGCGGCACTGGCCACGCGCAGCCGGGGCGGGCCCGCCCCGGCCCGCCCGGACTTCCTCGGAGCGGTCGCCGCACGACTCCCCGACAGCGACGTCCGGTCGGGGGTGCGCGTCGCGGCCCGGATGCCGGCACGCACCTCGCTCCGGCACGCCGCGGAGGTCCTGGGCTCCGGCTACCGGATGTCCGGTCCCGACACCGTTCCGTACGCCCTCTGGTGCGCGGCGGGACACCTCGACGACCTGCACGAGGGCCTGTGGTTCACCGTCGCCGGACGCGGCGACATCGACACGACCTGCGCCATCGCGGGCGGGGTCATCGCCGCCCGCACGGGCGTCACCGCCCTCCCGCCCGCCTGGCACACAGCCCGCGAACCACTGCCCCCGATCGGGCCGGAGTGGTGACTCCCGCACGGGGCCACGTCCGTGACGCCGGTCAGTGGGTGGTGCGGAAGCTGCCGGTGTACACGTCCGTACGGTTCTGTGGTGCGCCGGAGTTGGTCTCGGTGAGCACGGCCCGTACTCCCTCGCCGTCTGCCACCAGGCCTTGGTAGTCGCCGAGGAAGTAGCCCCCGGCGAACGGTGCCTGCAGCCAGTCGAAGATCCGCGAGATGCGCCGCTCGGTCAGGCGCTGCGGGTCCCCGTGCGGCAGGGTGGCCAGTTGGTAGGCGGTGGGCAGGGTGGTGGTGTCACCCGGCTTGAGGAAGCGCAGGTCGTAGTAGGTGAGTGCGACCGTGCCCCGCTCGTCGACCGCGATCGACGGGGAGAAGGCCGGCACGTCCTTCGGGCTGATCAGCTCCGGGGCTCCCCACGTGCGTCCGCCGTCGGTGGAGCGCACCAGCTGAACGGAGTCGAACCTGCCGCCGGAGAAGTCCGAGCCCTCGTACGCCATGTAGAGCGTGCCCGTCTTCGGGTCGATGGCCGGGCTGGGCAGAGTGGACCCGGCGCGCAGCAGTGTGGCGGGGTCGTTCGGGTCGACCTCCGGTACGGAGGTGTCCCGGGCCACGGGGACCGGGGCGCTCCAGGTGTCTCCGGCGTCGGTCGAGGTGACCACCTCGTAGCGTGCTTCGACGACGGTGCTCAGGTCCTCGGAGTAGGTGATCCGGTCGAAGAAGTCGTACAGGGTGCCGGTGCGCCGGTCGACGACGATCTGATGGCCGATGGTCTGGGTGTTGGGCACGGTGCCGGTGTCGACGAACGGCCGGGCCTCGCTCCAGGTGCGGCCGCCGTCGCGGGTGAGGGAGATGTAGCCGGGACCGTCGAGGGAGCTGGGGCCGGGCGGGTCGTTGTCGAGGCGGTTCCAGACCTGGTAGGCGGTGCCCTTGCGGATCGGGTCGGCGGTGAGCGAGGGCTTGTCGTTGAAGAACGGTTGCTCGTCGACGTGCGTGGTGGTGACGTTGCGCCAGGTGCGGCCGCCGTCGCGGGAGGTGGCGGCCAGGAGGCCGGTGCGCGTGCTCTTGACGAAGTCGACGCCCTCGCCGCTCGCGTAGACGGTGCCGTCCGGTCCGGTGCTCACCCAGGGGTCGGTGGCCCGTTCGAAGTCCGCGCCACCCGGGGCGCAGAGGCTGAACGGCAGCGTGCTGCCGTGGTAGGTGTGGCCGTCCGTGGTCCAGGCGGCCGCCAGGCCGCGGGCACCGCCGTCACTCCAGCGGTCCTGCTGGAACACGGTGACCACGCGCTTCGAGTCGCGCGGATCGACGGAGAGGTACGGCTCGACCTCGGTGCCCGGATAGACGACGCTGTCGGGAGAGATCGCGCCGATGGTGCAGTCCGCGTACGGGTCGCCTTGGGACACCTTGACCAGCGGTGTGCCGTCGGGGTTCCGGTCTGCTGCGGCGGGACTCGCGCCGGTGACCGTGACGAGCAGGAGCGCGGCGGTGGTGACGGCGGTCAGGGGCAGCGAGACGCGCATACGGGATCTCCTCCGGGCCTGTCGGCTGGGACACGGGACCGCCGTCATCGGGGCGGCCCGGGGCGCGGAGGCGTACCGGAACGCGAGGGTGGGGCGACTCCGCCTGATCCTTTTCGGCCTTGCGGGCGATGCCCTTGATGGGCCGAACGACGGAGTCGTCCCCTGGGTCGTCCCCGGAGTCGTCGAGGGCACGACGGAGCCGACCGGCGGGTGCACCGTGCCGGTCGGCTCGTTGGTCGTGCGGTTGTCGTGCTGTTGTCGTGCTGTTGTCGTGCTGTTAAGGCGCCGTCTCGCAGGTCAGGTCACCGGAGGGGGCTCAAGTGATCGTCTGCGATGTCCCGTCAGGCAGCGAGCAGGTATAGCCGGCGTAGGGGCGTGCGACGATCTGTCCGCCGGCGGCCGTGCACTCGTCTCTGGTGATGTTCGGAGACGAGGCGGCACCGGCGCTGACAGCCCCGATGGCGCTCGCGCCCGCAAGGGTTGCCGCGGCCAGGGCGAGGCCCAGGATTCTTCGCATGCGCATGACTTCCTCCTCCTCTCAGGCGCCTTCGTTCGGCCTTCGGGAAGGACAAGTCTCAAGACGACGGCGCCCTCCTACTCAGCATGGGCGCTCCGCATGAACCCCGCGAGGTCGGGCCGGGCGCCGCGCACGGGCGGTGACTGCCCGGACCCGGAGAGGCATGACGTCAGCGACCTCGCTCTAACGCGGTTCGTGGGCCGCCGCGCGGCAGGCACCGGCCGCGGCGCCGCCCGCCACTCCGGCCTCGGTCAGCCCGGTCACACAACTCTGCTGGTCTCCGACCACGCCACGGCTGCAGGCCGATGTGACGGAGTCGGAAGCGGTGGCACCGGCCAGTTCGGCCATCCGCGTGCAGGCGGGGATGTCCGCCTGGACGGCGGGAGCGGCGAGGACCGCACCGCCGAGGGCGAGGGTCAGGCCGGTGAGGGCACCGGCGATACGGGTCGACGTGCGCATGGGACGCACCTGCCTTCCGGGTTGGTCGCGCGGCCGTAGCCCCGGCGGGCCGGCCCTCACTCCAGCGTCGCACCCTCTCCCCCACCCGTCCTGGGCACCGGGGAGCTTCGCACGCTTCCGAAAGATTTCACGCACTCCGAGGGAACCTTTCGCGCGGACGGCTCCTCAACAGGGCGACGGATTCCCTCGCCGACGTAGGAGGACTCCTCTTGTCGCCCTGCTCCTCACCACCGTCGGCTTCGTCCCCGCTCACTCCCGCCGGCCCCGCCACCTGCTCCTCCGCGTCGGCACCCTGGCCGTGGCCGCAGGCCTCTCGCTGCGCGCCTTGGCAGGGATCTACTGGCTATTCGATCCGCACCGTGCTGATGCTGCGTGACGTCGAGGGCCTGGACGAACGCACCGCCGCCGCCTTGCTGGGCGTGCGCACAGGCACCGTCAAGACAGGTCATGCCCGACACGGAGCGGCTGCGCGTCGTCCGTCGGCAGGAGCAGCCGATCGAGACGGCTCGCACGGGCACGTTTCCGCAGGTGGACACGGCTCTCAGCAGCGGGCCGGTTGCGGACGCCGCCCCCTCCGGAACCGTCACCCGCACGGCCCGACATGACGTGCCACCCCCATGGGTGAGAAGCTGAACAGTGCCCCAAGAGAGGCAATCCGCGAAAGGGGAACCGAATGCGCATTCGACGAATCTTCGCCGCCGTCATCGCGACGGCAGCCCTCGCCGGACTCGGCCTCACAGGCGCCGCCACCGCCACCGCCGCCACACAGAGCGTCCCATCCGTTGTCACCCCCTCTGAGTGCAAGCAGGGCGGCGGAACGCCCGCGATCAATGAGGACGGCAACTACTGCAAGGGCGGTACGCGCGACGGGGAGCAGGTCGACTAAACCCCACAAGGCGCCCCACAGCCACGCGCCGCGGGGCGCTCCCGCACGAGCGAAGCCACCGACCGCCGCGAACAGCGCGTCAACGGCCGCCGGATCAGGCTGCGCTTGGGCCTCACGCAATGCCACGCTGCACAATCGAACGCCCAGTAACGGCGCTTCTGTCATCGCCGGCCATTACGGTGGCCCGCATGAACGAGAACACCTACTGGACCTCTGCGCCGGACCGCCTCGTGCGCGGCTCGATGAGTCTGTGTCACCTGACAGTGTTCGAGGCGCCCTTCAACGTCGACGCCCGCAGCCTGCCCCCCAACGACCCTGCGCGCGCACGCGCGTTCGTCGAGTCGTTCGAGGGCATCGAGGCCGTCCTGGAGGACCTCGGGCCGCGCTCCGCGCAGACCCCGCTCCCCTCCGCAGCACGGTCCGATCTGGACATCGTGCACGCTGCCGCGTGGGGCGGCATGTTGAGCATCGCGACTCCCGCATTCGCGACCGACGGCAACGACGAGCCGCTCCGGTCGGCCGCGAAGGAGTTGCGGGTGCGGTTCCCGGATGCGCGGATCGTGGGACGGGTCTCCTACCACGGGGGGATGGAGCACACCGAGAACATCGTGTGGTTGCCGGACGGAACGATGTTCCACGCATCGGGATGGCCGGATGACGAGCCGTTCGTCGTCTCGGGCGATCCGCGTGCGGTGATCGCGTCCCTGGATCTCAGAGGGTGGATGGTGGACAACGCCGGCGTCGACCTGGGCGTGCCCGCGAACGAGGTCTACTGGCCCGGCCTGGGGGGCTTGGCGCTCGGGCAGTCGGATCCCTGGGGGTGGGATGAGCTGGAGACGACGGCGTTCCGTGTGCGGCACTCCGAGGCCGCGGTCAGGGATATGGAGAGCTTGTACTTCGTCTAGGCGCAAGCCGGCGGGCGCCCCCGGGGCCGAGGGCCGCGATGCGTGAACTGGCGCCCCAGACAATGGTGTTGATGCTGCGTCGACACGCTTTAACTCGTCTTTGCTTGTGGTGGGTGGGGGTTATGGTGGCCGGGTGGCGCGTACATGTCACGGGGGCCCACGCGCCGCCCACACCCCCTCAGGCCCCACCGGAGAGGGAAAGACGAGCTCTTGAACAAACACATCCGAATACCGTCCAAGTGGCGCTTCGCGGCCAGGTTAACGGCCGCTGTCGGCCTGACATTCGCGATCGTCACCACCGGCCTCCAGGCAGTCGAGGCCGCACCACCGAAGCTGCCGCCGGTCTCGGCGAAGATGAAGGCGGGATCCGGGAAGCGCTGCGACACCCGCAACGGCCTCCCGACCGCCCCGACGACACCGCCGGACTCCGGGTTCCCCGACAACCCGACCGGGAACCTGTACAAGGACACCGCCCTCCCCAAGAACTTCGAGTTCGACCTTCCGGGGCAGGCGTACGACGGCCTTCAGACACCGACGGCCGCCCAGAAGACCGAGGCCCTGTCCAAGGTCCCCGGGGACCTGGACAAGAACGTCGAGGCGTGGAAGAAGATCGCCAACACGTCGGGGAAGCCTGCGGACCGGGCGATGGAGATCTACGCCCGGTACTTCGCGAACAAGGAGAACCTGGGGTTCAAGCACTGGTTCGACAAGCGGTACATCCGCAACCAGATCAACAACCACAAGGGCTCGGGCTTCGAACGGCAGCTCGTCAAGGACTACAAGCTGATCGGCCCGGACTGGCTGTGCGAGGTCACCGTCGAGCTGTTCGACAAGAACGGCGACAAGGTCGGCGAGCGCCGGTACGACGCCTACAACCAGAAGAGCAAGGAGTTCAACGAGTTCAAGTCGAACTCGAAGCTGACGGCGAAGCAGCTTGCGAACGACCGGGTCGTCGCCAAGTCGCTGCCCGACCACAAGTTCCGCTTCACCGGCGCGAAGCCCTTCACCAAGGGCCAGGCCAAGCTCATCGACGACCTGGAGCGCGACGTCCGCAATATGCGGAACGGGCAGACCGGGCAGGTGCGCGGAAACCAGCGCATGTACAACCCGGTGCCCAAGACCACCCCGATCCAGGGGTATTCGGACCATCAGCGGTGGTTCGCGCCCGCCTGCCAGACCGGCACGACGCAGCTTTCGGCGGCCGGCGCCAACACGTGCGGCACCCGCGGACCCGCCAACGACCGGGCCCTGTCCTCCGGGAAGACCCTGGAAGAGGCGAAGCGCTATCAGCGGGACGCCAACCGCCTCGACCCGAGGGGCACCCTCCCCAGGGGCGGCCCGGGCGGCGTCGACTTCACCACCATGGAACTCCGGTACGTCGGCGGCCTCGAAAAGGGCAAGGGCATGAGCTTCTCCATGCGCGCCGACCAGATGCCCGACCCGGACAACAACCCCGGCTTCGGCGGCGAAGCCCGGATGCAGCTCTCCTCCGACGCCCTGTTCACCTGGCTCGCCCTGACCCCCGAAAAGTTCTGGGTCAACCTGAATCCGGACCAGCCGGACAAGGTCATGGACGCCAAGTTCGGCAAGACCGACGCCGGCCGCGTCCTCCTCGACGCCGACCTGGTCATGAAGCACGACTTCTCCGAGGCCCTGAACCCCGACAAGCATCCCGGGGGCAAGCTGTACTGGGACACCGCGCCGCGCCGCAACGGCATCCCCTGCTTCCCCGGTACCCGCTTCTGGATCGAGCCCGACGAGGCCAAGGTCCGCGAGCAGGACGGCGGGATCTACATCCTCGAATCGCCGATGGACGTCTCCGCCGAGTGGCTGGACGTCGACTACACCGTCCCCGGCTCCACCGAATGCACCGACCTCTCGGACGCCGAGAAGAAGGCCATCGAACGCTCGGTCAACGCCAACATCGTCCCGGTCATCCAGGAGCGAGTGAACAAGGACCCCAAGTACGCCGAGCTACGCGCCGTCTACAACGCCCGCGTCGCCGCCGAGTACATCCGTCAGCAGGACGCCAAGTCCCCGACGGACTTCCACGACATCATCAACTCCAACGACGTCTCCGCCTGGCCGATCCGCGCTCCGCATGAGGACTGGACCCGCGAAAAGGTCTGGGACACGTACATGCAGTCCATCAAGGAGGGCATCGAGTGGTTCGAGCTGGAGTACGGCGGCAAGCTCTATAAGCAGGGCGTCGGCGGCGTCGACTTCTCCAAGCAGCCCAAGCAGAACATCCCCAAGGCCGAGTTCGACACCAAGAACCGGGACCTGGACAACACCACCGTCAACTCCGGCAAGTCCGATGACACCTCCTACCGGGACCTCGACACCTTGTACCTCGGCGGAGGCCCGGTCACAGACGGCAGCGGCGAGGACCCGGGCGGCGAAGATCCCGGCGGCGACCCCACCCCGACACCGACCCCGTCGGGCACCGGCAAGCCGACCAACCCCCCGACGACCCCGGCCCCGGACCCCACGAACCCCGGCGGCGGTGACAACACGCCGCCCACACCGGAGGACCCCGACGGCGACCTCGCCGACACCGGCTCCCACACACCGGTGGGCCTGATCGCCGGTCTCGCCGCGGCCCTGGCAGCGGCCGGCGTCACCCTGACGTGGTGGATGCGGCGCCGCCGCACCGCGCAGGAGTAACCCGACCAGGCAGTCACGTCACACAGTGAAGGGCTCCACCCGTACGCACGCACCGGGTGGAGCCCTTCCCCTGCATCCGGCGTCAGCGGCGGACTCGGGGCATGCCCAGGCCGATCCAGGAGATGATCTCGCGCTGGATCTCGTTGTTGCCGCCGCCGAAGGTGAAGATGACGGCGCTGCGGTAGCCGCGTTCGAGTTCGCCGTGCAGGACCGCGCCGGCGGAGCCGTCCTTGAGGGAGCCGGCCGCGCCGACGATCTCCATGAGCCAGGCGTACGCGTCGCGGCGGGCCTCCGAGCCGTACACCTTGACCGCGGAGGCGTCCTGCGGAGTGAGGGTGCCGGCCTGGACGGCGTTCACCATCTGCCAGTTGAGCAGCTTCATCGCGTCGAGCCGGGCGTGGGTGCGCGCGAGGCGGCCGCGGACCCAGCCGAGGTCGATGACCCGGCGGCCGTCGGCGAGCTTGGTCGAGGCGGCCCAGCGCTGGACGTCGTGGAGGGCGCGGATGGCCATGGTGCCGTGCGCGGCCAGGGTGACGCGTTCGTGGTTGAGCTGGTTGGTGATCAGGCGCCAGCCCTTGTTCTCCTGGCCGACCCGGCGGTTCGCGGGGACGCGGATGTTCTCGTAGTAGCTGGCGGTGGTGTCGTGCGAGGCGAGGGTGTTGATCAGGGTGCAGGAGTAGCCGGGGTCCGAGGTCGGCACGAGGAGCATGGTGATGCCCTTGTGCGCGGGGGCGTCCGGGTCGGTGCGCACGGCGAGCCAGACCCAGTCGGCGGTGTCGCCGTTGGTGGTCCAGATCTTCTGGCCGTTGACGACGTAGGTGCCGCTCTCCTCGTCGCCCTCGCGGACGGCCTTGCACTTGAGCGCCGCGAGGTCGGTGCCGGCGTCGGGCTCGCTGTAGCCGATGGCGAAGTCGATCTCGCCCGCGAGGATCTTCGGCAGGAAGTACGCCTTCTGCTCGTCGGTGCCGAACTGCATGATGGTCGGCCCGACCGTGTTGAGCGCCATCAGGGGCAGCGGTACGACGGCCTGCGCGGCCTCGTCGAAGAAGATGAACTGGTCCATCGGGGACATGCCGCGGCCGCCGTACTCCTTGGGCCAGCCGACCCCGAGCCAGCCGTCGGCGCCGAGCCGGCGGATCGTCTCCCGGTAGTAGCGCTTCTGGGCGGCCGGGTCCTCGTAGCGGGCGTACACGTCGTCCGGTACCAGCTCGGCGAAGTAGGCACGCAGCTCGGTGCGCAACTGCTGCTGCTCAGGCGTGTATTCGAGGTGCACTGCCCCTCCGGGAGTCTCGCGGTCCAGCCGGTTCGCTGTGGCGGCGGTCAGAGTAGAACCAGTTTCAGAAATTGGGAATACTCCCGGCTGTGACGAGCCCACGGAGCAGAGCGGAATTCTTCGTCGAGCCCGAGCCGACGCGCCGCCCCTGTTCTCCTCCCCGGCCGATCCCGACGGGGACTTGGACGGCGCCGTCGGAATCTGGGCCGCCGGCCGTCAGGTGTAGAGGTAGACGAGGTCGAAGTGGACGAGGTCCCGGGCCTCGTCGAGGTGGTACGCGCCCGAGGGGCGGGCGTCCGACTGCGGGCGGTTCACGTACGCGTCGTACTGCGGGCTGTGCTGCCAGGCGGCGTCGGCGGGCAGGTACTTCTCCAGCGGGGCCGGCAGCGCGGCCGCGGGGACGGTGGGCGTGAAGGCGTACTCGGCGTTGCGCACGATCGCCGCCGCGGTGCCGGCCGCGAGGCGGGCGACACCGACCAGGCGGATCCGGGAGTCCGGGCTCGGGATGGTCCGGTCCCCGGGGCTCTCGTCCATGTCGTAGCCCAGCCAGTGCGCCTCGGTCAGTTCGCCCACGTACGTCCCGAAGCGGGACTTCAGCGGGTCGAGGTCGGTGCGGACGCGGACCTTGTCCGGGTTCGGCTCCGGCCACGCGGCGTACGTGGTGAGCCCTCCCACGGCGAGCAGGGGCAGCCCGGCGATCAGCAGGAACCTGCGTCGGTTCGTCCGTCCCGGCTGTGCTTCCACGACCGCCCCGCCCCCCGTGCCCGTCAGTTCAGGGCGCTGATCATAGCCGCCGCCGTCGCCGTCATCGCCGTACGGGCGGCCGTCAGGTACGGGCGGGGGTCCGCCGGGGTGAGGTGGGTGCGGATGGCCTCGGTCATGGCCACATTGAGCGCGGTGCCGATGTTGACCTTGCGGATGCCGCCGGCGACGGCCGCCGCGAGCTCGGTGTCCGGCAGCCCTGAGGAGCCGTGCAGGACGAGCGGCACGTCCACCGTCTTGGCCAGCCGAGCCAGCAGTACGTGGTCCAGGGCCGCGGTCCGGCTGGTCATGGCGTGGCTGCTGCCGATCGCGACGGCGAGCGCGTCGACCCCGGAGTCGGCGACGAACCGCCGTGCCTCGTCGGGGTCCGTACGGGCGCCGGGCGCGTGCGGGTCCAGCGGGGCGGCGCCGTTCTTGCCGCCGACCTCGCCCAACTCGGCCTCGATCCACAGCCCGTTGGCGTGCGCCCAGTCGGCGGCGGAACGCGTCGCCTCCAGGTTCTCCCCGTACGGGAGCTGCGCGGCGTCGTACATCACCGAGCTGTATCCGGCGTCGCAGGCCTGGCGCAGCAGTTCCGTGCTCTTGACGTGGTCCAGGTGCAGGCCGACGGGGACCCCGGCGGCCTCCGCGCAGGCGGCGGCCGCGCGGGAGATGGGCAGCAGCTGTCCGCCGCGGAACTTCACGGCGTTCTCGCTGAGTTGCAGGATCACCGGCAGCCCGGCGGCCTCGGCCCCGGCCACGACCGCTTCGGCGTGCTCCAGGGTGATGATGTTGAAGGCGGCGACGGCGCGGCCCGCGCGGGCCGCCTCCAGGACGAGGGGGCCCGCGGGTACGAGGCTCATCGGACCGCCTCCTCGCCGGTGGCGAGGATCACCGAGCGGGTGAGATGGCGCGGCGCGTCCGGATCCAGCTGCTGGTGGGCGGCGACGGCGAGCGCGAGGCGGTGGACGCGGACCAGTTCGGCGAGCGGGTCGAGCCGCCCGGCGACCCACTGGGCGCCGGTGGCCCGTACCTGCGCGGCGAGTCCTTCGGGGGCCTCGTCGAGCGACCAGGTGGCGGTGCCGGGTCCGGAGACGCTGATCGGCCCGTGCCGGTACTCCATCGCCGGGTAGGACTCGGCCCAGGAGAGGGAGGCCTCCCGCATCTTCAGCGCGGCCTCGTTGGCCAGCCCGACGCTCCAGCCGCGGCCGAGGAAGGTGAACTGCCCCCGGCTCGCCAGCTCGGCGGGCAGCGGCTCGACGAGGGCGGTCCGGGCGTCGTCGACCACGGCGGGGGTGTGCAGCCCGACGTGGGCGCGCAGCAGGGTGAGGGCGGTGGTGGCGAAGCGGGTCTGCACGACGGACTGTTCGTCGGCGAAGTCGAGGACGACCAGCTCGTCCGCGAGGGTCATCACCGGGGTCGCGGGATCGCCGATGACCGCGGTCGTGGGCACGCCCGCGTCGCGCAGGGCGCCCAGCAGGTCCAGCACCTCGGTGGTGGTGCCGGACCGGGTCAGGGCGACGACCCTGTCGTAGCGGCGGTGCCGGGGGAACTCGGAGGCGGCGAAGGCGTCGGTCTCGCCCTGCCCGGCCTCCTCGCGCAGGACGGCGGCCGCCTGGGCCATGAAGTACGAGGTCCCGCACCCGACGATCGCGGTACGCTCCCCCGGCTGCGGCAGCACCGCCCGCTGGGCCGGGGCCAGTTCGGCGGCCCGCTCCCAGCATGCGGGCTGTGTGCCCAACTCGTACGCGACGTGACTCATACAGGCTCCCTCGTGCGACAGGCGGGTCTGAATGCGTTTTCCTGCAAGGTATCGGGCAGTTTCACGCAACTTCAAGCATCCACGGGGTGATCGACTGAGTTAGTGTCGCCGGGCGGGCCGCTGGAGGCCGAGGGAACTCACCGGCGGGCGTCGTGGAACGAATGTCGCAGAACATCGAAGGGGGCGGCCGATGACGCGCAAGGAGCGCTGGCAGACACTGCTGGACCTGCTCGTGGAGCGGGGCGAGCTGGAGGTGGAGCCGGCGGCGGAGGCCCTCGGCGTGTCGGCCGCGACCATCCGCCGCGACCTCGACCAGCTCGCCGAGCAGCAGCTGCTGGTCCGCACCCGCGGCGGGGCCGTGCTGCACGGGGTCTCGTACGAACTCCCGCTGCGCTACCGGACCTCGCGCCGCGCCGCCGAGAAGCGCCGGATCAGCGAGGCGGTGGCGGCCCTGGTCGCCCCGGGCGAGGTGATCGGCCTGACCGGCGGCACGACGACCACCGAGGTGGCGCGGGCCCTGGCCGGCCGCCCGGACCTGGCCCAGGGCTCGCCCGCGCTCACGGTGGTGACGAACGCCCTCAACATCGCGGGCGAGCTGGTGATCCGGCCGCAGTTCAAGATCGTGCTGACGGGGGGTGTCGCCCGCCCCCAGTCGTACGAGCTCACGGGCCCCCTCGCCGAGCAGGTGCTCGGCCAACTCGCCGTGGACACCGCGGTGCTCGGCGTGGACGGCTTCGACCCGGCGGACGGCGCCGCGACCCGGCACGAGGACGAGGCCTCGGTCAACCGCCTGCTGTGCGAACGGGCCCGCCGGGTGGTCATCGCGGCCGACTCCAGCAAGCTGGGCGTGCGCGCTTTCGCCCGTATCTGCGCGACCTCACAGGTGGACGTGCTGGTGACGGACACCGGCCTGACCCCGGCCGTGGCCGCCGCGTTCGGGGCGCAGGGCGTCGAGGTGGTACGGGTGTGAGGGCCCGCGGCGCCCGGCGGGAGCCTCAGTCGGCCTCCTGTCGGGCCCGCCGTCGGCTCAGTGCGCGGGCAGGCGTTCCGACTCGCGGACCAGGGCGGCCAGTACGGGGGCGATCAGGGGGTGGGTCTCGGCGCCGCGGCGGGTGGCGGCGAAGACGCGGCGGGTGGCGGCCGGGCCGGTGACCGGGCGGACCTGGACCTCCTTGAGGTCCATGCCCCGCAGTGCCGAGCGCGGTACGAGGGCCACCCCGGCCCCGGCGCCCACGAGCGCGGTCACGGCGCGGAAGTCGTCGGAGGAGTGGACGAACCGTGGCTGGAAGCCCGCCAGTTCGCAGGCGAGCAGCGTCACGTCGTGGCACGGGTTGCCGGGGTACTGGCCCACCCAGTCCGCGTCGGACAGGTCCGCCAGCGACACCGCGGGCGGGTCGGCGAGCGGGTGCCCCGCGGGCAGCACCGCGTCGAAGGGCTCCGCGTACAGCGGGAGGACCGACAGCCGGGCGTCGTCCGCCCCCGGGCCGCCGCGGTATTCGACCGCCAGGGCCACGTCCGCCTCGCCGTCCAGCAGCAGCGGCAGGCTCTGGTCGCCCTCCGCGTCACGGACCCGCAGCCGGATGCCCGGCCGCTCCAGCGCGAGCCGGGCGATGGCCGGGGCCAGGACCTCCGCGATCCCCGTCGCGAAGGCGGCCACGGTGACCTCGCCCGCCGAGCCGTCCGCGTACGCCGCGAGTTCGGCCTCCGCCCGCTCCAGCTGCGCCAGCACCTCGTGGGTGTGGCCGAGGAGGATCTCACCGGCCGCGGTGAGCCGTACGCCCCGGCCGCTGCGGGTGAGCAGCGCGTGGCCCGTCTCCTGTTCCAGCGCCGCGAGCTGCTGGGAGACGGCCGAGGGGGTGAGGTACAGGGCTGCGGCCGCGGCGGTCACCGTACGGTGGTCCGCCACGGCCCGCAGGATGCGCAGCCGGCGGGGGTCGATCACCCCTCCATTGTCGCAGGCCACGCAGGGCCCCTCGGCCGCTCGAAGCTCACCGGAGCCCTCAGACCTCTCCGGCCTCTCCGGCCAGTCGGGCCTCTCGGGCCTCTCGGGCCTCTCGGGCCATTCAGGCCTTCTCGGCCGCCAGCGCCGTGCGGGCGTCGGCGAACGCGGCCACGGCGCGCTCCACGTCGGCCGTCGAGTGGGCCGCCGACAGCTGGACGCGGATGCGCGCCGCACCCATCGGCACCACCGGGTAGGAGAAGCCGATCACGTAGACCCCGCGCTCCAGCAGCAGCTCCGCCATCCGGGCGGCCTCGGCCGCGTCGCCGATCATCACGGGGGCGATGGCGTGGTCGCCGGGGAGGATCTCGAAGCCGGCCTCGGTCATCTTCGTGCGGAAGAGCGCGGTGTTGGAGGCGAGCTGCTCGCGCAGGTCGCCGGCGGACTCCAGCAGGTCGAGGACCTTGAGGGAGGCCGCGGCGATGACCGGGGCGAGGGAGTTGGAGAAGAGGTACGGGCGCGAGCGCTGGCGCAGCAGCTCCACGATCTCGGCGCGGGCCGCGACGTAGCCACCGGAGGCGCCGCCGAGGGCCTTGCCGAGGGTGCCGGTGATGATGTCGACGCGGTCCATGACCCCGTGCAGTTCCGGGGTGCCGCGGCCGCCGGGGCCGACGAAGCCCACCGCGTGCGAGTCGTCGACCATGACCATGGCGTCGTGGCGCTCCGCCAGGTCGCAGATCTCGGCGAGCGGGGCGACGTAGCCGTCCATGGAGAAGACGCCGTCGGTGACGATCAGCTTGCGGCGCGCGCCGCCCTCGGTGGCTTCCTTGAGGCGGGCTTCGAGCTCGGCCATGTCGCGGTTGGCGTAGCGGAAGCGCTTGGCCTTGCTCAGCCGGATGCCGTCGATGATGGAGGCGTGGTTGAGGGCGTCGGAGATGACCGCGTCCTCGGCGCCGAGGAGGGTCTCGAAGACTCCGCCGTTGGCGTCGAAGCAGGAGGAGTAGAGGATCGTGTCCTCCTGGCCGAGGAAGGCCGACAGCCGCGCCTCCAGCTCCTTGTGCACCTCCTGGGTGCCGCAGATGAAGCGGACGGAGGCCATGCCGTAGCCCCAGCGGTCCAGCGCCTCCTTCGCGGCGGTGACGACCTCGGGGTGGTCGGCCAGCCCCAGGTAGTTGTTCGCGCAGAAGTTGAGGACCTCACCGGGGGTGCCGCCCGCGGTGACGGCGACCGCGGCGTTCTGCGGGGTGCCGATGACGCGCTCGGGCTTGTGCAGGCCGGCGGCGCGGATCTCGTCGAGGGTGGTGCGGAGGTCCTCGCGGACGGTCTCGAACATGTGCGGTTCTCCTTGTGCGGCGGCGGACGTCGGGCGGCCAGGGGACGAGGAAGGAAGGAGGAGGAGGGGGGAGGGGGGCCGGGCCCCGCGGAGGGGGGAGGGTGTGCGGGGCCCGGCCGGAGGGAGATGGTTCAGGGGCAGGCCGGAGGGCGGTTACGCCGTCCAGTCCAGGATGATCTTGCCGCTGCGGGCGGTCGACGCCTCGTCGAAGGCGGCCTCGAAGTCACGGTGCGAGTAGCGGCCGGTGATCACGGGGCTGAGGTCGAGCCCGCCCTCCAGCAGCACGGTCATCGCGTACCAGGTCTCGAACATCTCACGGCCGTAGATGCCCTTGATGGTGATCATCGAGGTGACGACCTTCGCCCAGTCCACCGGGAACTCCTGCGCGGGCAGGCCCAGCATGGCGATCTTGCCGCCGTGCGTCATGTTGGCGATCATGTCGCGCATCGCCTCGGCGCGGCCGGACATCTCCAGGCCGACGTCGAAGCCCTCGCGCAGGCCGAGCTGCGTCTGCGCCTCGGCGATCGAGGACTCGGCGACGTTCACCGCGAGCGTGGCGCCCGCCTTGCGGGCGATCTCCAGCCGCTCGGGGCTGACGTCGGTGATGACCACGTTGCGCGCACCGGCGTGCTTGGCCACGGCCGCCGCCATGATCCCGATCGGGCCGGCGCCGGTGATCAGTACGTCCTCGCCGACCATGGGGAAGGACAGGGCCGTGTGCACGGCGTTGCCGAACGGGTCGAAGATCGCGGCGACGTCCAGGTTCACGGTGGTGCGGTGGACCCACACGTTCTGCGCGGGCAGCACCACGTACTCGGCGAAGGCACCGTCCCGGCCGACGCCGAGCCCGATCGTGCTGCGGCACAGGTGGCGGCGGCCGGCCAGGCAGTTGCGGCACTTGCCGCACACCAGGTGGCCCTCGCCGCTGACGAGCGCGCCGATCTCGATGTCACGGACGTCCGCGCCGAGCGCCGCGACCTCGCCGACGAACTCGTGGCCGAGGACGAGCGGGGTCTTGACCGCGCCCTGCGCCCAGCCGTCCCAGGCCCGGATGTGGAGGTCGGTTCCGCAGATGCCGGTGCGCAGCACCTTGATCAGCACGTCGCCGGCGCCGTACTCGGGCTCGGGGACGTCCATCAGCCACAGTCCGGGCTCGGCCTTGTGCTTGACGAGTGCCTTCATGGGGTGGCTCCAGGCATGCGGAAGGGGGCGCCGCGGGCGTGCGGGCCCGGACGGCGTCGGTGACGGGCACCAATCTGCCGATCGGCGCGGTGATCAGTCCATCGAGACTTTCTTAAGCGGGTCGACAGCGCAGCTTCACGCCTATGCTCCTCAGGTGACGGGGCAGGGGCCCGCGCCGGTGGCGGCGCGGGGAAAAGGGGAGGTGAGGGGCGTGCCGAGTCTGCGCAGCAGGGCGCTGTCGGCGGCGCTGATCGCGGCGGGACGCCGAAGACGGTTCGCGAGCGCCGAGGCGGTACGGACCCGGGTGGCGGAGTCCGCCCGCCGGCCGGCCTCCCATCTGCCGCCGCGTTCGCTGGGGCGGGTCGCGGACATCTCGCGGACCTTCGTCGGAGCCTGGCCGGTGTACGACGTCTCCCCGCTCGGGAGCGAGCCCGCGGCGCAGGTGCTGTACGTGCACGGCGGCGGGTACATCAACGAACTGGTCCGCCCGCACTGGGCGCTGATCCGGACCCTGGTCACGCAGGCGCGGGCGCGGGTCGTCGTACCGGCGTACATCCTCGCGCCGCGCGGTACCGCCGACCGGACCGTCCCGGTCGCCGCCGACCTGCTGAGCGGCCTGATCGCGGGCGGCGGTGGCGGCGGGACGGTCCTCATCGGGGACTCGGCGGGGGCCGGACTGGCGCTGGCGGCCGCGCAGCGGCTGCGCGACCGCACGGGGGCGCAGCCCTCCCGGATCGTGCTGATCTCGCCCTGGCTGGACGTGACGATGAGCCATCCGGACCAGGCGGCCATCGAGGCGGCCGATCCGATGCTGGCCCGTTCGGGGCTGCGGGAGGCCGGCCGGCTGTACGCGGGGACCCTGGCCGCCGACGATCCCCGGGTGAGCCCGTTGCACGGGAGCTTCGCGGGGCTGGCGCCGCTGACGGTGTTCACCGGGACCCGGGACGTGCTGATCACGGACAGCAGGGAGCTGCTGCGCCGGGCGCGCGCGGACGGGGCCGAGGTGGAGTTCCACGAAGCCGTGGGGCTGCCGCACGGCTACCCGCTGCTTCCGGTGCCGGAGGGGCGGGCGGCGCGCGACCGGATCGTCGAGCTGATCAGGGCGACGGCGGAGCTGTGACCCGGCCGCCGTCCCGGCCTGTCCGTCATGACCTGTCCGCCCACGCCGGGTGTCCTACGCCGTGCAGGTCATCAGTGAGCTGATCGGCCAGGACCGGTACCCCGTCCAGTACGCCTCGTCGCGTACGGCGTCGGCGGGCGGGGTCCGGTTCGGCTGCCAGCCGACGGTGACGAAGCCCGCCTCGACGGCCGCTTCGGCGAGGTCGGCGTGGGCCCATTCGCGGAACTCGAAGGGCACCGGCGGCTCGGTCAGGAAGTGCGCCTTCAGCAGCGGCGCGTCGCCGTCCGGGATCCGGTCGAGGATGCGGACCCCGTACGGCGACCAGTCCACGCGCGGGAACGCCCCCGCGTTGGGCACGATGGCCAGCAGCCGCCCGCCGCCGCGCAGGTTGGCGCGGACGGACCGGAACATCGCGTGCAGGGACCTGCGGTCGGGCGCGTAGCTGAAGACGTACGCGGCGGTGGCCAGGTCGAAGGGGCCGAGGTGGGGAAGGCCGGCGGCGTCGGCGACGTGGTACTCGACGTCCGGCCGGTCCTTCGTGGCCTCGTGTTCGCGGGCCAGCCGGATCATTTCCTCCGAGACGTCCACGCCGACGGTCCGGCGGGCCCCGCCGCGGGCCAGCAGCCGGGTGTTGTACCCGTATCCGCAGGCCAGGTCGAGGGCGTCGAGCCCGCGCACCCCGCCGAGCGCGTCGAGGGCTCCGTGCAGCGTGTAGGTGTCGGCTGCCGAGAAGGCCGCCGTGGTCTTCGACTCCGCGTAACGCTCGCCGATGGTGTCGTACTGGAACCGCATGCTCTGCCTTCCGGGGGCCTGCCGCAGGTGGGACGCGTGCGTATCGTCCCCCGCGGCGCGGCCGGGGGCCGGGCCGTACACCCGTAACGTCCCCCGGACGAGGGAGGCGGTCGGCCTATCGCGGCTGCTCCCGGTCCGGCGCCGGCACCAGTTCGCGGGCGCAGGATCGCAGCCAGGCGTGCGCCGGGTCGGCGTCGTGGCGCGGGTGCCAGGCCATGCCGAAGGGCAGCGGCGGCAGGTCGAGCGGTATCTCGAAGGCCTCCAGTCCCAGCGCGGCGGCGAGCGGTGCGACCTGGCTGGTCAGCAGCCCTACGAGGTCGCTCTCGCGCAGGACGAACAGGGAGGCGGGGAAGGTGCCCACGCTGCCCACCACGCGCCGGGACAGCCCCTGGTCGGCGAGCGCGGCGTCCACCGGGCCTTCGAGGCGGCCGCGCCGGGAGGCGGTCAGGTGCTCGGCCGCGGCGAACCGGCGCACCGTGAGGCGTCCGCGGAGCAGCGGGTGCCCGCGGCGTACGACGCCCAGCATGCGCTCGTCGGAGAGGTGCTCGACGCGCACTTCGGGGGAACGGGTGTCGACGACGCCGAGTTCCAGGTCGGCGACGCCTTCGCGCAGCGCGGGGACGTCCACGTGGCTCTCCGGGAGGAAACGCAGCCGCACCCCCGGCGCCTCGCGGGTCATCCGGTTGAAGAGCGTGGCCCCGTAGACGGCGGTGAAGGCGTCGTTGGCCAGCACGGTGAAGGTGCGGGTGAGGGTGGGCAGGTCCACCTCCGCGCCGGTGAGGAAGAGGGCGCGGGCCCGTTCCACGACCGCGCGGACCTCCCCCCGTACGGCGAGCGCGTGCGGGGTCGGCACCATGACCCGGCCGGCCCGGACCAGGACCGGATCGCCGAGGGCCTTGCGGATCCGGCCGAGGGTCCGGCTCATGGCGGGCTCGGACAGGTGCATGCGGGCCGCGGCCCGGGACACGCTCGCCTCCTCCAGGAGGACGTCCAGGGCGACGAGGAGATTCAGGTCCAGCCCGGATTGCGTCACACGCATACATCCCTTGCATAAGTTGCACTGGAAAGCAGGTCGGCCCAACTCTACGGTGGACCAGGGGTGATGGCCGCTGCCGGCCGCCCTCCCATCTCCCCTTCTTCCTTCTTTCTTTCCTTCCTTTCGCCGTACCGCCACGTCACCGACTCCGAGGAGGAGCCGTGCTCCGCCATGCCGTCACGCAGGGTCCCGCCGTCCCCGCGCCCACCCTCACCCGGCCCGCCCTGCTCGTCCTGTGCGCCTGCGTGCTGGTCGCCCAGGGGATGGTCGCCGCCGTCAACCTGCTGATCCCGCAGCTCGCCGCGTCCGAGCTGCATCCGGATCCCGGCGAGCTGCTGTGGTCGGTGGACGCGTACGTGATCGTCTTCGCCGCTCTGCTGATCCCCGCCGGGGCGCTCGGCGACCGCTACGGCCGCAAGGGCGCCCTGCTCGCCGGGCTCGGCCTGTTCGCGGCCGGCGGGGCCGCCAGCGCCCTCGCCCAGGCCCCGGCCCTACTCATCGCCGGGCGCGGCGTGTGCGGGGCGGGCGCGGCCCTGATCATGCCCGCCACCATGTCCGTCCTGGTCCACCTGACTCCGCCCGAGCGCCGCGGCCGCGCCCTGGCCACCTGGACGCTGTCCGCGGGCCTCGGGGGCCTGGCGGGCAACGTCGGCGGTGGCCTTGCCGGGGAGTACCTGACCTGGCGGGCCCTGTTCTGGGCCGTCGTCCCGCTCGGCGTGCTGCTCGCGCTCGCGGTCGCCCGCGCGGTCCCCCGTACTCCGTCCCAGCCCCACGCTGCCGTCGACCCCCTCGGGGCGGCGCTGCTCGCGGGTGCGCTGCTCGCGGTGGTCTACGGGATCATCGAGGGGCCGGCGTACGGCTGGGCCTCGGTGCAGGTGCTGGTGGCCTTCGGTCTGGGCGCGGTACTGCTCGCCGCGTTCACCGGCCATGCGCTGCGCGCCGCCCGCCCGCTGCTGGACCCGCGGATCTTCGGCTCGCGCAGGCTGCGCGCCGGGACGCTCGGCATCGGCACCGCGTTCTTCGGGCTCTTCGCCCTGTTCTTCGTCAATGCCCAGTACCTCCAGTACGCGAAGGGCTTCTCCCCCGCCCAGACCGGCTTCGCGATCGTCCCGCTCACCGTCGGCATGGCACTGGTGCCCCGCCTCGGAGCCCGGCTCCAGGAGAGCATCGGGCCGCGGCTGCCGGTCGGCGCCGGGCTCGGCCTGATCGGGGCGGGGCTGCTGCTGGTCTCCACCGCCGACGCGGGCACCCCGTACGCCGTGTACGCGCTCTACCTGCTGGTGCTGTCCGTCGGCACGGGCCTGTGCGCGCCCTCGCTGACGCTGACGGTGGTCGCCGAGCTGCCCTCCCACCAGGCCGGGCTCGGCTCCGGGCTGAACACGGCGGCCCGGGAGATCGGCGCCGCCCTCGGCGTGGCGGTGGTCGGCACCGTGCTGGCCTCGCGCTTCCACGGGAACCCGCAGGATCCGGCTCAGGTCGCCGCCTTCACCGACGCGATGGGGGCCGCGCTGCGCACGGTGGCCGTGGTGCTGCTGTGCGCGTCGGCCGCGGTGGTCACCTGGTATCGGGCGGGGCGGCGCGGGCGCGGCCGGGATGCAGTGGCCGCCGCCGAGGGCGCATCCTGACTGTGTGATCGCGAGAGCGGACAGCGGCGGCGACCCGGCCCCCGATGCCATGACTCAGGCACTCGCCCGGGCGACCGTGAGCGCCGTGCAGGCCGTGGGTGGGTACGCGGGCGGGATCTACATGCGCTCGCCCACCTCCGGCCTCCTGCTGCTGGCGGTGTTCATGGGGCTGCCGCTGCCCCTGTTCCGCCCGTGGTGGCGGATCCAGGTGAACCGCCCGTACCCGCCCGCCGAGGCCTACCGCACCGGGCAGGCCGTGCACCTGGCCGACGCGGAGTCGGCGGTGGGCCGCTTCCCGCAGATGGTGGCCAGCCTGCCGTTCCCCTTCGCCTCGCTGTACGAGCCGGTGACCGCCGGGACGCAGCGGTTCGGCGTACTGCTGGTGCTGCGCCCGGCGACCCCCGGCATCCCGATCGGGGCCGTCGACCGGGAGCGGTTGCGGGAGGCCGCGGACCGGCTGGCCTGGGAACTCGCGGAGCTTGCGGCGGCCGGGGCGCCCGTGGCGTGGGAGGGCGACCCGGTGACGGTGCCGACGCCGCCGCCCGACACCGGGTCCGCGGGCGCCCGCGCGGCCCTGGACCGGCTCGCGCTGGCGGTGCTCTCCCTGGACCGGCAGGGCAGGATCGGTTTCGTCAACAGGGCGGCCGAGGAACTGCTCGGCCTCGCCGGCCGTCAGCTGTACGGGAAGGTGCTGTGGGAGGCCCTGCCGTGGCTGGGGCACCACGCCTACGACGACCACTTCCGGGCCGTCTTCATGTCCGGCGAGCCGGCGCACTTCCCGGCCCGTCGCGGCCGCCACCCGCCCGGGGAGTGGCTGTCGGTGGACCTCAACCCGGCCCCCGACGGCGTGACCCTGAGCATCGGCAGGGCCGAGAAGCCCGCCTTCGCACCCGACTCGACGCTCCGGCCGGACGCGGGCCCGGGTTCGCCCGTCGACCCGACCTCCGCGCTGTACCGGCCGGTGGCGCTCGCCATCGCGCTGTCGGAGGCGGTCACGGCCCGGCAGGTGTCGGCGGTGGTCACCGAGGAGCTGCTGCCGGCCTTCGGCGGCCGCCAGCTGGCGATCTACCTCCTCGACGAGCGGCACCTGTACCTCGCCTGGGAGACCGGTTTCCCGCGGGGCTTCCTCAACCGGTTCGACGGGGTCTCGCTCGATGTGCGGCTGCCCGGCGTGGAGACGCTGACCACGGGCCGGCCGATGTTCTTCGAGTCGATGGAGCATCTCGCCGCCGCCTATCCCGGCATTCCGCTCGACGCCGACGTCGGTGCCCGCGCCTTCCTGCCGCTGATCGCCTCCGGCCGGCCGGTCGGCTCGTGCATCCTGGGCTTCGACTCGCCCCGCGGCTTCAGCTCGGAGGAGCGTACGGTCCTCACGGCGCTGGCCGGCCTGATCGCGCAGGCCCTGGCGCGGGCCCGGCGCTATGACAGCGAGGCGGCCCTGGCGCGCGGGCTCCAGTCGGCCCTGCTGCCGCACCGGCTGCCGGTGCGCGAGAACGTGGACACGGTCGGCCGCTATCTCGCGGGCACCGCGGGCATGGACGTCGGCGGCGACTGGTACGACGTCGTCGAGACCGCTCGCGGCCTGCTGGCCCTCGTCATCGGGGACGTCCAGGGCCACGGCGTGGCGGCCGCGGCGACCATGGGTCAACTCCGCAGCGCCGTAAGGGCCTTCGCCCTCAGCGGCAGTACGCCGGAGCAGGTGATGAGGGGCACCAACCAGCTGCTCATCGACTTGGATCCGGGCCAGTTCGCCAGCTGCTGCTACATGGTGCTCGACCCGGCGTCGGGCGCCGTGCGGGCCGTCCGGGCGGGTCACCCCCAGCCGCTGCTGCGGCACCCCGACGGCCGGACCGAGGTGCTGGACCTGGCGGGCGGGGTGGTGCTCGGCGTCGACCCGGAGGCCTCGTACCCGGTCACGGAACTGCGGCTGGAGACGGGCGCGGTGCTCGCCCTCTACACGGACGGCCTGGTGGAGACGCCCGGCATCGACATCGACGACGGGGTCGAGCGGCTGCGGGTGGCCCTGGCGGCGGCCCGGCCGTCACCGCTGACCGAGACCGCCGACCGGCTGATCGGCGAGGCGGACGGCACCGCCGACCGGCCGGACGACATCGCCCTGCTGCTGGCGTCCCGCACGGGCGAGGAGGCGTAGAGCCCCGTCAGCCCGTTTTCTTGACGCCGCCCGTGGAACCGCCCGTGCCGCACGCTTCGCCCGCCAGGATCAGCGCGGTGTTCACCAGGCCGACGTGGCTGAACGCCTGCGGAAAGTTTCCGAGTTGGCGTCCGGCGACGGGGTCGTACTCCTCCGAGAGCAGTCCCACGTCGTTGCGTACGGCCAGCAGCCGCTCGAAGAGGTCGCGGGCCTCCTTCTCCCGGCCCGTCAGGTACAGGGCGTCGGCCAGCCAGAACGAGCACGCCAGGAAGGCTCCTTCGTCGCCGGGCAGTCCGTCGACGGCGGGACCCTCCGTGGTGTAGCGGCGGACGAGTCCGCTGCGGCCCAGCTCCGCGCGCACGGCGTCGACCGTGCCGATGACCCGCGGGTCGTCCGGCGGCAGGAATCCGGTCCTGGGGATGAGCAGGGCCGCCGCGTCGAGCTCGCTGGAGCCGTAGTACTGGGTGAAGGTGCCCCGCGCGGGGTCGTAGCCCTTGGTGCACACGTCGAGGTGCACCGCGTCCCGCATGGCGCGCCAGCGTTCCACGTCGCCGGGCATCGAGGAATCGCGCTCCAGTGCCTGTACGGCCCGGTCGGCGGCGACCCACGCCATCATCTTGGAGTGGACGAAGTGGCGGCGCGGGCCGCGGACTTCCCACAGGCCCTCGTCCGGCCGCTGCCAGTTGCGCTCCAGGAAGTCGAGGAGCGCGAGCTGGATCCGCCAGGCGTGCCGCTCGGAGGGCAGCCCGGCGGACCGGGCCACGTGGAGGGAGTCGATGACCTCGCCGTACACGTCCAGCTGGAGCTGGTCCACGGCCGCGTTCCCGACCCGGACCGGGGCGGAGGAGGCGTAGCCGCCCAGCCACGGCAGTTCGCTCTCGGGGATCCGCCGCTCGCCGGCGATGCCGTACATGATCTGCAGGTCGGCGGGGTCGCCGGCGGCCGCGCGCAGCAGCCACGCGCGCCAGGCCCGGGCTTCGTCGAGGTAGCCGGTGGCGAGGAGGGAGCCGAGGGTGAGGGTGGAGTCGCGCAGCCAGCAGTAGCGGTAGTCCCAGTTGCGGACGCCGCCGAGTTCCTCGGGGAGGGAGGTGGTGGAGGCGGCGACGATACCGCCGGTCGGGGCGTAGGTGAGGGCCTTGAGGGTGATCAGCGAGCGGTTCACGGCCTCCTTGTAGGGGCCCTCGTAGCGGCACTGCGAGCTCCAGTCGCGCCAGTCCGCGAGGCTCTGCTCCAGGGCTTCGAAGGGCTCGCAGGGATCGGGCCGCGGTTCGTGCGAGGGGTGCCAGGTGAGGACGAACGCCACCCGCCGGCCTGCGGTGACCGGGAACTGGGAGCGGGTGCTGTTGGCCTCGCCCCAGGTGCGGACGGGGGGGTCGCTGCGGAACCAGACGGAGTCGGGCCCGGCGACGGCGACCCGGTCCTCCTCGACGCGGCGCACCCAGGGGACGACGTTCCCGTAGTCGAAGCGCAGGCGCAGGGTGCTGTGCATGCGCACGGTGCCGCTGATGCCCTCGACGATGCGGACCACGTCGGGGGCCACGTCGCGCTGCGGCATGAAGTCGGTGACCTTGACGGTGCCGGTGTCGGTCACCCAGTACGACTCCAGGACGAGCGTGCCGTCGACGTAGGCCCGGCGGGTGCACGGTTCGCCGTCTTCGGCGTCGACGGGGGCGATGCGCCAGTGGCCGTTCTCCTCGTCGCCGAGGAGCTTGGCGAAGCAGGCGGCCGAGTCGAAGCGGGGCAGGCACAGCCAGTCGATGGACCCGTCACGGCCGACCAGTCCGCTGGTCATCAGGTCGCCGATGAGTGCGTAGTCTTCGATGGGTTGTGTCATTGGTGCGCTCTTCCCGCGAATGCCCGGGGCCAATCAGCTCGGGCCCCGGACACCCCCGTGCGCGCTACGTCAGGCTCTGGGGACCATTCCCCCGCCTCTAGTCGCGGACGAGGAGCAGCACCGCGGCGAGGACCACGCCGAGGGCGACGGCGAGGGCGCCGTGGGCCAGGCGGTGGCTGCGCAGGACGGGCAGGAAGCGGTCGACGGCGTAGCGGCCGGGGCCGGTGAGGGCGAGGGCGGCGGCGCCCGCGGTCAGCAGCAGTTCGTACTCGATGCCCTTGGGCGCGAAGAAGGCGTCGGCGCCGTGGACGGCGATCGCGTTGATGAGGGTGCCGACGATCGCGGCGCCGGCGAGCGGGGTGAGCAGGCCGAGGGCGAGGCCGAGGCCGCCCAGGGTCTCGGTCAGTCCGGCGAGGACGGCCATGGCGTCGCCGGCGGGGTATCCGCTGGCGGTGAAGAACTGGCCGGTGCCGCTGATGCCGCCGCCCTCGAACCAGCCGAAGAGCTTCTGCGTGCCGTGCGCGGCCATCGTCAGGCCGAGGACGAGGCGCAGGAGCAGCAGGCCGGTGTCGTGGCCGGGGGTGGAGAGGGTGGCGCTCTGGGGGCGTACGGCCGGTGCGGCGGCCTGCGGCTTCGTCGTGGTGACGGAGGGGCTGGTCATGGGGGGGTCCTTCCGGTCGGGCGGTCCGGTGGAGCTGGCAGGGGGTTGTTCAAATTCGAACCGCTGATCGTCGACCCTAACCATTGATTCAAATTGGAACAACCTGTGTAGGCTGGCGGCATGGCAGAACCGAGATGGCTGGACGACCGCGAGATGCGGGCCTGGAGCGGCTTCCTGGCCGCATCGGCCCTGGTGAACCGCCGTCTCGACCAACAGCTCAAGGACGAGGCCGGCCTCTCGCACCCCCAGTACGAGATCCTCGTACGGCTCGCCGCGGCACCCGGGCGCGAGCTGCGGATGACCGAGCTGGCCAACGGCCTGATCAACTCCAAGAGCGGGCTGACCTACCAGGTCACCCAGATGGAGAAGGCCGGACTGGTCCGCCGCCGCAGCTGCCCCTCCGACGTGCGCGGCGTCTTCGCCGTACTGACCGACGCCGGCAGCGCCAAGCTGGAGCAGGCCGCTCCCGGGCACGTGGCGACGGTCCGGGAGATCCTCGTCGACGTCCTGACCCCCGGGCAGCTCGACGCGCTCGCCGACGGGCTGGGCGAGGTCGGCCGCAGGCTGCGCGAGCAGGGTGCCTGAGTAGAACCGGCCGCCGTTCGGGTAGCGAGTGCCGGTTTCGGGGTATAGGGGCGCCATGGAGGGAAAGGTCTGGCTCACCTTGCTCACGGTCGTCGCGGTGGGGCTCGCGATCGCCGCGGCCGTGCTGCTCGTACGGGTCTTCAAGGCGCGGCGGCTGCTGCTCGACGCGGGGATCCCACTACGGGACAAGGCCCTGTTCTGGGTCGCCGTGATCTACACCGTCTCGCCGGTGGACCTGATCCCGGACCCGGTGTACCTCGACGACATCGGCTTGCTGCTGCTGGCGCTGCGCTCGCTGCACGCGGCGGCCGGGGCCGTCCGCCCCACGAAGGAGCCCGGCGCCACCGCCTGAGCCAGCGCCCGGGTCAGAGGTGCTGGTCGAAGAGGACCGGATTGCCGTCCGGGTCGAGGACGAGGAAGCTGCCCGGCCCGGAACCGGACTCGTCGACCTCCGTCGCGAACTCCACACCCTGCGCCTTCAGCTGCCGTTGTAGGTCCCGGATGTCGGTGAACGACTCGAGCGCCGTCGCGCTGCCGTCCCAGCCCGGGTTGAAGGTCAGCATGTTCTTCTCGAACATGCCGACGAACAGCCCGAGGACGACATCACCGTTCTTGAGGATCAGCCAGCCCTGCTCGGGGTTCCCGCCGAAAGCCGAGAACCCGAGCTTCTCGTAGAACGCCCGGGAGGCATCGAGGTCGCGCACGGTCAGGCTCACGGAGAAGGCGCCAAGATCCATGCGCACCAGCCTGAACGCCCCCGGGCGGCGCCGCAACCCCGACCGCGCGAGGCGGCCGGGAGCTCAGCGGACGCCCCGGGTCCGGAACTGGACGCTGATGCGGGGCCCGACCGCCCGGACCGACTTGGGCACCGCGTGCTCCATGGTGCGCTGGCAGGAGCCGCCCATGACGACGAGGTCGCCGTGGCCGAGCGGCAGCCTCAGCAGGGTGGCTCCGCCGGCGCGGGGACGGAAGGCGAGATCGCGCGGGTCGCCGACGGAGACGATGGCGACCATGGTGTCCTCGGTGGAGGAGCGGCCGGTCCGGTCTCCGTGCCAGGCGACGCTGTCCCGGCCGTCGCGGTACAGGCACAGTCCGGCGGTGGTGAAGGGTTCGCCGAGCTCGGCGGCGTAGTGACGGGTGAGCGCCTCGCGGGCCTCGGTGAGCGAGGGGTGCGGCAGGGCCTCGCCCTCCCTGTAGAAGGCGAGCAGCCGGGGCACCTCCACCTCGCGCTCGTACATCTGCCGCCGCTCGGCTTTCCAGGGCACGTCGGCGGCCAGCCGCTCGAAGAGCGCGTCGGCGCCGCTCAGCCAGCCGGGCAGGTGGTCGACCCAGGCCCCGGCGCCGAGCTCGGTGCGCCGCAGGCCGCCCAGCGGGCCGAGCCGGATCTCGTCACCCTGGTCGAAGAGGGAGCCCTGAAGCCCCTGGACTGCGTGCATGACCCCAGCCTAACCCCATGAACCGAACACATGCACGAATACATGGGTGCGGCCCGGCGCCTCACGCGCTGGCCGCCGCGTCAGCGGCCGGGCGGGGGCTGGTGCAGGCCGAAGGGCGTGCCCTGGTCGTCGTGGCAGAGCCGGAAGGCGCCGAACCGGGCGACCGACTCCTCGCCGCTCCCCAGGTCGGTGCCGTCGACGGAGCCGCCGAGCGCGCGGACCCGCGCGAGCGCCGTCTCCATGTCGTCGACCGCGAAGAAGAGGTACGGGCGGGCGCCGGGGTCGTTGCCGTGCAGTCCGCCGGGGACGTTGGGCGTCCGGATCGCGTACCCGCCGCCGTCGGAGAGACCCGGCTCGAAGGACCAGCCAAAGAGTCCGGCGAAGAAGGTACGGGCCTGCTCGCTGTCGCCCGCACCAAGCTCGAAGAAGGAAAGCTCACCGGCCATCGCCGACTCCCGTCACTGCCAGCCGCCACGTCAGCCGTCACCGGTCACGTGCCGGCTGCCCCGGACCGTTCTCCCACCGTAGGTCCGGCCCCGCCCCGCCGCACCCGCTCAACTGCCACCCGCGCGGACGACGTACGGCCGGGTGAGGACGGTGACGGCGACGGAGACCGCGGCGACGACGGCGATCGCGGCGCCCGGGGCGAGGTACTGGGCCAGCCCGCCGGCGAGTGCGGCGCCGAGGCCCTGCCAGGTCATCCGGCCGGCCGACTCGACCCCCTGGACCTGGCCGCGCACCGGGTCGGGGGTCAGGTCCAGGAGCTGCTCCTGGAGGGGCAGGGTGGCCGCGAACCCGGCACTGGCGAGGAACACCGCGACCGCGACGACCGGGAGGGGCGGGTGGAACGCGAACAGCAGGAAGGGGACGGCGAGCAGCAGCCGCAGGGCGAAGGCGTGGCGGCGGCGCTGCCCGGCGGTCAGCAGCCGGCCGACGGCCAGGTCTCCGAGGAGCATGCCCGCCGATCCGGCGGCCAGGAGGGTGCCGGCGTGGCTGGGGTCGTAGGAGATGAACAGGGCTTCGCAGCCGACGATCAGACCGTTGGGCACCCACAGGTTCAGCAGCAGCGCCCGCCGGCCGGGGTGGGAGAACAACTCGGTGTTCGTCGTCCAGGTCTGACGCAGTCCGGGGCGACGGGTGAGCCGGACGGAGCGTTCGCGGACGGTGGCCGCCACCACGGCGAGGCCGAGGGCGGTCAGGGCGGCGGCGACGAGGAAGAGCCCGTGCGGGCTCAGGTAGGAGAGCAGCACGGCGCCGAGGGCGTAGCCGAGGACCGCCGTACCGCCCGAGGTGATGTTGATCAGCGAACGCGCCGGTGCGTAGGCGGAGTTCGGCACGATCTCCGCGAGCAGGCCCAGCCGGGTGCCGGTCCCCAGGGACTGGAAGAAGCCCAGCATCAGCAGCAGCGCGAACCGGGCGACCAGCGGCAGCCCCGGAACGGCCTGGGCGCAGACGCCGATCAGCGAGGCGGACTGGAGCGCGACGATGGTCCGGCGCGGCCGGTTCCCGTCCGCGACCGACATCAGCGTCAGCGCGCCGAGCACCGTGGCGAACGTGGCGCCGTACATGCTCACGGCCGTCAGGAACGGGGAACGGGTCTGCTGGTCGACGAGGGTGCCGAGGGCGAAGCCCGACAGGGTGCTCGCGGCGGCGGTGAGGGTGAAGCCGGCGTAGAGGCCGGTGAACTCCCGGTTGCGGAGCAGGTCGCGGTAGCCGGGGGCCGGCGCGGGAGTGGCAGCCGACTTGGAGGACGAAGGGGAAGGAGAGGAGGAAGGGGAGGAAGAGGAAGGAACGGAAGAAGGCATGAAAAAAGCCTCCGGGCACGTGCACGGGGCACGCTCGCCGAAGGCCAACACCGTGATTCTAGCAGTCTTTTCCGTACCACTCCTTGGACACTCCCGGCCCCCGCCCCGGGCCCGGGGCAAAATCTTCCCCGCGGCCGCGTGTGATCAGAGACTCAGCCACTTGGCCGCAGGCCCGCCGCACGGTAGCGTCACCGCGACATTTGCACATAGCGACGACGGCGAGACGGAAGCCCGGTGTGAATCCGGCATGGTCGCGCCACTGTGTGCTGCGGTGACATCCCCTCCGGGGGGCGCGCCGCGGCGAGTCAGACCCGAGGACCGTCGTCCTGCACCACCGTATGGGACGCGTTGTTCCCCGAGGAGGTTCCATCATGGCCGAGGCTGTCGCTTCCGCTGCCATATCCACCCCCGCCGGCTCCCTGTCGGCTCCGCTGCCTGTCCGCGCGGTGCTGCCCTGGGCGCTCTTCGTCGGTCTCCTGATGCTCGTCGCCCTGTACTTCGTCGGTGCCGAACAGGGTGCCACGGCCGTGTTCGCCGGCGAGGGCGTGCACGAGTGGGTCCACGACGGTCGTCACCTGCTCGGCTTCCCCTGCCACTGAGAGGCACGCACATGTACGCCTCCACTGTCAGAGGTCTACTGGTCCGCGGCATGCTCGCGGGCCTGATCGCCGGGCTGTTCGCCTTCGCCGTCGCCTACGTGGTGGGTGAGCCCCCGGTCCGGGGTTCCATCGCCGTGGAGGAGGCCGCGGCCGCCAAGGACGCTGCGGGTGCCTTGAGCGCCCACGCCGGGCACGGCGGCGGCGACGCCGCACCGGCCGAAGCCGCCGAAGAGGAGGAGGAACTGGTCAGCCGGCCGGTGCAGTCCACCTTCGGCCTGGCCACCGGCGTCCTGGTGTACGGGGTCGCGCTGGGCGGCATCGCCTCGCTCGCGTTCTCGTTCGCCCTCGGCCGCGTCGGCGGGTTCAGCCCGCGGGCCACGGCGGCGCTCACCGCGGCCGGTGCCTTCGCGACCGTCTACCTGGTGCCGTTCCTCAAGTACCCGGCCACCCCGCCGGCGGTCGGCAACCCGGACACGATCGGACAGCGCACCACGCTGTTCTTCCTGATGATCCTGCTGAGCGTGCTGCTCGGCGTCGGCGCGATCATCCTCGGGCGACGGCTGGCACCGCGCCTGGGCAACTGGAACGCGACGCTGACCGCGAGCGGCGCGTTCGTCGTCGCCGCGGCCCTGGCGTTCGCGTTCCTGCCGGACAACAGCGACGCCGTCCAGCCCGGTTTCCCCGCCGCCCTGCTGTGGGAGTTCCGGGTCGCCTCGCTGGCCGTCCAGCTGGTCCTGTGGGCGGTGTTCGCCATCGTCTTCGGCGTCCTGGCCCAGCGGCTCCTGGCCGCGCGCACCGATGGCGCGGAAGCGCCCGCCCAGCAGCCGGCGCCCGCGGCCGGCTGATCCGCCGCGCCGCCCGCACAACGGGCCCCGTCACCCCTGCCGGGGGCGGCGGGGCCCGTGGCATTGCGCCGGGGCCCGTGGCATCGCGCCGTGGCCGCCCTACGATGTGCGCATGAGCGCACGCACGGATCTGGCAGGTGCGCAGGTCCCGCAGGTCCCGCAGGAACGGGGTGACCGGCTGGAGGTCGCCGCGTCCGTCCTGGCCCTGCTCGCGGACCGCACCCGGCTGGCGCTGATGGAGCGGCTCGCAAGGGGCGAGGCCGATGTCACCACGCTCACCGAGGCGTGCGGGGCGGCCCGGGCCTCGGTCAGCCAGCACCTCGCCAAGCTGCGCCTCGCCGGACTGGTCACCACCCGCAAGGACGGCCGCCGGGTCGTGTACGCCGTACGCCACGGGCACCTGCGGCGGCTGGTCGACGAGGCCCTGAACGCCGCCGACCACCAGCTCGGTTCGCTGCCCCCGCACGACTGACACGGCGACCGTCGGGGCTCCCGCTCGTACGGGCGACCAACAGGTGCACAGGTACGCACATGTTGGCTACGCTGACGTGGAGTCATCGACCCGCCGACCGGACGGGGCCGCCCGTGCTGTCCGTACTGCGCAACGGCACCTATCGCCGCCTGTTCACCGCCCAGGTCATCGCCCTGGTCGGGACCGGTCTCGCCACCGTCGCGCTGAGCCTGCTCGCCTACGACCTCGCGGGCTCCGACGCCTCCGCGGTCCTCGGTACCGCACTGGCGATCAAGATGATCGCCTACGTCGGCATCGCCCCGCTGATCGGAGCGGCCGCCGGCCGGATCCCCCGCCGCACCCTGATGGCGGCGACGGACCTCACCCGCGCCGGAGTGGCCTCGACCCTTCCGTTCGTCACCGAGGTCTGGCAGATCCACCTGCTGGTCTTCCTGCTCCAGGCGGCGTCGGCGGCCTTCACCCCGACCTTCCAGGCCACCCTCCCCGAGGTCCTGCCCGCCGAACGCGACTACACCCGGGCCCTGTCGATGACCCGGCTCGCCTACGACCTCGAGAGCCTCTTCAGTCCGGTACTGGCCGCGGCCCTGCTGACCCTGGTCTCCTACGACTGGCTGTTCGCGGGCACGGTCCTCGGATTCCTCGGCTCGGCCGTGCTCGTCCTCGCCACCGTGCTGCCCCGGCCCGCCCCGGTCGAACGGAACGGCGGCATCCGCGCCCGGGCCGGCTTCGGCATCCGCCTCTTCCGGGCCACTCCCCGACTGCGCGCCCTGCTCGCCCTCGACCTGGCCGTCGCGGCCGCCGGGGCCCTCGTCTTCGTCGGCACCGTGACCCTGGTCCGCGGCCACTTCGGCCGCCCGGCCGGCGCCGTCTCGCTCGCCCTGGGCGCGTACGGCGCCGGATCGATCCTGACCGCGCTGGTCCTGCCCCGCCTCCTGCAACGCGCCACCGACCGTACGGTGATGCTGCGGGCCGCCTTCGCCCTCCCGGCCCTCCTGGCCGCCGCGGCGGCCGTCACCTCGACCGCCCCGGGCTCCTGGTCCTGGCCGGCGCTCCTCGTGGTCTGGGCCGCGCTCGGCGCCGCCTGCTCCGCCGTCCTGACGCCGGGGGGCCGCCTGATCCGCCGCTCCACCGCCGACGCGGACCTGCCCGCCGCCTTCGCCGCCCGGTTCTCCCTCTCCCACGGCTGCTGGCTGCTCACCTACCCGTTGGCGGGGTGGCTCGGCGCGGGGGCGGGCCTGCCGCTGGCCGCGATGGTCCTGGGGGCCGTCGCCCTCGGCTCCACCACGGCCGCGGCCGCCTCCTGGCCCGCCCGTGACCCGTACCGCCTGGAACACGTCCACCCGGACCTGCCCCCCGGCCACCCCCACCTCGCCGACGCCCACCCATCCGCCACCGGCTGGCGCCACGACCACCACTACGTCATCGACCACCACCACCCCCACTGGCCCTGACAGCCCCGCAACCCGCCGGAAACCACTGGTGGGACTCCGGCGAGGTGGCTACGATCACGGCGATGACCACCCATTGCGTTCACAGATCGGGGGTCCCGTCCGCGCAAGGTGAGTGCTGATGCTCACTCAGACCGCGCATGGGGATTCCCGCCTTTCGTTCTGGCTGCGCGTACGCGAGTACGCCGTGCCGCCTTCCATGATCGAGACCGCGACCGCCCGGCGTTCCGTCGGGGACTGGGCCGGGGCCTGCGCCGCCGCAGGTGTCGATGTCGATCTCAACCTGCGTTCCGTGGCCCGCTCGTACGGGCACGACCTCGCGGCCCGGATCCGGGCCGACCTGCGCCATCTGACGCCCGACCTGTTGCGCTGGCACATGCCGCGCATCGCTCCCGACGGGCTGCTGCGCCCCGATCTGACCCTCTCGCTGGCCCGGTACGAGGTCACGGAGCGGACCCGCACCCATGCGGTCCACCTCGTGGCCCGGACGGCTCCGGCCTGGGCGGACGCCGGTCAGCGGATCAGCCTCGCACTGTGGGACGGATCCGGCGGCTGTGGTGATCCGCGCCCGTACGCCCGTCCCGCACGGCGGTTCCGCCTCGACCTGCACCGCCACTTGTGGGACGCGCGCCGGACCGACGAGCTGAGGGTCCGCTCCGGAGCCGACCGGTCCCCGGCGGACCCGGTGCTACGGGAGGTGCTCCCACCGGGTCACGGCTGCGCCGTGGACCGTTGGGCCGCCGAGGCGGAGATTCTGCTCCGTGCCGAGGGGCGGGCCGCCGGAGCCGTCACCGTACGGTTCGGCGGCCGACAGCGACTGGTCGTGGACCTGCACGCGCACGGGGAAGGGGCCGATGGGGCGCCCGCCCTGCGGATCGCAGTGGCGCCCCCGGACGGGAGCACCTCCGCCCTGCCGGTGCTGCCCGACGCTGCGGTCCGGGTGCTGCCCGACCTGGAGCTGCTGCGCGCCGGTGCGCTCGGTGCCGACCAGCTGCACCCCTTGGTCGCCGCCGGCCTCGTACCGGGTCATCCGCCGGTCCGTGCGTCCCGGATCCCGGACCGGGCGGGGCAACCGCGCCTCGTCGAATGCCGGGGAGCCCGGCACCGGATCGGCCTGGTCGACGGGGTACTCGCCCCGCTGGACCACGACCCGGCCGAGATCCGCCGGGAAGAACTGCTGGCGGCGCTGACGGGTACTCCGGTCCCCTGCCTGCAGGCCATCGACGCGGCGCACCGGCATCCGGACTGCCTCACCGGCGTCCGCGAACGCCTGGACCACGGTGACACCGCCGGCGCGCTGGCCGTCGTCGAGGGTCTGCTCGGCCCCGGCGCGCTGCTGCGCGCAGGCGCCCTGCGCGATGCCCTGGAGGCGGCCGCACAGCGGCGGATCACCTACGGGCTGTTCCGGGCGGGGCTGGCCGGACCCGGCCCCGGCCGCACCGGAGGGGGCCCCCGCCGCCCCCGCCAGTACCGCCCGCACCCGCGCCAAGCCATGCGCTGACCGGGGACTTCCGTCCCCGCACCGGTTCCTTCCGCCGCTCACGAACCCACAAGGTGATCGAACATGCCCGCACACACCCCGTCCGCTGCTGTCGACGTCGCCAACGCCACTTCCCCGCAAGCCGGTTCCCCGGCCGAGCCGGCCGGCCCCTCCCAGCTCGACGTCGCCGGTGAGCTGCTGTCGCTGCTCCGCGACTCCACCACCGAACCGCGCCCCGACGTCCAACTGGAGGCCCTGACCCTGGCCGTTGCCGCCGACCTGCCCGTCCTCCTGTGGGGAGAGCCGGGGATCGGGAAGACGGCGGCCCTGACCCGGCTCGCCGAGTCCCTGGGCCTTCCGCTGACCACGGTCATCGCCAGCGTCCACGAGCCGTCCGACTTCTCCGGCCTGCCCGTCCTGGGCGACGACCCCGCCGAACAGGGCGTCCCGATGGCCCCGCCGGACTGGGCCGTCCGCCTCGTACGGGCCGGCCGGGGGCTGCTGTTCCTCGACGAGCTGTCCACAGCGCCGCCCGCCGTGCAGGCCGCCCTGCTGCGCCTCGTACTCGAACGGCGGATCGGCGCCCTTCAACTGCCGCCCGAGGTCCGGATCGTGGCCGCCGCCAACCCGCGGTCCTCGGCCGCCGACGGCTGGGAGCTCAGTCCACCGCTGGCCAACCGGTTCGTGCATCTCCAGTGGACCCACGACCACGAGGTCGTGGTGCGCGGGCTCGGCGGGACGTGGCCCCGGGCGAGCCTGCCGCGCCTCGACGCGCAGGCGCTGCCGGCGGCCGTGGACCACGCCCGCCGTGCGGTGTGCGGTTTCCTCTCCGCCCGCCCCACGCTCGTACACCGGCTGCCCAGCAGTGAGACGCGGCGGGGCGGCCCCTGGCCCTCCCCGCGCAGTTGGGACATGACCCTGAGCCTGATCGCCTTCGCGACCGCCGCAGGCTCCTCCAGGGAGGTGCTGTCCTTGCTGGTCAGAGGCACCGTGGGGGACGGTCCGGCCCTGGAACTGCTCGCCGGACTCGACCGGATGGACCTCCCCGATCCCGAGGATCTGCTCGCCGACCCGGCGGGTGCCGTGCTGCCCGAGCGGGGAGACCTGCGCCAGGCCGCGCTCGACGCGGTGGTGGCGGCGGTCCGCAGGCGTCCGGAGAAGTCCCGCTGGGACGCGGCTTGGGCCCTGCTGGTCCGGGCGCTGGAGACCGGGGCTCCGGACCTGCTGGTCGTCCCCGCGACCACGCTCGCCACGCTGCGCCGGGCGGACTGGGACGTTCCGGCGTCGATCGAGCGGCTCGCCGGCGTGGTGACCCTGTCCCGGCGCGCGGACCGGGCGGCGGACCGGTCCGCGGCACGGATCGCGGTCCCCGCGCAGGCCGGGCGGTGAGCCCGGACGCGCCGGGGGCCCTGGACCTCGACAAGCTCTTCGCCGCCCGGCTGCACGCCGCCCGGGTCCGGCCGTACCTGGCGACGGCACTGTTCGCCCTGCACACCGTGGAGTCGAGGCGGGTGCCGACGATGGCCGTCGACCGACACTGGCGGTGCTACGTCTCCCCCGCATTCGTGGACCGGACGCCGGTGGAGGAGCTCGCCGGGGTCTGGGTGCACGAGGTGTCGCACCTCCTGCGCGACCATCACGGGCGCGGTGACCGGTACGCGCGGGCGCACGGACTGACCGGCCCCGCGGAACGGCTGCGGATGAACATCGCCGCGGACTGCGAGATCAACGACGACGCGTTCGGTGACGGTCTGGTCGGGCCGGAGGACGCCGTCACGCCGGAGGCGCTGGGGCTGCCCGCCGGCCGGCTCATGGAGGAATACCTGCGCCGCTTCCGGCTCTCGGCGCATACGGAGAGCCTGGCCTGGCTGGACTGCGGCAGTGGCGCCGACGGACTGGACCGGGAGTGGGACCTGGGCCCGGACGGCGCGCACGGGCTCAGCACGCAGGAACGGGACGCGGTCCGGTTCCGGGTGGCCCAGGGCATCAACGGCCGTCCGGGCAACACCCCGCAGGGGTGGAAGCGTTGGGCGGAGGAGGCGTTCCACCCGTCGCAGCCCTGGCGGGACCTGCTGGGGGCCGCCATCCTGTCGGCGGTCTCCGGTTCGGGCGCGGGCGAGGACTACAGCTACGGCCGCCCCTCCCGGCGTTCGGCCGGGGTGCCCGGGGCCGTTCTGCCGAGCCTGCGGCGCAGGCCGCCCCGGGTCTCGGTGGTCATCGACACCTCGGGGTCGGTCAGTGACGCCGAACTGGGCAGTGCGCTCCTGGAGGTCGCCTCGATCTCCCGCGCCGTGGGCGGCCGGCGCGACCTGGTCACCGTGGTGCCGTGTGACGCGGCGGCCCGGATCGTGCACCCGCTGTGCCGCGGCGAGGGCATCCCGCTGCTGGGCGGTGGGGGCACGGACCTGCGGGCGGGCTTTGCCAAAGCGCTCCGGACGGGGCCGCGGCCGGACGTGATCGTGGTCCTGACCGACGGCCGGACGCCCTGGCCGGACAGCCGGCCGCCGTGCCGGACGGTGGTGGGGCTCTTCCCCCGCGGGCTGGCGGACCAGTGGGACGAGGAGAATCCCGACTACGTGCCGGACGCGCCGCCGGAGTGGGCCCGGGTGGTGACCATCGGGTCGTGAGCTCGGGCGGTCACCGGTCCAGGAATGCCGTGGTTGTCGCGACGAAGCGGGTGGCGTCGTCGAGCCATGGGTAGTGGCCCGCTCCGGGCTGTACGGCGAGGGTGGCGTCGGGGAACAGGTCCGCGAACTCGGTCACCGTCCGGGGTGGGCTGTTCAGGTCGAACTCCCCGGCGACCAGGAGTACGGGGGCCTCGAAGGCGGCGAGCGCCGCGCGGGTGGTCTCCGGGTCGAAGGCGCCCTCGGCGGCGAAGAGGGCGACGGCTTCGCCGTTGGTGGGCCGGCCGGCCGCGTGGTGGTGCTGCGCCGCGGCGTCCCAGCGGCCGCAGAAGAAGGGTGCGACGGCCTCCCAGTCGCCGCCGGTGCCGTCCGCCAGCGCCTCCAGGGCGGCGAAGGCGGCCGGGAACCACGGCTCGTCGCTCCGGAGCAGCGCGAGCTCGCGGCGCGTCTCCCCGGTGACGGCGATGCCGACGGCCCGGACTCCGGGGCCGATCAGGGCGAGCCGGGCGACCTTGTCGGGGTGGCGGGCGGCGTACTGCGCCGCGAGGTTCGCGCCGCCCGAGTGGGCCAGCAGGTCGATCCGGGAGAGTCCGAGGTGTTCGCGCAGGGCCTCGACGTCGCCGACGAGGTGGTCGCAGCGGTAGGAGGCGGGGTCCTCGGGAACCGCGGACCGGCCGGTGCCGCGCAGGTCCAGGGTGATGAGCCGGCGGTGCGCGGACAGGCCGCCGAGGTCGCCGAGGTAGCGGGAGTCCGAGGGACCCCCGGGAAGGCAGACGAGCGGTTCGCCGTCGCCGGTCACACGGTAGGCGAGCCGGGTTCCATCGGGCGCGGAGAAGGTGGGCATGTCCCGGATCCTGGCAGCCATAACCAGGTTGTACAACCCGGTTATGGCGAGGCGGGGCACCGGTGTATAACCGAGGCATGACAGGGGAAGAGGACACGCACCACCACACCGGGGCACTGACCGAGGAGCAGGCCCGGCGGATGTTCGCCGGCATGAACGAGGTCATCCGCGCCGGGGAGGAGATGCGGCGGCTGCGCACCGAGATGATCCGGGTGCTGACCGGATGGGGCTGGACCCAGGACCGGATCGCCCGGCTCGCCGACATGAGCCAGCCCGCCGTGTCCAAGCAGGCGGCGAAGCACCGGACGGACGGGCCGCCGGTGCCGATGGGGCTCGCCCTCGACCAGTACGACGTGCCCTGGCTCGAGGGGCGGCTGTGGGGCCTCGCGGAGGAGATCTCCGAGGCGTTCGGCGACACCGCCCGCTGCGCCCGGCTCGCCGATGCCCTGGCCCGGGGGAGGAAGCGCTTCACGCCCGGGAACGTCGACGCGCTGCGCCGCCTGGTGGAGGAGGACCTGAGGCTGCACCGGGCCGAGCTGCCCGCCGGTCACCGGAGCGCGTACGACGAGATCAGCCGCGGCCTCGACGTCCCGCCGAAGGCGGCCGCCACCGGCACCGCCACCACCGCGTCGGCCTCGGTGCGGCGCGCCCTCGCCCACCGCATCCAGCGCGACCACCTCGGTTCGGGCGGGACGGCCGCGAACTAGACCGGCTTGAGGGTGGCCGCGCCGAAGGAGACGTCGAAACGGTCGCACCAGATGGCGAGGCTCGTGTAGTCGGCCGGGTTCACCCCGGCCGGAACGGGGTAGTTCTGGTCGCCTTTGTTGCCCTTGAGAGCGCCGAGGCTGACGTGCTTGCCGTCGTCGAAGACGCGCCAGCCGTCGACGCCCTCGATGACGGGCGCGTCGGTCAGCCAGACCCTCAGGGCGGGGCCGTTGCTCGTGTCCAGGTCCTCCACGCGCAGGACGTGGGAGCCGTCGGCGAGGCGGAGGAGCTTGACGGTGCCGGTGGTGGCGTGCTCGTGGCTGATCAGGCTGCCTTCGGCCACCGTCCGCGGCGCGGCGGGCGGGTTCGCCGACGCGGCGGGGTTCGGGGCGGCCGCGGCGGACGGGGCGGCCTCGTTGACCGACTCCTCCACCCACAGCTTCCAGGGCTCGAACCAGTACAGACCGAAGGCCAGCCCGACCGCCGCCACCGCGGCGCCGCCGATCAGCAGCGGCCTGCGCCGCCGCCCCTGCTCACGTACCACGCCCGGTCCTCCGTCATGCCGCTGTGCACCGCCGCCCGTTGCGGGCGCCCGGAGGTGGTCCCGCCCGGTGCGATCATCAAACCACGCACCGGCCGGGCGGGGCGAAGCCGGTCAGAGCTCCCAGGACCGCGGGCGCGCCAGCGCCTCCCACTCCGCGCGGAGCAGGGAGAGGACGGCGACGTCGTGGCGGCGCCCCCGGTGCAGGCAGGCCGAGCGCCGCACTCCCTCCTGGACGAACCCCGCCTTGGCCAGGACGTTCAGCGCGGCCGTGTTGCCGGTGTGGGTGACGGCCTGCACGCGCTGCATGGGCAGTTCGCCGAAGGCGAGATCGGTCAGTGCGTCCACGGCGTCGGTGCCGAGGTTCCGGCCCCGGTGCCGCGGGTCCATCACCAGATGGATCTCCGCCGTGCCGTCGACCATGTCCTGCTCGACCAGGGCGATGTGGCCGATCGGGGTGCCGTCCGGGAGCAGGACCAGGAAGTCGTCCCGATCGTGTTCGTCCCGGTCCCGCTCCAGGCGTTCACGGACCGAGGTGAGGGAGCGCGGCCAGAAGCCGATCTCGAACACGGCCACGGGATCGGACCGCCAGGCGTGCATCAGCTCAGCGTCCTCGGCGTCGAGCGGCGCGAAACCGACCGTCCTGCCCCGCCAGCACAGCACGCGGTCGGTCGTGTCGGGCGCGTCGTCCAACTCGTTCTCGTTCACGGGCGGATGCTACGGCGGTCGGACCGGGGCGACGAGCGAATTACGCCGCCGCTCACCCCGCAGACGTGATCCCCGCATCTACCATCTGTCATGTATGTTTCACCCGGCATTTGCGCTGCATCGGCATCGTCAACCACGCACCTGCGGGGCAGTCGACCAGTCGCCAGGAGGGACACGCCCATGCCTCAGCACATCAGCCTCCGCCCGCCGGCCTGGGGGGCTTCGCTCGCTGTCAGCGGACTGCTCCTGACCGGTTGTGGAGCATCCGCCGACTCCAAGGCCGAGCCGGCCGCGGCGACTTCCGCTTCCAGTTCCGCTTCCGCGTCCGCGTCCCCGTCGGCCGCACCGTCCTCTTCGGCCCCGCTGAAGCCGGGCGAGGTGCGTGTCGCGGGCCAGGTCGACAAGCCGTACACGCTCACCCTGACCGACCTCCGCGCCCTGCCGCAGACCTCGGTCTCCGTGGAGTTCACCAGCGCCAAGGGCCCACAGAAGCACACGTACAAGGGCGTCCTGCTCCACGACGTGCTCAAGAACGCCCAGCCGCGCTTCGACGCCTCGAAGAAGAACGGACAGCTGCGCGGGGTCGCCGTCGCGACCGGCGGCGGGGACTACCGCGCCGTGTTCGCCTGGGCCGAGATCGACCCGGGCTTCGCCAAGTCCCAGGTCCTCCTCGCGGTTTCCGAGGACGACGTCCCCTTCGAGGACGCCTCCGGTCCGCGCCTGGTCGCACCCCAGGACACGAAGGGCGGCCGCTACGTGTCCGAGCTCAACCAACTGTGGGTCGGTGTCGTCGATCCGGTGGTCGACGGTGGACAGCACTGACACCGAACCGGTACGGGCCGATCGGCGCCTCGGCCGGCGGGCCCTGCTCGGCGCCGCCGGGCTCGGCGTCGTCGGCGCCGGGACGGCGGCCGTGGCGGGCCTGCGCACGGGCGGCGCACCACCGGCCCGCGCGCGGACCGTGGCCTTCCACGGACGGCACCAGGCCGGGATCCTGCATCCCCGTCAAGCGCACGCCCGGCTGGCCGCCTTCGACTTCGGGGCCCGGACCGACCGCGGCCGGGCCGCCGCCCTGCTGCTGCGCTGGAGCACCGCCGCCGAACGGCTGACCCGGGGCGAGCCGGTGGGCGAGGAGCTCTCGCCGCCCGGTTCCCGCGCCGTCGACACGGGCTCCGCGCTCGGCGCGGGGCCCGCCTCCCTCACCCTCACCTTCGGACTCGGCGCGAGCTTCTTCGACCGGGTCGCCCTGGCCTCGGCGCGCCCCGAGGCCCTCGCGCCCCTGCCCGCCTTCCCGGACGACCAGCTCGACCCCGCCCGTGGCGGCGGCGACCTGTTCGTGCAGATCGCGGCGGACGACCCGCTCGTCACCGTCCACGCGCTGCGGACGCTCCAGCGCCTGGCCCACGGCGAAGCCACGGTCCGCTGGACGATGGCCGGCTTCACCAGTGCGCCGGAGGGTGCCTCGGCCGGCGGCGCCCACCGCAACCTCATGGGGCACCTCGACGGAACCGCCAACCCCGACCCGGCCGATCCCGCCGCACGCGCGCTGATCCTCGTGTCGGACCCGGCCGCCCCCGCCTGGCTGGCCGGCGGCTCCTACCTCGTCGTCCGCCGCATCCGCATGCTCCTCGACCACTGGGACACCCTCCCCCGGGACCACCGCGACCAGGCCATCGGCCGCCGTACCGCCGACGGCACGCCGCTGACCGGCGGTACGGAGACCACCCCGGCGGACCTCGGCGCGGCCCGGCCCGACGGCGTCCCCGTCATCGCCACCAACGCCCACATCCGCCTCGCCGCCCCCGCCACCACCGGCGGCGCGACCATGCTCCGCCGGGGCTGGTCCTACCACGACGGTCTCCGCCCGGACGGCGCCCCGGACGCGGGCATGCTCTTCCTCGCCTGGCAGTCCGACCCCCGCACCGGCTTCGTGCCCGTGCAGCACCGCCTCGCCCGCGGCGACGCCCTCGCGCGCTACGTCGTCCACGAGGCGTCGTCCCTGTTCGTGGCCCCCGCCGGCGCCACCCCGGGCACGTACGTCGGCCAGGCACTGCTCGAAGGCTGACCGTACGGCCCGAAGGCTGACGCACGGACCGAAGGCCGACGTACGGCTCCCGTGGGCTCCGGGGCCGCGGGAGAATTACGAGCGGGTGGCCGTCACCAGGTAGTAGTCCAGGATCTGCTGCTCCCAGGCGGCCAGGAAGTTCCGGGGCCAGGTGCCGGGCTTCCAGAGGCGGGCGAGCCAGCGGTCCCAGCCGGGCCAGACCTGCGCCCCGATCGAGGCGACCTCGACATCGGCGAAACCGGCCTCCCCCAGGGCTTCGGCGAGCCGGGACACGGGCCGGGCGATGTCCAGGCCGCTGGCGAACGAGTCGAGGAGTCCCGCGAGCCGCTCCGCGTGCGAGGGCGCGCCGTCGACGGTGAAGAAGCTGGCGACCGCGACCCGCCCGCCGGGGCGCAGGACCCGCGCCGCCTCCCGGGCGAAGGCGGACAGGTCCGGGAAGTGCTGGGCCGCCTCGACGCTGAAGAGGGAGTCGAACTCCCCGTCGCCGAGCGGGAGGCTCTCCGCCGCCCCGAGGACGAAGCGCAGCCGGTGCGGCCGGGCCTCCAGGTGCGCGGAGTTCGCCTCGCGGGCCCGCTGGAGCTGCTGGGGGTGGATGTCCACGCCGGTCATCGCCGCGGGCCCGTACTCGTCGAGGGCGAGGGCGCAGCCGAGGCCGAGACCGCAGCCGATCTCCACGGCCTTGCCGCCCGCGGGGGCGGCGGCGTCGAGCACGTGCCGGTAGAGGTCCTGCTCGCTCCGGATCCGGTCGCCCTGTGACAACGGCCGTTCGAGATCGACGGACCCCCAGAAGCCGAAGTTGATGAACCCGCCGGCGAACACCGGCACGGCGCTGAGATCGGCCGGTCCGTACGTCTCCCAAACCGCGGGGCGTACGACCGGAGCGGGCTGCTCCGCGGATCCACCCGACAACTCCCCACCACCCTCCTCGTGACGGGGCGTCCTGCCCCGAGGTCATCAGTGTGGCCCGGGAAGCACCCGCCACGACAGAGGACCTCCACAAGACCCCCCTTCCGAGGGATCGTTCGCTGTCTGCCGAAATCATGGGGCATCCTGGATGCATGAACACCTCGCATGACGGAACGCCGACGGACGAGCCGGCGCCCGCCGCCCGCCTCGCCGCCTTCGCCTCGGCCCTCGCCGACGAGACGCGGGCCGCCATCTGCATGACGCTGCTGGAGGGGCGGGCCTGGACCGCGGGCGAGCTGGCCCGGATGACCGCGGTCGCGCCGTCCACCATCAGCGGCCACCTGTCCCGGCTGCTCGACGCGGGCCTCTGCGTGACCGAACGGCAGGGCCGCCACAGTTATGTGCGCATCGCGGACGCCGCGACCGCCCGCCTCGTCGACCAGCTCGCCTCGTACGCGATCCCGGACCGGGACGCGGCGCACGCGGTCCCCGTGGTCGCCGCGCCGGACCCGCTGGCCCGCGCCCGCACCTGCTACGACCACTTCGCCGGCCGGTTCGGCATGGCGGTGACCGACGCGATGGAGCGGCGCGGACTGCTGCGCACGGAGGGCCTCTTCGAGCTGACGGACGAGGGCCGGTCCTGGTGCGCGGAGGCGGGCATCGGCCTCGCCCACGAGGGGCGCAGGCCGCTGGCGAGTTCCTGCCTGGACTGGACCGAGCGCCGCCGCCACCTGGGCGGCATCACCGGGGCGCGGCTGTGCGCGCACGCGTTGGGCGAGGAATGGGTGGTGCGCCCGGCCGGCGGCGGCCGGGCCCTGGACGTGACCCGGGCCGGGGAGCAGGCCTTCGGTGATCTGCTGGGGCTCACGCCGGACGCGTGGAGCTGATCCGGGAGAGCCCGCGCCCACCCGCATCGGGAGCCAGGTCCGAATCCGGATCAATATTTCGGTCGACAGCGAAATGTTGCGGTCGTAGGGTGGGCGTATGACGTTCCGCTCGGGTCGAATCCCACCCCACGTGCTCACGATCGGCGCCGTCTCCTTCACGGTGTTCGCCTGGGCCTCCGCCTTCGTCTCCATCCGCAGCGCGGGCACCGCCTACTCCCCCGGGGCCCTCGCACTCGGCAGGCTCCTGGCCGCCTCGCTGGTGCTCGCCGTCCTGCTCCTGGTCCGCCGCCAGGGGCTGCCGCCCCGCGAGGCATGGCGCGGAATCCTGGTGTCGGGCGTGGTCTGGTTCGGCGGCTACACGGTGGCGCTGAACTGGGGTGAGCGTCTGGTCGACGCGGGAACGGCGTCCCTGCTCGTGAACACCGGGCCCATCCTCATGGCCCTCCTCGCGGCCCGCCTCCTCGGCGAGGCACTGCCCCCGCGGCTGTTGGCGGGCATGGGCGTCTCCTTCGCCGGCGCGGTGGTCGTGGGCCTGTCCATGTCGTCCGGCGAGGGCGGCTCGACCTCGGTGCTGGGCGTCGTACTGTGCCTGCTCGCGGCCGTGGCCTACGCGTCGGGGGTCGTCGCGCAGAAGCCCGCGCTCTCCTACGGAACACCTCTGCAGATCACCGCCTTCAGCTGCCTGACGGGAGCCGTGGTCTGCCTGCCGTTCGCGGGGCAACTGGCCTCGGAACTGCCGCACGCGCCGCTGTCGGCCACCCTGAACATGGTCTACCTCGGCGTGGTGCCCACCGCCCTCGCCTTCACCACCTGGACCTACGCCCTGGCCCGCATGCCCGCCGGCAAGCTGGGCGCGACGACCTACGCCGTACCGGCCATCGTCGTCCTGCTGAGCTGGGCCTTCCTGGGTGAGGTACCCGCCTGGCTGTCCCTGCTCGGCGGCCTGCTCTGCCTCGCCGGGGTCGCGGTGTCCCGGTACGGACCGCGCTCCCCGCAGGCTCCCGGCCGCGACCGGCCGCTCCCCGCGGACCGTCCGGAACCCGGCCTGACCGGATCCCACGAAAGGCGCTCCTCATGAGGATCCTCACGGTCGGCGCGGGCGCCGTCGGCGGCTTCTTCGGCGCCCGGCTCGCCGCGGCGGGCCAGGACGTCTCCTTCCTGGTCCGGCCGGCCCGCGCGAAGGCCCTGCGGGCACGCGGACTGCGCGTCGAAGGCCAAGGGGAGCAGCTCCACCTGACGCCGAAGCTGGTGACGGCCGACGCCCCGGGCGGGCCGTACGACCTGGTGCTGCTCTCGGTGAAGGCGACCGCCCTGCACCCGGCCCTGGCGGACATCGAGCCCGCCGTCGGCCCGGACACCGCCGTCGTACCCCTGCTCAACGGGGTCGCCCACCTCGACGCGCTCACCGCGCGCCTCGGGGCCGGAGCCGTCCTCGGCGGGGTCGCGAAGGTGGTCACCACCCTGAGCGCGGAGGGCGACATCCTCCGCATGGCTCCGCCCGCGGTCATCCTGACCGGTGAGACCGACGCCCGCCCCTCGGCCCGCGTCGAGCGGATCCGTACCGCCCTGGCCGACGCTGGCATCGACTCGCCGGAGACCGGGGACATCATCGCGGCCATGTGGCACAAGTGGGTCTTCATCTCCACGCTGGTGGCCCTGACCTGCCTGATGCGCGGCACGGTCGGCGAGGTCAACGCCGTCCCGGGCGGCTCGGCCCTCGGGCCGTCCCTGCTCGCCGAGGCGGCAGCGGTGGCCGAGGCCGCCGGCCACCCGGTGCCGGAGTCCGAACGCGCCTTCACCACCTCGACCGTCACGGCCTCCGGCTCCCCCCTCACCCCGTCCCTCTACCGCGACCTCGTGGCCGGGGCGCCCACGGAGGCCGACCACGTGCTGACCGATCTCACCGTCCGCGCCCGCGCGTTGGGGGTGGCCACCCCCCTGCTGGACCTCGCCGCCCTGCACCTGCGCGTCCACGAGCACCGCCTCGCCGCGGCACGTTCCTGACCGGAGAAGGGCGCGGGAAGGGCGCAGGAAGGGCGCCCTACCGGCCCGGGCGGGGTTCGGGCAGGATGACCGGCGCACCGACCGAACCGAGCGCACCGAAGGTCGTCGCCGACGGCGGTGACCCCTGCCCGGCCCGACCGTGATCCGGAGGTCCCCGTGACGCCGTACGACGACCAGGCGCGGCGTGACGAGCTGTACCGCGACCCGTACCCGCTGTACGACCGGGCCCGCCGGGCCGAAGGGCTGACGTACGTACCCGAGTTCGGCGCGTGGCTGGTGGCGCGCGACCGGGACGTACGGGAAGTGCTGCTGCGCGCGGAGGACTTCTCCTCGGCCAACTCCCTGCTGCCGGACGTCACGCTGTCGGAGGCGGCGCTCGGTGTCCTGCCCCGGGGCTTCGGGCCGCGGCCGACCGTCGTGTCCTCGGACGGCGCCGCCCACCGGCGGCACCGGGCCCCGCTGAACCGGGGGCTGTCCGCCGCCCGGGTCGCGGCGCTGATGCCGTACGCCCGCGCGTGCGCGAGCGAGCTGGTGGACGGTTTCGCGGCGGACGGATCGGCGGAGTTGGTGGAGGCCTACGCCCGGCGGTTGCCCGGGATGGTGGTCGGGCGGCTGATCGGGCTGGACCCGGCCGACGTGCCCGCCGCCGTGCACGGCGGCTACCGGGCCGAGGAACTGCTGTTCCGGCCGCTGTCACCGGAGGAACAGGCGGCTGCCGCCGAGGACGTGGTGGCGCTCCAGCACCTGCTGGACGGGTACGTCCGCGACCGGCGCGCAAAGCCCCGGGACGACATGTGCTCCACCATGGTGGCGGCCCTCGCCCCCGGTGACGCCGAACTCACCCTCGAACAGCGCCACGAACTGGTGACGAGTCTGCAGAACCTGCTGATCGCCGGATTCCTCACCACCAGCGCCCTCATCGGCACCACGCTGCTGCACCTGCTCGGTGACCGGCGGCAGTGGCGGATGCTCCGCGCCGATCCGTCGCTCGTCCCGGCAGCGGTGGAGGAGGCCGCCCGCCACGACACCGCCATCCAGGCCTTCCGGCGGATCACCACCCGGCCGGTGACCCTGGCCGGGACGGAACTCCCGGCAGGGGCCACCGTGCTGGTGGCGTACGGTGCGGCCAACCGCGACGAGGAGCGGTACGAGCGGCCGGCCGAGTTCGACATCACCCGGCCCGCGAACCGCCACCACCTCGCGTTCGGGCACGGAGCCCACGGCTGCCCCGGCTCCCGGCTGGCGCGCGAGCAACTCCGTCTGACACTGGACCTGTTCACGCGCCGCCTGCCGGAGCTGCGGCTCGACGAGGACCGTCCGCGACCGCGGATGCGGCCCACGCTGATCCACCGCTCGCCGCAGACCCTCCACGTGACCTGGTGACCTGGTGACCTGGTGACCGGGCCGCCGGGCGACCGGCGGCTCAGTCGTGCAGCAGTTCCTCGCGGAGGCTGCCCAGCGTGCGGGAGAGCAGGCGGGAGACCTGCATTTGGGAGAGGCCGAGCTCCGCGCCGATCTCCGCCTGGGTCAGCTCCTCGCCGAAGCGCAGCTGGAGGATGCGGGTGCTGCGTTCGTCCAGGTCGGCGAGCAGGGGTGCCAGCGCGTGCCGGTCCTCGACCGCCTCCAGGGCGGGGTCGGTCTCGCCCAGGGTCTCGGCGAGACTGCGCGGAGCCTGTCCGGCCGAGGGCGCCTGCGCGCTGCCGGCGGTGTGCTGCTGGGGCGCGTCGATGGACTGGGTGGAGTAGCCGTTGGCCGCGACCAGGCCCTGGCGGACCTCGTCCTCGGTCAGGCCCAGGTGCGCGGCGAGCTCCGCCGGGGTGGGCGGGTGCTCCGACTCGGAGGTCAGCGCCTCCGTGGCCTTCGCCAGCTCCACGCGCAGCTCCTGCAGCCGGCGCGGGACCCGCACGGCCCACGTGGTGTCCCGGAAGTGGCGTTTGATCTCACCGGTGATGTACGGCACGGCGAGCGTGGAGAACTGCGTGTTGCGCTCGGGGTCGTAGCGGTCGATGGCCTTGATCAGGCCGATGACGCCGACCTGCATGACGTCCTCGTTCTCGGGGCCGCCGGGGCGGTCGCGGAACGGGCGGGCGACGAAGTGCACGAGTGAGATGTTCATCTCGATGAGCGTGTTGCGCACGTACTGGTACTCGCGGGTCCCCTCTTCGAGGCTCCGCAGCCGTTCGAAGAACACGCGGGTCAGCTGCCGGGCGTCCCCGGTCGGCACTTCCCGCGGGCGGGGCACGAAGGGCAGCCCGTTGAGGGCAGGGACGGATCCGACCCCGCCGGTGGCGGCAGGGGTCGTCGTCGGGGGCGTGGCCGGGCTCGTGGCCTCGGCCGTGGCCGTGGGGGTCATCGTCGTCGCTCCTTGGGCACGGGTGCTTGCGGCGCGTTGCGCGACTGCTCGGGTCATGCGGAAGTCCGCTTCCGCTCACCTGCACCCTGCCGGGGCCACGGACACACGTCAAGTCATACCGGAAATACATTTCTGGATTTGCTTTTCGCGGGTCGTCGTCCAAGGATGTCCGCGTGGAGAACGAGCACACCGGTTCCCGCCGGAACCACTGGACCTTCCTGACGAACCACGCCCGGGTGCTGATCGCGATCGCGCGCGACCCGGGGGTCCGGCTGCGCGACCTCGCGGTGATCTGTGACCTGACCGAACGCACCGTGCAGACGATCGTCACGGACCTGGAGGCGGACGGATATCTCACACGGACCCGGGACGGCCGGCGCAACCGCTACGCGATCGCCCCCGGCGCGCGCTTCCGCCACCCGGCCGAGGCCGGCCGCGAGATCGCCGGACTGCTGGCCTACCTCGCCGGCCCCCTGACCGGGCCGACGGCGTCCGCCGAGCCTGCCTCCCCCGCCGGGGCGACCGGCTCTCCCGCTGAGGACAGAGCAGCGGGTGAGGCTTAGCGTGGCTGGTGGGGGACAGCCACCCCGGGCGCACGCCCACGGCAGGAGGGTCCGCCATGAGCACAGGCCACGAAACTGAAGCCCCGCACGAGGACCGGCAGGCGGAAGCCTGGGACGTGGTGTTCGCGGCCACGGACCGGACCGGGGAGGACGTGGTCCGGATGACCCGCACCGACGCGGCGGGGCCGGGCGGCCACCCCGTCTACCAGGACGCCAGCGGCATCCTCCGGGCGGAGATCAGCAGCGGGGGCGAGGTCCGCGTGCTGGCGACCGGCGGCGGTCAGGACCCGGCCCGCGTCCTGCGGGCCCGAGCGGTGGCCTGACCGCCGGCGCCGTGCGGGCGGTGGCCCGCCGGCCTGACACCGGCGCCGTGACGATGGGCGGCGGCGGGCCTCAGCCGACCTGGATGCCGATCACGCACGTGTCGTCGTCCGTGTCGGACCGGCTCTCGGCGAGCAGGCGGTCCAGCCGCCCGTCCAGATCCCCGGCTCCGGCGGCCGCCGCCTCCACCAGATGGCCCAGCGAGTCCTGGACCGAGCAGTCCCGCCGTTCCACCAGGCCGTCCGTGAACATCAGCAGGGTGTCGTCCGGTTCGAGCTGCACCTCCCGCTCCACGTACGTGACGTCCGGCAGCGCCCCGAGGAGCAGGCCCTCGATCAGCGGGAACGCCTCGGCCTCGCCCCCGCGCAGGAGTACGGGCGGCAGGTGCCCCGCACGCGCCCAGCGCATCACCCGGGTGCTCGGGTCGAAGAGCCCGCAGACGGCGGTGGCCGTCACGTGCTTGGCCAGGTGGTGGGTGACCGTGTTGAGCCAGGACAGCAGCTGGGCGGGGCCCGCGCCCGTGACGGCGAGGCCGCGCAGGGCGTTGCGCAGCACGACCATGCCGGTGGCCGCCTCGATGCCGTGGCCGGCGACGTCACCCACGGACAGCATGATCAGCCCGGAGGGCAGGACCACGGTGTCGTACCAGTCGCCGCCGACGAGCGACTCGGTCTCCGCCGGCCGGTAGCGGACGGCGACCCGCAGGCCCGGGGCCTCGATGGCCGGTGGCGTGGGCGGCATGATGGCGTGCTGGAGCTGGAGGGCCAGCCGGTTGCGCTCGGCGGACTCCGCCTCGCTGTGGGCGAGCTGGTCCCTGGTCGCGGCCAGCGCGACCTCGGTCCAGTGCTGGGCGGAGATGTCCTGGTAGGCGCCGCGCACGGCGTGCAGCTGCTGGTCCGCGTCGAGTACGGGCTCGGCGACGACACGGATGTGGCGGGTGATCCCGTCGGACCTCTGGAGGCGGAAGTCGACGGAGGCGGGACGGCGGTGGCGGAGCACCGCCCGCAGGAAGCGGTCGAGGGCGGCGGAGTCGTCCGGATGGGCGTGCCCGGGCAGTTCCCGCAGCCGGACCGGGGGCGCGGTGGCGGGGAGTCCGTGGAGGGCGTAGAGCTGGGCGTTCCAGGTGGTCTCCCCGGTGGCGAGGTTCTCCTCGAAACCACCGATGCGGCCCAGGCGCTGGGCGTGCTGGAGGAGGTTGGCCAGCCGGGCCCGCTCGTCCTCGATCCGCCAGATCAGCAGGACGGCGGAGCCGTGCCGGCTGACGCTGATGTCCGCGACCGAGGTGAGCGGGATCTGGTCGACGAGCGCGGTCAGGCTCATGCGTTCGGCCCTGAACGGCTCCCCCGTCGCGTGCACGCGCTCGATGATGTCGAACAGCCCGCTCTCGCCGGCGGCCATCGGATAGGCCTCCAGCAGCAGCGCACCGTTGACGTCGCCGCGCGGCCGTCCCACCGGGTCGACGAAGCGGCTGCCGGCGTGCCGGATCCGGAAGTCGCCGAGCCGGCCCTCGGCGTCGAGGACCGGAGTGAGCACGACGGCGGGGTCCTGTAGTCCTTCGGCGAGGTCGATGAGCTCGGCGACGTCCGGGAGCACCCCTTCGGTCGCCGCGAACTCGCGCGGGGGCGAGGCGTCCATGGTCCGGGCGCACAACTCGGCGAGGGCCTCGACCTGGCGCTCGATCTGCGGCGGCTGCGGCGCCAGGGGCTGCGGCCAGCAGATCTCCAGGACGCCGTGGATCCGTCCGCCCGTCCCCGTCGGTACGGCCATCCGGCCGCCTTCGGGCCAGTGCAGATGGCCGATGGAGGGCAGCCCCTCGCGCTTGAGGCGGGCGAGGGTGACCAGGCGGCGCTCGCGCAGTGCGAGGCGGGCGACGGTGGACACGCCCGGGGGCACGTGGCGCCAGCGGACGGCCTCCCTGGGCGGGAAACCGGCGTGGCCGGCGAGGGCCAGCGAGCCGTCGGGGACCGCGGTCCACACGGCGACGGCGACCGCGCCCAGCGGGCTCAGGGCGTTCGTCAGGAGGGACTCGGCCACCGCCTGGGTGTCGGCGTCGGCCGCCAGCATGCCGCTCTCGGCGGTGCGCAGGCGGACCGAGACCGTGGAGTACGGCTCGGCCGGTTCCTCGTCCGTCCCGGTGCGCTCGACGAACGCGGCGGCGATCTCGCTGACGTGGTCGCGGGACGCCTGGTTGACGATGTCGGCGGCGAGTTCGAGCGGGGACGTCCCGCTCTCCCGGCACAGCAGGTCGAGCTGGCGCGCGGCGGCGGCCGGCGTGCAGTGCAGCTGCCCGATCAGGATGCCCTTGGCCAGCTCGACCAGGGCGCGGCCGTCGGCGGCGGCCTGTGCCTCCAGGACCTCCCGGCGCAGCCGTTCCACGGTGGCGACGAGGCGTCCCATCGGGGTCGGGACCTGGTGCGGGAGGGCGCCGGCCGGCTGGTCGCCGACCGGCGTCGGCTGCGGGAGCGCGCCGTTGTGCCGCTGCGTGTCCCCGGTCATCGCGTGAGCCAGTACCGGACGCGGCCGATGAGGTCGTCGGCGTCCACGGGCTTCGTCACGTAGTCGCTGGCGCCGGCGGCGAGGCTCTTCTCCCGGTCTCCGGGCATCGCCTTGGCGGTGACCGCGATGATGGGCAGGCCCGCGTACGTCGGCATCCGCCGGATCTCGGCGGTGGCGGCGTAGCCGTCCATCTCGGGCATCATCACGTCCATCAGGATGAGGTCGACGCCCGCGTGGCGGGTGAGGGCGTCGATGCCCTTGCGGCCGTCCTCGGCGTGGACCACGCGCATGCCGTGGAGTTCCAGGACCCCGCTGAGGGCGAAGAGGTTGCGCGCGTCGTCGTCGACGACGAGGACGGTGCGTCCGGCCAGGTCGCCGTCGAGCACGTGGGCCGCCTGCTGCCGTGGGGTGTCTCCCTGTACGAGGGGCAGCACGTCCCCGGGCTGTTCGGCGGACAGGTGGAGCGCGATGCGTTCCCGCAACTCGTCGAGGCTGGACAGCAGTTCGACGTGACGGGTCGCGGACCGCTCCCGCAGGGCCTCCTCCTGACCGCTTCTGCCCCGCGGGTTGTTGTGGGCGAGGACGGGGAGCGAGGAGAGGGCCGGGTCCCCGTCGAGCGCGTCGAGGAAGCGCAGTGCCTCGCCGTCGGGCATGTCCAGTTCCAGGACGACGCAGTGGAAGGAGTCGGACGCCAGGGCGGCGGCGGCCTCCCGTGAGCTCGTGACGCCGACCACGTGGATGCCGGCGTGCTCGCGCGTCGTCTGATGGCTGGGGGCGAAGTCCCGGCCGGCGCTCTCGGCGACCAGGGACAGCAGCCCGCCCGGCCGTTCCTCGATGACGAGCAGGCGGCGGGCCCGCCGCTGCGCCGGGAGCACGGGGGTGCCGGGACGGCCCGGACCCGCCTGCCCGGACGCGTCGGCGTACAAGGGCTCCGCGGGGGCGTCGGGGTCGGGGGCGTCCTCGTAGTCCACGCGGCTGACCGGCAGGTAGAGGGTGAAGGTGCTGCCCTGGCCGGGTGTGCTCTCCGCGGTGACGGCCCCGCCGAGCAGCTGGGCGATCTCCCGGCTGATGGAGAGCCCGAGGCCGGTGCCCCCGTACTTGCGGCTGGTGGTGCCGTCGGCCTGCTGGAAGGCCCCGAAGACGGACTCCAGCTGCTGTGCGGGGATGCCGATGCCCGTGTCCCGTACCCGGAAGGCCAGCATGGGTCCGCGCCGGGGAAGCCCGGCGGGCATCTCGGAGGCCGCCGCCGGTTCGATGCGGAGCTCGACGCCGCCGCGTTCGGTGAACTTGACGGCGTTGGACAGCAGGTTGCGCAGGACCTGGCGCAGCCGCGAGTCGTCGGTGAGCAGGTCGTCGGGGGCGTCCGGGGCGGTGGTGACGGTGAAGTCGAGGCTCTTCTGGGTGGTCATCGGCCGGAAGGTGGCGTCGACGTATTCGAGCAGCTGGGGCAGGTCGACGCGCTCGGGGTTGATGTCCATCTTCCCGGCCTCGACCTTGGACAGGTCGAGGATGTCGTTGATCAGCTGGAGCAGGTCCGAGCCGGCCGAGTGGATGATGCCCGCGTACTCGACCTGCTTGGGGGTGAGGTTGCGGGCGGGGTTCTGGGCGAGGAGCTGGGCGAGGATGAGGAGGCTGTTGAGCGGGGTGCGCAGCTCGTGGCTCATGTTGGCCAGGAAGTCGGACTTGTAGGTGGAGGCCAGCGACAACTGCTGTGCGCGGGTCTCCAGTTCCTGCCGGGCCTGCTCGATCTCCAGGTTCTTGGCCTCGATGTCGCTGTTCTGGCTGGCGAGGAGGGCGGCCTTCTCCTCCAGCTCGGCGTTGGAGCGCTGGAGTTCCTCCTGCTGGACCTGGAGTTCCTCCGAGCGGGCCCGGAGTTCGCCGGCGAGCCGCTGGGACTCGCCGAGGAGCTCGTCGGTCCGGGCGTTGGCGACGATCGTGTTGACGTTGGCGCCGATGGTCTCCATCAGCTGGGCCAGGAAGTCGCGGTGGACGGGGGTGAAGGCGGTGAAGGAGGCGAGTTCGATCACTCCGAGCACCTGCTCGTCCACCACGATCGGGAGGATGATCAGGCTGCCGGGAGTGGTGTGGCCCAGCCCGGAGGAGATGACGTAGCCGCCGGGGACCTCGTCGGTGGCGATGATCCGGTGGCTGCGGGCCGCCTGTCCGACGAGGGACTCGCCGAGGGCGAACGTGACGCGCTCCCCGGCGTCCGCGGACCGTCCGTAGGAGCCGACGAGGGTGAGCACCGTGCCGCCGGGGCGGTCCTCGGCGAGGTAGAAGGCGCCGTACTGGGCGGCGACGAGCGGCGTCAGTTCGTCCATGACGAGTTCGGCGACGGCGGCGAGACCCCGGTGGCCCTGCATCAGGCCGGAGATGCGGGCCAGGTTGGACTTGAGCCAGTCCTGCTCCTGGTTGGCCCGGGTGCTCTCGCGCAGCGAACCGACCATGGAGTTGATGTTGTCCTTGAGTTCGGCGACCTCGCCCGAGGCGTCGACCGTGATCGAGCGCGTCAGGTCGCCCTCGGCGACCGCGCTGGCGACCTCGGCGATGGCCCGGACCTGCCGGGTCAGGTTGCCGGCCAGCTCGTTGACGTTCTCGGTCAGGCGCTTCCAGGTGCCGGAGACGCCTTCGACCTCGGCCTGGCCGCCGAGCCTGCCCTCGCTGCCGACCTCGCGGGCGACCCGGGTGACCTCGGCGGCGAAGGCGGACAGCTGGTCGACCATCGTGTTGATGGTCGTCTTCAGCTCCAGGATCTCCCCGCGGGCGTGCACGTCGATCTTCTTGGACAGGTCGCCGTTGGCGACGGCCGTCGTGACGAGGGCGATGTTGCGGACCTGGCCCGTGAGGTTGTCCGCCATGGAGTTGACGTTGTCGGTGAGGTCCTTCCAGGTGCCCGCCACGTTGGGAACCTGCGCCTGGCCGCCGAGCCGGCCCTCGGTGCCCACCTCGCGGGCCACGCGCGTCACCTCGTCGGCGAAGGCGGACAGCGTGTCGACCATCGTGTTGATGACCCCGGCCAGCGCGGCGACCTCGCCCCTCGCCTCCACCACGATCTTCTGCGAGAGGTCTCCGCGGGCCACGGCGGTGGCGACCTGGGCGATCGACCGCACCTGACCGGTCAGGTTGGACGCCATGACGTTGACGTTGTCGGTGAGGTCCTTCCAGGTGCCGGAGACCCCGCGGACCGTGGCCTGGCCGCCCAGGTTGCCCTCGGTCCCGACGTCGCGGGCGACCCGCGTGACCTCGTCGGCGAACGCGGACAGCTGGTCGACCATCGTGTTGATGGTCTCCTTGAGCTCCAGGATCTCCCCGCGCGCGTCCACCCGGATCTTCTGCGTCAGGTCGCCCTGGGCCACGGCGGTGGTGACCTCGGCGATCGAGCGGACCTGGGCGGTCAGGTTGTCGGCCATGACGTTGACCGATTCCGTCAGGTCCTTCCACGTTCCGGAGACGCCCATGACGTCCGCCTGGCCGCCCAGCCGGCCCTCGGTGCCGACCTCGCGGGCCACCCGCGTCACCTCGCCGGCGAACCCGGAGAGCTGGTCGACCATCGTATTGATGGTCTCCTTCAGCTCCAGGATCTCCCCGCGGGCCGTGACGTTGATCTTCTGCGAGAGGTCGCCCTTGGCCACGGCGGTCGCGACCTCGGCGATCGAGCGCACCTGGGCCGTGAGGTTTCCGGCCATGAAGTTGACCGAATCCGTGAGGTCCAGCCAGGCGCCCCCGACGCCCGGCACGTCGGCCTGGCCGCCCAGGGTGCCCTCGGTGCCCACCTCGCGGGCCACCCGGGTCACCTCGGAGGTGAACAGCGACAGTTGGTCGGCCATCCCGTTGAAGACGGTGGCGATCTCCCCGAGCAGCCCGTCCGCCGTATCGGGCAGCCGGGTGCGGAAGTCCCCGTCGCGTACGGCGGTCAGCCCGGCCAGCAGCTGCCGCAGCTCCGACTCGCCGATCCCGCCCTCACCCGGCAACGGAGGCATCCCGTTCGGTGAATCCGTGCCCGCCCGCTCGGCCATCGGCCAACCTCACTCTCGATCTCACCCGCACCGGCACCCGGGACAGGACGGACCCCTGGCATCAGGGCGCGCCGGAGCGCCCGGCTCCGCCGCAGTCCGACGACGCCCGGGCACCGGTCCGGTGAAGGCTAACGCCACCGAAGGGACGACGGACCCCAGTCGATCACACCGGAGGCAACACCTCCGGCGCCGGGGCACACCATCGGCGGGCGGCCCGTGCGCCGGCCGTCCGGCGCGGGCTCACGCCCCCAGGGCGTCCTCGACGCTCGCGTGGAGGGACAGCACGGTATCGGCGCCGGTCACGGCGAACAGCCGGCGCAACTGCTCGCCGGGGGCGGCGACGCGCAGGGCGGTGAGGTGGTGCAGACGCAGCAGCAGGTTCAGGAAGGAGGAGTCTCCGAAGGTGATGGCGCCGGCGTCGAGCACCACCAGCGGACACCGGTCGGCGGCGGCGGTGAGGGCCTCCTCCAGCGGGGCCAGCGTGTCCTGGTCGAGCTCCCCGTGGGCCGCCACCACCCACCCGGCCCCCGCCGGGTAGGTCTCCCCGACCACACCCTGCCGGTGCGCGTCCCTTGCTCCGGTCATGTCCGCCTCCCCGGATCGCCACCTGTACGTCTGTACGTCGTCCTCAGGGAGTATGCCTGCTCATCGCGCCGACGCTGCCGCCCCCGTCCGCGTCGGCGCACCTTCGGCCGCACGGGGCGACCCGGCGGATAAAAGAATGTCACCGAGGTGTGTAGGACCGCGAAGTCGGGGCAGAAGGGCCCGGGCAGCCGTCAGTCAATCGGGAGGGAGCGGCCACCATGTCTCGCTCGTCCACCGCAGTAGGCCCCATTCGTGCAACAGAGGCACACGTCCCTGCTTGTGACCGAGGCACCGCGGGAGCGCCAACACGGGACGAGGACCTGTTCTTTGTGGAGAACGCCCGCGAGATGGCGCCCGCCGACGCGCGCGAACTGTCGCGGCTCTTCTTCGGGAGACTGCGCACTCTGGAGGAGGGGACGCGCGAGTACCAGTACACGCGCAACACCCTGATCGAGATGAACCTCTCCCTCGTGCAGTTCGCCGCGCGACGGTTCCGCTCCCGCGCGGCCGGCGGCGGTCTGGACATGGACGACATCATCCAGGTGGGGACCATCGGCCTGATCAAGGCCATCGACCGCTACGACCTGGAGCGCGAGGTCGAGTTCTCCACTCTCGCCCTCCCCTACATCACCGGTGAGATCAAGCGCTACTTCCGCGACACCACCTGGGCCGTGCACGTCCCGCGGCGCCTGCAGGAACTGCGCATGGAACTCGCCAAGGCCCAGGAGACCCTGACCGACGACCTGGGGAGGGCGCCGACGGTCAAGGAGGTCGCCCGGCACCTGAAGCTGTCCGAGGAGGAGGTCATCGACGGGCTGGTGGCCGCGAACGGCTACACGAGCGGTTCCCTCGACTCCGCCGGCGCGGAGAGCGACGCACCCTCCACGACGAGCCCGTCGACGCGGCCGCTGGCGGAACGCCTCGGCGAGGTGGACCCCGCCATGGAGCTCTTCGAGGAGTTCCACACCCTCGCGCCCCTGCTGGAGCAGCTGGACGAACGCGACCGGCGGATCCTGCGGATGCGCTTCGGCGAGGAGAAGACCCAGGCCGAGATCGGGGCCGAACTGGGCATCTCCCAGATGCAGGTCTCCCGCATCCTGTCCCGGACCCTGGCCCGCCTGCGCGCCGGCATGCTCACGGTGTAGGGCCGGGCCATGGCCTCCGTGCGGACGGGAACGGGTGCGGGAGCGGGCCCGGCGGTCCCGCTGACCGCCCTGCCGCTGCCGGGCCGCCCCGGCGCACGCCTGAGCGGCAGCTGCGACCTCGACACCCGGCAGGCGCTGTCCGCCGCGCTCGGCGTCGTGGCCGGGATCCCCGGACCCGTCGTCCACCTCGATCTCTCCGCCGTGGCCTTTCTCGACCCGGCCGCGGTCGCCGCCCTGGTGGAGGCATCGGCCGCCCTCAACGGGCAGGGGCGGCGCCTGCTGCTCCACGACCCGCCATACTCGCTGCGCAAGGTAGTGGAGATGTTCCCGGACGAATGCGCCGCGCTGGAGGTCGCAGCATGATCACTGTTCCTGCGCCCGCCGGAGCCGGGACCTTCGTCCACCCCGCCCTCTTCTACCGGGACCTCGGCGAGTACGTCACCGGCGTGGGTGGTTTCGTACGGGCCGCCCTGTCGGCCGACGAGCCGGTCCTCGTCGCCGTGCCGGGCCCGCACCTGGACGCCCTGCGCGAGAGCCTCGGCACGAGCGGGACCGGGATCACCTGGACGGACATGACGGAGCTGGGCCGCAACCCCGGCCGCATCCTGGCCTCCCTGCAGGACTTCGCCGACCGGCACGCGGGCCGCGCGGCCCGGATCGTCGGCGAGCCGATCTGGCCCGGCCGCTCCCCCGCGGAGGTGCTGGAGGCCACCCGCCACGAGGCCCTCATCAACACGGCCTTCGCCGGCCGGCCGGCGACCGTCCTGTGCCCGTACGACGTACGGGGGCTGGCGCCCTCGGTGGTGGCCGACGCCCGGCGCACGCACCCCACGCTCATCGAGGAGGGCCGGGACCTGCCGAGCCCCGCCTACACCGACGCCTCCAGGGTCAGCGCGGACTGCGATCTCCCCCTGCCCGAACACGACGGCGAGGTGTCCCGGCTCGACTACGCCCCCGGAGGGCTGGCCGAGGTGCGCGAGCACGCCGAGAACTGGGCGCGCGCCACGGCCCTGACCCCCGCGCGGCGCGGCGACCTCGTCCTGGCCATCAGCGAGGCGGCGGCCAACTCCCTCTCCCACGGAGGCGGGAAGGGCACCCTGCGGCTGTGGACCACCGCCGGAGCGGGAGCGGGCGCCGGACCCGGAGCGGGGGTCGTCGCCGAGATCCACGACGGCGGCCGGCTGGCCGACCCCCTGGCCGGGCGCCGCCGCCCTTCCCTGGCCTCGGCCGAGGGAGGCCGCGGACTGTGGATGATCCACCAGCTCTGCGATCTGGTCGAGGTCCGTGCCACGGAGAGCGGCTTCACGCTGCGGCTCCACATGGCGACGCTCTGAGAGCGGCGGTCCCCTAGACTGTCACGGCAGGTTCCGAGAGCAGAGTCCAGAAGCGACGTGGGGGTGAAAGACCACAGTGGAGACCATCGGTCCGGAAACGGGCGATACCGTGAGCGCCGCCGTTCCCGTCCGGGGGCAGCGCCGTCGGCTCGCCCTGACGGGCGTCCGCGGCTCCGTGGCCAAAGGCCGCGACTTCACGCGCCAGGCCCTGCGGGACTGGGGCTGGGACGGGACCGAGACCTCCGAGGACACCCTGCTCCTCGTGTCCGAGCTGCTGACCAACGCCTCGCTGCACGCGGGCGGCTGTCACGAGCTCGTGCTCACGGCCGGGGAGTGCCTGCGCATCGAGGTGTACGACGGCACGACGACGCTGCCCTACCCCAACCCGGCCCCGCAGCGCGGCCTCCCGGGCGGCCACGGGCTGCACATCGTGGAGCGGCTGTCCGACCGCTGGGGCGCACAGGCGCACGCGGGCGGGAAGACCGTCTGGGCCGAGATCGAGGCCGCCCGACTGGTGTCCGGCAGGCCCACCGGGCACTGACCGGCGGTCCCGCCCGCCCGGTACCCGGGGCGTGAATCCGGCCGCCGCGGGCACACGCGCGGCATGACCTCCCATCAGCTCACCACCCTGTCCCTCACCCCGGCCCCCGGGCCCGCCTGGGTGCACCTGCTCGTCATCGGCTTCGCGCTGATCGTCCTCGTCCACACCCTCGCCCGGCACCGCTAGGGGGCGTTTTCCGCTCCGGGCCGGGTAGCCGCGCCTCAAGACGTCCTGACGGACGACCCGCACCCCAGGGTGCGGGGCCGACCACACGGAAGAGGTGCACATGTCGCACGTCGAGGAGTACGTCGAGGTCAACGTCCCCGTACGCACGGCCTACAACCAGTGGACGCAGTTCGAGGAGTTCCCCGCCTTCATGGAGGGGGTCGAACGCGTCGACCAGCGCACGGACACGCTCACCCACTGGGTGACGAACGTGAACGGTGTGCAGCGCGAGTTCGACGCGCAGATCACCGAGCAGCTCCCGGACCGGCGCGTCGCGTGGATGACGGTCGACGGGGAGGCCCGCCAGGCCGGGCTGGTCGTCTTCCAGCCGATCGACGCGACCACCACCAAGGTCGTGCTGCACATGAACTGGGTGCCCGACGGTCTGGCCGAGACGGCCGCCGACAAGCTCGGCTTCGTCAAGCGTCAGGTGATGGGCGATCTGAAGCGGTTCAAGCTGTTCATCGAGTCGCGCGGGGTCGCGACGGGAGCCTGGCGCGGCGAGGTGTGATCCCCGTCGGACGGGCGGGCAGGGCGGTACGGGGCCGGTCTTCAAGGGGGTTACCCGCCTAACGGAGGCGGATTCCCCCGGTATCTCGGCCAAGTTGTCCGTACGCCCCTGCACGCCCCCCGCAGTGACGTTCCATCACCCCTGAACGGGGGCACCCGTGGTGCCGTTGGTTCGTCTACCGAGGAGAGCACTGATGACGAAGGTCCTCGTCCTGCACAGCGTCAGCCTGGTCAGGTCGGCACTGGCCGCCCTGCTGAGATCGGAAGGGCGCTTCGAGGTCACGTCGGCGGGCTGGAGGACGGCGGTGCGCCAGGCCGAGTCCTTACGACCAGACGTGACGGTCGTCGACCTCGACTGTCCGGGGACCACGGCCGTCCTGGCCGACGGCGGGCGCGCGGACCGCCAGGTCCTCGCGCCCCCGTCGACGGTCCTGGTCCTCGCGTCGACCGGCGCCCCGGGTTCGCTGCACCGGGCCTTCCGGGCCGAGGCCCTCGGCTACGTCGACAAGGACGGCTCGCCGGGGCGGCTCGTCCGGGCGGTCCGGAAGGTCGCCGCGGGGGAACGGTTCATCGACGCCTCGCTGGCCTCCGCCTTCATGGAGGCCGACCCCGTACCGCTGAGCCCGCGGGAACTCAGCGTGCTGGCCCGCGCCGCGGAGGGCGATTCCATCGCCGAGATCGCCCGCACCCTGCACCTGGCGAGCGGAACGGTACGCAACTACATGGCCGCGGCGACCCGCAAGACCGGCGCGCGCAATCTCATCGACGCGATCCGCATCTCCCGGCGGGCCGGCTGGGTGTGATCCGCGGCTGCCGCGGACGGGCCTGCTCAGGCCCCCCCGGCGGAGGCGGCCGGCCGCGTCAATCGTCCGTGCCGTTCCACCCGCCCACCAGATCGCGGTACAGCGGCGACCTGGCCGGGAGTTCCGCGTGCGTGCCGCACACGGCCCGGGTCCCGTCGAGGACGAGGACCCGGTCGGCGCGGGCCGCGGACGAGACCCGGTGGGCCACGACGACGAGGGTGCCGGGACGGTCCGCGAGGGCCCGTTCCGCACGTTCCTCCGTACGCGGGTCCAGGTGGCAGGTGGCCTCGTCGAGCAGCAGCAGCGGGGCCGGCGAGAGATAGGCGGCGGCGAGCGCGAGGTGCTGGCACTCCCCTCGGGACAGCAGCCGGGGGGACACCTCGGCGTCGAGGCCGCCCAGCCGCTCCACCAGGTCCTCCAGTCCCAGGGCGCCGATGGCGCGCCGCACCGGGGCGTCCCCGGCCCCGGGGGCACCCGGGTGCGGGGACAGGTGGGTGAGGTTCTCCCGCACCGTGCCGGTGAACACGTAGGCCTGCTGCGGCAGCAGGGTCCGCCGCGGGTCCGGTCCCGTGGCGGCCGGGTCCCGGCGGGCGGCCGCGCCGGCGACGAGGACCGTCCCCGCGTCGGGTGAGAGCATTCCGGCGAGCAGCGCGGTGAGCGTCGACTTCCCGATGCCGCTCGGCCCGACCACGGCGAGGTGCTCCCCCGGCCGCACCACCAGGTCGAGGGCGTCGAGTACGGGGGCCGCGCCGGGGCCGTAGGCGAAGGTGACGTCCCGGAGCTCGGCCGCGGCGGCGGTCCGCCGGCCGGTGTGGACCGACGCCCGGGGCTTCGTCGCGCGGTGTCCGTCCGGCTCCCCCGGCGACGGCTCACAGAAGCGCTCGAGGACCACCACCAGCCGGGTCCCGGCCGAACCCAGCGCCATCATAAGCGAGTTGAGGGCGGGCAGCAGCGCCTGCGCCACGTACGTGAGACCGCCGGCCAGCGTACCGGCGGTGATCCCGCGCCCGAGCAGCCAGGGCGTCGCGGCGAGGAGCGCGATCACCGGCAGCCGGCCCGCCGCAGCCAGGGCCAGGGTGCGTACGGCCGCCCAGCGCGCGAGGGTCCGCGCCAGCCGCTCCTGGGCGGCGATCAGCGGCTCCACCCGGGCTCGCGCCGCCTCCTGTCCGCCGCAGGCGACGACGTCACGCAGGCCCTCCCCCAGTGCCCCCACCCGGTCCGCGAGCGCCTCGTCGGTGTCCAGGGAGCGGCGTTGCACGGACGCCATGGGGCGCAGGGTGGCCAGGAAGGCGGCCACGCCCAGCAGCAGCGGGGGCAGCACGACCAGCAGCAGGACCGGGTCCAGGGCTGCCATGCCCGCGAGGACGCCCACGGCGGTGAACGCGAACGAACGCACCGTCAGGACCAGTCCCGCGAAGGAGTCCCGGGCCATCTCCGTCTGCTGGGTCAGCCGGGAGACCGCGCCCGCGTCGGAGGCGCGCACCGGGTCGGCGACCGCGCGGTCCAAGGCATGCCGCACCGCCCGCCGGACCAGGCCGTCCCGCAGCGGCTCCACGAGGTCGGCGAGTCCGGCGAACACACCGCGCAGCGCGAACCCGCCGAGCAGGGCTCCGGCTCCGGCCGCGGCCAGCCAGGCGAGACCGGTGGCGGTGCGGCCGGCGAGGAAGCCGTCGTCGAGGGCGCGGGCCACGCCGTAGCCGCCGAGGAAGGTGTGCGCGGACTCCAGCAGCGACCAGGCCGCCAGCCGTCCCACGGCGCCCTTGCGGCCGTGCAGGAACCGGCGGCCCTCGGGGGCCACCCGGCGCCAGGCCTCGCCCTCGCCCCCGCCCCCGCTCTTGCGTTCGCCTTCGGTCACCGCGCCGCCTCCGATACCGCTTCGGTCGCCGCTTCCCCGTCCGCCGCGGCCCTCGCGTCGGCGGCGAACACCGCCCGGTAGGCGGGTTCGTCCCGCCACAGTGCGGCGTGGGAGCCGGCCGCCCGCATCCGCCCCTCCTCCAGCCATACGACGAGGTCGGCGCGGGCCGCGGACGAGAGGCGGTGCGCGACCACGATCCGGGTGCCGGGCCGGACCCGGTGGATGAGCGCCCGCTCGACCTCCCGGGCGGTGACGGTGTCGAGGCTGGAGGTGGCGTCGTCCAGCACGAGGAGCCGGCCCGCGTGGCAGAACGCCCGGGCCAGGCCGAGGCGTTGGAACTCGCCACCGGACAGCGGGGCATCGGCGAGGCGCGTGCCGTACCCGTGGGGCAGGCGCCGTACGAACGGGTCGGCGCCGGCGGCGCGGGCCGCGGCGCGCACCGCTTCGGGGTCCGGGGCCGGACCGGCGCCGAACCCGATCGCCTCGCCTACCGTGTCCCCGAGGAGCACGGGCCGGTCGAAGGCGTGCCCGACCTCGCGGCGCAGTGCTTCGGCGGTCAGCTCCCGCAGGGGTACGCCGTCCAGCAGCACCTCCCCCGCGTCGGGGTCGGTGAGCCGGCCGGCCACGGCGGCGAACAGCGTCTTGCCGGCGCCCGACCTGCCCACCACCGCCACCGTGGAGCCTCCGGGGACCACCAGGCTGATGTCGTGCAAGACCGTCGTGCCTCCCCGTGCGACCCGGACCCCGCGCAGTTCCAGGGTGCCGGGGCCGCCGTCCGGCAGCTCCGCCCGGCCGTGGTCGAGTACGGGCAGTGTCAGCAGGTCGGCGGTCCGGCGGGCGGCGGCCCGGCCGCGGATCACGGCCGCCAGCCCGCCCGTCACGGCGCCGATGCCGGCCGCGAGGGCGGCGTACCGCAGGACGGCGAGGAGTTCGCCGACCCCGATGGCCCCGGCCGACAGGCGGATGCCGCCGACGGCGAGGACCGCGTACAGGAGCATCGGCATGAGGGCAGTGGACCGGGCCGTGGTGCCGCCGTAGACCTGCCACATGCGCCTGCCCTCGGCGCCGAGCTCGGGCAACTGGGCGAGGATCCGGGCGCGTTCGCGGTCGGCGGTACCGGCGGCGGCGATCGTGCGCGCTCCGGCCAGTGCCTCGACGAGGCGGCCGGCGGTCGCGAGCTGGACCTGCTGGTAGCGGGCGATGCTGGTACGGGTGTCGCGGGTGAAGGCGCGCAGCAGGAGCACCAGCAGCGGCACGCCCGCGAGGAAGGCGAGCGCCGTCCACACGTCGATGAGGAAGAGCGCGACCACCGCGCCGAGCGGCGGCAGCAGTGCGGCGACGGCGTGCGCGGCGGCGGCCGGGACCTTCCCGGCCTCGGCGGCGTGCGCGGTCAGCCGCGCGGCGGTTTCGCCGGGCGCGTGGCGGGCGGCGTGGTGCGGGGCCGTCCGCAGCAGCCCGGCGAGCCCGAGCCTGCGCAGCCGGGCGGTGGAACGGCCGTCCACCTCGCCGGTCAGCCGGGCGGCGACGGCGTCCAGTGCCACCTCCGCCACGATGACCGCGGCGCACAGCAGCGTCCAGACGGGGCCCGACGGGTCGCGTCGGAGCAGCAGGTCCAGGGTGTGGCCGAGGACGGCGGGCTCGGCGAGTGCCGCCGCGGCGGCCGTCACGGCGCATCCGAGGACGGCCGCGGTGCGCCCGCCACTGTGCCGGGCCGCTGCCACGAGCGCCCGGTCGGCGGTGCGTCCCACGGCGGGCTCCCGCGCCGTGTCGGGCACCGCGTCGGACGCCGCGTCGGGAGGACTCATCGGTGCGGATGCCTCCAGAGATGTGGTGCGGGCCCGGGCGGAGAACCGCCCGGGCCCGAGGTGACCTGGGTCAGTGACAGGTCGTGAGGCTCAGGCTGCTGTCGCCGCAGAGCAGCAGGCTGGCGCGGCTGCCGCCACCACCGCCGCCGCCCATCGCCTCGGTGGTCTCTTCCTTCGGGGTCTCCATCGACTGCAGGTCAAGAAGCGTCATGTCAGGTTCCTCTTCTTCTCTGGGGTGGTGCGATGGGTCACGGCCCCGGATGGGACCGGCTTGGGGGCCGCCGCGCGCTCGCGCAGCGGCGGGAGGAACGGCAGGTGCGCGCGCCCGCCGGGCGCGGCGCTGCCGAGGGCGAGGAGAGCACCGGCCGTGCCCGTGGCGAGGTCCATGGACAGCCGCATCATCTGCTCGCCGGGGAAGGCCAGATGCCCCTGGTACGGCACGGCGTGCCGGGCCAGTGCGTCGATCTGGCGGGCGATGGCTCCGGGCCCGGTGCCCGGGCCGGGTGTGGTGGTCCGGGCCAGGTGGAGGATCATCCCGGCGGCGCCGCGCAGCAGCCCGGGCTGGGCGTAGAAGGTCGCCTGCGCCGCCCGTACGATCTCGCGCCGGGCCTGTTCGAAGCGCTCGTCCGGGCCGTGCTCCAGCCAGTCGTCGAGCACCATGCCGATGCCGACGCTGCCCTCGCCGAGGTACGGCATCGTGCGCCAGCCCTCGTTCACCTGGAGGGTGCCGAACGCGCTGGTGACACAGCGGTCGAGGTCGCGGTGGAGCGCTTCGGCGGCCTGGATCAGCAGTTCCTTGTCGCCGGTGCGCTCGTACAGCCGCACGAGGAGCAGGGCGGCGCCGGAGTTGCCGTACAGGAGTCCCGCGCGGCGGGGCCGGCGGTCCGGCCGGACGATCAGTTCGGCGCAGCGCCGGGCGGCGGTGTGCAGTCCGCTCTCGCCGGTGGCGGTGCCGAGCGCGTCGAGGGCCAGGCCGATGCCGGCCAGTCCGCTGTGCAGGTCGGGGCCCGCGCTCTCCCAGGGCTGGTCCAGCAGCAGGCCGACGAGGGCGAGGGCGCGGTCGTGGTGTCCGAGCCGGTGCAGCGTCCAGGCCGTGCCGGCCAGACCGTCGTAGAAGCCGAGCGGGGTGCCGGAGACGGGTTTCGCGGTCTGGTCGAGCAGCCATTCCTCGGCCTCGGGCCAGGGTCCGGCACCGGTCTCGGCGAGGGCGTGGAGCACTCCGGCGATCCCGTAGCCGAAGCCGACGCCTCCCCCGGCGGCCGCGAACTGGGCGATGTCGCCCGGGACGAGGCGGTCCTCGCGGTCCGGGGTGGCGCTCGCCCGCAGCGCCGCGGTCATCGACGTACGAGCGGCCGGCCACTGCCCCGGTTCGACGGGCAGGTACGGTCCGGCCGGTGCGGGCAGCCGCCCGCCCGGCGCGCCCTGCGGGACGCCGGACAGGATCTCCTCGACGGCCTCGTCGAGGAACCGCCGCGGTACGGGGAACTGCTCGGCGGCTACGGCGGCCAGATGCGCGGCCTTGGCCCGGTCCAGGACGAGCAGGCTGGTCAACGGGAGGAACAGGGCGAGCCGCAGGCAGGCGAGGGCGTAGCGGTCCACGGAGAACCCGCGCCGCTCGGCCGGGGCGACGAAGGCGGGGTTGGCCACGGTCTGGCGCAGCCCCTCGTCGACGTGCGCGGCGGCTTCGAAGTCCAGGAGCGCGACGGTGGGTTCGCCGCTCTCGTCCTCCGCGACCATGATGTTGAAGAGGTGGAGGTCGTTGAAGACCACGCCGCGGGCGTGCACGGCGTCGACGGCCTCGGTGACCCGCCGGTGGATCGTGAGGGCCCACTCGGTGTACGAGGCGAGCTCCGCGGGGTCGGGATCCGCCTCGATCAGGGGGTGGCGTCGGGCGAAGTAGGTGTTGAGCGGTTTTCCGGGGAGGTGTTCCAGCACCAGGAAGTGGTGGTCGCCGACGGTGAACGTGCCGCGGACCGCCGGGACGCAGTCCAGGCCCGCCAGCCTTTCCAGTGCGGCCCGTTCGCGGTGCAGCCGGGTCACGGCGTCGGCGCCGTCGGCCGCGAGGCCCGCGTACGGCCGGGCTTCCTTGAGGACCACGGACTCGCCGGTGCGGCTGTCCTTCCCGACGTAGACACCGCCGCCGTTGGAGAAGTGCAGGGCCCGCTCCACCGTGAAGGGGATGTCGGTCAGGGTGACCGCGGAGCGCGCCGCGAGGTGCGGCTTCAGGAAGTCGGGCAGTTCGAGCCACTCGGGCGGCTGGAAGGCGGGCCCGCGCAGGTCCGGTACGAGCCGCCCGTCGGGGGCCTCGATGGCCGGTACCAGTTCGCCGTGCTCGTCGTAGCAGTGCCGCAGGGTGAAGCTGCCGTAGCGCAGGTGCACCGGTCCGGCGCCCCACCGCAGGTCGCTGAGGATGTACGGGCCGGCCGCCCCCGCCAGCGCGGCGTCGAGGTCCTCCGCGATCCGGCGGCACTGCTCCTCGTCGGCCGGGTAGACGGTGATGAACTTCCCGCTCGCGGCGCGGTCGGCGTACTTGGCGTTGCGCAGGTGCAGCAGGTACCGGCTCGGTATGAACTTGAAGGCGATGCCCCGGGCGGTGCAGTACGCGTACACCGTCGTCAGGAGCGACTCGGCGTTGTCGAGCGTGGCCGATACGTGGATCTTCCAGCCCTGTGAGGGCAGTTCGGCGTCGACGGGGCGCAGGGCGTACCAGTCGCCGCTGCGGTGCGAGCGCCACCCCGCCGGGACGGGGGCGTCGGCCGCCGCGTAGTTCTCACCGGCCCGCCGGTACGGCGCGTCGTAGAACCAGCGGTCCGTGTCGCAGAAGGCTGCGTACCCCTTGTTCACTCCTGCTCCCTCGGTCGGCGGCAGACCGAAGGTGTCACGCCCGGCGGACGCGGCGACAGTCACCGCTGTCACCGATGGGGTGTGCAGTACTCATGAGTCACAACTCAGGTGTCACGAGGCTCCGTTGCCGCCGGACGCACCCGCGGACGGCGGTGGGGCAGGCGGCGGCGGGTCAGGCGGTGACGGGTCAGGCGGTGCCACCAGTGCCTGCGGCGCGGGTGCACGGCCCGGCCCAGCCGGCGGCCGATCAGCAGGTACCCGAGGAGCGCTCCGGCCGTGTTGAGGATGACGTCGTCGATGTCGAAGACGCGGCCGGTGACGAGGGCCCCCTGGGTGAGCTCCACCAGGGTCATCAGGCAGACCGTCACGGCGGCGACCCGCAACAGCCCCCGGGCCGGGGGCAGCAGGACGGGCAGGAGCACCCCGAAGGGCACGCCCAGCAGGAGGTTCCCGCCCAGCTGGCGCACCGCCTCGATCGTCGACGTCCCGTCCAGGTAGGCGTTGATCGAGCGGCCGGGGTGGACGTTGCTGTGCACGAGGGCCGCCGAGGCGGCGGACGGTTCCAGCGTCAGCCGAGCCAGGACCACGCTGAACGCGACGGTGCCGGCGAAGGCCGCCACCATGGCCAGTGCCCGGACGGCCGGGTGCGCCGGACGGTGCCGCTCCCCGGAGACCGGAACAACCGCTTCCTTGGCCTGCTCACCGCGCCGCGCTCCACTCCATGTCATACGGGCGCGCCTACCCGGCGAACGGTTCGTTACGCGGACCCGGCTGACGGTCCGCCAGCCGGGAGGCCTCGATCTCCGCCCAGACGACCTTGCCGGTGCCGTGGGCGTAGGAACCCCACCGGTCGGAGAGCCGCTGCACGATGTGCAGGCCGTGGCCGCCGGGGACACCGGGCCGGGGCACGGCCCGGGGGCGCGGCAGCGCCCTCGCGCCGTCGAGCACATCGATGCGCAGGGTCTCACCGGCGGTCAGGACGAGTTCGTGGCAACCCCGCGCGTGCAGGGCCGCATTGGTCACCAGCTCGGACACGACGAGCAGGGCGTCCTCGGCGCTCTCGCCGCGGTCCCAGCCCCAGTCCCGCAGGGTCTGGCGGGTGAAGTCACGGCCTTTGCCGACCGCGCCCCGGACGCTGCGCAGGGCGAGCCGGCGGCGCTGGCCGGTGACCGGTACGCCCGCACGCCGAGGATCGCCGGCGGCTGCTCCCGTCGTGTCCACTGTCGCCTCACCCCGACCGTTGAGCTGCTGTCTGTGCCGGACGGAGCCGTACGGCTCCGTCCGCGGACCGCCCGGACCATTACCAGTAATGGCGCCGGCCGCCGACCGCGTGCCCGACCGAACCCAGGACCCACAGCACCGCCCCCACCACGAGCAGGATGACCCCGAGGGTCCACAGGATGGAAATTCCGGTCAGGAATCCCACGATCAGGAGAATCAGTCCGACGAGAATCATGTTGTCCCTCGTTCTCACGTTGGGAATTCGGCGGAACAATTGGATCCGCCGTGGCCTCTCGAATCGCGTCTACCCTCGAACTTCGGGTACGAACAGAACGGTGGACACGAAATGGGGCCCGAACTCGACGAGTTCGGGCCCCATTCCGTGCCGGGTCAGACCGGGCGGCGGCCGAGGGGGCCACCGGCCGAGTAGTAGTACGTGCCGAGCGCCTCGCGGTAGTCGACGTCGCCCAGGTGCCTGTCACGGTGGAATTCGGGGGCGTTCCTGATCTGCTCCTTGGTGCCGTCGACGTAGACCTTCTCCTCGTCCGCGTCGATCCGGATGACGGTGCTCGCCGGGAGCAGGACCTCCTTGCCGAAGATCCACACACCGGTGTCGACGACCAGGTAGGCGTCACCGACCTCGTAGGAGTGCTTGTCCACCTTGCCGATGTCGCCGTCGGTCGCCTCGACCTTGTACCCGGTCAGATCGGCACCGGCCAGGTGGCCGGCGGTCGAGCGGTAGGTCCACGCATGTTCGGTCACGCGAAAACAACTCCTTCCGTGGCGCACGCGGCGGCATCGGTGCCCCGCCCGGACTCGGCTGCCCCGCTCCCGGCGCTTCATTCACCGGAGCGTGCGCGAGTGCCCCGCCGGGCCGCTGCCGGGCGGGGCACTCCGTACGGGATTCGGTTCGGGGGCGGGTCAGGACTTGCCCGTGGCCCTCTTCATCTTGTCCGAGGCCTTCGCCGTCATTTCCTCCGCCTTGCCGCTCATCCGCTCGGCACTGCCCTCCGCCTGCATGCCCTTGTCGTCCATGGCACTGCCGGCGCGCTCCTTGATCTTGCCCTTGACCTGCTTGGCCTTGCCCTTTGCCTTGCTCATGACGGGGTGGTTCCTTTCTGGAAGGGGTTGCTGCCCACCTTGCTTCCGTGACAGGCGCTCCGCAATTCGTGCCGAATTCTCGGATGAATGTACGGCCGTGGCATGCTCAAGGAATGAAGGGCGATGCCGCGCCTGCGGGCGAGGGCGCCGGGCCCGAGGTGCTGGCGCTCGCCAAGGTGGTCGCCAGGCTGCGATCGGAAGTCGTGGACCTGGAAGGCTCCGCCGCGACCACGGCCGTCGTCGAACGGGCCAAGGGCGTCCTGATGGCCCAGTCGGGCGTATCCGCGGACACGGCCCAGGACATGCTGCTCGGCCGGGCCGCCGCGGGGGGCCGCACCCTTCTGGAGGAGTGCTGGCTCACCCTGGGGCAGATCCCCGCGCACCCGTCGCCCGGAACGGCACCCGTACCCCCATCCCCACCCGCCGCGGCGCCCGTCACCCCCTCGCCCGGCGCGAGGAGCGAACCGGCCGCCCTCCGCCCGCCGCTGGCCCGGCTCGCCGACGGCCTGGCGGCGGCGCACGACGGTGACGACGTCGCGGAGCTGCTGCGGACCGTGCTCGGCACCGGGGCCGGCGTGGACGCGGTGATGATCTACGCCCTGACGTCCGCCGGAAACCTGGAGCTGATCGGCCACGCCGGGATCGACGACGTGCTGGCCGCGCGGTGGCGCCAGATCCCCCCGCTCCCCGGCGTGGCCGCCCACGAGGCGGTCACCGGGCGCCGGCCCCTGTGGCTGGAGGATCCGGCGCAGGACGCCCGCCACTACCTGCTGATCGCCGACGCGACGGACCGGTGGCACTCCCGCGCCTGGATTCCCGTACCCGCCGACGGCGCCCCGGACAAGGCCATCGGCTTCCTGCGGACGCGGCCGGGGCCCTTCCCCGCCGACATCCGGGCGCTGCTGCGGCGGGCGGCCCGGTTGTGCGCCGGTCCGCTGGGCATGCCGGAGCGGCCCCGCGAGGCCGAAGCCGAGCCGGCGGGCGTGGACGTGGCCTCCGCCCAGCGGATGCTGGACGCGCTGGCCGGGCCCGCGATCCTGCTCACCCCCCTGCGCTCGGAGGCCGGCGAGGTGGAGGACTACCGCATCGACGCGGCGGCGCCCGAGTCGGTGGACGTCGCCGGGCGGCGCGGCAAGGAGCTCGTCGGCCGCCGGGTCCTGGAGACGTACCCGACCGTGGTCGGCACCGCGCTGTGGGACGGGTACCTGGAGACGCTCACGACGGGAACGCCGTACGAGGGCGAGCCCTTCACCTACGAGGAGGTGGTCGCCGGGGTCCCGCAGCAGTCCGTCTACTCGGTCCGGGCCTCCAGGCTGGGGAACCGGCTGGTCGTGTCCTGGATCCGCCACGACACGAGCGAGCGCGAGGCACGGCGGCTGGCCGACATGCAGCGGCTGGGCAACCTCGGCTGGGCCGGATGGAACCTGGCGACGGACACCGTCACCTGGTCCGATCAGGTCTACGCCATCTTCGACCGCGACCCCCGCCACGGGCCGATGGCACTGGAGGAACTGCCGCGGCGCGTCCTCCCCGACGACCTGCCCAGGCTGGGCACCGCCCTCAGGCAGCTGCTGAGCACGGGGGAGCCCGTCGACCAGCCGTTCCGGATCACCACCACCGACGGCGTGCGTCACCTGCGGATCGTCGCCGAGGCCCGGACGGACGCCGACGGCTCACCGGTGGAGGTGCACGGGTTCTTCCAGGACCTCAGCGCGCAACGCGGCGTCGAGCTCGCCCTGCGCGAGAGCGAGCGGGCCGTCCTCGTCCAGCGCGGCATGCTCCAGGCCGAACGGGCGCTCGCCGCAAGCCTCCAGGACACCCTGCTGCCGATCCCCGAGCAGTCCCTGGAACTGGCCGGCCTGTGCATCGACGTCGCGTACGTCCCCGCCGACCGAGGGGTCAACGTCGGCGGCGACTGGTACAGCGCCATCGAACTTCCGGACGAAAGCGCCCTGTTCGTCGTCGGGGACGTGGCCGGCCACGGGCTGGCCGCCGTCGGCACGATGGCGCAGCTGCGGTTCACCACGAAGGGCATGACGATCACCGGCTCGCCCCTGCCCGACGTGCTGCGCCGGCTCAACACCCTCCTGCTCCACACCGCCAAGGACCCGTCCGCCACCGCGACCGCCACCATGGTCATGGCCCGCTACCAGCCCTGGGACCGGCGCCTGACCTGGGTACGGGCCGGCCACCTGCCGCCCCTGCTGGTCCGCGGCGACCGGGCGAGCTTCCTCGATCAGCCGCCGGGCAGCCTCCTCGGCGCGACCTTCGACGCCTCGTACGGTCAGGCCGTCCTCGACCTGAAGCCCGGCGACCGCCTGCTGTTCTACACGGACGGACTCGTGGAGGAACCGGGCGAGGACATCGGCATCGGACTCGACCGGCTCGCCGCGTCCACCCTGCGGCTGCTGCGGGCGGGACACGGCGAAACCCTCGCCCGGACGCTCGCCGCGCTCTGCCCGGGCAACCGCGACGACATCTGCGTCCTCGACGTCCACGTCCCGGACGACCCGTGAACCGGCCCACCGGGCGCGGCCGCGCCACGGCGTCGACAGGCCGTGCGCGCCCCCGGGCCGCAGGCTTGGACGGCAAGCGACGGGGTAGGCGCGCTGTACCCCGAAAATCCCGGACGGGAGAGGGAGTGTGTGCCTGATGCCCACGGCGAACGGAGAACGATTCACCGTCGAGGCGCGGTCCCTCCAGGGGGCCACGGTCCTGGCCATGGCGGGGGAACTCGACCACGACACCGCCGAGCCCCTGCGGCAGGCCCTGGACACCGCATGGCCGGACGGCGGGCGGCTGCTCGTCGATCTGACCCGCCTGGACTTCTGCGACTCGACGGGCTTGAACGTGCTGCTGCGCGGCCGGCTCGCCGTCCGGGAATCCGGTGGCACCCTTGAACTGGTCGGCCTGCACCCACCTGTCGCACGCATGTTCCACATCACGGGGGCGGACCGGCTCTTCCGGCTCCACACGGACCTGGAAGCGGCGCTCGCGACGTCCCAGCACCCGTAGGGGAGGATCACCGATGGACGAGGGCCGGTCGCCGGAGCTGACCCGGCTCCTCGTGCTGCACGGGGCCGCGAACGCGGTCACCCGGTGCCGCGACTTCACGCGCCGGGCCCTGACGGACTGGCGCTGGCCACCGGGCCCCGTGGAGGAGGGCACACCCGGAGCCGAGGTGACCGACGACGTCCTGCTCCTCGTGTCCGAAGTCGTGGCCAATGCCTGCCTGCACGCGGGCGGCCCCACGTCCCTGGCACTGCGCTGTACGAGCGAGCGGCTGCGGATCGAGGTGACGGACGCGAGCCCCGCCGCACCTCGGGCCACGCACCGGACCGACCCGTCCCGGCCCGGCGGCCACGGGCTCCTCATCGTGGAACGGCTCGGCCGGAACTGGGGCTGGAGCCCGGTGGGCGGCAACGGCAAGTGTGTGTGGGTGGAAATCGGCTGCCGCTAGGCCGTCCCTTCGGGTCAGGCCGGATCCGAAAGAGACGGCCTAGTCGCAGCAGTCGCGTCCCGGGCGACAGCCGCAGGCGTCCGCCGGGGGGGCGGTCGGCGCCGATGCCGTGGGCGGGGCGGCGCAGCACCCCTCACCGCGCCAGGCGTCGCGGCCTTCCTTGACGGCGATGCCGGCGATGACGAGGGCGGCGATCGGGTCGGCCCAGGACCAGCCGAGGGTGGCGTTGAGGACTAGGCCGACGAGGAGGACGGCGGAGAGGTAGGTGCAGAGCAGGGTCTGCTTGGAGTCCGCGACCGCGGAGGCGGAGCCGAGTTCCCTCCCGGCCCTGCGCTGGGCGGCGGAGAGGAACGGCATGACCGCGAGGGAGAGGGCCGCGATGACGATGCCGAGGACCGAGCGCTCGGCCTCGCCGGTGCCGGTCAGCGCGCGGACGGCGTCGACGGACACGTACGCGGCGAGCGCGAAGAAGGAGACGGCGATGATCCGCAGGGTGGTCTTCTCGCGCGCCTCGCGGGCGGCGTGGTCGCGGGCCGAGAACTGCCAGGCGACCGCGGCGGCGGAGGAGACCTCGACGACCGAGTCGAGGCCGAAGCCGATCAGCGCGGTCGAGGAGGCGAGGGTGCCGGCGGTGAGGGCGACGATCGCCTCGATGACGTTGTAGGTGATGGTCGCGGCGACCAGGAGGCGTATGCGGCGGGCGAGGGCGTCACGGCGGGCCGGGGAGGGCCCGAGGGGTATCGCGGTCACCTCAGCAGCAGCCCTTCGCTTCGGCTTCGGCGCAGGTCGGGTCCGTCTCGACCGCGAGGACGGTCGCGAGCAGGTGGTCGAGGGCGTGGCCCAGACGTTCGTCGGCGAGCTCGTACCGCGTGCGGCGGCCGTCGGGCACGGTGACGACGAGGCCGCAGTCGCGCAGGCAGGCGAGGTGGTTCGACAGCCGGGTCCGCGAGATGCCGAGGGCATCCGCGAGGTCGGCCGGGAAGGCGGGCGCCCGGCGCAGGGCGAGAAGGACCCGGCAGCGGATCGGGTCGGCGAGCGCGCGGCCGAAACGGGCCAGCACCTCGATGTCGGAGGCAGCGGTCAGCACCCCTCGACAGTACAGCGAGTCATGAATTCAGGAAACCATGAACTAAGCCTGGCCGCCTCCGCAGGCCGGGGCAGGGCTCATCGGGCGAGCTCCCGCAGGTCCAGCGGCATTCTCCAGAAGTTGCGGCGGTGGGCCACGTCGAGTTCGGCCTCCAGCGGGGACGGAGGCACCGCCAGCACGGGGCAAGCGGCGTGCGCGACGCAGTAGCGGGCCACGGAGGGGCGGACGAGGCGGCGCCACGCGGCGCGCGATCCCGTACCGACCACGAGGAGGTCGTCCGGGTCGCTCGCGGTGTCCACGAGGGCCGCGCCCGCGGTTCCCCGTACCGTGAGGCCCGCGAGGGTGACACCGGGGTGCGCGGCGCCGAAGGCCGTGTCGAGGACGTCGCGGAGCCGTTCGACCACCGCGGCCCGGCACTCCGCCAGGGCAGCGGGCCCGAGGCCGTTGCGGCTGCCGAGTTCACCGCCGGGCGACTGCCAGGCCAGGACGACCCACAGCTCCGCGCCGCGCACACGCGCCTCCGCGGCGGCCTTGTGCAGTGCGGCCAGACTCCCCGGGGTGCCCGTGGCACCGACAACGACTTTCGGCATGGCCTCTTCCCTCTCCTCGCCGTTCACCGGTTCCCATGGAAAGGCAGCGACGGAGGTCGGGGCGGGGATATTGACGGCCTTCTCACGCGGCCGCCCCCCACCATGACGGAACCCTGACGCCACCCCGGGCTCGGGGCATGTCAGTGATCCGTATGGACTTGGCCCGCTGCCGTAAAGGTCGCGTCATGGGGTGACCGCGGGTGCGTACCGGCGGGGATAGCTTCGTTGTCGTGCCCTGGACTGCCTCCCCGCATCCCGGGCCTCAACCGCCACTCGTGGTTCCTCTGGGAGGGCCTCATGTGTTTGTTCCAGTACGACGACGACCCGGAGCCTGAAGAACGCGTCCCGGCCGGGCCCCTGTACGTGCCGGTCCTGTCGGGAAGGGCGGAGGTGCTGGTACGCCTGTTCCGCACCCCGCTGGGAGCACGTACCGCCGTGGGCTTCACCAGTGCGGAGCGGCTCGCCGCGACGCTCGGCGCCGGCCAGCGATGGATCCGGCTCTCCGAGTCCGCGCTCCGCGCGATGGCCGAACCGATCGGAGCGTCGCTGCTGACCGTCGACCCGACGCTCACCGCACCCGCGGTCAGCGGGACGCCGACGGGGGCCCCGACCGGGACGGACACCGCCGCGGTCCCGCAGGCTCCCGAGACCGTCGCCCGGACCGCCTGAAAGGGAGCCGCACCATGACCACCGTCGCCCTCTCCGAGATACCGGCCAGCGCCGGTGAACTCTCCGTCTGGCCCGCCTCCACGACCCGGCTTCCGCACGGTGACCTGGCCGTCGGCGGGGTGTCCCTGGCCGAGGTGGCCGAGCGCTTCGACACCCCGGCCTACGTCCTCGACGAGGGCGAGGTGCGCGGGCGCTGCCGGACCTACCGGGACGCCTTCCCCGACGCCGACGTGCTGTACGCCGCCAAGGCCTTCCTCTCCCGCGCGATGGTGCGCTGGATGGAGGAGGAAGGCCTGGGCCTGGACGTCTGCTCGGCCGGGGAGCTGGAGCTCGCCGTCACCGCGGGGTTCCCGCCCGAGCGCATCGTGCTGCACGGCAACGCGAAGTCGCCCCGGGACATCCGGGCGGCGCTGCGTCTCGGAGTCGGCCGGATCGTCATCGACAGTCCGTCGGAGATCGCCCGGATCGCCGCCGCCGTCGGGCCCGACGGGCACCAGAAGGTGATGGTCCGCGTGGTGCCGGGCGTCTCGGCCGGCGGCCACGACAAGATCCGTACCGGTACGGAGGACCAGAAGTTCGGGCTCTCGCTCACCGACGGTTCGGCGCAGGACGCCATCGCGCGCATACTCGGCCAGCCGCAGCTCGAACTGACCGGCCTGCACTGCCACATCGGCTCCCAGATCACCGAGGTGGAGCCGTACCTGGTGGCCGTGCGCCGGATGGTCGGGCTGATGGCCCGCATCCGTGACGCGCACGGAGTCGTCCTGCCCGAGCTGGACATGGGCGGCGGCCACGGCATCGGCTACCGGCCGGGCGAGCCCGCCCTCGACCTCACCGCCCTCGCCCGGGGCCTTCGCGCCGAGCTCGGCGAAGCCTGCGCCGCCGCGGGCCTGGCCGTACCGCGGCTCGTCATCGAACCGGGGCGTGCCGTCGCCGGTCCTGCGGGGGTCGCCCTGTACCGCGTGCTCGCCGTCAAGCACACCGGCGAGAAGGTCTTCGTCGCCGTCGACGGCGGCATGAGCGACAACCCGCGCCCCGCCCTGTACGGGGTGCGCTACGCGCCCCGCCTGATCGGCCGTCACTCCGCCGCCGACACCTGCACGACCACGGTCGTCGGCCGGCACTGCGAGGCCGGTGACGTGCTCGCCGCCGACGTGGAGCTGCCGGGCGACATCCACCCCGGCGACCTGCTCGCCGTACCGGTGGCCGGCGCCTATCAGCTCTCCATGGCCTCCGGTTACAACATGGTCGGGCGTCCCCCGGTGATCGCCGTCCACGAGGGCACGTCCCGCGTGCTGGTCAGGCGCGAGACCCTGGAGGACTTCCGCAGCCGCGACATCGGCGGCTAGACGCTCCGCGTCTAAGGCTGGTAGACGAGTTCGATCACCATCGCGGCGATGAGGGTCCACACGCCGATGCCGAGCAGCCACAGGGTGTCGAGGGCGGCGCCGGTGGTCACGACGGCGAGGCCGGCCGCCGCGAGGGCGAGTACGGTCCGGCGGACGGCGCGGTCGGAGTACGAGCGAGTGGTCACGCCAGTGAGAATCCCGCCGGACCTTCGCCGTGGCGAGGGTCCGGCGGGATTCCTGTCGCCGTCTTGACGCGGACAGGTCAGCCGGCGTGGATGTGGGGGCGGCGGGCGCGGTCCGGTTCGGCCTCTCGGATGACCTCGCGGGTGACCGGGGCGACCTCGCCCTGGCCGAAGAGGAAGAAGCGGAAGAAGTTGGCCATCGGGTTGCCCTCGGTCCACTCGAAGTAGATGTGCGGGCGCTGCCCCGTCTGGTCGCGGACGTGGAGCAGGAGGGCCGCGAGGGCGTTGGGGATGCTGGAGCTCTCCAGGGTCAGGACCCGGTATCGGTCGTGCAGGACCTCGCCGCGGACGCGCATGCCGGATTCGAACTCGGACGCGTCCAGGACGGTGACCTCGACGAACATGACGTCGTCCTCGGCCGGGATGTCGTTGTCCGCGCGGATCTGTTCCTTCTTCTGCCGGTACTCCGCGAGGTCCCGGCTGTCGGGCTCGTTGGCGATGAACCGGATCGTGCGGTTGGCGGTGTCCCGGATGAACCGCTGCGCCATGTCGTCGAGCTCCACGTGCGTGACGCGCAGCTCGAAGACCCGGGCGAGGCGGGAGAGGAGGGAGAGGGCCATGATGCCGGCGATGAAGCAGGCACCGATCTTCACGCCGTCCGGCCGCTCCACGATGTTGACGGCGGTGGTGTAGATGAAGACGGCGGAGATGATGCCGAAGCCGATGGTCCAGCCGCGCTCCCCCGCCCGGCGGGCGGCGATGGTCACGGCGACGGCCGCCGAGGTGATCAGGACCAGGACACCGGTGGCGTACGCACCGCCCTGCGCGTCGACGTCGGCGTCGAAGATCCACGTCACCAGGAACGCGATCAGGGTGAACACGATGACCATCGGCCGCAGGGCGCGGGCCCACTTCGGGGCCATCCCGTACCGGGGCAGGTAGCGCGGCATCAGGTTCAGCAGGCCCGCCATCGCGGAGGCGCCGGCGAACCACAGGATCAGGATGGTGGAGATGTCGTACACCGTGCCGAACGCGGAGCCCAGGTACTCGTGCGCCAGGTAGGCGAGGGCGCGGCCGTTGGCCTCGCCGCCGGGCTCGAACTGTGCGGCGGGGATCAGCAGGGTGGTGATGAGGCTGGAGCAGATCAGGAAGACGCTCATGATCACGGCGGCCGTGGTCAGCAGCTTCTTCGCACCGCGGATCCGGCCGGCGGGCTTGTCCTCGGTGTCCTCCGGGTCGCCCTTGACGTGCGGCATGACCGCCACACCCGTCTCGAACCCCGACAGGCCCAGCGCGAGCTTCGGGAACACGACGAGCGCGATGGCGATCATCATGAACGGGTTGCCGTGCTCGGCGGTCAGGGCCGTCGTCCAGTCGGTGATGACCTGCGGTTCGGTGAACACGTTCCACAACCCGACCGCCACCACGACGACGTTCAGGCTGAGATACGTCGCCACCAGCACCACCGCGACCCCGATGGCCTCACTGAACCCCTTGAGGAACACCGCGCCCAGCAGCGCGATCATGATGAGGGTGATCAGCACCTCGTGACCGTGCAGGGTGCTGGTCAGGTGCGGGTTCTCCACCAGGTGCGCCGTCGCGTCGGCGGCGGAGAGGGTGATGGTGATCAGGAAGTCGGTCGCCGCGAACCCCAGCAGGGTCAGCACGAACAGCTTCCCCTTCCAGAACGTCAGCAGCCGCTCCAGCATCGCGATGGAACCCTCGCCGTGCGGACTCTCCTCCGCCACCCTGCGGTAGACGGGAAGCGCGCCGAACAGGGTCAGCAGCACGAGCACGATGGTCGCCAGCGGCGACAGCAGACCCGCCGCGAGGAACGCGATACCGGGCTGGTAGCCGAGGGTGGAGAAGTAGTCCAGACCCGTCAGGCACATCACCCGCCACCACGGCCGGCCATGGGGCTGGGCCGCCGCCTCCTTCGCGGCGGGCGAACTGGTCTGGGCGGTCAAGCCTTCCAGCATCCACGCGCGCAGGCGCGAGGTGCGGGCAGGGGTGGCCATCGTGAGGTACTCCTGTCGTACGCAAAGAACAAGCCATCGACATCGACAGCTGAGCCAGCGTACGCAGACTGATCACTCATGCACGGAAGCGAACAAACCCTGATGCGTCCTTAACGCCAACAGAGCCACCTGTGGCGTAGTGCGCATCCTCCCGTCGCCTCCCTCCGGAGCGGGAGGGCCGGGGAGGGCCGGGGAGGGCGGAGGGAGGAACCTGCGGGCGGCCGGTGGTCGGCACGGCCGGCCGCAGGGTCTCAAACGGCGCCGTGGCGCCCGGAGGGCAGCGCGGCACACGGTCGGCTTCGCGCTGTCCGAACTCCCATGCAGTCCATGCAACCGCCTTGGGGAGCGGTACTCAAGGACCGATATGGGCAATTGACTCCGCCCTGACGGACTTCATGCAGGTCGGAGGGGGGTGGCCGCATCACGCGAGCCGTCCGGCCCCGGTGCCCCCGCACCGGATGCCGGACGGCTCATGTGTGGTGCGACGGTTGACCAGCGCGCGGTCGCATCGGAACGGACCCCCCACGGGCCGGACCAGGATGCGCTGTCCCGACGGTGTTCAGGTCACCGTCCTCCAGCCGCGCGCCACCGGACCGTCACCCGGCTCCGTCGCACCATCAGTCTGTGACCGGCCCGCGGCCGCGACAACACTTCCTGACGTGTTCCTTCCGCTCGGCCGCCGATCTTTGACGCGGCCCTGATGACGTGCGCGAACAGAGGTGAGCCGGGTCACCGGACGCACGTCAGAAGGCTGTCAAGGACCCGTTCAGAATCTTGTCTCCGCGTCCCGAATGCGCTGGGATGGGGTCATGAACAGCGGTCCGCGCTACGACGATCGGCCACCGAATCCGGTGCAGCCGACAGCGCCCGCTGTCCGCACGGCCGTCTGATATCGGCCGCGCGTCGTCCGCGTACCCGCCGTCGCCCTTCGAAGGGGCCGACCCAGGCCGGGTACGCGTCTCCACCCTCACCCGCATGAGCTGAGCCCACACCCGCGGTTTCACCGGGGCGCCGGGCCCGTCAGCCATGCCCGCTTCCAGGATCCAGGAATCCGACATGCCTTCAACCCTGTCCGGACGTACCGTCCTCATCACCGGCGCCACCTCCGGCATCGGCTACGAGACCGCCCGCCAGCTCGCCGAGCGCGGTGCCACCGTCCTCCTCCACGGCCGCACCCCCGAGGAGGCCCAGGCCGCCACCGACCGGCTGATCGCCACCGCCGGCATCGACGGCAACCTCGTACGGCCGCTCGCCGCGGACTTCGCCCGCCTGGAGGAGGTCGAGAACCTCGCCCAGGCCGTCGTACGCGAGTACCCGCGCCTCGACGTGCTCGTCAACAACGCGGCCATCGCCGCACCCGAGCGCCACACGCTCACCTCCGACGGCAACGAGATCGCCTTCCAGGTCAACTTCCTCGCCCACTACCTCCTGACCGATCTCCTGGCGGCCGCCCTCACCACCGACCCGGGGGGCCGGGTCGTCAACGTCTCCTCCTCGCTCCACCGCACCGCCGCGATCCAGTGGAACGACCCGCACCGCATCCGCCGCTACGCCCGGCTCGCCGCCTACGCCCAGTCGCAGCTGGCGCTGACCGTCTTCGCCTCGGACCCGCGCGTCACCGCCGTCTCCGTCAACCCCGGCATCTGCGACACCGGCCTCCTCCCGCTGTACGGGAACGAGGGCGCGCCGGCCGCCGAGGGAGCCCACCACATCGTGGCGCTCTGCGACCCCGCCACCGAGATCGTCAACGGCGCCTACTACGACCGCTCCGAGCGCGTCGCCCCGGCCGCCGCCGCCACCGACGACCGCACCATCAAGCGCCTCAACAAGCTCGCCGACCTCCTCGTCGGCCACACCGCCTGAAGGGATACACCGACATGTCCAAGCGCGCACGCAAGAAGAGGGCCCGCCGCAAGAAGGGCTCCAACCACGGCAGCAAACCCTGCTGCTAGCCATCAGCCCACCCGTGGGGCGGCCCTCCTACCAGGGCCGCCCCACGTTCATGCCCGAGGAAGAAAATGATCAACCTCCGTCCCACAGACTGCCGGCCCTGGCCGGCTGGTTCCCCACCGGCGCCCCCGGCCCGTCCGCCCTCACCGAACACGCCCTGACCACCCGGGCCGGCCACTGGTGGGTGGACCGCGTCATCCAGCCACGCGTCATCGCCGCCGAATGCGGGCACCACGTACTGCTGCGCGGGGACCCGCAGGCCCTGACCCCGAAGGACCTCGCGCGCTTCGGCGACCGCCGCATCGAGGCCCCCGGCCGCTTCCTTCCGCTGATCAGGACCAGTTTCGACGATGTCTCGCCCCGGCAGCGGATGGTGCACGTCCGACGCTCGGGCGCCTCGGCCACCCGGCCGCCGCGGGGCGTCACGGTGCGCAGGCTGAACGCCGGGGACGCCCGCGCGCTCTCCACGCTGCCGCCGGCGATGAGCTGGATCCACCGCACCTGGGGCGGCCCGGACGCCCTCGCACGCTCCGGCTACGCCTGGGCCGCCTTCCACGGCAACCGCATCGTGGCGGTCGCCTGCACCTACTTCCTCGGCACGGCCTACGAGGACATCGCCTGCGTCACCGTCCCCGACCCCCGCATCCAGTACCTGGCGCTCGACTGCGTCAACGCCCTGTCCTCGGACATAACCACCCGCGGCCACACGCCGAGTTGGACCTGTTCCACCGGCAACCGGCCGGGGCGCCTGCTCGCGTGGACGGCGGGCTTCCGCCCCAAGGTCGAATACACCCACTACGTCGTCGGCGCACCGGCCGCGAGGGAACGCCTGGCGGCGGGATGAGCGGCGATACTCAACCGATGGACTCCATCTACCGCAGCGCCGAGGGCAGGGAGCACATCCGCAGTTGGTGCACCGACCGGCTGGACGCGTGGCCGGTGCCGCACGAGCGGACGACGATCACCGCCAACGGAGCACGGACGCACGTGGTCACCGCCGGATCCGGCCCGGTCACGGTCGTCTTCGTCGCGGGGACGAACTTCAACGCCTCCGCGTCCCTGCCCCTGGCCACGGCGCTGGTCGAGGCCGGACACCGGGTGGTCCTGCCGGACGTCCCGGGGCAGCCGGGTCTCGGAACGTCGGGTACCCGGGTTTCGGCGGCGGTTTCCGGGGTCCCCGCCCGCCGGCCGTGCTCGGTACCGGCGGTGATCGTCACTCGCCCTCCAGCTCACAACCGGGCCGTTCGTACGGCCCTGCGTGCAGGCCAGCATCTGGCTCAACAGTTCGACGTACCAGGCGAGTTGGCGGTCTTCATACGCGAATGGCCCCGAATTGACGCGGCCTTGACAGCGCCCGCTCCGGCTTCGCCCCCCTGCCTCTCCCCTGACGCGTCCCTCACGCCTCGAAGCGGTACCCCAGCCCGGAGACCGTGATCAGATGGCGCGGGTGCGACGGATCCGCTTCCAGCTTCCGCCGCAGGTGGGCCATGTACACGCGCAGGTAGTTGGTCTGCGAGCCGCGGGAGGAGCCCCACACCTCCTGGAGCAGACGCCGCTGGCTGACGAGCCGGCCGCGGTTGCGGATGAGGACCTCCAGCACGTGCCATTCCGTCGGCGTGAGCCTGATGTTCCGTCCTTTGCGCCGCGCCTTCTTCGCGAGCAGGTCGACGGTGAACTCCTCCGTCTCCACCACCGCCTCGTCCGCGGCGACCGGTTCCTGTGGCAGCGCCCGGCGGGAGACGGCTCCCAGCCGGGCCAGCAGCTCGTCCATGCTGAAGGGCTTGGTGATGTAGTCGTCGGCGCCCGCGTCCAGGGCCCGGATCTTCTCGTCGGAGCCGTGGCGGGCGGAGACCACCAGGATGGGCACCTGCGACCATCCGCGCAGGCGCCTGATCACGTCGACCCCGTCCATGTCCGGCAGGCCCAGGTCGAGCAGGACCACGTCCGGGCGGCGTCCCGCGGCGGCCTCCAGGGCCGCGCCCCCGTTCTGGGCGGACGCCACGTCGTACTTCCGCGCCTTCAGACTGATGACCAGAGACCGCATCAGCTGCGGTTCGTCATCCACCACCAGCACCCGGGTCATCGGCGTGCCGCCTTCCTGTCGTACGTCGTCAAGGAGCGATCGGGACCGGCCCACGGTGGTTGCCCGCCCCCACCGGCCACGGCTCGCCCGCCACCGGTCCGGCGGCACGAGGGCAGTGTTCGGATGGAACGCTCCCTCGATGAAACAGCGGTTTCCGGGCCGCCGCCGGGCGCCTTGACAACGTCCATACGGTGAGCCACCCGACCTTGACGACCCTCATACGGAACCCCTGGCTCCGAGTCGTCCGGCGTTCCTGCCGGCGTTCCTGCCGGCGCGGCGGCCCGCTGTGGCGGGCGTGGAGCGGACCCGTCAAGATGTCGTCGCCACGGCGTCAGCAGTGCGTCAGGGTCCACGGTCACGGCGCCGGCCCGTCCTAACGTCGCTCTCATGGGACGACGTTTCACTCGGTCCGCGGCCGGCGCGGAAGCCGGGCACGCGGAGCTTCCTGAGCCGCTCGCGCAGGACATCCACTGGGCCGGCGAGAGGCGATCGGCGATCGGTGTCGCTTCCCTGCTGCTCGCCGCCCTACTGGTGCTGGACGGGGGCGCCGGCCGGCTCGACCTGATCCGCGGCGCCCTCTGGACCGGCCTGGCCGTCCTCGTGTTCGTGATCCTGCTGCCGCCCCGAGTCTCCGCCCGGCCCGGCCGGCTGACCGCCCGCGGACTGCTGGTGACGGACACCGTCCGTACCGACTCCCTCGTCTCGATCCGGTGGTCCGACGGGGTGTCCCAGCGGATGATCCTCCGGGACTCGGAAGGAAGCCGGGTCGAGATCGACCCGACCGTCCTCGTGCGCAATCCCGCCCTGTGGCGGCGTCTCGACGAGGACACCCGCACGTCCGTCGAGCGGGGCACCCTGCTGTGCGGCACGACCGCCCTGCGCCAGCTGGCGGGGCGCATCGACCGCGAGACGGCCCACACGGTCTTCAAGGTCTCCGGTCTGGAGTGACCGGCATTCAGGGGCTCCGGTCCACCACCGGTCCGGCGTCCTCCCGGACCGGGAGCGGCAGCCGTGCGAGGGTCTGTCCGTCGCCGTACGGGGGAAGCGCGACGAGGCTCAGCTCGGCTGCGACGATCTCTGCGACGGCCTCGTCCGCACGGCGTCCGGCCGGCAGGTCCAGCAGGACGTGGAAGTCGCAGGACTCGCCGTCCGGAACGTCGACGGGGTACTCGCTGGTGCCGGGGCCGACCTGATACCCGTGACCGGTGAGGTCGTCCACGGACGGGGTGACCTGTTTGACGAACCGCACCCGGCCGCCTCCGGGCATCGCGACCCGCAGGGCGAGGTTGCGGGCGAACGCCTGGCGGGTCCGGGCGATGAGCGAGGTCAGCTCCCCCGCGAACGGCGACGTGGGCTCCGAGGGGTCCATGACGAGGTCCATCGTCCCGGACAGCGCCGTGGTGATGGATCTGACCGGGGCCACCTCCCAGTCGGTGCCGATGCCGCGGACGTGGCAGGAGAAGCGGCCGGTGCAGGAGGCGAGCACGGCCGCCAGCTCCTCGGGGCTCTCGGCCGTGGATTTCAGGTCCATCAGGAGGATCGCGGTGCGTACGGCGTCGCCGTGCGCGGCCAGCAGCCGGTCGGCGAGCCGCAGCCACCGGCCGAAGGCGGCCGCCCCGATCGGCTCCAGCCCGGCCAGCGCGGCGCGCGCCTCGGCCTTGGTCGACGCGTTCGCCCGGACCAGGCGCATCGTGTCGGGGTAGAGCATCCGGGCATGTTCCGAGCCCGCGACGACGGCGAAGGAGACCCCCTCGTCCAGGCCGTCGACGGCGGATCCGACCGCGGCCCGGACGGCGCGGAAGTCCGCTTCGGGAAGCTCCTCGGAGAGACCGAGCAGGAAGACCAGCGCGCGGGGCGCCGCGGCCGCGGTTTCGCCGGGGGCCGCGCCCGCACCCGTCACCGTCACGATCGGGCTGACCTCGGTCGCCCCCGGCTGGAGGAATTCGTTGTAGTACGCCTCCATCGTGAAACCGGAATCGGAATCGGAATCAGGAGCGGCCGGCGCCGGGCGGCCGGCGTACGCGTACCGGGGGTCCGGTCCGGAGACGACGGGGAGCGCGGAGACCTGCCCGGGCGTGGACGGCGTCGTCCCGCCACGCCGGGAACCGAGGTCCCTGAGCCGGTCGGCGACGGCCCCGGCGTAGGCGGGCCGGTCACCGGGATCCTTCGCGAGCAGCACCGAGACGAGCCGGTCGAGCTCCACGGGCACGCCGGGCCGCAGCGAGGCCAGCCGCGGGGGTGGCGTGTGGATGTGATCCATCATCACGACCCGGAAGTCTCCGTGTGTGGTGAACGGCGGCCTCCCGGTGAGGAGGGCGAACAGGACGCAGCCGAGGGCGTACAGGTCGGCCCGTCCGTCGACCCGCTGCCCCTGGCACTGTTCGGGCGCCATGTAGTCGGGCGTGCCCATGAGGCTGCCTTCCCGGGTCAGGCCGGAGTCCGCGTGGACGAACCCCGCGATCCCGAAGTCGCACACCTTCACGCGGTCGTCGGCGACCAGCACGAGGTTGGCGGGCTTGATGTCCCGGTGGACGACGTCCGCCCGGTGCGCGTACGAGAGCGCGTCGGCGACCTGAGCGGCCAGGTCCAGTGCCCGGTGCACGGGCAGCCCGGACGTCTCCTCCCGCAGCACCTCGCCCAGGTTCCGCCCGTCGAGCAGTTCCATGACCAGGTGGAGCTGCCCGTCCTGCGCACCGGTGTCGAAGACCTGGGTGATCCCCGGGTGCTGGAGCCGCGCCGTGACCCGGGCCTCGCGGTGGAAGCGGTCCACGACGTGGCCGTCGGCCAGGTGCGGGGGGAGGAACTTGATGGCGACCTCGCGGGCGAGCCGGGGATCGTGGGCCCGCCACACCTCGCCCATCCCGCCGCGTCCGAGCAGTTCCTCCAGCCGGTAGCGGCCGCCGATGTGCATCCCCGCGATGTTCAAGGCCCCCCGCATTCCGCCCGGTCCCCCTGGTCCGGCCCTCGCCGCCCTTCCGGGACCCACCCACCGCATCCTACTGAGCGGCTCCTCCCCCGAGTCGCGCTACGAGCCTTCCCACGGGGAAGCCGGCGGGTCCCGTACGGGGTCAGGCCGCCTTCGCCCCCGGGAGCGCCAGCCGGCGAGCGGGCCCGTCGCGTAGTGGACGTACTCGCGGGTCAGGCGGAAGCCGGCCGACCAGGCCAGGAGGCGGCTGGGGCGGTTGTCGCGGGAGCAGGTCCAGCTCGCCGTGCGGCCGCGGGCGGCGATGTCCTGGCACAGGGCGGTGACGCAGGCGAGGGCGAGGTGTTGCCGGCGGTGGCCGGGGTCGGCAAGGGCGGCGACGTCCTCGTATGCGCTGCCGAGGAAGTAGGTGCAGGCCAGGGAGAGGGCACGGCCCCGGTGAAAGGCGCCCCAGCAGAGACCGGAGGACGCGAGCTGCTCGGGGCCGCCCCAGGTGTTGTGGATCCAGGCCGCCCCGGGTCCGAGGCCGACGACGGCCGCCGCGTCCTTGGGGGTCAGCCGGCGCACCGTGATGCCGTGAGCCGGGCGGGCGGCCATGGCGGGCGCCTGGTGCACGTAGACCATGCGCTCCCACGGGTCGATGCGCTGGAACACGCCGCCGAACAGGGGCAGGAAACGGGCCGGGGCTTCGATGTAGCTGCCCGCGAACCGTGCGAGAGCGTCGGGGGCGAGCGCGCCCGGGTCGCCGCGCAGCAGGACGTGGTCACCGCTGGAGACCGCGACCACCCTCGGGTCCACGGGCCGGTCCGCCCACCAGCGGCCGCTGCCGGTGGCCTCGACGTGCTCGGGGAGAGCCGCGACGCCGGGAGCCCCGCCGGGGAACCAGCGGGCCAGAGCGGGGAGACGGGAGGGAACGAGCTCGATCACGGCGGATGCCACCTCATCGGAGACGGAAGAGAGGCGGGGGCGGCCCGGGGCGGTGGGCCGCCCCTGCGGGGAACCGGCGCCGGCCGGCGTCGGCGCCGGCCGGCCTTGCGGCCGGGTTCGGACTGGTGTGCCACCCCGTCAGACGGAGTGGCCGACGAGCTGGTCGGCGAGCTTGTTCAGCCGCTTGACCGTGCGCTCCTCGGTCGCGCCCGCGGCGGGTTCCATCCGCTCGCCGCGGTCGTAGTAGGCGCCGTTGACGATCTCGACGGCCGGGTCGCACAGCCGCACGATGTGGGTGGCGCCCTCGGCGGGCGTCGCGCCCTCGTGTCCGTACAGCGGCCTCAGCGCGGTCTCGCAGACGCCCGGGTTGACGGACACGGCGGTGACGCGGGGGTCGGCCGCGAAGACGGTGAGCGCGAGCCGCGACTGCGCGTAGGCGGCGAGGCTGGAGTAACGGCGCGTGCGGTTGGGGTCGTTCCACATGATCGACGCGGTGCGGTGCATGGAGGAGGAGACGTTCACGACGCGTCCGCCCGGCTCGGTCGTGAGCGCCGGCTCCAGCAGATGCGTGAGCAGGTAGTGGGCGAGGAGCTGCTTCACCGCCGCCCGGGCCTCCGCCGCGGTGCGGCCGTGGAGCAGGACGGTGGCACCGCACTCCGCGAGCAGGCGGGCGGTCTCGTAGCCGATGCCTGAGGTGGCACCGGTGACCATGATGGTCCGGCCGGACAGGAACGAAGACATGAGGGGTTCCAGTGGACAGGCACGGCGGCGGGCGGCCGGGAAGCCGGGGGCGCGGCCGTGCGGTGAGGTGTGGTCCGTATCGGGTACGGGGGGGGTGCGCCTGCGGTCGCGCGGTGGACCGCAAGAGGGCAACGGGCGCTTGCCGCCAAGGGTCAGCGGGCGCTGCGCCGACGGAAACGGGCAGGCCGCGTGGCCGGCGGCACCGACGTGACGACGGCACGGCTCCGCCATGACGGCGGCCGGTCGTCATGGCGCTGACCGATGTTCACGCCATCCATCCAACTGGTCCGCGGCTGGGGTCTCAAGCGCCCTGACGACCCTCTGACGAGGTCTTGGCGGACTTCAGCCGAGCCCGGGGATCGTGGAGACGAAGAGGTCGATGACCTTGATGCCGATGAACGGCAGGATGAGGCCGCCGAGGCCGTAGACACCGAGGTTGCGGCGCAGGAGGTCGTGCGCGGAGGCGGGCTTGTAGCGGACGCCGCGCAGGGCGAGCGGGATCAGCGCGATGATGATCAGGGCGTTGAAGATGATCGCCGAGGTGATGGCGGACAACGGGCTGTGCAGGCCCATGATGTTGAGCGCTTCCAGGCCCGGGTAGGCGGCGGCGAACATGGCGGGGATAATCGCGAAGTACTTCGCGACGTCGTTCGTGATCGAGAAGGTGGTCAGGGCCCCTCGGGTGATCAGGAGCTGCTTGCCGACCTCCACGATGTCGATGAGCTTGGTCGGATTGGAGTCCAGGTCCACCATGTTCCCGGCCTCCTTGGCGGCCGAGGTACCCGTGTTCATCGCCACACCGACATCGGCCTGCGCGAGCGCCGGGGCGTCGTTGGTGCCGTCACCCATCATGGCGACCAGCTTGCCGCCGGCCTGCTCCCGCTGGATGAGCGCGAGCTTGTCCTCGGGGGTGGCCTCGGCCAGGTACTCGTCGACCCCCGCCTCCTGCGCGATGGCCCGGGCCGTCAGCTCGTTGTCCCCGGTCACCATGACCGTACGGATGCCCATGCTGCGCAGCTCCTCGAAGCGCTCCCGGATCCCCTCCTTCACGACGTCCTTGAGGTGGATGATGCCGAGGACCCGCGGCCCGTCCCAGTCGTGGACCGCCACCAGCAGCGGGGTGCCCCCGGACTCGGACACGGAGGCCGACCATGCGGCGGCCTGCGGCGGTACGGTGCCGCCGCGCAGCGACACCCACTCGGACACCTGGGCCACGGCGCCCTTGCGGATGGCGCAGCCGGCGCCGTTGTCCCAGCTCAGGTTGATGCCGCTCATGCGGGTGCGGGCGCTGAACGCCTGGAATCGCGGGTTGCTCAGCTCCTCCTGGGCGACCGGCTGAAGCCCGTACTGCTGGGCCAGGGCGACGACGGACCGGCCCTCGGGGGTCTCGTCGGACAGGGAGGCCAGCTGGGCCGCGTCCGCCAGCTTGATGTGGTCGATCCCGGGGAGCGGGATGAAGGCGGTCGCCTCGCGGTTGCCGTGGGTGATGGTGCCGGTCTTGTCGAGGAAGAGGGTGTTCACGTCCCCGGCGGCCTCGACGGCGCGGCCGCTCATCGCGACGACGTTGCGCTGGACGAGACGGTCCATGCCCGCGATGCCGATCGCGGAGAGCAGGGCGCCGATCGTCGTGGGAATCAGCGTGACGAGGAGGGCCACGAGGACGGTGGTGGTCTGGGCGGCGCCCGCGTACGCGGCCATCGGCTGGAGCGTGACGACGACCAGGATGAAGATGACGGTGAGGGCGGCCAGCAGGATGTTGAGCGCGATCTCGTTCGGGGTCTTCTGCCGGGACGCGCCTTCGACCAGCGCGATCATCCGGTCCATGAAGCTGTTGCCGGGGCGCGAGCTGACACGTACGACGATCGAGTCGGACAGCACGGTCGTACCGCCGGTGACCCCGCTGCGATCGCCGCCGGCCTCTCGGATCACTGCCGCCGATTCGCCGGTGACAGCCGATTCGTCGACGGACGCGGCGCCGTCGATGACGTCGCCGTCGGCCGGGATCAGTTCGCCCGCCTCCACCAGCACGACGTCCAGGGGCTGCAGCTCGCTCGGGGCGACGGCCTCCGTCTCGGCGTTCCGCAGGTTCGTGCCGTAGGTCCAGTGCCGCAGCCGCAGCGCGACGGTGTCCGTACGCGCCTTCCGCAGCGAAGCGGCCTGGGCCCGGCCCCGGCCCTCGGCGACGGCCTCGGCGAAGTTCGCGAAGATCACCGTCAGCCAGAGCCAGACGCTGATCACCCAGGTGAAGACCGACGGGTGGACGAGCGCCGACAGCGTGGTCAGTACCGAGCCGACCGCGACCACGAACAGGACCGGTTTGCGGATCAGTTCACGGGGTTCGAGTTTGCGTAACGCCTCGCGGAAGGAGGCCGCCGGCCGTATCGACTCCAGCAGGGGCCCTCGGCCTGGGCGCCTTCTGGGCGGTCGGTTGACCGGAGCCTGCGAAGGGGACGGAACGGGAGGTACCTGCCGAGTGGCGGCGGGAGGCATGGCGAGACCTTCGGGTCGAATCGGCGCAGCCGGAACGAGGGGTGCACCGCCGGGGATCCGTCCCTTGTGGGACCCCCTCCGGCTCGTCATGTGACGTTGGGATCCCCGGCGGTGGAACGGGCAGGAACTTACCGGTCCCGGAGGCCTTGGCAGCCGTACCGGACAGGTAATTTGTGCCCTCTTAACGGCGGGCGGATCGAAGGCGTCAGGACCCCGTGCGGGTGACGTCAAGGACCGCCGGTCCGGCTTCCTCCGTGATGCGGAAGCGGAGGCGGCAGATGACGGCGTCGGTGTCGCGGCGGACCGCGTGGGCGACGACGGAGCCGCGCTGGTTCTGGAGCAGCCGCTGCCACAGGTGCGCGGGTTCGGTCTCCGGGATGAGGACGGTGACCTGGGCGTCCGGGTGGGTCTCCGCGAGCTTGCGCACGTACGCCGACACCGGGCGGCCCAGCGAGCGGGTCTCCGAGGACAGTTCGATCAGTTCGACGCCGGGTTTCCACAACTCCCAGTCCCGGCGCAGGGCTTCGGCGGCCAGCCGGTCCTCTGCCGTGGGATGGGTGACGGTGACGGCGAGGACCTCGTCGCCGAGCGAGCGGGCGGCCGTGAGGGCCTGGCAGGTCAGCCGGGACAGGCCGGAGACGGGGACCACGACGAGCGAGTGGGCCTGGTGCGGCGGCTGCGGGACGCGGCCCAGTTCGAGGCGCTCGCCGATCTCGGCGTAGGCGCGGTGGACCTTCTCGAAGACGAGCACGATCAGCGGCAGGGCGAGGACGATCAGCCAGGCGCCCTCGGTGAACTTGGTGGCGGTGACGACGACGGCGGAGACGCCCGTCAGGACCGCGCCGAAGCCGTTGAGGGCGGCCTTGGTCTGCCAGCCCTTCGGCCGCTCGCCGTACCAGTGCCGGACCATGCCGACCTGGCAGATGGTGAAGCCGACGAAGACGCCGATCGCGAAGAGCGGGACGAGGGTGTTGGTGTCGCCGCCCGAGAAGACGAGCAGGGCGGCGGAGACGAGCGCCAGCCAGACCACGCCGTGGCGGTGCACCTGCCGGTCGGCCTTGAGGGCGAAGACGTGCGGCAGGTGGTTGTCCCGGGCCAGCAGGCTCATCAGCACGGGGAGGCCGCCGAAGGAGGTGTTGGCGGCGAGCGCCAGCAGGACCATGGTGGCGAACTGGACGACGTAGAAGGCCGCGTTGTGCCCGAACGAGGCGTCGGCGAGCTGGGCGAGGACGGTGACGCCCTCGACCGGCTGGAGGTGGAAGCGGCCGATGAGGATGGACAGGCCGATCAGCATGACGCCGAGCAGGGCGCCGAGGGCGACCTCGGTGCGCTGGGCGCGGCGGGCGGCCGGGGCGCGGAAGGACGGTACGGCGTTGGCGACCGCCTCGACGCCCGTGAGCGCCGAGCAGCCGGCGGCGAACGCCTTCAGCAGCAGGAGGGCGCCCACCGTGGTGGCACCCTCGCCGAGCGCGGAGGCGTGTCCGGCGGCGGAGGCGGTGCTGACCGGGCCGTCGCGGAAGAGACCGACGGTGATCATCGCGAGGATCGACCCGACGAAGAGCGCGGTCGGCAGGAGGAAGGCCTTGGCGGAGTCGACGACTCCGCGCAGGTTCACGGCGGTGACCAGGATCAGGACGGCGAGGCAGATCCACACGCGCTCACCGTGGAGCGCCGGGAAGGCGGAGGTCAGGGCGGCCACGCCGGCGGTGACGGAGACCGCGACGTTCAGCACGTAGTCGAGGATCAGCGAGGCGGCGGCGACCAGGCTGGTGCGCCGGCCGAGGTGCCTCTTGGCCACGGCGTAGGAGCCGCCGCCGTCGGGAAACGCGGCGATGACCTGCCGGTACGAGGCCACCAGCACCGCCAGCAGGGCGGCGATCGCGAGCGTGACCGGGAGCGTGAATCCCATGCCGTAGGCACCGGCTGCCGCCAGGACGAGCACGATCGACTCGGGTCCGTACGCCACGGACGCCATCGCGTCGAGCGACAGCGCGGAGAGGCCCTGGAGAGCGGTCAGCTTGTGGCGGTCTCCGGCTCCGGCTCCGGCTCCGGTCGCACCGCCATCGGGGGGCTCTTCCTGGCCCGGCTCCTGTGCGACCGTGGTCGGTTTTCCTACGTGTATGGCCATGTCGCCGGTCCCTCCGAATGAGCAAAGTGAGAACAGCGTCGAAGCCGTACGGGGCGGCTACCAGCACTCTTGGCGCATTCCATACGTCCGCCCCACCACTCTTCACGTGTTCCATACGCGGGGGCGGGAGCGGCGTATGAGGTGCGTCAATAGGCGGCGTCCCGTGTTGCGTCGGCGCCGCGGAGGGGCAGGCTGGATCCGGGCGAGCGCGCCCGACTGCGGCGAAGGAGAGAACGTCATGGACGCGGAGAACCTGGTCGGCCTGGTCATCGCCCTGGCACTGCTCGGCTATCTCGTGGTCGCCCTGATCAAGCCCGAGAAGTTCTGAGCGACGCTCTTCATCTCGATCGGCTCCTCCTGACGGGAGGCCTCACATGTCCGGCTACTGGTTCCGGCTCCGCGATCCGCTCGCACTGGTCGCGGGCCTCGTGGCCCCCTTCCTCGTCGCGCTCGCGCTCGTGCCCTTCCGCGAGGACCTCTCGGCGACGAACGAGGCACTGATCATGGTCGTCGTGGTGGTCGCGGTCGCCGCCCTGGGCACGCGGGCGGCGGGTGCGCTGGCCGCCCTTTCGGCGGCCGCCTGGTTCGACTTCTTCCTGACCAGGCCCTACCAGCGGTTCGCCATCGCTGACGGCGACGAGATCCAGACAGCGGTCCTCCTGCTCGTCGTGGGCCTGATCGTCTCCCAGCTGGCGGTTCGCACCCGCCGGCTCCAGGCGGTCGTGGTCACGGACACCGCGCACCTGTCGAGCCTCCAGGGCACCGCCCGGCTGGTCGAGGGCGGCGGCTCGCCGGAGGCGGTGGTCGAGTACGTGCGCCGGGAGCTGGTCGGCCTGCTGGGGCTGCGGGGCTGCCGCTTCGAGTACGGAACCCTGATGGGCCGGCTGCCCCGGCTGGAGCACGACGGCAGCGTGTGGCTGCGCTGCGGCAGCCGGATCACCGCGTACGCGGACTGGCCCGAGGGCGAGACCGAGCTGCGGGTGATCGGCGGCGGCCACTACTACGGCCGCTTCCTCCTCAATCCGCACCCCGACCGCCCCCTGCCGCCCGAGGAGGCCCGTCTGGTGGCCGTCGCGCTGGCCGCTCAGGCCGGGGCCGCCCTGGACACGTCCGGCCTGCCTCACCAGGCCTGATCGCCGGCAGGCCGCCCGCCCCGTCAGGGTGGCGTTAAGGGTTTCCGCGCCCCCGTATGGACCCCGTCAAGGTGGCTTAACACCCGGCTGAAGACACGGTTATCTCGTCATCGGCCATCTGGCCGATTCATTTCTTCCACTTAACTCAGGAGCTCGCGATGGCCGATCTGGCCTTCGTCGTCACCACGGTCGCGGTGTTCGCGCTGGTGGCTCTCATCGCCCGGGGGGTGACCAAGCTGTGAACGTCGAGAACATCGTCGGCCTCGTGGTGGCCGTCTCCCTGCTGGGTTACCTCGTCCTCGCCCTCGTGTACCCGGAGAGGTTCTGAGCACTGATATGAGCCCCGTAACCGCTGGTGTGCTCCAGCTGCTCGCACTGATCGCCGCACTCGCACTGGCCTACCGCCCCCTGGGCGACTACATGGCCCGCGTCTACTCCTCCGAAAAGCACTACAAGCCGGAGAAGTGGATCTACAAGGCCATCGGCGCCAACCCGTCGGCCGAGATGCGCTGGCCCGCCTACCTGCGCGCCGTCCTCGCCTTCTCCGCCGTCAGCGTCCTCTTCCTCTACCTCCTCCAGCGCCTGCAGGGCGTCCTGCCCGGCTCCCTCGGATTCGTCGCGATCGACCCCGACCAGGCCTTCAACACCGCCGCCTCCTTCGTCGCCAACACCAACTGGCAGTCGTACTACGGCGAACAGGCCATGGGCCACGTCGTGCAGACCGGCGGCCTCGCCGTCCAGAACTTCGTCTCGGCAGCGGTCGGCATGGCCGTCGCCGTCGCGCTGGTGCGGGGCTTCTCCCGTTCGCGCACCGGTGAGCTGGGCAACTTCTGGTCCGACCTGGTCCGCGGCACCGTCCGCATCCTGCTTCCGATCTCCGTGATCGGTGCGATCATCCTGGTCGCCTGCGGCGCCATCCAGAACTTCGCCGGGATCCACGAGGTCGGCCAGTTTTTGAACGGGCACAGCATGGGCGGCACCCAGCAGTGGAACGGCGGCGCGGTCGCCTCCCAGGAAGTCATCAAGGAACTGGGCACGAACGGCGGCGGATACTTCAACGCCAACTCCGCCCACCCCTTCGAGAACCCCACCCCCTTCTCGAACCTCTTCGAGATCTTCCTGATCCTCGTCATCCCCTTCGCGATGACCCGCACCTTCGGCCGCATGGTCGGAAACCTGCGCCAGGGCTACGCCATCCTCGCCACCATGGGCATCATCTGGGTCGCCTTCACCGGCCTGATGATGTGGACCGAGTTCGCGCACCACGGTCCGGCCTTCGAAGTCACCGGCGGCGCGATGGAAGGCAAGGAGACCCGATACGGCATCGCGGCCTCCTCGATCTTCTCGGTCGCGACCACGCTCACCTCCACCGGTGCGGTCAACTCCTTCCACTCCTCCTACACCGGGCTCGGCGGTGGCATCCAGCTGCTGGGCATGCAGCTCGGCGAGATCGCGCCCGGTGGTGTCGGCTCCGGCCTCTACGGCATGTTGATCATGGCGATCATCGCCGTGTTCATCGCCGGCCTCATGGTCGGCCGCACCCCCGAGTACCTGGGCAAGAAGATCGGCACCCGCGAGATCAAGCTCGCCGCCTGCTACATCCTCATCACCCCGGCCCTCGTACTCTGCTTCACCGCGGCGGCGATGGCCCTGCCCACCCCGGGCAACTCCATGACGAACACCGGAGCCCACGGCTTCTCGGAGATCCTCTACGCCTACACCTCCGGCGCCAACAACAACGGCTCCGCGTTCGCGGGCCTGAACGCCGACACCCAGTGGTTCAACAGCACCATCGGCATCGCCATGCTCCTCGGCCGCTTCCTGCCCATGGTCTTCGTCCTCGCACTGGCCGGATCGCTCGCCGAGCAGAAGCCCGTCCCCGAGACCGCGGGCACCCTGCGCACCGACAAGCCGCTCTACGCGGGCCTCCTCGTCGGCACGATCATCATCATCACCGGACTCACCTACTTCCCGGCCCTGGCGCTGGGTCCGCTCGCCGAAGGGCTCGCATCATGAGCACCGCCACACCGACCCGTGCTCCGCACGACGACCTGCCAACCGGCCACAAGCCGCCTGCCGGCCGTGTCGGTGGGGGGCTGTTCGACCCCACGGCACTGCTGAAGTCCTTCCCGGACGCGGTCCGCAAGCTCGACCCCCGGATCATGATCAAGTCTCCGGTCATGTTCGTGGTCCTGATCGGCTCGATCGTCACCACCGTCCTCGCGATCAAGGACCCCACGAACTGGTTCGGCTGGGCCATCACCGTATGGCTGTGGCTGACCACGATCTTCGCCAACCTGGCCGAGGCCGTCGCCGAGGGCCGAGGCAAGGCCCAGGCCGACACCCTGCGCAAGGCCAAGACCGACACCGTCGCCCGCCGCCTCAACGGCAAGACCGAGGAGCAGGTCCCCGGCACCGAACTGAAGATCGGTGACCTGGTGGTCTGCGAGGCCGGCGACATCATCCCCGGCGACGGCGACGTCGTCGAAGGTGTGGCCTCCGTCGACGAATCCGCCATCACCGGCGAGTCCGCCCCGGTCATCCGCGAGTCGGGCGGTGACCGCAGCGCGGTCACCGGCGGCACCAAGGTGCTTTCGGACCGGATCGTCATCAAGATCACGACGAAGCCGGGCGAGACCTTCATCGACCGCATGATCGCCCTCGTCGAGGGCGCCGCCCGGCAGAAGACCCCGAACGAGATCGCCCTCAACATCCTGCTGGCGTCCCTCACCATCGTCTTCCTGCTCGCGGTCGTCACGCTGCAGCCGTTCGCGATCTACGCGGACGCCAAGCAGTCCATGATCGTCCTCACTGCGCTCCTCGTCTGCCTGATCCCGACCACCATCGGTGCGCTGCTCTCGGCCATCGGCATCGCGGGCATGGACCGCCTGGTCCAGCGCAACGTCCTCGCCATGTCGGGTCGTGCGGTCGAGGCCGCGGGTGACGTCTCCACGCTGCTGCTCGACAAGACGGGCACCATCACCCTCGGCAACCGCCAGGCCTCCGAGTTCGTCCCGGTCAAGGGGACGACGGAGGCCGAGCTGGCCGACGCGGCCCAGCTGTCGTCGCTGGCCGACGAGACTCCCGAGGGCCGTTCCATCGTGGTCCTCGCAAAGGACAAGTACGGGCTGCGCGAACGCCACCAGGGCGAGCTGTCGCAGGCCGAGTGGATCGCCTTCACCGCGCAGACCCGCATGTCCGGTGTCGACGTAGACGGCAAGAAGACCCGCAAGGGCGCCGCCGGCTCCGTCATCACCTGGGTCACCGAGCAGGGCGGCCGCGTCTCCGACGACGCCGACGCACTCGCCAACAAGATCTCCGAGGCCGGCGGCACCCCGCTCCTGGTCGCCGTCGAGGACGAGAAGGGCGCCCGCGTCCTGGGCGTCATCCACCTCAAGGACGTCGTCAAGGAAGGCATGCGCGAGCGGTTCGACGAACTGCGCCGCATGGGCATCAAGACCGTCATGATCACCGGCGACAACCCCCTCACCGCCAAGGCCATCGCCGAGGAAGCGGGTGTCGACGACTTCCTCGCCGAGGCCACGCCCGAGGACAAGATGGCCCTCATCAAGCGGGAGCAGGCCGGCGGCAAGCTCGTCGCCATGACCGGCGACGGCACCAACGACGCCCCCGCCCTCGCGCAGGCCGACGTCGGCGTCGCCATGAACACCGGTACCTCGGCCGCCAAGGAGGCCGGGAACATGGTGGACCTGGACTCCAACCCCACCAAGCTCATCGAGATCGTCGAGATCGGCAAGCAGTTGCTGATCACGCGCGGTGCCCTGACCACGTTCTCCATCGCCAACGACGTCGCGAAGTACTTCGCGATCATCCCGGCCATGTTCGCCGTGGTCTACCCGGGCCTCGACAAGCTCAACATCATGGGCCTCTCCTCCCCGAACTCCGCGATCCTCTCCGCCGTCATCTTCAACGCGCTGATCATCATCGCGCTGGTCCCGCTCGCCCTCAAGGGCGTCCAGTACCGGCCCACCAGCGCCGACAAGATGCTCCGCCGGAACCTGGGGATCTACGGACTCGGCGGCCTGATCGCCCCGTTCATCGGCATCAAGATCATCGACATGCTCATCTCCCTCATCCCCGGAATCGGCTGACCCCATGAACAACTCTGTAGGCAACACAGCAAGGTTGATCGGGGCGGGCCTACGGGCCCTGCTGGTCCTCACGGTCATCTGCGGGGTCATCTACCCGCTCGCCGTGACCGGGATCGCCCAGGCCCTCTTCAATGACAAGGCCAACGGCTCCGAGATCAAGGACAAGAGCGGCCAGGTCGTCGGCTCCTCCCTCATCGGGCAGACCTACAACCTCCCCAAGCAGAACCCCGACGACGCCGAAGAGGCCGCCAAGCCGGACCTCAAATGGTTCCAGCCCCGCCCCTCCAACGGCCTCGGCTCCAACAGCGTCAACACCCAGTACTCACTCATCCTCTCCGGAGCCACCAACCGCTCCGCGGACAACGGCGCCGTCAACGGCCAGTGCACCAAGGACGCCGAGGAAGGCACCCTCTGCGCCCAGGTCATCGCCGCCAAGGAAGCGGTCATCGCGGACAACTCCACCACCGGCCACCAGGTCAAGCCCGAGGACGTACCGGCCGACGCCGTCACCTCCTCCGGCTCCGGCCTCGACCCCGACATCTCCCCCGAGTACGCCAAGCTCCAGATCCACCGCGTCGCCGAGCAGAACAACCTCGACGTCAAGCAGGTCGAAAAGCTCGTCGCCGACCACACCACCGGCCGCACCCTCGGCTTCATGGGCGAACCCCGAGTCAACGTCCTCGAACTCAACATCGCGCTCAAGGCACTGACCAAGAGCTGACATTCCGCACAGCAAGGGTCTGGAGCCGGCGGGACGCGCATCTCCCCCAGCCACCGCTGGGTGAAGGGGAAACCCCCGCGTCCCGCCGGCTCCGCCCCGTACCCACGAAAGAGGAAGGCCCCACACCGATGATCAAGGTGCTGGTGGTGGAAGACGATGCCCAGCTCGTCCGCGCGCTCAAGATCAACCTGGAGGCGCGGAAGTTCGAGGTCGAGACGGCTTCCGACGGAAACACCGCCCTGCGGCTGGCAGCCACACGCAAGCCGAATGTCATCCTGCTCGATCTCGGCCTGCCGGACATCGACGGCATCGACGTGATCAAGGGGGTGCGGGAGACCAGCGGTGTGCCCATCCTCGTCCTCTCCGCACGGCACACCTCCGAGGAGAAGATCCGGGCCCTGGACGCGGGGGCCGACGACTACGTCACCAAGCCGTTCAGCATGGACGAGCTCCTCGCCCGGCTGCGCGCCGCCGTCCGCCGCCGGGAGGTTCCGGCGCCCGCCGACGAGATCGCCACGGTCACGACCGACGAGTTCACCGTCGACCTGGTCGCGAAGAAGGTGAGGCGAAACGATCGCAGTGTCCGGCTGACGCCGACCGAGTGGCACCTGCTGGAGATCCTCATCACCAACCCCGGCAGACTGATCAGCCAGCGGAAGCTGCTGCTCGACGTCTGGGGTCCGACATACTCCGAGAACACCAACTACCTGCGGGTCTACATGGCCCAACTGCGCCGCAAGCTGGAAGCGGACCCCTCGCACCCGAGGTACCTGATCACCGAGCCCGGCATGGGCTACCGCTTCGAGGGATGACGTCATGGGTCGCGGCAAGTTTCGTATCTATCTGGGCTCGGCCCCCGGCGTCGGCAAGACGTACGCGATGCTCTCGGAGGGCCACCGCCGGGTGGAACGCGGCACCGACGTCGTCGTCGCCTTCGTCGAGCACCACAACCGACCGCGCACCGAGGTGATGCTGCACGGTCTGGAACAGATCTCGCGGCGCGAGCTGGAGTACCGGGGTTCCACGTTCACCGAGATGGACGTGGACGCGATCCTCGCCCGCCGCCCCTCGGTGGCGCTCGTGGACGAGCTCGCCCACACCAACGTGCCCGGCTCGCGCAACACCAAGCGCTGGCAGGACGTCGAGGAGCTCCTCCAGGCCGGCATCGACGTGGTCTCCACCGTCAACATCCAGCACTTGGAGTCGCTGGGCGACGTGGTCGAGACGATCACCGATGTGCGGCAGCGGGAGACCGTACCCGACGAAGTGGTGCGCCGCGCCGACCAGATCGAGCTCGTCGACATGTCGCCCCAGGCCCTGCGCCGGCGCATGGCTCACGGCAACATCTACAAGCCCGACAAGGTCGACGCCGCCCTCTCGAACTATTTCCGCCCGGGCAACCTCACCGCCCTGCGCGAGCTCGCGCTGCTCTGGGTCGCCGACCGGGTCGACGAACACCTTCGGGAGTACCGCGGCGAGCACAACATCCGCACCACCTGGCAGGCCCGCGAACGCATCGTCGTGGGCATCACGGGCGGACCGGAGGGACGTACGCTCATCCGGCGTGCCGCCCGCCTCGCCGAGAAGGGCTCGGGCGGCGAAGTCCTCGCCGTCTACATCGCCCGCAGCGACGGACTGACCGCCGCCTCGCCCAAGGAGCTGGCCGTCCAGCGCACGCTGGTCGAGGACCTCGGCGGCACCTTCCACCACGTCATCGGCGACAACGTCCCCGATGCCCTGCTGGAGTTCGCCCGCGGGGTCAACGCCACCCAGATCGTCCTCGGCGTCAGCCGTCGCCGCTCCTGGCAGTCCGTCTTCAGTCCCGGCGTCAGCGCCACCGTCGCCCGCGAGTCCGGACCCGACCTCGACGTCCACATCGTCACCCACGACGAGGCGGCCAAGGGCCGCCGGAGCCTGCCCGTCCCCCAGGGCGCGCGACTCGGCAGACCCCGGCTCATCTGGGGCTGGCTCACCGGCCTCGCCGGCCCCGCCCTGCTCACCGTGCTGCTGAGTCAGGTCGTGCCCGAGCTCGGCCTCGCCAACGACATGCTGCTGTTCCTCACCTTCACGGTGGCGGCGGCGCTCCTCGGCGGCCTGCTCCCCGCCCTCGCCTCGGCGGCCTTCGGGTCCCTGCTGCTGAACTACTACTTCACCCCGCCGGTCCACAAGCTGACCATCGCCGACCCGAAGAACATCGTCGCCATCGCGATCTTCGTGGGCGTGGCCGTGTCGGTGGCCTCCGTGGTCGACCTGGCCGCCCGGCGCACCCACCAGGCGGCCCGGCTGCGCGCCGAGTCCGAGATCCTCTCCTTCCTCGCGGGCAGCATCCTGCGCGGCGAAACCGCCCTCGACGCCCTGCTGGAGCGGGTCCGCGAGACCTTCTCCATGGAATCCGTCGCGCTGCTGGAGCGGGGTACCGACGTGGATCCGTGGACGTGCGCGGGCAGCACGGGCCGGAATCCGGTCACCCGGCCCGAGGACGCCGACGTGGACATGCCCATCGGCGAGAACATGGCCCTGGCCCTGACCGGCCGGGTCCTGCCGGCCGAGGACCGGCGCGTGCTCGGCGCGTTCGCCGCGCAGGCGGCCGTCGTACTCGACCGCCAGCGCCTGGTCGACGAGGCCGAGGAGGCCCGCCGCCTGATCGAGGGCAATCAGATCCGGACCGCGCTCCTCGCCGCCGTCAGCCACGACCTGCGCACCCCGCTCGCGGGCATCAAGGTCGCCGTGACCTCGCTGCGTTCCACCGACGTGGAATGGTCCGAGGAGGACCGGGGCGACCTCCTGGAAGGCATCGAGAACGGCGCCGACCGCCTCGACCACCTGATCGGCAACCTCCTCGACATGTCCCGCCTCCAGACGGGTACCGTCGTCCCGCTCATCCGCGTGACCGACCTCGACGAGGTGGTCCCGATGGCTCTGGCCGGGGTCCCCGACGACAGCGTCGACCTGGACATCCCCGAGACGCTGCCGATGGTCGCCGTCGACCGCGGCCTCCTGGAGCGGTCCGTCGCCAACATCGTCGAGAACGCCGTCAAGTACAACCCCGAGGGCCAGCTCGTCCACGTCGCCGCCAGCGCCCTCGCCGACCGGCTGGAACTGCGCGTCGTCGACCGGGGTCCGGGTGTCCCCGACGAGGCCAAGGACCGGATATTCGAGCCCTTCCAGCGGCACGGTGACGCGCCCGCCGGCACGGGCGTCGGTCTGGGGCTGGCGGTCGCCAAGGGCTTCCTGGAGGCCATGGACGGCACCCTCACCGCCGAGGACACCCCCGGCGGCGGCCTGACGATGGTCCTCACCCTGCCCATCGCCGGAGACGCCCGTCCGGTGACGGGCGAACTCCCGGCCGACGCCACGACGTGACCCGGGGCCGGGTCACCAGCCACCCCGGCCACCCCGGCCACCCCGGCTGACCCCGAGACCGGCGGTCACGTTCGGCGGCCCTCACGATCGCCGGCTTCCGTACCGGGCGGTGGGGAGTGGGGGGTCCGGCGGGGGCTGGACTCCTGTCATCAGGATGTCCAGCCCCCGCCGGGTCGTCGCGAGCACCACCCGGTCGCCGGCCCGCAGCACGCGGCCGTGCGGCGGCCGCCAGTCGAAACCGGTCACCCGTGGAAGGTACAGACCGCCCAGGGTGTCCGACGGGGACGCGGGACGGTACGCCGCCGAGTTCCCGGACGATCCCACGGCGAGGACCCGCCATTCGTTCTGCTTGAACGCCTCGTGGATCGAGAAGCCCTCCAGGGCGGGATGCCCGGCCATGTCCACCACCGTGAACAGCAGCACGCCCCGCTCCACCGGCATCACGCCGAGGACATGGCGGCCCATCATCGCCGCCGCGAACGACGGCGCCGCGAGCGCCGACACACTGCGGCTCCGCGTCGCCGCGTGCGGGTACGAGGCGCGCAGCGTGTGCGAGACGGTGGCCGCGAAGTCGTCGTCGTAGAGCCGCATGACGACCCTGATGCCGGGGTTGGCCTCGCGGGCGGCCATCACGATGTCCAGGTTGGCGCTGTCGTCCCGGCTGAGCACGAGGAGCGATCTCGCCCGGCTGATCCTCGCCAGATCGAGCACGCGCGGGTCCGTGGCGTCGTCGAGGAGCAGCGGCACGCCCAGTTCGCGGGCCGCGGAGACACCGCGTGTGGTGCGCGAGCCGGTCCCGCAGCCAGCCGCCCGGTGTCCGCGCGTCGGCCGGCGCGTCCGGGGCGTGGTCGTGGGTGACCTCCTCCAGCATCAGGCGGCCGTGCGTGAACTGGCGGTGGTACGAGGTGACGGTGTCCGGGAGGAGCTGGGTGCCGTCGGCGCCGGGTGTCTCCGCGCTGTCCTGGCTGCGCGGGTCGTCGCGGTCGGTCCCGGAGAATCCTTCCTCCACGTCCGGGGTACGGGCGGCGACCGCACGGTCCAGGAGCTGTTCGAGGTGGCGCCCGCGCTCGCGGTGGTACATGCGGATGACCAGCCGGATCGACGGGTTGATGCTGCGGGCGAGGAGCGCGGCCATCATGTTCGTCTGGTCGTCGCCGTACGTGAGGGCGAGCGCGGCGGCCCGCTCGACGCCCGCCGCCCGCAGGGTCAGGTCGTCGGGGCCGGCCGAGGTGATCAGCTCGACGGGAGAGTGCGGGTTGCGGTGCAGTGCGTCGATCTCCCCGCCGTGCTCGTCCCGCCGGGACGGCAGTACGACCGTGACGGTCTCCCCGCAGACCGCGTCGAGCTCGACGGCGAGCCGGCGGGCGAGACCGTCGTCCCCGCAGATCACCATGTGCTGCGAGCGGGGACCGAGATGCTGGAGAGGGAGAGTCGACGTCACGTCTGATCAGACCGCATCCGGGTCAACACCATTGCAGTCAAAGGGGAGTTGACGCGTCAGTATTGCGTCAGGGACTGAGCGGGGAGTCCAGGGGCGGCCGGGAGCGACAGGGTCATGGTCAGGCCGCCTCCGGGGGTGTCCTCAGGCGTCAGGGTGCCGCCCATCGCCTCGGCGAGACCTCGGGAGAGGGCGAGCCCGAGCCCGACGCCGGTGGTGTTGTCGGTGTCCCCGAGGCGCTGGAAGGGCACGAAGGCGTTCTCCCGGTCCGCCTCCGGTATTCCGGGCCCGCGGTCGACCACCCGGATCTCGACGCGGTCGTCGAGCGCGCTCGCCGTCAGCAGTACCTGTCGTCCGGGCGGGGTGTGCCGGGCCGCGTTGTTCAGCAGGTTGGCGACCACGCGTTCCAGCAGGGGCGGATCGGCCAGTACGGCCGGGGCGTGTTCGAGGCTTCGGCTGTCGACGGCGGGGGCGTCGGGGGGCAGGCCGTCCAGTGCGGCGGGCAGCACCTCCATGAGGTCGGTGGGCCGCAGCTCCAGTTTCAGCGCTCCGGCCTGGAGCCGGCTCATGTCCAGGAGGTTCTCGACGAGGCGGTTGAGCCGCGCCATGGACTCGTCGGCGGTGGCGAGGAGGGCGCTGCGGTCCTCCTCGCTGAACTCCACGTCGCTGGCGCGCAGCGATTCGATGGCGGCCCAGCCGGCGGCGAGCGGGGTGCGCAGATCGTGGCTGACCGCGGCGAGCAGTGCGGTACGCATCCGGTCGGCCGCCTTGACGGGTTCGACCTCGGCAGCCGCCTCGGCCAGTCGGGCCCGCTCGACGGCGACGGTGACGTGCGCGGCGAAGGCCGCCAGGACCCGCCGGTCGGAGCTGGGCAGCGGACGTCCTCGCAGGACGAGGTGCGTGTCCCGTCCCACCGCGACCCGTACGACGGAGGCGTCCTTCGGGACCGGTTCGTCGGTGAGCTCGACCGACTCCATTCCGAAGGTCTCCCGTGTCCGTTCGAGGAGCGCGGGAACGGCCTGGTCCCCCCGCACGATGGAGCCGGCGAGGGACGAGAGCGTCTCCGCCTCGGCCGTCGCCCGGGCGGCCCGGCGCGACAGCCGCAGCGACCGGTCGACGGCCCCGGCGACGGTCCCCGCGACCACCGCGAACACCACCAGCGCGAGGATGTTGTTCGGCTCGGCGATGGTGAACTCTCCGACCGGCGGGATGAACCAGTAGTTCAGCAGGAGGGAGGCCGTCACGGACGCGACGACGGCCGACACCACGCCGCCCACGCACGCGACGCCGACCACCGCCAGCAGGAAGAGCAGGGCCTCGCTGGTGAGGTTGAGGCTGCCCCGGGTGCGGTCGAGGAGGAAGGTGAGCGCGAAGGGCAGAACGAGGCCCAGGACCGGTCCGGCGATCAGCCGGGAGGTCGGCAGCGTCCGCCGCCTCGACGGCAACAGCCGTCCGCTCCCGGCCCGTTCGTGCGTGACCATGTGGACGTCGATGTCCTCGGACAGGCCGACGATGGTCTCTCCCGTGCCCCGCCCGGTGAGGAAGCGTTCGACCCGTCCGCGCCGGCTGGTGCCGAGGACCAGCTGCGTGGCGTTCTCCGCGCGGGCGAACTCGGTGAGGGCCGTGGCCACGTCGTCGCCTACCAGGGAGTGGTAGCTGCCGCCGAGGCTCTCGACGAGCGCGCGCTGGCGCACCAGCGCGGAGGCCGATGCTCCGGCGGCGAGGCCGTCACTGCGCGCTATGTGCACGGCGAGGAGGTCGCCGCCCGCCGAGCGGGCGGCGATCCTGGCCGCCCGCCGGATGAGCGTTTCGCCCTCGGGACCGCCGGTGATCGCCACGACCACCCGTTCCCGGGTCTCCCACACGCGGCCTATGCCGTGCTCGGCGCGGTACTTCTGCAGCGCCTCGTCCACCCGTCCGGCCAGCCACAGCAGGGCCAGCTCGCGCAGCGCGGTGAGGTTGCCCACCCGGAAGTAGTTGGACAGCGCCGCGTCGACCTTCTCCGGGGCGTAGATGTTCCCGTGTGCCATCCGCCGCCGCAGGGCCTCGGGTGGCAGGTCGACCAGCTCGATCTCATCGGCCCGCCGCACGACCGCGTCCGGCACGGTCTCGTGCTGCGGCACCCTGGTGATCTTCTCGACGACGTCGTTGAGGGATTCCAGGTGCTGGATGTTGACGGCGGTCACCACGTCGATCCCGGCCGCGAGCAGCTCCTCCACCTCCTGCCAGCGCTTGGCGGGGCTGCCTCCGGGGACGACGGAGTGGGCCAGCTCGTCGACGAGCGCCACCTCGGGCCGCCGTTCCAGGACGGCTGCCAGGTCCATCTCCGGGAAGCGGCTCCCCCGGTACGTGCGCTCCACGCGGGGCACGACCTCCAGACCGGCCAGCTTCTCCTCGGTCAGGCGACGTCCGTGGCACTCCACGAAGGCGACGACCACGTCAGTCCCCCGGTCGGCACGGCGCCGCCCCTCGTCGAGCATCCGGTACGTCTTGCCCACACCGGGGGCTGCCCCGAGAAAGACCTTCAGTCTTCCGGGCTTGGCAACCGCCTCCGCCACGCCACGCGCCTCCTCACGCCGAAACCGCCCCGATCCGCGCAGGGGGCTTCCCTTCCCTGGGTGGCAGAGGCACACAAGTGCTGCTCACGATCATCATCGGGTGAAAACCGACCGGGTCACCGCACAGCCGGAAGACATTGACGCTGCCCTGACACAGTCCTTGCGCGATAGGGTGAAGGCGGTGTGCCGGGAAGTCTGGTCGGCGTGACGGGTCGCGTGGCCCCGATCTCGATTCCAGGGGTCCAAGGGGCGGTATGCGCAGCGTCGGTACGATCTTGTTTCTTGTGGTCCTCGCCACTCTCGTGGCGACCGGGGCGCGCCGCTGGCGCATTCCCGCACCCTCGCTGCTCGTCGTCGCGGGCCTCGCCGTCGCCCTGTTGCCCGGCGCCCCCGAGATACACGTCACACCCGAGCTCATCGGCCTCGTCGTGCTGCCGCCCCTGCTGTACGCCAGCGCCGAGGAGATGTCGTGGCGCGAGCTGCGCGCCGTGTGGAAGCCGGTGTCCATCCTCGCGGTGGGACTCGTCCTGGCCTCGGCCGCCGTGGTCGGGTACGTGGCGTCCGTCCTGACCCCGCTGTCCTGGCAGATGGCGCTCGTGCTCGGGGCGGTCCTGGCGAGCACCGACCCCGTCGCGGTCACCGCCCTCGGCCGGCGCCTCGCGCTGCCGCCCAGGGTCCAGGTCATGGTCCAGGCCGAGAGCCTGTTCAACGACGCCACCTCGCTGGTCCTCTTCCGGGTCGCGGTGAGCGTCGCGGTCGCCTCCTCCGCCGTTTCCTGGGGCAGCGCCACCGGTGAGTTCGCCCTCCTCGCCGGGGGCGGCACCCTGATCGGGGCGGCGGTCGCGGGCGTGGTGGTGCTGATCCGGCGCCGCACCCAGGACCCGGTCCTGGAGACCGTGGTCGCGCTCGTCACCCCGTACGCCGCGTACGTGCTGGCCGAGACGGCCCACACCTCCGGCGTCACCTCCGTGGTCGTGGCGGGCGTCGTCATGGGCGGCAGCGGGGTCCGCCTCACCAGCGCCCGCATACGCCTCCAACTGCACGCCGTCTACGGCACCGTGGTCTTTCTGCTCGAAAGCGTCGTGTTCAGCCTGATCGGCCTCTCCCTGCCGGGCCTGATCCGCGAGCTGGGAGACGAGAACCGGCGCTGGCCCCTCTACGCGCTCGCGCTGGCCTGCACGCTGATCGCCGTGCGCGTGCTGTGGGTCTTCCCGCTGTCCGCGCTGCTCCAGCGCAAGGGCGGGCGGGAGAGGACCGACTGGCGGGTGCCGGCCGTCCTGTCGTGGGCGGGCACCCGGGGAGTCATGCCGCTGGCCGCGGCCCTGTCCATACCCGTCGCCGCCGCCGACGGCACTCCCCTGGCCCAGCGCCCCCTGGTCCTGGTGCTGACCTCCTCCGTCGTGGTCGTCACGCTCGTCGTGCAGGGCTTCACCCTCGCCCCGGTCGTACGCCGTTCGGGGATCGCCCTCGAACCGGACCACACCGAGCGTGAGGAGACCGGCGCACGGCTGAGCCTCGCCGAAGCGGGACTGCGCCGCCTGGACGAACTGTCCGGGCTCGAAGCCGCGCCCGAGGCCGTGCTCGAACGGCTGCGCCGGTCCCTTCACGCCCGCCGCGACCACGCGCAGGACCGGCTCGGCGACGACGACGGAGCGCACGAATCCGCCGACCAGGTCTACCGCCAGCTGCGCCGCGATCTGATCGACAAGGAGGCCGCCGAACTCCAGCGGCTCTACGACGACCACCGCATCAGCGACACCACCCGCCGGCGTCTCCAGCGGTCCCTGGACCTGGAGGAAGCGCGCCTGTCCGACCTCTGACGGCCGCCCTCCGCAAGAGCGGCGTCAACATCGCGTCAGCGCATCGGGAAAGCGCGTCAAACATGCGTCAGCGGCGGGAGCGATGACCGGCCGACGGGCATACCTTCGCCGAAGCGCGCACCGGGCCCTTCCGCCGGAGCGCCGACGCACGCTCCCCACCAGGAGGAACAGCATGTCTACGGCAACGCACCCCGAGGACCCCGAGCCTTCCGAACCAGTCCCGGCCGGACCTCTCTACGTCCCCGTCCGGCCGGGACCCGCGGGCTGTTCGGCCCGCTTCTTCCGCACCCCGCCCGGGGAGCGCACGGCAGTCGGCTTCACCTCCGAGACGCGCCTCACCGCCACCCTGGGCACCGGCCAGACCTGGATCAGGCTCTCCGCGCCCGCGCTGCGGGCCCTCGCCGAGCCGCTGGGCGTCCACCGCCTCACGGTCGACCCGCAGTTCTCCGCCCCTGCTCCCGTCCCCGCCACCGCCAAGCCGCTTCCGGCCTGGCGCGACTGGGACCCGCAGCACATCGGCGTCCTGCGCGTGACCGGCGCCGCCGCGGTCGTCTCCTGCATGAACCTCCTGATCGGCTGAGGGGTAGCCATGACCGTCACCTCCGTTTCCCCCGACCGGGACCGGACCGCCGCCCCGGACCCATCGTCGGGCGCGTACCCCTCCGTGGAGCTGTCCATCTGGCCGGCCTCCGCCCGCCCGGCCGCCGAAGGCGACGTCACCGTCGCCGACGTCTCCCTCACCGAGGCCGCCGACCGGTTCGGCACCCCGCTGTACGTGCTGGACGAGGGCGAGGTCCGCGACCGCTGCCGTGCCTACCGCACCGCCTTCCCGGACGCGGACGTCGTGTACGCCGCCAAGGCGTTCCTCTGCCGGGCCATGGCCCGCTGGGTCGAGAACGAGGGCCTGGGCCTGGACGTCTGCTCCGCCGGCGAGCTGGGCCTCGCCATGACCGCGGGCTTCCCGGCCGAGCGGATCGTGCTGCACGGCAACGCCAAGAGCCCCGAGGACCTGAGCGCCGCCGTCCGGCTCGGTGTCGGCCGCATCGTCCTCGACAGCACGTCGGAGATCGCCCGGCTGGCCGAGATCGTGCCCGAGGGCGACCGCCGGCAGGTCATGATCCGGGTCGTGCCCGGCATCGCGGCCGGTGGTCACGCCAAGATCCGTACCGGTACGGAGGACCAGAAGTTCGGTCTGTCGATCACGGACGGCTCCGCCCAGCACGCCATCGCCCGGATCCTCGCCCAGCCCCGCCTCGAACTCGTGGGCCTGCACTGCCACATCGGCTCCCAGATCTCCTCGGTCAAGCCCTACGTCGCCGCGATGCGCCGGATGATCGGGCTGATGACCCAGGTGCGGGACCACCACGGCCTGGAACTGCCCCAGTTGAACATCGGCGGCGGCCACGGCATCGCCTACCGCCCCGGCGAGGACCGCCTCGACATCGACATGCTGGCCCGCCGGATCCACGCCGAGCTGAAAGACGGCTGCGCCCACGCGAAGCTGCCCGTTCCGCGCCTCACCATCGAACCCGGGCGCGCCCTCGTCGGCCCCGCCGGCGTGGCCGTCTACCGGGTCCTCACGGTCAAGGAGACCTCGGGTCGCACGTTCGTCGCCGTCGACGGCGGGATGAGCGACAACCCGAGGCCCGCCCTGTACGGGGTCCGGTACGCGCCCCGGCTGATCGGCCGCCGCTCGACCGCCGCGCCCTCCCTGGTCACCGTGGTGGGCCGGCACTGCGAAGCGGGCGACGTACTGGCGGACGAGGTGCTGCTGCCCGGAGACGTGCGGCCCGGCGACCTCCTCGCGGTGCCCGCCGCCGGCGCCTACCACCTATCCATGGCCTCCGGCTACAACCTGATCGGCCGCCCGCCCGTGATCGCGGTGCGGGACGGCTCCGCTCGGATGCTCGTACGCCGTGAATCCCTGGACGACATGAGCCGTCGGGACATCGGCCTGTAGCCACGGCCGCGCGGACCCCGCGGAGTCCCCGGACCGCCCGGAGACTCCGCGGACCTCCCCTGCCCCCCTGCCTCCGCCGGGCGTCCGCCCGGCGGGGGTCCCACACCCATTCCCCTGAGGACGAGGTCTCGATGACCGTCGAAAACACCATCGGCCTGATCGTGGCCGTCGCCCTGCTGACCTACCTGGTCATCGCCCTGATCAAGCCGGAGAAGTTCTGATGTCCGCCCCCGCCCCCACCGTGGCGGATCCGGCCGCCCTGCACGACGTACGGCCTCCCGGAACCGAGCGGCCCCGCCGGATCGGCGCCGGCATGCTCGACCCGAAGCAGTTGTGGCGCGCGCTCCCCGAGGCGCTGCGCAAGCTCAACCCGGTGGCCCTGTTCCGGAACCCGGTCATGTTCGTCACCGAGATCGGCGCCGCGCTCACCACCGGCATCGCGATCTTCGATCCCTCCCTCTTCGGCTGGCTGATCACCGCCTGGCTCTGGCTGACCGTGATCTTCGGCAACCTCGCCGAGGCCGTGGCCGAGAGCCGGGGCAAGGCGCAGGCGGACACGCTGCGCCGCACCCGCCAGCAGACCACCGCACGTCGGCTGACCGGCTGGGAGCCGGGTGCGCGGGCGGGCTCGTACATCGAGGAGACCGTCTCCGCGGGAGAGCTCCGGCGGGGCGACATCGTCTTCGTACCGGCCGGAAAGCTGATCCCCGGTGACGGCGACGTGATCGAGGGCGCGGCCAGCGTCGACGAGTCCGCCATCACCGGTGAATCCGCCCCGGTCATCCGCGAGTCGGGCGGCGACCGCAGCGCGGTCACCGGCGGCACCGGCGTCCTCTCCGACCAGCTCGTCGTACGGATCACCCAGGAACCCGGCGTGAGCTTCCTGGACCGGATGATCTCCCTCGTCGAGGGGGCCAACCGGCAGAAGACTCCCAACGAGCTGGCCCTCAACCTGCTCCTGGTCATGCTGACCTTCGTCTTCCTGGTCACGGCCGTCACGCTCCAGCCCATGGCGATCTTCTCCAAGGAGTCGATGGCCGCAGCGCAGGACACCGCGGCCCTCACCGCCGACGGCGTCACCGGCATCGTGCTGGTCTCGCTGCTCGTGTGCCTGATCCCGACGACGATCGGCGCGCTGCTCTCCGCGATCGGCATCGCCGGGATGGACCGGCTCGTCCAGCGCAACGTCCTGGCCATGTCCGGGCGGGCCGTCGAGGCGGCGGGCGACGTCAACACCCTGCTCCTCGACAAGACGGGCACCATCACCTACGGCAACCGGCGGGCGGGCGCGTTCCTCCCTGTCGGCGCCGTCCCCGTCGGACGGCTGGCGCGTGCCGCGCTGCTCTCCTCGCTCGCCGACGAGACGCCCGAGGGCCGTTCGATCGTCGAATTCGGCTACCACGAGTACCAGTTGACCGAGCGTGTCGTGGCGGGCGCCGAGTGGGTGCCCTTCACCGCCGCCACCCGCATGTCGGGGGTCGACCTTCCCGAGGGCAAGCGGCTGCGCAAGGGCGCGGCCTCGGCGGTCGCGGCCTGGGTGCGCGAGAACGGCGGTGAGGTACCGGCCGCGCTGACGGCCACCGTCGACCAGGTGTCCTCCTCCGGCGGTACGCCGCTGGCCGTGGCGGAGCTGGACGGCGACGGCCCGGCGGAGATCCTCGGTGTCATCCACCTCAAGGACGTCGTCAAGCCCGGCCTGCGGGAACGCTTCGACGAACTGCGCGCCATGGGCATACGCACGGTGATGATCACCGGTGACAACCCGGTGACGGCGAAGGCCATCGCCGAGGAGGCGGGCGTCGACGACTTCCTGGCGGAGGCGACTCCCGAGGACAAGCTCGCCCTCATCAAGAAGGAGCAGGCGGGCGGCCACCTGGTCGCGATGACCGGCGACGGCACCAACGACGCACCGGCGCTGGCCCAGGCGGACGTCGGCGTGGCGATGAACACGGGCACGTCGGCCGCGAAGGAGGCCGGCAACATGGTCGACCTCGACTCCGACCCGACGAAGATCATCGAGATCGTGGAGATCGGCAAGCAACTCCTCATCACGCGGGGCGCGCTGACGACCTTCTCCATCGCCAATGACATCGCCAAGTACTTCGCGATCCTGCCCGCGATGTTCGCGGCCGTGTACCCCGGGCTCGACCAGCTCAACATCATGGACCTGCACTCCCCGCTGTCCGCGATCCTCTCCGCCGTCGTCTTCAACGCGGTGGTGATCGTGGCGCTGATCCCGCTGGCGCTGCGCGGCGTGCGCTACCGGCCGAGCAGTGCCTCCGCCCTGCTGACCCGCAATCTGTGGATCTACGGACTCGGCGGCGTCATCGTCCCGTTCCTCGCGATCAAGTTCATCGACTTCGCCCTCGTCCAGTTCATCCCGGGGATCTGACCCATGAACACACGACTCCCGCACTGGCTGGCGCAGCACGTCGCCGCCGTCCGTGTCGTCCTCGTCCTCACCGTCCTCACCGGCCTCGTGTACCCGCTGGCCATGACGGCCGCCGCCCAGGTCCCCGGCCTGAGTTCCAAGGCGGAGGGCTCGCGGATCACCGGCCCCGACGGCAGCACGGCCGGCAGCTCGCTGATCGGCCAGTCCTTCACGGACGCCGACGGCAATCCGCTGAAGCAGTACTTCCAGTCCCGTCCCTCCAACGCGGGTACGGGCTACGACGCCGGCGCGTCCGGCGCCGGGAACCAGGGCCCCGAGTCCGTGGTGGACACCCTGCCCACCGGCGACGACCCCACCACCGGCAAGGCGAGCCTGCTCACCCGGGTCTGCTCCCGTTCCAAGGCGGTCGCCGACCTGGAAGGGGTGGACGGCGCCCGCCCGTTCTGCACGGACGACGGGGTCGGCGCGACCCTGGGCGTCTTCCACGACGGCGGTACGAGCGGCACCGTCACCCGGGTCGTCAGCCTCAACCAGGCCTGCCCGGCCCTGCCGTTCCTCACCACCTACAAGGGCGTGGCCGTGGAGTGCGCGAAGCCCGGCGAGGACTACAGCCGTGCCGTGACCGTCCCCGTACGCGGAGACGCCCCCGGACACTCGGAGGTACCGGCCGACGCGGTCACCGCGAGCGCCAGCGGGCTCGACCCGCACATCAGCCCGGCCTACGCGGACCTGCAGGTGCCGCGCATCGCCCGGGAGCGCGGCGCCGGCGCGGACGTCATCCGCAAGCTGGTCGCCGAGCACACCACCGGCCGCGCACTCGGCGTGTTCGGTGAGCCGGCGGTCAACGTCGTCGAGCTCAACCTCGCGCTGGACCGCGCGCACCCCTCGAACGACTCGAAGAAGCAGGGGGCCTGACCATGGCGGCCTGGATCCAGGCAACGATCATCCTCGCCGTGGTGGTGGGACTGCACGTCCCCCTCGGCGACTACATGGCCCGCGTCCTCGAAGGAGGCCGGCACAACCGGGCCGAGAAGGCGCTCCACCGCGTCTGCGGCATCAACCCGGACAAGGAACAGACCTGGCGGCACTACCTCACCGCCGTCCTGGCCTTCTCCTTCATCAGCATCGCCGCTCTCTTCACCCTCTTCACCCTCCAGGGCAAACTGCCGTGGTCGACCGGGCACGAGGGCATGCCGTGGCGCCTCGCCCTGCACCGGCCGTCTCCTTCACCACCAACACCAGCTGGCAGAACTACGCGGGTGAGTCCACGACCGGACACCTGGCCGTCATGGCGGGCCTCGGCGTCCAGGCGTTCGCCTCCGCGGCCGTCGGCATCTGCATCGCGCTCGCCCTGGTCCGGGGCCTCGTCCGGCGCAGCACCGACGACCTCGGCAACTTCTGGGTCGACCTGCTGCGCACGATCTTCCGCGTCCTGGTCCCGATCGCGGTGCTCGGCGGCCTGGTCCTGATGGTGGGCGGCGTCGTCCAGGGCCTCGGCGGCGGGCACACCGTCACCACGGTGGCCGGCGGCGCCGAGCAGGCGATCCCCGACGGACCGGTGGCGTCGTGGGAGGCACTGAAGCTCTTCTCCGGCGACGGCGGAGGCGTCTTCAACGCCAACAGCGCGCACCCCTTCGAGAACCCGACCGCGTGGACCAACGCGTTCGAGATCGTGCTGATGCTGCTCGTCCCGACGGCCTGCATCCGCATGTTCGGCCGGCTGATCGGCAGCCTGAAGCAGAGCTGGACCCTCCTCACGGTGGTCGGCATCCTGTTCGCCCTGCTGCTCGCCGCCGGCACCTTCGCCCAGTCGGCGCACACCGGCACGGTCACCGAGGCCGTCGGCGGCCAGTACGAGGGCACCGAGACCCGCTTCGGGATCCCCGGCTCCACCCTCTTCGGGGTGGCGGCCACCGGCAGCGCCGACGGCGCCGCCAACGCCTCGTACGACAGCTTCTCCAGCCTCGGCGGCGGCGTGCTGCTCGCCGCGATGATGCTCGGCGAGATCGCCCCCGGCGGCACCGGCAGCGGCCTCTACGGCCTCATCGTCGTCGTCCTGGTGGCCGTCTTCATCGGCGGGCTGATGGTCGGCCGCACCCCCGAGTACCTGCGCAAGCGCATCGGTTACGCGGAGATGCGCTGGGTCGTCGTGTACGCGCTGATCCCGCCCACCGTGATCCTCGCGTGCAGCGCCATCGCGCTGGCGACGGGCAACGCCCAGTCCTCCATGGGCAACGCGGGAGCCCACGGGCTCACGGAACTCGTCTACGCGTACACCAGCAACACCAACAGCAACGGCAGCGCGATGGCGGGCTTCAACGGCGCCACCGACTTCCACAACGTGCTGATGGTGGTCGCCATGCTGGCGGGCCGCTACCTCCCGATGGTGTGCGTCCTGGCCCTCGCCGGCCGCCTCGCCAGGCAGCAGCCGGGTGTGGTCACGGTCGGCACCCTCCGCGCCCAGGGCGTCAACTTCGTCGTCCTGGCCACGGCGGCGGCCGTGATCCTCGCACTGCTCAACTTCCTGCCGGCCCTCTCCCTCGGCACCATCGCCGACGGACTCATGTAGCGGTCGCGGCGGCGGTCCTGGGGGCCGCCGCCGGAAGCAGCAGCCTGACCTCGAACCCGGTGCCGGCGGCGCCGGGTTCGAGCTTTCCCCCCATGGTCTCCACGAGGTCGCGGGACATCCGCAGGGTCAGGCCGTGGACCGTGCGGGCCGGGCGCGTCCCCGGTGCGGCGCCCTCGGACCCGTCCGCCAGCCGGATCTCCACGAACCCGGGTGGCCGGGCCTCGGCCGTGAGCAGCGCGGTCCGTTCCGGCGGACTGAGCCGCTGGGCCTCGGCCGCCAGCGCGGTCAGCACGCGGGTGAGGACGGCCGCGTCGGCGATCACGTAGGGCAGCCGCTCCGGCAGGCTGCACCGGATCGTCCGGCCACCGGGACCGAGATGGTCGAGAACGGTGGTCACCACCTCGTCGAGGTCGACCGGGCGCAGGTACAGGTCGAGCGCCCCGACGTGCAGACGGCTGACGGCGTCGAGGTCCGAGACGAGCCGGGCCGCCTGGCGCACCGACGACCGGGCCGTGTCGAGGAGGCCGTCCCGCTCCCGGTCCGACAGGGGCCCCCGGAGGTCGGCGAGGGCATCGCCCGCCGCGCGCAGCGGGCCCCGCAGGTCGCGGCTCGCGGTCAGGAGCAGTGCGGCCCGGGTGTGCTCGGCATCGGCGCGCAGGCCCGATGCGGCGTCCTGCGCGGCGAGGCGGCCCTGGGAGTGGGCCATGCCCAGCTGCGCCGCGCACGCGCCGAGGATCCGCTGGTCGTCGCCGCTCAGCGGCCGCCCGCGGGCAGCCAGGGTGAGGCCCTCGCCGGCGGGGCTCTCCACGTCGGCGTCGTACGGGCGCTCCGGCGGATCCGCGCCGGTGCTGGCGACGACGTACCAGCGCGGCTCGGCGGCATGCCCGGTGTCCCTTTCCAGCAGGCTCACCGCGTCCAGGCCGAAGTCCTCCCGTACCTGTTCGAGCAGGGTCGGCAGGTCCTCGCCGTGCATCATGGCGGTGGCCAGCCGGCTCAGCGCCCGGGCCTCGGAACTCGCGCGGACCGCCTGGTACGTGCGGCGCGCGGCCGTACCCGCGGCGAGGCCGACGAGAACGGCCGTGACGACGTAGACCAGCAGCGCGAAGACGTCGGTGAACCGCTCGACGCGCAGCGAGTGCAGCGGCGGGGTGAAGTAGTAGTCGGCGAGCAGCCCGGCGGCGAGCGCGGCCAGCAGGGCGGGGACGAGGCCTCCGACCAGGGCGATGACGACGACGGCCAGCAGATAGAGCACCAGGGCGAGGGCGAGGTCCACGTGTTCGCCCAGCAGCACCAGCAGGGCGGTCAGGGCCGGCAGCGTGAGCGCCGCGAGCAGCAGCGCCGTCCGGAAGCGGCGTGGTCCGGTGGCCCGGCCCGGGTGCGGCAGCCGCAGGGCGGAGGACGACGAGCCGGCGGCCTCCTCGTGGGTCACCACGAGCACGTCGATCGGGCCGGACCGCTGGATCGTCCGGTGCCCCACCCCACCGCGGAGGAAGGTGGAGAACCTGCCGCGGCGGCTCGCGCCCAGCACGATCTGCGTGACGCTCTCGGCCTCCGCGAACTGCAGCAGGGCCTCCGGGACGTCCTCGCCGGTGGTCTGGTGGTAGCTGCCGCCCAGCGACTCCACGAGGGCGCGCTGGGCGGCGAGGGCGGCCTGGTCCCCGCGGACGAGACCGTCGCTCGGTACGACGTGGAGCGCCAGCAGTTCGCTGCCGGGGATGCGGGCGGTGACCCGGGCGGCGCGGCGCACCAGGGTCTCTCCCTCGGGGCCGCCGGTCAGGGCGACCATGATGCGCTCGCGGGTCTCCCAGGGGGCGGTGATGCCGTGTTCGGCCCGGTAGCGCCGCAGTCCCTCCTCGACCCGGTCGGCGAGCCACAGCAGCGCGAGCTCCCGCAGGGCGGTGAGGTTTCCCACGCGGAAGTAGTGGGTGAGGGCCGCCTCGATGCGGTCCGACGGATAGATCTCGCCGTGCAGCATGCGCCGGCGCAGCAGTTCCGGCGGCAGGTCGACCAGCTCGATCTGGTCCGCGCGGCGTGCCACCTCGTCGGGCAGGGTCTCGCGCTGCGGAACGCCGGTGATCTGCCGGACCACGTCGCCCAGGGACTCCAGGTGCTGGACGTTGAGCGTGGTGACGACGTCGATCCCCGCGTCCAGGAGCTCCTCGACGTCCTGCCACCTCTTGGCGTGGCGCGAGCGGGGCACATCGGTGTGGGCCAGCTCGTCCACCAGGGCGACCTGCGGGCTGCGGGCGAGCACCGCGTCCAGGTCCATCTCGGTGAACGTCGCCCCCCGGTACCCCGTGGTGCGCCGGGGAAGGATCTCCAGACCCTCGGCCAGGGCGGCGGTGGGCCGCCGCCCGTGCGGCTCGACGAAGCCGACGACCACGTCCGCGCCGGCCTGCGCCAGGCGCTGCCCTTCCTCGAGCATCGCGTACGTCTTTCCCACCCCGGGGGCGGCCCCGAGGTAGATCCGCAATCGTCCACGCGCCATGGTCGGATTCCTGCCCGGTCGTCACACCCGTCGCCGTCCTCCCCATGGTGCTCCGGCGTGAGCGCCACCGCGCCCGGCCGCCGCCGGCGTCCACACCGGCGGCTGCGGCGATGCAACCTGTCTGTTGGGCGCGGCCGCAGGTCAGGACCACCCGGGCGGGCGCGTCATTCGCCGGCCGCGTCCTCGGTCTCCCAGCGCAGCAGGTCGCCCGGCTGGCAGTCGAGTACCTCGCAGAGCGCGGCGAGCGTCGCGAAGCGCACCGCCTTGGCGCGGCCGTTCTTGAGTACGGCCAGGTTGGCGGGAGTGATCCCCACGCGCTCCGCGAGCTCGCCCACGGACATCTTCCGCCGGGCCAGCATCACGTCGATGTCGACGGCGATCGGCATCAGATCACCTCGTCCAACTCGGCCTGCATCTGCGACGCTTCGACGTCGCGCGCGACGGCCTGGGTGAGCAGCATCCGCAGCACGAGGACGATGAGCGCGACCCCGAGGATGGCCAGGCCGACCCCGCCCATGATGACGGTGACGCCCGGGTCCTCCCGCTGGCCCGGCGCGTTGATGGCCGTGACCGCGAACCACAGCAGGGCAGCCCCCACGATGGCGCCGATCACGCCGTCCACGTACCGGAAGGCGGCGTGGGAGAACACGGTTCCGCGACGCACCATCGTCACCAGCCGCCATACGCAGACCAGGGCGACCTGCGCCGACAGCATGCCCAGGATCGTGATCACGCGCAGTGGGGTCAGCGGGAGCGACCCGTCCTCCGGGTCGTTCCCGCTGACCAGCACCCACACCATCCCCGCCTGCACGCACACGGTGCCGGCGAGCACCACCACGAGCACGGCCCGCAGCGCACCCACGGTCAGCTTTCCCATGACCCCTCCTCACATCGACTTACGATGGGAATCTATCGAATATCGATAGACCAAGCAAGATGTCGGCTCCCACCGCAGGCACCTCTCCGGGTCTCCGCACGGACGTCGCTTGACTGGTGGACGGCGCGACGGGTAGGGAGAGGCTGTTCATTGCGCAAGGTGTGAAACGGGGGACATATGAAGCCGCTCGAAACGGGCGATCCCACCTCGCTCGGCGAGGGCCGCTACCGGCTGGTGGGACGGCTCGGCCAGGGGGGCATGGGCGTGGTCTACCTGGGCCGTTCCCAGTCGGGCCGGGCGGTCGCCGTCAAGGTCGTACGTCCCGAGTTGAGCACCGAGCCCGGGTTCAAGCGCAGGTTCGCCGACGAGGTCGCGGCCGCGCGGCGGGTCGGCGGCTTCCACACCGCGCCGGTGGTCGACGCCGACCCGGACGGGGAGCCGGCCTGGCTGGTGACGGCCTTCGTACCCGGCCCCACCCTGCAAGCGGTGCTCGCGCGCGTCGGATCGCTGCCCCTGGACACGCTCACCGTGTTGGCGGCCGGCCTGGCCGAGGCACTCGAGGCGATCCACCGGGCGGGGGTCATCCACCGCGATCTCAAGCCCGCGAACATCATCGTCGCGGAGGACGGGCCGCGCGTCATCGATTTCGGCATCGCGCGCGCCCTGGACGGAACGGCCCTGACACAGACCGGGCTACAGGTCGGCACGCCGGGATTCCTGGCACCCGAGCAGCTCACCGGCGGGGGTGCGGTCACCCCGGCGGTCGACATGTTCGCTCTGGGGGTGGTGCTCACCCAGGCGGCGGGCGGCGCCCCCTTCGGTGACGGCCCCTCCGCGGCCAGGCACTTCAAGGTGGTCTACGAGGAGCCGGACCTGACCGCGGTGCCCGGTGATCTCCGCGAAGCCATCGGCGCCTGCCTGTCCAAGGACCCGGCGGCGCGGCCCACCCCGGCCGCCTTCCTCGCCACTCTCACCGTCCGCCACCCGGACGGCGGCTCCTGGCTGCCGGAGGCGGCGACACAGCTGCTCCCGCCCCCGGAACCGGCGGTGCGTCCCACCGTGCCGGACGGCCCGTCGGACACCGCGCAGGACCTCGCGGAACCGGACGCCGTCCCGCCCGTCGTCGCGGAGCCCCGTACGGAACAGCCGCGCACCGTGACGGGACCCGCGGCGCGGCTCTCCCCCACCCCTACCCCCGCGACCGCCCCCGCGCAGGTGCCGCAGGCGGTCGCGGAGAAGCCCGGGCGGCGCCGCACGGTGGTGGTGGCTGCGGTGCTCGTGGCGTCTCTCGCGGTCGTCGGCCTGTACGCGTGGCAGCCTTGGACCGACTCCACCAAGGACAACTCCAAGCCCGGCGCCGCCACGCCCACGGGATCCGCCCCGGCCCCCGTCCCGGCCGCGTTCCCGGCCGAACCCGTGCTGATCCGGCAGGACACCGCCCCGGGCTGGCCCGGGACGTGCCACAGCGTCATCGCCCGCCGGGACGCCGCGGCGGAGAAGCCCGTGGGGCTCATCACAGGAGGCGCAGGCGCCTGCGACACCCTGCCCCAGTGGTCCCCTGACCGCAGGTCGTTCGCGTTCACCCGCAGCACACCCGAGGGCACGACCGTCTGGACCGCCCGGGCCGACGGTTCGAACCCCCGGCGGATCACCACCATCGCCGGCGGCAGGGTGTCCTGGTCGCCCGACGGCAGCCAACTCGCCGTGCTCCGCAAGAAGGACGGTGTCCAGCAGCTGTTCGTGGTCGACGTCGCCGACGGATCGGCTCGCCAGCTCACCTCGGGCGGGGGCCAGGTCGAGGATCCCGCGTGGTCGCCGGACGGCAAGAGCATCGCGGTCTGCCTGCAGACGGCGCCCGAGAACTGGCAGATCCACCTGGTCGACCCCGCCGCCCCGAACCGGGCCCCGCAGCAGGTGACCCGGCTGCCCCATCCGGCACTCGACCCGGTGTGGTCACCCGACGGCTCCACCTTCGCCTACACGGCGGGGACCTACGGCACGGGCACTCAGGGCGACATCCGCCTCGTGGACGCCGACGGCAGTGACGATCGTGAACTGATCGCCACCGATGCCCACGAGATGGACCCCGCCTGGTCCGTCGACGGCACGTGGGTGGCCTTCGTCCGCGGCCCGTACGAGAAGCCCGTGATCTGGGCCGTGCGCGCGGACAAGACCGGCGAGCGCACGCTCACCACCGGCGGCGGCGCCGAGGGGCATCCCTCCTGGCGCTGAGAGGAGGGGCGCCCCCCGTCAGCGAGGACGCTCGTAGGCCTCCAGGTGGGTCGCCGAGAGGGTCAGGCCGTCCGCGGCCGCCGTGCAGCGGGCGGCCAGGGTTTCGACGCGGTGGCGGAAGGCTTCCGCTTCCGGGCCCTGCCAGGTGAGGGCCTCGGCCGAGGCGCGCAGGCGGTCCGCGTGGGCGCGCAGGGCCGCGGAGTGGGCGCGCAGGCCGGTCACGGGGGCGTGGCGGTGTTCGGACCGGGCGGCCGGGATCGTGGTCACAGGGACCTCCACGGGGCGAAGGCGTTGGTGACCCCGGCCAGGGCCGGGGCGAGTTCGGGGTGGTGGCGCAGCAGTACGGTGACCATGGAGTTGCGGTCGACCCACTCCAGGCCCTCGGCCGTGTAGACCTCGGGCCGGTAGTCGGTCGTGAAGAAGCGGTCGCTCTTCAGCCGCCGGCTGGCCATCAGGATGAAGATCCGGAAGAGGGAGTCGCTGAAGGCGAACCCGGCGGGGCGGGGCTCCGCGAGGTTCCCGACCAGGGTATCGACCCGGTCGAGCCTTCCCTCGTACAGGTCCCTGAGCAGCGGGGTGTCCCCGGGGTGGCCTCCGGTGAGTTCCTTGAAGGAGGCGACCGGGCGCTTGCGCAGCATCTGCCGGTAGGCGTTGTAGCGCGGGATGCCCCGCTCGCGGTCGCGCAGGACGTCGACGGTCCCGAGGTCGACGTGCTCGCCGGAGAGCCGGGCGAGGTTGCGCAGCGCGTCCGGGTGGTTGTGCAGGACGAGGGCGCCGGGGTGCTCGGTCCCGAAGGTGTAGAGCAGGTCGCTCATCCCGTACGCGTCGACGGCGCTGCGGGTGGTCGCGCCCTGCATGTCGTCGAAGCCGATGACCTCGCGGACGGCCCCGCGCGCGTGTTCGCGCACCGTCACCTCGTCGGGGATGAGGGGGTGCAGCCGGTAGGCGGAGACGAACTCCTCCGTCATCGAGTACGGCGCCGCGTGGTGGTCGGTCGGCGAGCCGAGGATGCCGCTGAGCATCTCGCCGCTGCCGATCCGGCCGAACCGCTTGGAGACCCAACGGGGCAGCACGCCGTACCAGTTGGCGTCCATCGCGCGTTTCAGCACGGGGGTGTCGAGGACGCCCGGGGTCCACTCCACCGTGTGGATCTTCGCCATCAGCGCGGTGTTGACGAGCCGTGCCGTGTGGAAGAGCCGTTCGTCGTCCCAGGTGGGGTGGTGCGAGCGGACCTGGTCGCAGATCGCGTTGTGTTCCTTCGCGAAGAGCGTGTGGAGCAGGGAGAGACCGGTCCAGTAGTCGCTGTTCATCCCCGTGGCGTCGAGGCAGGCCAGGTCGGGTCGGGGGTCGGAGGGCAGCCGGCCGTCCCGGACGATCAGGTGTCCGTGCTCGGCGGTGCGCAGGGACCGGCAGCGGGCTTCGTCCGAGCCGTAGATCTGCGAGCCGTCCCACCAGTGCGTGACGGTGTTCTCGTACGTCGGCGGCGCGTCCGCGGTGGTGTGGGCGACCGGGTCGGGGCGCGTGCGGTTCACCCGCATCGGGCAGGCGCCGCCCGCCCAGTCGTCGTCGGCGGCGAGCGGGACGGTGAAGGGCTCGGCCTCCTCGTTGTCCCCGTGGTTGGCCCAGCCGTGGTTCTGGAACTGGATCCACGCGGCGGCCAGCAGGTTGAGGGTGGGGGCGGGGGTGAAGCCGTTGGTGCGGGCCAGCAGTTGCCTGCTGATCTCGCGGGGGCTCGGAGTCATGAGGTCTTCGTCGGAGTCCGGGAAGACCATGTGCAGCGGGGCGTTGCGGTCGAGCCGCGTTCCGACCCTGCCCATGTCGATGTCGTCCGGGTCGTAGCCGGAGCCGTCGTACGAGCGGTGGGGCGCGAGGCCCTGCGTGGCCCGGCGGGGGCGTTCGCCGCCGGCGCCGAAGGTGTCGTACAGGTTCTTGCGGCGCAGGTCGTCGCGGAGCACCCGGAGGTTCAGCATGGCGACCGGACCGGGCAGTTCCCACCAGTCGCGCGAGCGGTTGATCCGGTCGAAGGCGGCCGAACCGAGGCGCTCCAGGAGGCCGGGCGGGCCGTAGGGGGCGGGGCGTCCGGCCTGCGCGGGCAGGGTCGCCGGGCGTGTGGCGGTCTCCGCCGTCACCGCCCGGCCGGCGGTCCCCGCCGCTCTCGTCGTGCGGGTCGCGCCTGTCGTGCGGGGCGTGTCCTTCGTGCCCGCGGTGTCCGCGGTGCCCGCGGTGTCCGTCGTGTCGGTCATCAGGAGGTCCTCAGCGGTCGTAGAGCTGGAAGAGCCGGGTGTCCGTGACCCGGCCGCGGAACCGGGTGAGTTCCGCGTCGACGTGGGCGCTCGCCTCGGGCACGTCGAACCGGAGGTTGTGCTCGTACCGTTCGGCCGCGTGGCACAGCGGGAAGGCGTGCGTGTCGTCGGTCCAGGTGAATTCGGTGAACTGCGCGGGCAGGGCGTACGGGGAGACCGAGGAGCGCCCTTCCAGGCTCGGCACGACATCGTGCTCGTTGATCAGCGAGCAGACCCGGGTGGCCGGGTCCGCGGGCCGCTTCCCGTCGATGGGCGAGCCGACGGCGACGACGTGCGTGACCCGGTACAGCGCGCAGAACTCCCGGTCCGCGGCCAGGTTCATCGCGGTGATCCCGCCCAGACTGTGGCCGACCAGCGCGATCTCGGCGCCCGTGGGAACCGCCAGCCGCAGGGCCCGCGCGGTGGCCCTGGAATAGGGGGTGCTGGGCCTGGCCACCGCGTGGACGGCGCCGAGCAGGTCCTGCGGGCTCTCGTTCCGCACCCCGTCCGTGGACATTCCGGCGAGCTGGACCACGTACCGCGTCACCCCGTCGGGGCCCGACACGCGCTGGACGAGCAGGACGCCGCCGGTGCCGACCGTCCCGATGTTGCCGAGGTACCCGCCGATGGTGCCGGAGGTGTCGAGGCGCTCCAGCAGACCCGGCTCGGGGGACTTGGGCTCGGCGCGGCCGGGCCCCCGGTCCAGGAAGGCCCAGACCCGGCTGCTGACGCCCATGACCGGCTCGGCGGCGGTCAGGGTCCGGCCGGTGGCGATCTCCCAGCCGGCCTCGTCGTTGAAGGGGTTCTCGTCGGTCAGCGCGTTCCACGCCAGGATGTCGGCGAAGGACGGGGCGAGCAGCGCGAAGGCGCGTTCGGCGCCCTGGCTGCCGATGATCCGCTTGAAGGTACGGACCGCCTCGCGCTGCCGGTCCTGGTCGACGGCCCTGAGCACGTGTGCGGTGTCGGGGTCGCTGAGCAGCTCGGGATGGGCGACGGCGGCTGCCCGGATGCGGGCCTTGAGACCGGTGACGGCGAGGCTGACCGCCAGGCTCTCCCGGCTGGTGAGGACTCCGGCGAGCCGGCCGACGCGGGCGACCCCGCGGCCGTCCGCGGCCCAGCCCAGGCCCTTCGGGTCGCTGAGCGTACGGAGCAGGGTGCGCAGTGCGGTTCGGGCGCGGCCGGAGGTGCCCAGGGCGGCCAGCGGCAGCCGGCTGCCGAGGGCCAGTTCGGAGGCGTGCCGGGAGGCCTCGCGCACGGCGTCGGCGGCCTCGGCCAGGTCGCGGCAGAGCTGGTGCAGGCCGGCCACGTCCGGGTCGCCGCCGACGGGGGCGGATGCGGTGGAGGGGGCGGTGACGGCTTCGGGCACGGGGGGACTCATTCCGGGTCTCGGCGGTGGGCCAGCCGCAGCCGCATCGCGGCCGTGTCCAGCGTTCCGGGCAGCGGGCGGTGCGGGTCCACGGCGGGGCGGCCCCCGACGATCCGGTGGCTCCGCAGCACTTGCGCGCAGACGGCCGAGGTCAGGAGCAGGGCGAGCTGGTCGCCGGGGCAGCGTCCGCCGCCGTGGCTGAAGGGCGCCATCCGGGTGTCCCCGTCGGCGTCCGGCTCGAGCCAGCGGCCGGGTACGAAGAGGTCTCCGGCCGGTACCTGGTCGGGGTCCCGCTGGTGGAAGCCGATGGGGACCAGGACGGAGGTCCCGGCCGGGTAGCGCACCCCGCGCCACTCGGTCTCGGCGCGGGTGACCCGTACCAAGTCGGGGACGAGCGGATAGAGCCGCACCGATTCCCGTACGCAGGCCCGCAGCCGGGGCAGTCCGGGGGCGCCGGTGATCGCGTCCTCGTACGCGGCGTCCTGCTCGGCCGGGTGGCCGGCGAGCAGCAGCAGGGTGCGGGCGACGACCGGGGCGGCGACGTCGATGGCCAGCAGCCAGTGGTGGACCTGGCCGAGCGGGTCGGTGCCCTCGGGGGCGGGGTGCGCGAGGGACCGGGCGACGAGGGTGTGGTCGGGTGCGTCGGCCGCGTACGCCGCGATCCGCTCCGAGGCCTTGGCGTACACCGCCCGGTTGGCCTCGGCGCGGCTCTTGCGCAGGCCCATCCAGTTGCCCTCGTCGCGCAGGGTGCGCAGCCGGCCGGCCAGCTCCCCGTCGTCCGCGGCCCTGTCGCCGAGGACCACCCGGCGGGAGATCCGGCCGAGGCAGCGGCGCACCCGCTCGAAGTCGAGGACGGCGTCGGCGGTGAGCAGCCGGCTCTCCTCCTCGACGACGGCCTGGTACTGCGCGCAGGCGGGGTGGACCGGGCTCTCCCACGCGAGGGCCTGGTCGTTGACCTTCCGCCGGTTCTCGCGGAGGTCGCCGTGGGAGCAGATGACGCCGGTGGGCTCGACGCCGATCAGGCCCTTGAGCTTGTCCTCGGCGTCCATGGCGAGGGTGTGTACGGGCTCCTCGAAGAACTGCCGGATGTCCGCCGGGTCGAACAGCACCAGCATCTGTCCGGAGAGCCCGCGCACGGTGACGGGGGCGCCGCCGTGCCGCTCGCGCATGGCCCGCAGGGTGGCCGCGGACCAGCCGTACTGGTCGAGGGCGGCATACGCCGACACGACCTTGAACCGGGGGCTGACGACACCTCGGATGAAGACGGGCAGGGTGTGGGTGGCGACGAAGCGGGCGGTCTCGGCCAGGCCCGCGCGGGCCTGGCGGGCGGTGCCCGGCGCGGGGACGGTCGGGATGTCCGTCGGACTCCCGCTTCCGCTTCCGCTCCCGACTGCCGTCACCGTGTCGCTCTGGGCATCGGTCCCGGTCATGCCTCGACGACCTTTCCGGGGTTCAGCAGGTTCCTCGGGTCGAAGAGCCGCTTGAGTCCGCGCTGCAACTCCAGGCTCACCGGATCGAGTTCGCGGGCCAGCCAGTCGCGCTTGAGGGTGCCGATGCCGTGCTCGCCGGTGCTGGTGCCGCCGAGGGCGAGACCGGCGGCCATGATCTCGTCGTACGCGACCTGGGCGCGGCGGAACTCCTCCGGGTCCGACTCGTCGAAGACGACGGTCGGGTGGAGGTTGCCGTCGCCGGCGTGCCCCAGGGTGAAGATCCGCAGCCGGTTGCGGTGGGCGATCTCCTCGATCGTGCCGATGAACTTGGGGAGTTCCGAGCGGGGTACGGCCACGTCCTCGATGAACGCGGTGGGTTTGCCCCCGAGGGTGGCGGCGAAGGCCCCGAGGGCGGGGGTGACCAGCCGCCTGGCCTCGATGACCTGTCGGGACTCCTCGGGGGTGGAGGCGGTGTGGACGTTCTCGGCTCCGGCCTCCTTGCAGAGGAGTTCCATCGCGCGGAGGTCGCCCGCGGGGTCTGTCGTATCGCTCTCGACGATGAGGGTGGCGGCGCTGCCGGGTCGCAGCAGCGCGTGTCCGTAGTCGGCGACGGCCCGGGACGTGGCCCGGTCCAGGAGTTCGAGCGCGGAGGGGATGTGGCCGGCCGCGGTGATCGCCGCTACGGCGTCCCCGGCAGCGGTGAGGCTGGGGAACTGCGCGAGCAGCGCGAGCGCGGCCGGGCGGGCGGGGCGCAGCGCGAGGGTGGCGCCGACGACGACGGCGAGGGTGCCTTCCGAGCCGACGATCAGCCGCGTCAGGTCGTAGCCCGCGACGCCCTTGGCGGTGTCGCGTCCGGTGCGGGTGCGCCGGCCGTCGGGCAGGACGAGGTCCAGCCCGAGTACGTAGTCGGCCGTGACCCCGTACTTCACGCAGCAGATGCCGCCCGCGCCGGTGGCGATGTTGCCGCCGATGGTGCAGCGCTCCCAGGAGGCGGGGTCGGGCGGGTAGGTCAGGCCGTGCTCGGCCACGGCGTCGTTCAGGTGCTTGGTGACGACTCCGGGCTCGCAGCGCACGAGCCGGTTGGCCGGGTCGATCTCGATGATCCGGTCCATCCGGGCGGTGGAGAGGACCACGCAGCCGTCGATGGCGTTCGCGGCGCCGGCGAGTCCCGTGCGGGCGCCCTGCGGGACGACGGGGACGCCGAGTTCGTACGCCGTGCGCAGGACGTGCGCGACCTGCTCGGCGTCGTGCGGGAGGGCGACGACCGCGGGGGTGCCCGCTTCGGAGAAGGGTGCCGCGTCGCGGGTGTGGGCGGCGAGCGCCTCGGGGTCGGTGCGCAGGGCGTCGGCGGGCAGCCCGGCGCGGAGCCTGTCGAGGAGCACGGCGGAGGGAGCGGAGGGATTGGGGGTGGTGGGGGCAGTGGGGCTGGTGGGCATACCGGGCCTTCTGGAGGTCGTGACAGTGCTCGTGGCGGCTGTGCTCAGAGGGAGGGGAGCTCGGTGGTGATCGGTACGTCGATGAGCACCGGTCCGTCCTGCTGGGCCGCCGAGTCCCGTACGAGTTTGGTGAGTTCACCGGCGCCGTGGGCGGTGTGCGCGCGGACGCCGTAGCCCGTGGCGATCGCGGCGATGTCCAGGCCCGGGATGTCGAGTCCGGGGGCGCCCTGCGCGTGCTCGATCTGCGCGAACCACTGGAGGATCGCGTAGCGGGCGTTGCTGAGGACGACGAAGGTGACGGGGACGTTGTAGGTGGCGGCGGTCCACAGGGCCTGAACGGCGTAGTGGATCGAACCGTCGCCGATGACCGCGACGACGGGCCTGTCGGGGGCGCCGAGCTGTGCTCCGACGGCGGCCGCCGCGCCGAATCCGAGGCCGCCGCCGGCGGAGAAGAGGTACGAGCCGGGGGTGCTGATGCGGGTGGCCTCGTGGAACTGCGGGACGTTGGAGGGCGATTCGTTGACCCAGAGGGTGTTGTCGGGGGCGCCCTGGGCGATGGCGGCCATGGCGGCGAGGGGGGTCAGCACGCCCTCGGGCCCTTCGGGGATCCGTGCCCGCTCGTGGGTCCGGGGGGCCGGTCCGCCGGGCGGGAGCAGGTCGGCGAGCCGCTCGGTGAGGGCCCGGGCGGACAGCGTGAGATCGGCGACGACCGCGTCCCCGACGGGGGCCCTCGCGGCCTCTTCCGCGTCCCGGGTCAGCAGGATCAGCTCGGCGCCGTCGGGCAGGTAGGAGCCCGGAATGTAGGGGTAGTAGCGGAAGACGGGCGCGCCGATGACCACGACGAGGTCGTGGCCGGACAGCTGCCGGGTGAGCGGGCCGATGGCCGGGACGAGTTCCCCGCGGAACTGCGCGTGGTCGCGGGGGAAGGCCACGCGGGCGGAGACGGGGGCCGCCCAGACGGGCAGGCCGGTGCGTTCCGCGAGTGCGACGACCGCGTCCCAGGCGCCGGACGCGTCGACGTCGTCTCCGACGACGAGGACGGCCGAACGGGCTCCCGCGATGCGGTCGGCGAGGTGCCGCACGGTCTCCGGAGCGGGGCCGGTGGCGTGGGTGACGCGGCGGGCGGCCGCGGCCTGGGCGCCTCGGTCCTCGGCCTCGGTGAGCTCGGCGTCGAAGTCGTCCATGGGGAGGGAGACGAACACCGGCCCGTGCGGCGGGGTTTCGGCGAGCTGGACGGCGCGGGCGAGCGCGGGGGCCACGTCCGCGGGGCGCGGGGGCTCGTACGCCCATTTCACGGCGGGCTGCGGGAGGAGCGTCGCCTGGGGGTTGGAGAGCAGGGCCTCCATGGTGAGCATGGCGCGGACCTGCTGGCCGGCGGTGACCACCATGGGGGTGCGGTTGGCGCGGGCGTTGAGGATGGCACCCATGGCGTTCCCGGTGCCGGGGCCGGTGTGCAGGTTCACCAGGGCAGTGGTGCCGGAGGCGAGGGCGAAGCCGTCGGCCATGCCGACGACGACGGCCTCCTGGAGGCCGAGTACGTACCGGAAGTCCTCCGGGAACTGCTTGAGCATGGGCAGTTCGGTCGATCCGGGATTGCCGAACACCGTGGTCATGCCGCGGGCCCTCAGCACGTCCAGGACCGCTTCTCGAACCGTGCGCATGTGTGAACCCTTCCACCCAGCCGGCAACACTGACGGTGATCAAGACAGCACGCTCCGTGGATCTTGGCAAAACCGCTCCATCGGGTGAAACGGCCTGCTATGCCCACGCCGCAGAGCGCGTGAGGGCACCGCCGCGACCGTTCCCCCGTGTTGACGCCGCGTCCACCCGACGCCGAGCACGTCCCCCGCAGGGGACCTTCGGCCCCGTGACGCGGACGCCGGAGCAGCCCGACGCGCCGAGTGGAGGGCGAAGCCGATCGACCACAGACACAGCACGCCGATGGCGATCTTTCCCGGCAGCCCGACGGCGTCGCGGAGCCCGGCCGGCTCCGGCTGATTCACCTCGGGCGCGTGCACCGGCCGGGGTGAGCCGTGCGCGGCCGCCTTCGCACCAGCCGTGTACGCCCTCCGCGAGAGGCCGGTACGAGCTCCACCGCGGGGACGGCACGACCCGGCGCCCCCGTCGCACGCCGACGGGCCCACCGGCGGCTGCGTGGCACTGCGCGCCGGGCACGGTCCGGATTCCGCCCTGTCCGCCCCGAGTCCCCTCCAGTATCTTGATCACCGCGTTGACGACAGGGGGTGGACTCAATGCCCGGGGGGGACCTGCCGATGACCGAGTTCCGGTTGCTGGGACCGGTCGAGGCGTGGCGTGGCGAGGGGCAACTGACCATTGCGGGCAGGAAGCCTCGGGCACTGCTCGCGGCACTGCTGCTCGAGCACGGACAGGTGGTGTCGGCCGAGACGCTGATCGACAGGGTGTGGGGCGACTCCCCTCCCGACAGCGCGAGGACCCTCGTCCAAACGTATGTGTGGGTACTGCGCCGCGCCCTCGGTGATGTGATCGAGAGCAGGCCGGCCGGGTATCGGATTCGGGTGGCACCCGCCTGGACAGACCGGGGCCGCTTCGCCGAACTGGCCGCCCGGGGAAGCGCGGCGGCCGCGGACGGCCGATACGCAGAGGCCGCCGCGCTGTTCACCCAGGGCCTCGACCTGTGGCGTGGTCCGGCTCTGGGCGGGATCGGCGATGCCCTCGGCGTCGCTGCCGCCGGCCTGGACGAGGAACGCCTGGTCGTCATGGAGCAGCGGGCTCAGGCACAGCTCGACGCGGGCACACCTGTCGTCGTCGCCGAGCTGCGGGCCCTCGTCGCCGCCCACCCGACGCGCGAGCGCGCGAGGAAACACCTCATGCTGGCCCTGCACCGGGCCGGCCGACATGCGGAGGCCCTCGAGGTGTTCGCGCAGGGCCGGCAAGCACTCGCCGACGAGCTCGGCGTCGAGCCCGGTCCGGACTTGCAGGCCCTGCACGTGTCGATCCTCCGGGCGAGCGACGACCCCACCGGCCACGCGTCGGCCCTGACGGTCGCGCGCGGCGACGAAGCGGGCTGCGAGCACGGTGACAGCGTCCCGGCATCGGTGCCCGTGCCGGCTCTCCTCCCGCCGGCCACGGCGGACTTCACGGCCCGCGCCCGGCCTCTGGCGGAACTGGTGCGCCACCTCGTCGGCGCGGGCGGGGACACTGCCTCCACCCGTACCGCCCTGCCCGTCTGCGTCATATCCGGTACCGGCGGGGTGGGCAAGTCCGCGCTCGCCGTCGAAGTCGCGCACCGGACGGCCGAGGCCTACCCCGACGGCCATCTCTACGCGGACCTGAGCGGCGCCACCACCGCCGCCACCCCCGAAGAGGTGCTCGCCCGGTTCCTGCGGGCCCTCGGCCGACCAGTCCCCGACAGCCTGCACGAGCGCGTGGACCTGTTCCGCACCACCCTCGCGGGCCGCCGCATGCTGCTCGTACTGGACGACGCCGGCTCCGAGGCGCAGGTCCGCCCCTTGCTGCCGGGCGCCGCCTCCTGCGCCGTCCTGGTCACCTCCCGCAGCAGGCTCCCCGCGCTGACGGGTGCGCACCGCATCGAACTCGATGTCCTCGGGCCCGCCGAGGCCGTCGCCCTGCTCGCCAGGGTGGCCGGAGCGGAACGGGTCGCGGCCGAGCCCGCCGCGGCCGAGTGCATTGCCCGGCTGTGCGGCCATTTGCCGCTCGCCCTGCGGACCGCCGGGGCGCGCCTGGCCACGCGCCGCCACTGGACCCTGCGGACCCTGGTCGAACGGCTCTCGGACGAGTACCGGCGCCTCGACGAACTGGCCGTGGGAGACATCGCCGTCCGTGCCAGCGTGGCTCTCAGCTACGAAGCCCTGGACGACGGGGCCCGCCGGGCCTTCCGGCTCCTGGGCGCCCTCGGCGTCCCGGACTTCGCGCCCTGGCTCGTGACGGCCCTGCTGGACACCGACCCCCGCACCGCCGACGACGCCGTCGAACGGCTGACCGACGCCCACCTGCTGTCCGTCGTGTCGGGAGGACGCGGCGGCGGGCTCCGCTACCGGCTGCACGACCTGCACCGGGTGTACGCCGCCGAGCGGGCGGCCGCCGAGGACGCTCCCCGGCTGCTGAGGGACGCCGCCACCCGCGCGCTCGGTTCGTGGCTCTGGCTCATCCGCCGGCATGCCGCGGCCGCCCCCTCCGGCGAGCTGGAGATGTGCGCCCACTACACGACGGCGCGGGCCGGAGCACCCGTCGCGGAGGACGCCGCCGCCTGGTACGAGTCCGAGGCGGCGGCCTTGGTGGCCGCCGTGGAGCGGGCCGCGGCCCTCGACCTCGCCCTCCCCGCACGCGAAGTTGCCCTCGCACTCGGCTCCTCCTCCTTCGGCGTGGCCAACCGCTTCGAGGAGTGGTGGCGTACGCACGACGCGGCGATCGCTGCCACCCGGCGTGCCGGGGACCGCTCCGGGGAGGCGATGCTGCTCGCCGGTCTCGGACAACTGCGCTACTCCCAGGACCGCTACGGCGAGGCCCTTGCGTACTTCGAACAGGCCAGGGCCCTCGTGGAGAAGACGGACGACCTGCGGGGCCTGGCCGTCGTGCTCGCCGGGACGGGCAGCGTCCACCGTGAACAGGGGCGGTTCGCCGCCGCCCGCGCCGCGCTCTCCCGCGCTGCCGAAGGGTTCCGTGTCACCCGCGACGATGCCGGGCTGGGATACGCCTCCCGGCTCGCGGCCTCGGTCGACCTGGAGCAGGGCCGCCACGAGCAGGCCCTGACGACGCTCGAGGAAGCGCACCACGCGTACCGTCGCCTCGGCAGCCGCCGGGGGGTGGCGCTCACGTTGCGCACCACGGGTCTGGTCCACCGCGCGCTCGGCGACCACTCTGTCGCGGAGCGCCTCTTCGAGCAGGCGCTCGGGATGCTGCAGGACCTGGGCGACGAGCTGATGATCGCCTACACCCGGCTGGCCCTGTCGAAGACCCGGATCCGCCTCGGCACCGCCACGCTGCCTCCGCTCCTGGACGCTCTGGCCGTCTGCCGGGCCCACCACGACACCCTGGGCGAGGGGATGGCGCTGCGCACGCTCGGCGAGTTCCATCTCGCGGCGGGCCGCCCCGGGCAGGCCGCAGGGCCGCTGCTCCATGCCCTGCGCGTCTGGGAGCCGCTCGGGGTACCGCTCTTCAGGGCGCGGGCCATGCGCGATCTCGCAGAGGTGCGCGAGGCGGAGGAGGCCTACGCGGAGGCGGCCGCGCTCCGTGCCGACGCCCTGGCCGTGTTCACCGAGCTGGAGGCGCGTGAGCAGGCGGAATCACTCGTGTGGTGAGCCGGGCGCCGGCGCGCCCCGGTACGTCTGCCGTGCACCTGGAGAAAACCTGGACCGGCCTACGACAGCCTTCGGTCATCGAGACCCAACGGGGTCCTGACCGACGGAGGTTGACTGATGCTCACCCCATTCCACACCCGGACGCGTCGACTCGCGGCCACCGCCCTCGTCACCGTGTGCGCCGCCGGCGCCCTCGCGGTCGCCCCGCAGGCCACGGCCGCGCCGCCGGTACGAACCGCCGCCCGGTTCGAGGCACAGGCCGGGTCCGCCGCGACGGCGGCCCCGGGCAGCGGAGCCCGGATCGCGGAGGTGGCGCTCGCCGAACTGGCGAACCCGCACGGTTGCACGTACTACTCGGGGAACGGGAGCTGCCCCCCGTGGTGCGCGGTCTTCGCCAGATGGGTGTGGCGCACGGCCGGGGTGACCGATCTCAACCACCTCGACCCGTGGGCGGACAGTTTCCTGAACTACGGGGACGACCGGCTCTTCGGTACGCCGCAGGTCGGCGACGTGGCCGTCTACGACAAGCCGGGCCGGGAAAACGACCACGTGAACATCGTCGTGGCCGTGTCGGCGGACGGGTCCAGGATCAAGACGGTGGGCGGCAACGAGAGCGGCCGGGTCGAGTCGTACAACGGCGGCCAGTTCTTCGACTGGCGGCAGCAGGGCCCCGCGGGCCCGGTGAGCAAGTTCGTCCGGGCCCGAGGCGCCGACACCGCGCCTGCCCAGCCGTTCGGCGCGGGAGTGCGCGAGGTCATGGGCGACTGGGACGGCGACGGGGTCGACACTCCGGGGATCTACCGGGGCAACCGCTTCGCGCTGCGGAACTCCAACAACGCCGGGTACTCCGACATCGACTTCGGGTACGGCAACGGCGGGAACTGGATACCGATCGCCGGCGACTGGGACGGCAACGGCAAGGACGAAGTGGGTGTCTACATCCCGGAGTCGGGCACTTTCGCCCTGCGCTCCAACACCAACCCCGGCCAGGAGATCACCACCTCCTTCCGGTACGGCAACGGTGGGGACTGGCTGCCGCTGGTCGGTGACTGGGACGGTGACGGCAAGGACGAAGTCGGCGTCTACATGCCGCAGTCGGGCACCTTCGCACTGCGCTCCAACACCAACCCGGGCCAGGAGATCACCACCTCCTTCATGTACGGCAACCCCAACTGGGTGCCGACCGCCGGTGACTGGGACGGCAACGGCAAGGACGAGGTGGGTGCGTACAACCCGCAGTCGAGCACGTTCGCACTGCGCTCCAACACCACGCCGGGCCAGGAGATCACCACTTCCTTCATGTACGGCAACCCGTACTCGCTCCCGCTGGCCGGTGACTGGAACCGCGACGGCAAGGACGAGGTCGGCGTCTTCTTCCGGGAATCTGCCGTTTTCGCGCTGCGGTCCAACACGGTCCCCGGGCAGGAGATCACCAACGCCTTCCAGTACGGCAACCCCCGCTGACCACGCCACGAGAGACGATCCGGGCGAGAGAGAGACGGAATGAACATGAACACGATGAAGAAGGGCCTGCGCAGGGCCGTGGTGACGGGCGGCGCCATGGCCGCGATGCTCGGCGCCTCACTCGCCGCGGCTCCACAGGCCGCCGCCGGCGGCTGCTCCTCCTGGTGGGAGCCTTGCGGTGTCGCCGAGAACCGTACGTCTTCCACGATGGCGACCACCGAAACCCTGAACGAGGGCCCGGACTGGTGCGACGTGTGGAACGCACCCGATCTCGGCTGGCACATCCGCTGCACGCAGAAGTCCCTGGGACCCGGGGGCACCCGGGGTGGGGGAACCGTCGACGTCGACGCGTTCACGTTCCCGGGCACCCGCTACTTCGTGATGATGTACGACGGCACCACCAAGTGGCTGGACCCCGGTGTGTGGACGAAGTTCCCCAGCAACCGGAAGGCAAGCTGTCGTGACGACTGGTCCATGGGCGGCCCCGTCTGCAGCGTGAACTAGTACGCGCCGGCCGACCGGTCCGTGGCGGGCAGCGGACCGGCCACGTCCAGCACCCCCGGCCCACGGTCCCGGTCCCGAGGCTGCCGCTGACCGGGGAAAGTCCCGGTCCCCTCGGACCGGTTTGGATCCGGCGATCGCGATCAGACGAGGGGAGGTACACCGGGACCGCCACCCGGACGATGCGCGATCCGTGCGGGGTGGCGGGAGAGCCCGCGCGGAGGCGCGATGCTCGTGACGAGTGAAGAGGGGGCCCGCATGACGCCATCGGGAAGGCAACGGCGCGATGGGGGCGTTGGCGTAGCGTCGATGGGGCGGGACGTCGTGTTGGCGGTGGGACTGGTGGGGATCTGCCTGGGCGGGGCGGCCGTCTTCGTCAAGGCGGCCGTGGAGACGGGCCGCGTACCGGTGCTGCCGATCGTCACGGTGCTCGTACTGGCCGCCGGAGCGGCACTGGCGCGGTGGAGCGTCGCTCCGGGCCTGCGCCGCTCGCCCGTGCGGCAGCCGGGTTCGCGCGGGCCGGCCGAGCCGGAGGCCGGCTGTCTGCCCGAGGTGGACTCCGGCGCCCTGGACCACACGGCGGTGGACGCCGACGGCTTCGAGCACACGGTCGCCGCACTGTGCGCTCGGGACGGCTGCCCGCAGGTGGAAGTGGTGGGCGGAGCAGGTGACTTGGGGGCCGATGTGATCGCCACGACGGCGGACGGACTGCGCGTGGTCATCCAGTGCAAGCACTACGGCGAGGGCAACCGGGTCGGTTCCCAGGACCTCCAACGCTTCGGCGGCACCTGTTTCGCCGTCCACGAAGCCGATGCGGCGATCGTCGTGACCACCAGCGGCTTCACCGCTCCCGCCACGGAGTACGCCGCAGCCTGCGACATCGTCTGCGTCGACGGCGACGGCCTGGCCGCCTGGACGGAGTCGCTGATACCGCCTCCCTGGGAAACCGCCACGGCGCGGGCGCAGGAAGTGACGGAGGCCGGCGCCTAGCGCTACGAGGTTCGCCCGTGCGGGCAACAACGCGGGGCCACCCCACAGTTTGGCGCGAGAGTCCCGGGGCACACGACGTGGCATCACGATGCGTCACACCGGGAGGGCTCATGTCCGGACTATTCGCCAGGATCAAGCAGTTCGGCCGCAGCCCGAAGGGGCAGCGGACGATTGCCTCGGTACGGCGTGCGGCTTCCGACCCGCGCAGGCAGGAGCAGGCCCGAGGAATACTCAGGCGCCTTCGAGGCAGGCGCTGACCTCGGCCCACCGAGGAGCAGGACGAACAAGAGGGCGGGCGGCAACGGCGTCCGGATCGTGCGGGCTTGGGCTCCCAGCACCCGGCGCGCGACTCCGTCCGTGACCGGGACTCCTCGTTCGGCCCACGAGCGAGCCTGAGGGTCGGCAGCAGCTCGACCTGAGTCCGGTGCCACGCCCGAGACCCCCGTCTGCCTGTCGCTGCCGGGTGGGTGCCCTAACGTCGAAGCGAACGGTTCGCAGTCGGCACGACACCTGACGGGTCACCGGGAGATACGCATGAGGATGCTGATCAACAGTCCGCAGACCGTGGTCGCCGACGCCCTGCGGGGGATGGCGGCCGCCCATCCCGAGCTGGACGTCGACGTGGAGCGGCGGGTCGTCGTACGGCGCGACGCGCGGGCCGGCGGGCGGGTCGGGGTGGTGTCCGGGGGCGGGTCCGGGCACGAGCCGCTGCATGCCGGGTTCGTGGGGTACGGGATGCTGTCGGCCGCGTGTCCCGGTGAGGTGTTCACCTCCCCGGTGCCCGACCAGATGGCGTGGGCGGCCGGGGCCGTGGACTCCGGTCAGGGGGTCCTCTTCGTCGTCAAGAACTACACCGGGGACGTGCTGAACTTCGACATGGCCGCCGAGCTCGCCGAGGAGGACGGCCTGCGGATCGAGCGCGTCCTGGTCAACGACGACGTCGCCGTGACCGACAGCCTGTACACGGCCGGGCGGCGCGGCACCGGGGCCACCCTCTTCGTCGAGAAGATCGCCGGCGCGGCCGCCGAGGAGGGGGCGCCGCTGGAGCGGGTCGCGGCGATCGCCCGCCGGGTCAACGCCTCCTCGCGGAGCTTCGGGGTGGCGCTGAGCGCCTGCACCACACCCGCCAAGGGCAGCCCGACCTTCGATCTGCCGGACGGGCAGCTGGAGTTGGGCATCGGGATCCACGGCGAGCCGGGCCGGGAGCGGCGGGCGATGATGCCGGCCGGGGAGATCGCGGAGGTCGCGGTGGGCGCCGTACTGGAGGAGCTGGCGGAGCTGGGCCCGGCCGAAGGGCCGGTGCTGGCGCTGGTCAACGGGATGGGGGCGACGCCGCTGCTGGAGCTGTACGGGTTCCACGCGGAGGTGGCCCGGGTGCTGGCCGCGCGGGGTGTGCGGGTGGCGCGCACCCTCGTGGGGAACTACGTCACCTCGCTGGACATGGCGGGGTGTTCGGTGACGCTGTGCCGGGCCGACGAGGAGATGCTGCGGCTGTGGGACGCGCCCGTCCAGACCGCGGCGCTGCGGTGGGGCCGCTGACCGTAAGGTGGCGTGGGACCGGCCTGACTGATGCGAGGCGAGGAGATCCGGTGCGCGACGCAGACTTCTTCCGGCGCTGGATGGCGGCCACCACGGCCGCGGTCGAGCGGGAGGCGGACCGGCTGACGGAGCTCGACTCCCCCATCGGGGACGCCGACCACGGCAGCAACCTGCTCCGGGGGTTCACGGCGGTGCTCCCGGCTCTGGAGGCGCAGGGCCCGGCGGCGCCGGGCGAGGTGCTGCAGCTGGCCGGCAGGACGCTCATCTCTACGGTCGGCGGCGCGTCGGGGCCCCTGTACGGGACGCTGCTGCGGCGCACCGGCAAGGAGCTCGGCGAGGCGGCCGAGGTCTCCGACGCGGAGCTGCGCGAGGCCCTGCACGCGGGAGTGGCCGCGGTGGCGCAGCTGGGCGGGGCGGCGCCGGGCGACAAGACGATGCTGGACGCGCTGGTGCCGGGGGTGGCCGCGCTGAGCACCTCGTACCGGGCGGCCGCGGACGCGGCGCAGGACGGGGCGCTGGCGACGGTTCCGCTGCAGGCGCGCAAGGGCCGGGCCAGCTACCTGGGCGAGCGGAGCATCGGGCACCAGGATCCGGGCGCGACCTCGTCGGCGTTGCTGCTGCGGGCGCTCGCGGACGTGGCGGAGCCGGGCGAGGGCGCGCGATGACCGGCCCGGAACCGAGTCGGGGTCCGGGCGCGGCCCTGGTGGGCATCGTGCTCGTGTCGCACAGCGCGCTGGTCGCGGAGTCGGTGGCGGAGCTGGCGCGCGGCCTGGCGGCGGGCGGCCCCCTGGCCCCGGTGGCCGCGGCGGGCGGCACCGCCGCCGACGGGCTCGGCACGAGCGCGGAGCGGATCGTCGCGGCCGCGCGGGAGGTGGACCGGGGCGCCGGGGTCGCGCTGCTGGCGGACCTGGGGAGCTCGGTGCTGACGGTGAAGGCCCTGCTGCTGGACGACGAGCTCCCGCCGGGCTCCCGGCTGGTGGACGCCCCCTTCGTGGAGGGCGCGGTGGCCGCCGTGGTGGCCGCGTCCAGCGGTCTCCCCCTCGGGGAAGTGGCCTCGGCGGCCACCGAGGCGTACGCGTACCGCAAGACCTGACCCTCAGAAGGTCAGAGGGTCAGGGTTCCGCGCCCGGCTCGTACCGCCGTACAACCGTGCAGCCGGACCGCCGGAGGCTACGGACGGCCGCGCAGGGATTCGATCTCGCGGCGTTCGCGCTTCGTCGGGCGGCCCGCGCCGCGGTCGCGGATGCCGACCACGGCGGCCTCCACGGGGGTCGGCGGCGGCGGACTCTTGTCGATCATGCATTCGGCGGCGACGGGGGCGCCCACCCGCTTGGACACGGGCCGCTTCACCACCACGATCCGCTCGCGCCCCGCGTGGAACAGCCGTACCTCGTCACCCGCGCGCACGGCCTGTGCCGGCTTCGCGCGCTCCCCGTTGACCTTCACATGGCCCGCCCGGCAGGCGGTCGCCGCGATCGAGCGGGTCTTCGTCAGACGCACGGACCAGATCCACGCGTCGACCCGCACCGTGCCCGATTCCGTTCCCGATACCTCATCAGCCATGCCCCGACTCTAGCGACGCGGACGGGGCGGAGCGGAACGACTTTTGGCAGATACACCAAGAGGCATGGCATCTGCCATAGAGATGAGCCCAACAGAATTGCAAACGCGCCACACGTGCGCCTACCTTGTCGCACATGCAGTCCTACACCATCGGGCAGGCGGCACGTCTGCTGGGCGTCAGCCCGGACACGGCGCGCCGCTGGGCCGACGCGGGCCGGGTCGTGACCCATCGCGACGAGGCCGGCCGTCGCCTGATCAACGGCCGTGACCTGGCGGCCTTCTCCGTCGAGGTGGGCCAGGGCGCACACATCGAGGACGGCGAGCCGTACACCTCGGCACGCAACGCCTTTCCCGGCATCGTCACCGCCGTCAAACTCGGCGACGTGGCCGCCCAGGTCGAGATCCAGGCAGGTCCCCACCGTCTGGTCTCGCTGCTCACCCGTGAGGCCGTCGAGGAGCTCGGGCTGGAGGTCGGCATGCAGGCCACCGCCCGCGTGAAGTCCACCAGCGTGCACATCGACCGCACCTGAAACCCGGGACGGCCCCGCCCGCGGTCCCCGCGGTCCCCGCCGTCCACCGCGGTCCCCCGCACCACCCGCTCAGCACCACCGCACGTCCCCACCCGCTCCGCCCGTCACCGGCGCGGGTCACCACCGCGCGGAACCGGCACCTGCCGGCCGCCGACCCGACCGAGGAGCTCCTGCTCATGTTCCCGACCCTGACCCGCCGCCGTGCCGCGGCCGCCGCACTGACCGCCGCCCTGCTCGTACCGCTGGCCGCCTGTGGCAAGGCCGACGAGAAGCCCGCCGCCGGCTCCACGCCCGGCTCGGCCTCGGCCTCCGCCGAGCCCAAGGCCGCGAACCTCACCGTCCTCGCCGCCTCCTCCCTCACCGACGTCTTCAAGACGGCGGGCGAGGCGTACCAGAAGTCCCACCCCGGCACGAAGATCACCTTCTCCTTCGCCGGTTCGCAGGAGCTCGCCGCGCAGGTCAAGCAGGGCGCCCCGGCCGACGCGCTGGTGACCGCCGACACCAAGACCATGGACGGGCTGAAGGCCGAGACCGGCGAGCCCACGATCATCGCCAAGAACCGCCTGGTCATCGCCACCGGCAAGGGCAACCCGTTCAAGGTCGACGAGCTCAAGGACCTCGCCGACACCAAGCTCAAGGTCGTGCTCGCCGCGCCCGAGGTCCCGGTCGGCCGCTACAGCAAGCAGATCCTCGACGCCCAGAAGGTCGAGGTGAAGCCGGTCTCCCAGGAGCCCAACGTCCGCGCCGTGCTGAGCAAGGTCGAGCTGGGCGAGGCCGACGCCGGCCTCGTCTACAAGACCGACTCCGCCAAGTCCGGCGACAAGGTCGTCACGGTGGACATCCCGGACGAGCAGAACGCCGTGGCCTCCTACCCGGCCGCCACGCTGAAGCAGTCCAAGAACGCCGAGGCCGCCGCCGCGTTCGTGGCCTGGCTGAGCACCCCCGAGGCCCAGAAGATCCTGCAGGACGCGGGCTTCCAGAAGGTCTGAGCGCCGCCGGCGTCCGCATGACGAGGGGCTGTCTGGTCCGGGGGGACGGGCAGCCCCTCTCGGCGTGCCCGCGCGAGTCCGTCCGTACCGTCCGTACCGTCCTTCCCCCGCCGTCACCCCTCCCCAGCCAGGAACGCCCATGAGCAGACTCCGCACCCGCACCCGGCCCCCGCTGACCCTGGCCATCCCCGCGCTGCTCGCCGTCGCGTTCCTGCTGATGCCGCTCATCGGCATCCTCGTCCGCACCCAGTGGGGCGAGCTCGGCACCCATCTCGGCAGCCCCGGCGTGGTCGAGGCGCTGAAGCTCTCGCTCCTGGTGTCCCTGTGGGCCCTCGGCCTCTCGCTGCTCCTCGGCGTACCGCTCGCCTGGCTGCTGGCCCGCGTCCCCTTCAAGGGCAAGGCGCTGGTCCGCTCCCTCGTGCTGCTCCCGATGGTGCTGCCGCCGACCGTCGGCGGTGTCGCCCTGCTCCTCGGCTTCGGCCGGCGCGGGCTGCTCGGGCCCTGGCTGGAGGACGCCTTCGGGATCACCCTGCCCTTCCACACGTCGGGCGCGGTCGTGGCGGCCACCTTCGTCGCCATGCCGTTCCTGGTCATCAGCCTGGAGGGCGCCCTCGGCGGGCTCAAGCAGAGCTACGAGGAGACCGCCGCCTCGCTCGGCGCCTCGCCGGTCCGCGTGTTCTTCACGGTGACCCTGCCCATGGTGGCCCCCGGCCTCATAGCCGGAGCCGCGCTCACCTGGGCCCGGGCGCTGGGCGAGTTCGGCGCGACAATCACCTTCGCCGGGAACCTGCCCGGCACCACCCAGACCCTGCCGCTCCAGGTGTACCTGCTGCTCCAGGACCAGCCCGAGGCCGCCACCTCCGTCTCGCTGCTGCTGCTGGCGATCGCCATGGCCGTACTGATCGCCCTGCGCGGCCGCTGGACGGGGACCCCGGTGGCCGCCCGCGAGGCGGTCGCCACGCCGCCGGTCCCGGACGAGGCGCCCGGCGCCGTGCCCGCCGCCGGGCGCGCCCCGGAGACGGCCGCACGGCCGGAGTCCGCGCCGGAGCCGGCGCCGGCGCCGCAGGAGACCGGCCACTGGCCGCTGCACGCCACCGTCACCGGCTTCAACCAGCTGACTCTGGCTGCCGAACCGGGCACCACCATCGCCGTCGTCGGTGAGAACGGCGCCGGCAAGACCACCCTGCTGCGGGCCCTGCTCGGCCTGACCCCCCGGGCCCACGCCGACCTCCGGCTCGGCGACGCCGACGTCACCGCGCTGCCCCCGCACAAGCGGCAGGTCGCGTGGGTCCCGCAGGACGGTGCGCTGTTCCCGCACCTGAGCGCCCTGGCGAACACGGCGTACGGGCTGCGCGCGCACGGGGTACCGCGCGCCGACGCCCGTCGCGAGGCGCAGGCCTGGCTGGACCGGCTCGGCGTCGGGCACCTCGCCCAGCGCAAGCCGGCCCAGCTGTCCGGGGGCCAGGCCCAGCGGGTGGCCCTGGCCCGCGCGTTGGCCGCCCGCCCGCGGCTGCTGCTGCTCGACGAGCCGCTGGCCGCCCTCGACCAGACCACGCGGGCCCGCGTCCGGCACACCCTGCGCACGCACCTGGCCGGCTTCGGCGGGGTCTGCCTCATCGTCACGCACGATCCTGTCGAGGCGGTGTCGCTGGCCGACCGGGTCCTCGTACTGGCCGAGGGCCGCACCCTCCAGGACGCGCCGCCCGCCGAGGTGGCCCGGCACCCGCGCTCCCCGTGGGTGGCCCGCATGCTGGGGCGCAACGCCTGGCCGGGCATCGCGTCGGCGGACGGGCTGGCCCTCGCCGAGGGCGGACGGCTCGTCGTCGCGGAGGCGCTGCCCGAGGGGGCGCAGGCGCTGGCGATCATCGCCCCGGAGGCGGTGTCGGTGCACCGGGACCGCCCGGCCGGCAGCCCCCGCAACGTCTGGCCGGGCACCGTACGGGAGATCACCGCGGTCGGCAGCCGGCTGCGCGTGCTGATCGCCTCGGCCGATGCGCCCGACCTGGTCGCGGAGATCACCCCGGAGGCGGCGTCCGAGCTGGGCCTCGCCGACGGGGCCGAGGTGTGGACCAGCGTGAAGGCCACCGAGATCACCCTCGTCCGCCTGTGACGGCCTGACGGCCGGCCGGGCCTGGCGGGCCGGACAGCCCTGAGCAGCGGTCGGCCGGACGGCCCTGGCGGCCGGCCGGTGCTCAGCCCGCCTGTTCCGGCGCGTCCACGGCGAACTCGCACCACACGCACTTCCCGCCGCCCCGGGGCTCCACGCCCCACTCGTCCGCCAGCCGGTCCACCAGCATCAGGCCGCGCCCCGACACCGCCCAGTCCCCCGCCTCCCGCCGCCTCGGCAGGGCGCTGCTGGAGTCCTCGACCTCGACGCGGATCCGGCCCTGGGCCGTGAGCCGCATGCTGACGTCGCCGCCGCCGTCCGTGTGCACGAGGGCGTTGGTCATCAGCTCGTCCGCCGCCAGTTCGATCTCGTCGACCCGGTCCCGCGCTCCCCAGGCGGCCACCGCCGCCCGGATCAGGTGCCGGGCCAGCGCCGGCGCCTCCGTGTCCCCCGGTTCCAGCCGCTGGCGCAGCGGACCGCCGCCGCGCGCGCCGGGCGTGCCGCGGCGGCGCAGGACGAGCAGGGCCATGTCGTCGCCCCCGCCGGAGTCCCCGACCAGGTCACACAGCACGTCGGCGAGTTCCTCCACGTCGACCGGGCCGCTGTGGACCGCGGCCATGAACTCCCGCATGCCGGTGTCGTGGTCCGCGCCGGGGCGTTCGATCAGGCCGTCCGTGCACAGGACGAGGGTGTCCCCGGGGTGGAGCTCGAGACTGGTGACGGGGTAGCCGGTGCCGGTGCCGGGCTGTTCGCGGGCCGGCAGCCCGAGCGGCAGCCCGCCCGCCACCTGGATCCGGTGGCAGCTGCCGTCGCCGCGCCGGACGACCGGGTCGAGGTGGCCGGCGCGGACCATCCGGATCATCCCGGTGGTGAGGTCCACCTCGGCGTACGTGCACGTGGCGAACCGTTCCGTCTCCAGTTCGCGCAGGAAGGCCGAGGCCCGCGCCATCGCCGCCGCCGGGGTGTGCCCCTCGACGACGTACGCGCGCATCACGATCCGCAGCTGCCCCATGACGGCGGCCGCGTCCGTGTCGTGCCCCTCGACGTCGCCGATCATCACCCCGACCCGGCCGTCGCCGAGCGGGATCACGTCGTACCAGTCGCCGCCGATGTCCTGCCCCATCCGCGCGGACCGGTAGCGTACGGCGATCCGCGCACCCGGCACCTCCGGGATCCGGCGGGGCAGCATGGCCCGCTGGAGCCCTTCGGCCAGGTCGTGCTCCTGCTCGAAGAGGATGGCGCGCTGGAGGCCCTGCGCGACGCCGCTGCCCAGTGCCATCAGCAGGTTCCGCTCCTCGGCGGTGAATTCCCCCTCCCGCGTGTAGAGCAGCCCGAGCGCCCCGATGGGCCGCCCCTGGGCGATCAGCGGCAGGTAGACCCCGCTGCGGACGGACAGCGGCTCGATGTACGGCCACAGCTCCGGGTAGCGGCGCTGGAACTCCTCGCGCGAGACGAGGAAGACCGGCTGCATGGTGCGTACGGCCTCGCTCATCGGGAACCGCGCGTCGATCCGCGTGTACTCGATCTCCGGTACGTACGAGCCGAGCTGCCCCTCCGCGACCAGGTGGATGCGGCCTCCGTCGACGATGCCCAGCATCACGCTGACCGCGCCGAGGTGCCCGAGGGCCTGGGGGTCCTTGAGGACGTCGGTCACGTCGTTGACGGTGCGGGCGTGGGCGAGGATCGCGGTGGTCCGCTCGACGACTCCCGTCATCCGGGCCCGGCCCTCGGCCTGCTCCCCGGCAGCCCCGGGCTCGCCCGGGTCGTGGGCGGCGTCGCGCAGGATCCCGATGACGCGGTACGGGCGCCCGTCCGGGTGCCGCAGGATGTGGCCCTGGATGTGGGTCCAGGCCGGCGCCCCGTCCCGGCAGCGGGTGCGGACGTAGGCCCCGTAGTGGCTTCGGCCGTCCTTGATCGCCTGCGCTACGCGGGTGTCGAGGCGGGCCTCCTCGGCGGGGGCCAGCCGCACCCGCAGCCCCTCGGGGGTGCCGTTGTACTCGTCCGGGCGCAGGTCGAGGACCTCGAGGGCGGTGGGATCCAGATGCATCCGCCCGCTGTCGAGGTCCCAGTCGAACGTGCCCATGCGGTTGAGCGCAAGGCTCGTATCGGGCCGCGCGGGCCAGTCGACCTCGGGGTTCTTTCCCCTGCGGGCCATGCAGCCAGGGTCTCACTCTCCCCCGCCGGTGTCCCCGTGGGACACGGCCACCCCACGGGACCCTCCGGGTCGGCCGTCCTCCCCCGCCGGTCCGAGGCGCCGCGGTACGCGGAAAATCCCGTTGGTCGGCGGCCTGTTGGCCGTCTAGCATGACCCGCCATGCCTACAAACGAACAGATCATCGAACAGGCCCTGGACCGGATCGGTGCAGGCTACGTCTTCCCCGAGAAGGCCGTCGTCATCGAGGCCGCGATCCGCGGCCGGCTCGCGGCGGGCGCGTACGAGGGCCTGGACGCGCCGACCCTCTGCGAGACCGTGACGGCGCACCTCCAGGAGGTGTGCCCGGACAAGCACCTGCGCCTGCTCTGGACCGAGGAGCCGCAGTCCCTGGAAACGGAGGACGAGGACGGCGGGAAGGCCGCCTTCCTCAGCCTGCTGAGGGAGCAGAACCAGGGCGTCCGCCGCGTCGAGCACCTCGAAGGCAACATAGGGCTCATCGAGATCGGGCTCATCGCCACCGCCGTCGAGGGCGCGAGCGTGATCGGCGCGGCCATGCAGCTGGTCGCGGGCAGCTCCGCGCTCGTGCTGGACCTGCGCGGCTGCCGCGGCGGGGCGCCGGAAGGGGCCGCGATGTGGTGCAGCTACTTCTTCGGCGACGACCAGGTGCACCTGAACGACATCTACGACCGCACCACCGACACGACCCGCCAGTACTGGACGTCCGGGCACCTGCCCGCGCCGCGCTACACCGACCGCCCGGTCTACGTGCTCACGAGCGAGACCACCTTCTCCGGCGGTGAGGACGTGGCGTACACCCTGCAGGCCCAGGGCCGGGCCGTCGTCGTCGGTGCGACGACCCGCGGCGGCGCCCATCCCACGGCCCGCCACGCGGTCGACGCGCACGTGCTCGTGACCGTGCCTGCGGCCCGGAGCATCAACACGGTCACCGGCACCAACTGGGAGGGCGTGGGCGTCGTTCCCGACGTCAAGGTCCCGGCGGACCAGGCGCTCGACACCGCGCTCAAGGCCGCACTGCGGCAGGCGGAGGAAGTGGCGCAGCCGGGCGGCGGCACGGCGCGCTGACGCCGGCCCGCCTCACCCGGGCGGGTCCTGCGGGCTCGCGTCATGGACCAACAGGGCGATCTGGACGCGGTTGTTGAGGTCGAGCCGGGTCAGGACCCGTGACACGTGCGTCTTCACCGTGGGCAGCGCCAGGTGGAGTTCCCGCGCGATCTCCGCGTTGGACAGGCCCCGCCCGACCGCCAGGGCCACCTCCCGTTCCCGTTCGGCCAGCAAGGCCAGCCGGGCGCGGGCGGCGGCCACCCGGTCGTCCTGCACTGAGCCACCCGCCACCTGGTCGATCAGGCGGCGGGTGACGGCCGGGGAGAGCACCGGGTCCCCGGCGGCCACCGTCCGGATGGCCGTCACGATCTCCTGCGGGGGCGTGTCCTTGAGGAGGAACCCGGCCGCGCCGGCGCGCAGCGCCCGCAGCACGTGCGCGTCGGTGTGGAAGGTGGTCAGGACGAGGACCTCCGGAGCCCCCGGCCGCGCCCGCAGCGCCTCGGTCGCGGCCAGCCCGTCGACACCGGGCATCCGGATGTCCATCAGCACCAGGTCGGGTGCGTGGGCGGCGACCAGTCCGGGCACCTCCGCCCCGTCGGCGGCCTCGGCGACCAGCTCGATGTCCGGGGCCCCGCCCAGCATCAGGCGCAGCCCGGCCCGGACGATCGCGTCGTCGTCGACCAGCAGTACGCGGATCACCCGCGCCTCCTCCCTCGTCCCCGTCGGCCCGGGCCTTCGTCCCTTTGCCCTCGGCCCTCGGCCCTCGGCCTTCGGTCAGCCCTGCCAGGGTAGCCAGGCGTGCACCCGGAACCCGCCCTCGGCGGGGGCGGCCGTCAACTCCCCGCCCGCGAGCCGGGCGCGTTCCGCCAGGCCGATCAGCCCCTGCCCGCCGCCCGCACCCGCCCCCAATTCCGCACCCGCTTCCGCACCCGCTCTCCCGAGGGCTGCCTCCGTGCCCGGAGCCCGATCCGGCCCGGGCGGCGGCGCGTTGCGCACCTCCACCGTGAGCCCGTCCCCCGGCCCCCCGGCCACCCGTACGTCGACGGCCGCGCCGGGCGCGTGCTTGCGTACGTTGGTCAGCGCCTCCTGGACGATCCGGTACGCCGTACGCCCCACCAGGGGCGGCGGCTCGGCCTCCGCGGGCGGCCCGGCCAGCTCGATCCGGCCGCCCGCAGCCCGCGCCTCCGCCACCAGCCGGGCCAGGTCCGCCAGTTCCGGCTGCGGCCGTTCCCCCTCCGCCGGCCCCGACCCGGATCCCGCCCGCAGTACGCCGATCACCTCGCGCAGATCGTGCAGGGCCAGGTGGGCGCTCTCCCGCATCACCCCGGCGGCCCGTTCGATCTCGGCCCGCGGGGCGCCCGGGTTGAACTCCAGCGCGCCCGCGTGCACGCTCAGCAGCGACAGCCGGTGGCCGAGCACGTCGTGCATCTCGCGGGCGATCTCCTCCCGGACCTCCATCCGCGCCCGCTCCGCGCGTGACTCCGCGTCCGCCTCGGCCAGTTCGGCCCGCTCGCGCAGGGAGGCGATCAGCTGCTGCCGGGACCGCCGGAACAGCCCCCAGCCGATGGATCCGGCGATCAGGGCGAAGTACGTCACGGCCGAGCCCGCCCGCTCCTCGGGCATGTCCGCCAGCTGCCACAGGAAGACGGGCAGCGGGGCGAAGGCCAGCGCAGCCACCCACGCCGTGGCCTTCCACGGCCGGCTCGCGGCCACCGTGAACACCGCCACCATCGTCGGACCGGTCAGATAGTGCGCCTGGCTGCCCGCCAGCAGCAGGACCACGGCGAGCTGGACCGGCCAGCGCCGCCGCAGCAGGACCGCTGCGCACCCCAGCCCGCCGACCACCTGGTCGGCGGCCCGCCATCCCGGACCGAGGTCCTCCGCCACCGGGACGGACTGCGAGCTGATCGCCGCGAAGCAGGCGGCGAAGAGGAAGAGCCCCAGGTCGACGGCCCAGTCCCGGCGGGTTCGGTGGATGCGGCGCATGTCTGCGGAATCTACGCGGGCCCGCCCACGACGGGACCCGCCCGCCCCGGATCGGATACTTAAGTACGAGCGCCGAGTGCCCTAAGGCCGATCCGGTGGCCGGCGCCCGGCTCCTACCGTCGGAGCATGACCTCCTCCACCCCGAAATCCCCCCTGGCGGCCGTCACGGGGCTGCTCGCCTTCGTCCTCGTCGTCGGCGGCGCGAGCGGTCTCCTGCACGAGTGGCTCGGCTGGATCCACTTCATGGGCTTCGTCCGTTTCCTCGTCCCCGACGGCTACGAGATCTACGGCTACGTCGTCATGCTCGTCCTCGGCCTCGCGGTGGGCGCGGCGGGCGACGCGCCGACCCGGCGCAGCCGCGCCTGATCCGGCACCCGGCTCCTGGTACGCCAGGTCACGCGAGTGCACCGCTTCGCCCGTTCGGGTGAAGCGGTGCACTCCGGGGTGCCGCTGAAGGCTGTTGTCGGGCTACTCGGACTGGTTGCCCGGGACCTCCTGCTGCTGTTCCTGCTGCTGCTGCTCCTGCTCCGGCTTTGCGGGCGTCGGCGCAACCGGGGTCTCGGGCCGCGCCGGGGCCGCTGACTCAGGCTTCGTAGACGTCTCCGGGGTGGTCTCGGGCGTCGTCTCCGGCGTGATCTCCGCCGACGCCGTCGTGTGCGTCTCGGTCGGCGTCGCGGGCGTGGGGGTCTCCTTCTCCGTCGGTGTCGCCGACGTCTTGGTCTCGGTCGGCGTCGCCGACGTCTTGGTCTCCGTGGGCGTCGGCGTCGCCGACGTCTTGGTCTCCGTGGGCGTCGGCGTCGGCGTCGGCTTGGACTCCGTGGGCGTCGGCGTCGTCTTGGTGTCCGTGGGCGTCGGCGTCGTCTTGGTGTCCGTCGGCTTCGGGGACGTCTTGGTGTCCGTGGGGGTCGGGGACGTCTTGGTGTCCGTCGGCTTCGGGGACGTCTTGGTGTCCGTGGGGGTCGGGGACGTCTTGGTGTCCGTCGGCTTCGGGGACGTGTGGGTACCCGTGGGCGTCGGGGCGGTGCGCGTCCCCGTCGGCTTCGTCGGGATGATCGTCGGCGTGTGGATCGGCGGCGGGGGCACCGGCCGGTCGGGCTTGCCGTGGTGGCTGCCCTTGTCACGCTCGTACCAGCTCCGGTTGTGCTGGTCGTAGATCACGATCTTGTGGACCACGGTCGGTGCCGGTGCGATGACCACCACCTTCTGCGGCTGGTACGAGGACCACGTCTGGCCGAAGCGCTTCGGGTCGGCCTTGAGCGCCACTGGCGGACCGAGCGGGTTCCCGCAGGCGCAGCGCACCCGCGGCACCCCTCGGTCGTCCACCAGCACGGCCGTCCCGGCCTGCAGTACGGCCTGGTAGGCGTTGAGCTTGCCGTTCTGGTAGCCGTGGTTCGTGACCCGGGTGTCCATCCGCAGCTGCACCGAGGTGAGCGAGCGGAGGAACGCGGGGACGGCCTGCGGCTGGATGCCCTGGGCCGAGGCGAACGCGGCGTTCTTGGACGGGTCCGCGGACAGCGACCCGATCAGCTTCTCGACGTCGCAGCTGGCGGTGTCCCTCGTACCCCCGTACACGCCCGGCGCGGAGCCGCTGATGCTCCTGGTGCCCGTCGTGGTGCCCGCAGGCGAGCTGGGGGGCTTGGAGCCCGTGGGGCCCGTGGGGGACGCCGCCGGGCTCTCCGGCGGCGTGTCCTGGGTGGTCGCGACCGACTCGGTGAACGGGTCGGGACCCGTGGCGGCGGCCGGCTGGAGGAAGACCTCCCCGCCGGCGTTGTCGGTACCGCTGGGCCGGGTCAGTACGACGGCCAGGGCGACGACCGCCACCACCGCGACGAGCACCGTGGCCAGTCGGGGAACGGATCGCCACCACGGCCCCTTGTCAGGGCCGCCGGGCCCGCCCGGCGGGCCCGGCGTGGGCGGAGCGGACGGGGGCGGGGGTGGCGGCGGCCCTTGCTGCCCGCCCGAGAGCGGACCGGAAGGCGGCCCGCTGGGGCGCTCTGACGAGGGCGGCCGGCCGGAGGGTTGCGTGGTCACGGGCTCTTCTTCCCAGGAGGAGGGAGTTCCCTGCGGACCATTGTGTGCGCCATCCGGGTGGTGCCCGCAAGCCGAGGGTGCCACGGTTGCAGGATGAGCCGGATACCCAGATCACCATCGTCCGGGGTCTCCGCGAGGGCATGGAGAGACGCCCTCGTCGCCGTCGTGGCGGGGTTCGCCGTGATGACCGCGGTCGCCGCCGCCGGGCTGGCGTGCGCGGGCGCGGGCGATCTGCCGGGCGGCGCGTTCCCCCGTGTGGTCGCCGCAGTCGTCGTGATGGCGGCCGGCGGTTCGCTGGAGGTGTCGGGCAGCGCCGGTCCCGTGGCGGGGGCGGACGTCAGCCTGTCGGTGATCCCGCTGTCGGTGAGCCTGGCCGGCGCCCTCACGGCCGGCTCCTGTTTCCTGCACCCCCTGCACAACCGGGCGGTGGCCCGGCCCCGCGAACTGATCGGCCGGGCCCTGCCGTTGGTGGTCCTCTGGCTCCTCGCACTGACCGGCGCCGCGCTCCTGGCCCGGCAGACCTTCGGCCTCTCCACCGCCGACTCCCCGGCCGGGGTGATCGCCGAACTCATCGACTCCGCCCCGACGGTGGGGTTCCGCGCCGACCTGCCCGCCACGCTCCTCTTCGGACTGCTGTGGATCCTGGGCCTGTTGCTGATCGCCCTGCTGGTCTCGCGCCGCGCCCCGCTCCCGGCCGGCCTGGTCCGCTTCCACGCGGCGCTGCGCCCGGCCGCCTTCGCCACGATGCTGCTGCTCCTCGCCTACGTCGTCCTCGGCATCGGGGTCGGCCTGGTGGTGGCCGCGACCCAGGGCCATGCCGCCCGGACCTTCGCCGTGATGCTGCTCGGGCTGCCGAACCTCGCGTGGCTCGCCTTCACCCTGGGCTTCGGCGGCGCCTGGGAGGGCCGGGTCGACGGCCCGTTCGGGCTGCCGATGCCGCAGCTCCTGGACCAGGTGCTGCGCGGCTCGGAGCCGGCCACGGTGGACGTGGCCTCGCTCGCGGCGCACGACTCCCGGGCGTGGTGGCTGGTGGCCGTGGCCGCCGTCCTGCTGCTCGGCACCGGCGTGCTGGCGGCCGTACGGTCCCCCGCCCACGTCCGGCCCTGGCAGCACGCGCTCCACCTGGGCGTGGCCCTGGCCCTGGCGACCCTGACGGTCTGTCTGCTCGGGCGGATCCAGGCGCAGTTCGGCCTCTCCCTGCTGGGCATCGGCGAGGTGGACGGGCTCGGCGGCACGGTCCTGCTGGATCCCGTCCTGTGGCGCACGGTCGGGCTCGCCCTGCTGTGGGGTGGGGTGGCGGGCTTCCTGGGCGCGCTCCTGGCCCGCCCGCTGCACCGCCGCGGCCGCGTCGGCGAACCTGCCGCGGCACCGGCCGCGCCCGGAGTCCCGTGATCGCCGAGTGCCGTAGTCGCTGAGTCCCGGGTTCGCCGGGTCCCGGGTTCGCCGGGTCCCGGGTTCGCCGGGTCCCTGGATCGTGTTCAGTCGGTCTCGGGGTCGTGCGTGTGCACGATCCGGGTGGTGTCGTGCTCCGCGTCAGGCTCGCGGGCCTCGTCGGCCGGGGCCGGTGGCGGGGCCGGAGGTACGCCCGATCCCGCGCTCACCTGTGTGGGTGTCGGCGGCGCGGGCGGTGGCTGCGCCGGCGGTTCGGGCGAGGCCCCCGGTGCCGCCACGACCGCGAAGGTCGTCAGGCGGCTCTCGTCGCCGTACAGCCACTTCCCCGCCGTCACGTCGTAGACCCACACGGACTCCCCGTCCACGACGACCCCGGCCCGCAGCCCCCGTACGGTCCGCCGGAAGGAGTCGGCGTCCGTCCTGCCCGAGGCGAGCTCGTCCACGGCACGCCGGTAGCGCTCCAGGGCCTCGGCGGCGCGCGTGAGCTGCGGCCGTGCGTCCTCCGTACGGGCGAGCGGCCTGTCGGCCGTCGGCGGGGGCTGCGGCACCGACACCAGGAGCCGGCCGTCCACCCAGGCGGACCAGCCGTTGGCGCACAGGACCTCGCCCCAGTCGCCGCGCCGGGACAGCAGCTGTACCGGGAGGAAGCCGTCGAGCGGCACGGTCGGGCGGGACACGTCGGGGCTCTCCCAGGCGGGAAGACCCTCCTGGGGGACGATGTGGGTGGGCCGGAAGTCCTCGCCCGGACCGGGGCTGGTCATGGGCGGCTACTTCCTCATGACCGCGGGCTCGGTACGGCGCAGCATCCGGGCCACCAGCACGATGAACAGCACGGACAGGGCGAGCAGCATCCCGATGTCGAGGAGCCACAGGCTCGCCTTGTGATCGAACATCGGGTCCTGGGTGATCTTGAGGGGCACGATCGCGCCGAGGTCGGTGGTGCTGGCCATCGCGCCCATGGCCCACCGGGCCGGTACGAACCAGGCCAGCTGTTCGAGGACGGGGACGCCGGAGAGTTTCAGCAGGGCGCCGCAGAAGGCGGCCTGGACGATGGTGAGGAGGACCAGCAGGGGCATGGTGGCCTCCTCCTTGGTCACCAGGGCGGAGATCACCAGGCCGAGCAGCATCGAGGTGAACGACAGCAGGGCGACGGCCAGGATGATCTCGATCAGCGGCGGCATGAAGATCCCCTTGCCGCCGGGGGCGTTGGTGTCGACTCCGGCGAGGCCGACCACGGTGAGGACCACGGCCTGGGCGATGGTGAGCACGCCGAGGACCACCACCTTGGACATCAGGTAGGCCGACCGGGACAGCCCGACGGCGCGCTCGCGCTGGTAGATGACGCGTTCCTTGACGAGTTCGCGCACCGCGTTGGCGGCGCCGGTCAGGACTCCGCCCAGGACCAGGATGAACAGCGCGTTCAGGCCCGTCTCGGCCGTGAGGGCGCTGCCGGCCAGCGCACGGGCCAGACAGCCCATGACGAACGGCAGCCCGATCATGATGGCCAGGAAGGTGCGGTCGGCGCCGAGCACGGCGGTGTACCGGCGGATCAGGGTGGAGAGCTGGGAGCCCCAGCTCTGGGCCTTGGGCGGCGGCTGCGGCACGGCGCCGGACGCCCGTGCCGCCTCCCCCGCGGGAGGGGGCGGGGACCTTCCGGCGGAGACGTCGACGTAGCGGCTCTGCAGCGGTGAGGCGCGGTACTGCCCGGCCCAGTCGCGGTTCTGGTCGTTCTCGAACGCCTCGTAGGCCTCGGGCCACTGCTCGAAGCCGAAGTATCCGAGGGCCTTCTCCGGAGGGCCGAAGTAGGCGGTGCGGCCGCCGGGGGCGAGGATCAGGAGGCGGTCGCAGACGTCGAGGTTGAGCACGCTGTGGGTGACGACGATGACCGTGCGGCCGTCGTCCGCGAGGCCGCGCAGCATGTGCATCACCGAGCGGTCCATGCCGGGGTCGAGGCCGGAGGTGGGCTCGTCCAGGAAGAGCAGGGAGGGCTTGGTGAGCAGCTCCAGGGCGACGGACACGCGTTTGCGCTGGCCGCCGGAGAGGCTGTGGATGGACTGGTCGGCCCGCTGCTGGAGGCCGAGTTCGCCGATCACCTCCTCCACCCGGGCCTGGCGTTCGGCCTTGGCGGTGTCCTGCGGGAAGCGCAGTTCGGCGGCGTAGCCGAGGGCGCGCCGCACGGTGAGCTGCGCGTGCAGGATGTCGTCCTGGGGGACGAGGCCGATGCGGCGGCGCAGTTCGGCGTAGTCGCGGTAGAGGTCGCGTCCGTCGTAGAGGACGGTGCCCTGGTCGGCGGGGCGCAGTCCGGTGAGCGCGCCGAGCAGGGTGGACTTGCCGGCGCCGCTGGGGCCGACGACGGCGAGCAGGCACTTGGCTCCGACGGGGAAGGAGACCCGGTCGAGGAGGATCTTGCGGCCCTTGTCGACGGCGACGGTGAGGCCCTGGACGTCGAGCGAGACCTCGCCCGTGTCCACGTACTCCTCGAGGTGGTCGCCGACGAGGCAGAAGGCCGAGTGGCCGATGCCGACGATGTCGCCCTGGCGGAGGGGGGCGGCCCGGCGGTCGAGGCGGGTGCCGTTGAGGTAGGTGCCGTTGTGGCTGCCGAGGTCGGCGATCTCGTAGCTGCCGTCGGCGAGGGCGCGGAGTTCGGCGTGCCGGCGGGAGACGGTGAGGTCGTCGATGAAGAGGTCGCTCTCCGGGTCGCGGCCGATGCGCACGGCGGTACGGGCGAGCAGCGGGCGTACGGTGGTCGGCCGCTGGAAGGTCCGGGACAGCGACGAGACCCCCGACGGCCGGGCGGCGTGCGCGGCGTCCGGCGCGGCGGAGGGCGGAGTTTCGGCCGGCGGGGGCGGCGGGGGACCGACGAGGACGGCGCGCGGGCCGTCCTCCGCGTCGCCGAACCGCAACTGGCTGCCGACACCGACGCTCCATTCGTGGACGCGCCGGCCGTCGGCCCAGGTGCCGTTGGTGCTGTGCTCGTCCTCCACCGTCCAGTGGTCGCCCTCCGGGCGCAGGACGGCGTGGTGCCAGGAGACCCTGGCGTCCTCCAGGCAGATCTCGCAGAGCGGGTCCCTGCCGACGTGGTAGGTCCGGCCCGGGCTCATCGCGACGGAGCCCGTGTCGGTCACCAGGACGAGCTCGGGTGCGGTCGGCACACCGGGGCGCTGGACCATGAGCAGATTTTCCCATGAACCCGCCCGCCCGGCAGTGGCCCGGCATCATTGCAGGTCAGAGGCCCCTTATGGGTAATGACAACGGTCCCCGTTGCAGCCTTTGCCGATCTCGCCGGGGTGCGCTTCACTTCACGCGACGGATCCGAACACACGGGTGCCGCGATGAGACGGGGGACGCCATGAGTGGGCACGACCACGCGCACGACGACCACGACCACGGGCCCGGGAACGGACACGGGCACGGGAACGGGCACGCGGGTCACAGCCACGGGGTGTCCGCGGACGCCGACCGCCGCTGGCTGGCGATCGCGCTGGGTCTGATCGCCGGGTTCATGGCCATCGAGGTCGTCGTCGGCGTCATGGCCAACTCCCTGGCCCTGATCTCCGACGCGGCGCACATGCTGACGGACGCCGTCTCGATCGTCCTGGCTCTGATCGCCATGCGGCTGGCCGCGCGGCCCGCCCGCGGCGGCTTCACGTACGGCCTCAAGCGCGCGGAGATACTCTCCGCCCAGGCCAACGGCCTGACGCTGATCCTGCTGGGGCTCTGGCTGGCGTACGAGGCCGTGCGCCGGCTGATGGATCCGCCGCCGGTGGAGGGCGGTCTGGTGGTGGTGACGGCGCTCGCCGGCATCGCCGTCAACGTGGCCGCGGCCTGGTGCATCTCCCGCGCCAACCGTTCCACGCTCGTCGTCGAAGGCGCCTACCAGCACATCCTGAACGACCTCTTCGCCTTCATCGGGACCGCCGTCGCCGGCGTGATCGTGCTGACCACCGGCTTCCGGCAGGCGGACGCGATCGCCACGCTGGTCGTGGTGGTGCTGATGCTCAAGGCGGGCTACGGACTGATCCGCGAGTCCGGCCGGATACTCCTGGAGGCCGCTCCCGCCCATGTGGACCCGGACGCGGTCGGCGACCGCCTCGTCGGGCACCCGCCCGTCACCGAGGTGCACGACCTGCACATCTGGACCATCACCTCGGGCCAGGCGGCGCTCTCCGCGCACGTGCTGGTGGAGCCGGCGGGCGACTGCCACGCCGTGCGCCGCGACCTGGAGGGGCTGCTGGCCAAGGAGTACGGGATCACGCACACCACCCTCCAGGTGGACCACACGCAGGACTCCCTCCTCACCGTGGGCCGCGCGGGCGAGGGCCCGTCGGGCCCCCACTGCGCGGACGCGCACGGGCCGGTCCACCGGCAGGGGCCGCACGCCCACTGACCAGGTCCTCCCGGCCAGGGCCTCCTGACCACGCTCTCCTGACGACGTCCTCCCGACCGCGGAACACCGACCCGGAGCACTGATCCGCTCCGGATGGGGCATGGATGGACGCATGACGCACAAGCGCAGTGCCGGACTGCTCCTGTTCCGGCGGACCGGCGGACGGCCGGAAGAGGAGCGGTCCGGGGTGGAGGTCCTGCTCGGGCACATGGGCGGCCCGCTCTGGGCCGGACGGGAGGCTGGGGGCTGGGGCATCCCGAAGGGCGAGTACGGACCGGAGGAGACACCGCGGGACGCGGCCCGCCGGGAGTTCACCGAGGAGATCGGGCTGCCCCCGCCGGAGGGCGAGTACCTGCCGCTGGGCGAGGTACGGCTGTCCAGCGGGAAGCTGGTGACCATCTGGGCGGTGGAGGCGGACCTCGACCCGGAGCTGATGGTGCCCGGGACCTTCACGATGGAGTGGCCGCCGCACTCGGGGAACGTACAGGAGTTCCCGGAGCTGGACCGGGTGTCGTGGTTTGCTCCGCCACTGGCCGAAAAAATGCTGATTAAGTCTCAGGTCCCTTTCCTGGAGCGGCTGTTGGGGCTCCTGGGGGGCCTTGAGAGCTGACTCGTACTTGCGCTTGCCAACACTCCCACCTGCATGGACATTGCACATATGACGAACGTCGTGCTGGTGGGAACCCTGGACACCAAGGGTGTGGAGTACGGCTGGCTGCGCGAGAGGCTGCTGCGCGCCGGCGTCGAAGTGGTACTGGTCGATACAGGAATCATGGGCGAACCCCGGGTGCCCGCCGACGTGCCGCGTGACGCGGTCGCCCGGGCGGCGGGAACGGAACTGTCGGAACTGCGCGCGGCCGCCGACCGGGGCGCGGCCGTGACCACGATGGCCCGCGGCGCGGAGGCGACGCTCTTACGCCTGCACGCCGAGGGCAGGCTGCACGGGGTGCTGGCGATCGGCGGCAGCGGCGGCACCTCCATCGCCACCCGGGCGATGCGCGCCCTGCCGCTGGGCGTACCGAAACTGATGGTCTCGTCCATGGCGTCCGGGGACGTCAGCCCGTACGTGGGCTCCTCGGACATCACGATGATGTACAGCGTGGTGGACATCGCGGGGATCAACAGCGTCTCCGGACCGGTCCTGGCGAACGCCGCCGCGGCGATCGCCGGGATGGCGAGGGCCTACGCCCGCACCTCCCTGGAGCGCCGCCCGCCCCGGCTGGGAGCGGGTGCCCGCCCGCTGATCGCGGCGAGCATGGCGGGCGTGACCACGGCCGGCGTGGACGCGGCGCGCGAGCGGCTGACGGACCTCGGCTACGAGGTGCTCGTCTTCCACGTCAGCGGTACCGGCGGCCGCACCCTGGAGACCCTGGCCGGCCAGGGGATCTTCGCGGGCGTCCTCGACCTGACCCTGAGCGAGCTCGCCGACGACCTGTGCGGGGGCATCCTCACCGCGGGCCCGGACCGCCTCAGTGCGGCCGGGCGGGCCGGGATCCCGCAGGTGGTGAGCCTGGGGGCGCTGGACATGGTGAAGTTCGGCCCGCTGGAGAGCCTGCCGCAGCGGGTCCTGGACCGGGGCGTCCACGTCCACAACCCGTCCATCACGGTGATCCGTACGAACCAGGAGGAATGCATGGAACTCGGCCGTCGGGTCGCGGCCAAACTCCGCGTCGCGACCGGCCCCACGGCGGTCTGCGTCCCGCTCCGCGGACTGTCCACGCTCGGATCGCCGGGCGGCCCGTACCATGACCCCGGCGCGGACCGGGCTCTGTTCACGGCGCTGCGCGAAGGCTTGCGGGGCAGCGCCGCCCGGCTCTACGACTACGACACGCACATCAACGACCCGGCCTTCGGACGGGCGGCCGCCGACCGGTTGCACGACATGATCGGCGCGATGGCGGCCGCGGCCTGAGAGCCGCAGCCTGAGACACCCCCGCACGGTTGGGAACCGGCCGTGCCGGATCCGTGTCCCAGGGGGTGGCCGGTCACCGACCGGCCACGGGGACACGGTGCGGCACGGCACGGTACGGCGGACAGCCGGACAGGGGGCGGGAACGATGAAGGACACACGGGCGGCATGGTCGGTCCCCGGTTACACGGAGGTCCGGGAACTCGGCGCGGGCGGCAGCGGCCGCGTGGTGCTGGCCGTCCACGACACCACGGGCACGGCGGTCGCGGTGAAGTACCTCAGCGACCGGCTGCGTGAGGACCCCGCGTTCGTCGGGGAGTTCCGGGCCGAGGCCCGCCTCCTGGGCGGGCTCGGGACCCCGTACGTCGTGAGGCTGTACGAGTACGTGGAGTCGCCCGCCGGCGCGGCCATCGTGATGGAGCTCGTCGACGGCATCTCGCTGCGCGCGCTGCTCAAGCAGTCCGGGCAGGCCGACGCCGAGGCCGCGCTGGTGGTCCTCAAGGGATCGCTGCTCGGGCTCGCGGCGGCGCACCGGGCCGGCGTCGTCCACCGGGACTACAAGCCGGAGAACGTGCTGGTCGCGGCCGACGGCTCGTCGAAACTGGTGGACTTCGGGATCGCGGCGAACCGCGGCACCACACCCGGTGTGGCCGGCACCCCCGCCTACATGGCCCCCGAGCAGTGGCAGGGCCGGCCGGCCTCGCCCGCGGCCGACGTGTACGCGGCGACGGCTACCTTCTTCGAGTGCCTCACCGGGCGCAAGCCGTACGACGGGGAGAACTTCGCGGAGCTCGCCGTCCAGCACATCGAGGCGCCGGTCCCGGAGACCGAGGCCCCGGAGCCCGTACGACCGCTGATCCGGCGCGGCCTCGCCAAGCAGCCCGAGCAACGCCCGGAGAACGCCGAGGCGTTCGTCGCGGAGCTGGAGGGCGTGGCCCTGGCCGCGTACGGGCCCGAGTGGGAGGAGCGCGGGCAGCGCAAGCTGGCGGCGCTGGCCGCGCTGCTGCCGCTGCTGTTCCCCTCGGCGGGAGCCCCGGCGGCGGGCACCACGGCGGTGGCCACGACCACCCTGAGCAGCGGCTCGGGCTGGGCGCCCGGCCGCAGCGGCTGGCTCGCGGCGGGGGTGGCGCTGGTCCTGGGCGCGGTGGTGGTGCTGACCACGGACGCGATCGGCGCGTCCCCCGGCGGGGCCTCGGCGTTGAGCGCCTTCGCCACGACGAGTGCGGCCCCGCCGGGATCGGCGTCCCCGATCCCGAATCCGACGCTCTCCCCTTCCGCTTCCGCTTCGCCGAGTCCCGGCGCCTCCGTGTCCCCGAGCCCTTCGCCGTCCACGTCCGCGTCGGCCTCCGCATCGACATCGCCGTCCGCGTCGCCGTCGTACTCGCCGAGCCCCACCCCGAAGCCGACGGTGAGCTGGTCGCCCACACCGACGCCGACGCCGACCCTGGTGGTCACGAAGGTCGACGTGTCGCTGAAGACCGGCGTGTACCGGGGCGATGCGACGGTGTCGGTCGCGTCGCAGGGCACCGGGCCGGTCACCGTGGTGCTGGAGTGGTTCCTGGGCGGTGCGCAGGGCTCCTTCTCCGTCGCCGACGGCACGGAGTCGTTCACGGTCCAGGCCGGCTCGGCGGTCACCGTGGTCAAGTCGCACACCTTCACCCGTGACCGCGGGTGCTACGGAGGCGTCCGGGTGACCACGAAGCCGGCCGCCGGGAACAAGTCGGCGTCGGCCTCCCAGTACCTGCTGCGCTGCCAGGACGTGCCCCGATGACCGGTCCCCGCGCCCCCGAGGGCGACGACTACAGCGCCACCGTCCTCGGGAGCCACTGGTTCTCCGGTCCGCCGGCGGCCCCGGAGGTGACCCCCGACCGGGTCGAGGGATCCGTGCTCCGGTTCGGGCCCGGGGTGACCGCGGCCATGCCCGCGCCGTTCCCCGTGGTGGTGGCCTCCGTCGCCGCGCCCCGGCGCCGTCGCGTCCTCGGCCTGCGGCGGTACGCCCTCGCCGTGGTGGTGCTGGCCGCCGTCCTCGCGTACCTCGGGTGGCAGCGGTTCGGGCCCGGCATCGAGGTCCGGAACGTGGCCGTGAGCACCGATCCCCAGGGCCCGCCCTGTGACGCGACGGCCGACGTGGTCGCCGTCGTCGGGACCAACGGGCGCCCGGGGACCCTCACCTACCGCTGGGTCCGCAGCGACGGCACGCAGTCGGAGGAGCTGACCGAGCGGGTGCCGCGCGGACAGCGCGAGGCCCGGCTGCACCTGCTGTGGACCTTCCAGGGCGCGGGGAACTACCCCGCGCGGGCCGAACTGCGCCTGCTGTCCCCGGAGCAGCGCACGGCCGCGGTGGACTTCACGTACCGCTGCTCCCCGTAGCGGGCAGCCGGATGACGGCGAGCCCGCCGTCGAGGTCCACGCGGGAACGCGGCGGCGCGCCGTCCTCCTCGTCGTCGCGCAGGACGAGGGCGCTCTGCCGTTCCTTGAGCTCGTTCTGCTTGCCCGGCGAGAAACTGGCGTGCAGCTGCTCGAAGCCGGTGGCGGAGATCTGCCCCTGGCGGCCGTTCCAGCGCCAGGGCAGCAGGCCCGCGCGGCCCGCGCGTTCCAGTGCCAGGTCGAGGAAGGCCATGGCGGTGAGCAGCAGAGCCAGCCCCGGAAGGGTCATGAAGATGACGAAGCCCATGGCTTGACGGTAGCCGACCCGGCGTTCGGCCGTCCGGCCGAGCGGAAGGCGGCCGTCCGGCGCGGATGCCAAGTCCGCGCGGGAGGCCCGCGGCCGCTTTGGGCAGTGGCCGCGGGCCGTTCCGCGTTCCCTCCCCCGCCGCAACCGGGGGACGGAAGTCCATGGGGGCGCGGCGCCGGTCAGAACCGGGCGTGCGCCGTGATGTCCGCCTCGAACTCGCCCGTCATCGCCGGGGTCACCGTCGGCCGGCACTGCCGGACCGCCGCCAGGTAGTCCTCCGTGGTCGCGCCCAGCTGCGCGGCGGCCGCGCCCCGCGCGCCCACGGCCTCCAGGTCCCGCTCGAAGGACACCTGCGCCGCGATCCGGGCCGCGTGCTCGATGTCGGCCGGTGTGAACAGCTCGGTCGCCGCCACCAGGGCCGCCACGTCGACGTCCGCGCGCCCCGCCGTGTAGCGGGACCAGATCGCGGCGCGCGCCCCGGCGTCCGGGGTGCCGATCGGGATCAGGTAGTCGAAGCGCCCGGGCCGCAGGAAGGCCGGGTCGAGGGAGCGGATGGAGTTGGTGGCGCACACCAGCAGCCGTTCGTCGCCCTCCCGGAAGCCCGGTATCAGCTTGAGCAGCTCGTTGGTCACGCCGTGGATCCCGCCCGGCTGCGCGGGCTCGGTGCGCACCGGTGCGATCTCCTCGACCTCGTCGATGAAGACGAGTACGCGCTCCAGCTCGGCGATCCGGGCGAAGGCGTCGCGCAGCGCGGCGGCCAGGTTGCCCTCGTCGGCGAGGCGGGAGGGCAGCAGCTCCACGAAGGGCCAGCCGAGCCGGGAGGCGATGGCCCGGGCGAAGGTGGTCTTGCCGGTGCCGGGCGGGCCGAAGAGGGTGATCGCGCGCGGCGGCCGCACCCCGTGCGAGGCGGCTCGCTCAGGCTCGGCGAGCGGCAGCACCACGCGCCGCTCGATGAGGTCCTTCTCCTTCTCCATGCCGGCGACCTTCGCCCACAGGTCGTTGGGGAGGAAGCGGCCGCCGAGGTCGTCGAGGAGGCCGGCGGCCGGTCCGTGCAGGGGCTCGGTCTTCTCGAAGTAGGCGACGGCGGGCTGCCGGGTGTAGCCGGCGTTGAGCAGGCCCTCGCCGAGCAGGTCCTCCTCGGGCAGGACGTAGGCGATGCGGCCGACGCGCGCGGCGATGAGCCGTCGCTCCAGCTCGACGAGCAGGGCGCTGGCCAGGCCGCGGCCGCGCCAGCCGGCGGCGATCGCGATGCGCATGACCCAGGCCCGCTCCCCGGTGACGCAGGCGAGGGCCGCGCCGATCGGGACGCCCTGGTGGACGGCGACCACGCAGGGCTGGCGGTCGGTCAGCGCGCTGATGCACTCGGCGAGCGAGAAGACGGACTCCTGGCCGAGTTCGGCCGTGGTGTCGATCAGGTGGACCACCGCTGCGAGATCGCTCTCGCGGTAGTCGTGGATGAGCCAGTTCACCGGGTACCGCCCCTCGTTCGTGCTCCTGCGGCGAGGCTAGGGGCGACAGCACCGGGCGATCACGCTCCGTCGTGCACAACAGGCGGTCCGGAAACCGTCCGTGTCGTCCATAGACTGGTGTCTTCCGCCCGAACGCCAGACCGAGGATCCCCACACCTTCATGCTTTGCCACATATCCGCGGCCCGACGCGGGCTCCTCCTCCGGCTCGTTCCGTTCCTGTGGACCGTGGCGTTCGGTCTGTGGGGGCTCTCGCGGCAGGACAGCGTGTGGCGGGACGAGGCGGCGACCTGGCAGGTCGCGGGCCGGCCGGCCGGCGAGATTTGGCGCATGCTCGGGAACGTCGACGCCGTGCACGGGCTCTACTACCTGCTGATGCACGGGCTCTTCGAGGTCTTCGGCGCGAGTACGACGACCCTGCGGCTGCCGTCGGTGCTGGCGGTCGCCGCCGCCGCCGTGTGCGTGGCGCTGATCGGGAGCCGGCTGGCGGGCTTCTGGGCGGGGCTCGGCGGCGGGCTGGCCCTCGGGCTGCTGCCGGCCGTCCAGTTCCACCTGCAGGAGGGCCGGCCGTACGCGCTGGTCGCGGCCGGGGCCGGGCTGTCGACCCTGCTGCTGGTCTCGCTCGTGGAGAGCGGGCCCGGGCGGCGGGCCTGGCCGCGCTGGACGGCGTACGGGATCACGGTGCTGGCGTGCGCCCTGCTGAACTGGCTGTCGCTGCTGGTCCTGCCCGCGCACGCGGCGACCCTGTGGTGGGTGCGGGCCGGGCGCGGGGTGTGGCTGCGCTGGGCGGCGTACGGTTCGGCCGCGGTGGCGGGGGCGCTGCCGCTGATCCTGTTCAGCCGGGGCCAGTCGGACCAGGTGTCCTGGATACCGCCGCTGACCTGGCACATGCTGATCGGCCCGGGGATCCTCCTCGCCCTCGGCGGGCTCGGCGCGTGGGCGGACCGGCCCGATCGCAAGAACCTCTCGGCGGCGGCGGTGGGCCTGCCGCTGCTGGCGGTGCCGCAGCTCGGGCTGATCGGACTGTCGCTGGTCCAGCCGCTGTTCCTGGACCGGTACGTGCTGTTCTCGATGGCGGGTCTGGCGCTGCTGATCGGCGCCGCGCTGGGCGCGGCCGTACGGGCGTGCGCGCCCCGGTTCCCGGGGGCGGCGGGCCTGCTCGTGCCGGGTGTGGTCGGGGTGGCGGTGGTGGCCCTGCTGCCGGTGGAGCTGGGCAACCGGGCTCCGGCCAGCCGGGTCGACGACGTCCTGGCGGTGGCCGGCGAGGTGGAACGGCTGAAGCGGGAAGGGGACGCGGTGCTGTTCGTGCCGGCCGCGCGGCGGGACACCGCGCTGGTCTCCCCCGGCGCCTTCACGGGCCTGACCGACCTGGCGCTGGCCCGGACCCCGGTCGAATCGGCCACGCTCAAGGGCGAGGAGGCGGAACCGGAGCGGATCCGGGCGTCGCTGCTCGGGCAGCGGCGGGTGCTGCTCGTGACTGATTCGGCGAAGGTCGCGAAGGCCCCGTCGGCGGAGCGGGACAAGGCGAAGGCCGCGGTCCTGCGGGAGCAGTTCGCGGTGGTGGAGGACCGGCAGGTGCGGGGACGCCGCGTGACGGTCTACGAGCGCCGCGGTTAGCGTCGCGGGCCCGGCCGTCCGGATTTCACTCCGGGTCCACGGGATTCACAGGGGATTCATACGGAACACCGGGCTCCGGACATAGGTTCGGCGGGCAGGGTGGAAGCATGATCCACCGCATGCTCCCCCGGCCGGCCCGGCGCATCCGTGCGCGGCGGGCGTCACGGATCCTGCTCGCGCTGACCGCGATGGCGGCGCTGCTCGGCGTGGACGTGCCCGACGCGGCGGCCGGACCGCCGCTCGGGATCACCGCGTGGGCGCTGCCCGACGCCACGGCGGACCGGGTGGGGGCGCTCTTCGCGGACGGGCTCGACGGCGGGCACTTCTGCACCGCCGCCGTGGTGCGCAGCGACGACCGCGATGTGATCGCCACCGCCGCGCACTGCCTGGAGAGCCCGTACACCACCGTCTTCGCGCCGGGCTACCGGGACGGCGAGGCTCCGTACGGCCTCTGGCGGATCACCGGGGTGCACCTCGCCCCGGGCTGGACCGAGGGCCAGGACCCGGACGACGACATCGCCTTCGCGACGGTGGCCCCGGTGGACGGCGGGCAGAGCGGGTCCGTCGAGGACCTCGTGGGCGGATTCCCGGTGGCCGCCGAGCAGCCGGACGACGCCGCGGCGACGGTCATCGGGTACCCGCGGACCCTGGAGGCCCCGCTGCGCTGCTCCAACACCACCGACCTGTTCTCCGAGACCCAGCGGCGGATCGGCTGCCCGGAGCTCAGCGGCGGCACCAGTGGCAGCCCCTGGCTGGTGGACGGCGCGCTGGCCGGGGTGCTCGGCGGCCACGAGGGCGGCGGGAGCGTGCCGGAGATCTCGTACAGCGCGGTGATGGGCGACCAGGCGGTGGAGCTGTACCGGGAGGCGGCCGACGCCGGTTGGACGGCCTGGCCCGGACAGGGGCTCTAGCGGACGGCCGGGATGCGTTCCGCCTCGGGCGCGGAGGGCTGCGCCGGCAGCCCTCGGAGCGGGGGCGGGGCCGGGGTGCCCGAGCGGATGTCCTGGATGCCGCGCCGCAGCCGGTCGCGCAGGAACCGGCCCAGCGGGCGTTCGACGAACCGGTGGATGAGCCAGGCGAGCAGCACCATGACGGCGGTGACGCCGATGGCCAGGGGAACGGGCGCCACCTGGTGACGGAAGTGGTGGATGAAGGTCAGCCCGGCCAGCATGTGGATCAGGTAGAGCGGGTACGTGATCGCTCCGGCGTGCGGGAGCCAGCGCCACCGGACGCCGTCGAGGGCGCCGAGGGCTATCGCCGCCATGAGGAGGAAGCCGAGCAGGATGATCACGTGGGCGGGCCAGAGGGGCGTCTGCTGGGTGACGCCCGGGCCCAGGCTGGCGGTCATGCGGTCGTGCACGTGGTGCTGCGCGAGGAGGAACTGGAGGCCGACGACGACCCACAGGACGGCGTTCGGCCCGAAGCGCCGCATCAGGTGGAAGGCGATGCCGGCGATGAAGTACGGGGAGGCGGACGACGCCGCGAAGAAGGACAGCACGCCGCTGTCGGCGGCGGGGGCCACCACGCCCGCGAGGGTCCAGGCCCCGCAGAAGAGGACGCAGTTGCGGTAGGTCACGCCGCGCATGACGACGAGGGCGAACAGGACGTAGAACTTGAGCTCGACGAAGAGGGTCCAGTACACGTCGTCGATGTGGGGGACCCCGATGCCGCCCTGCATCATCGACAGGTTCACCACCGCGTCACCGGCCTTGATCCTCCTCACCTCGGGCCAGCTGAGCAGCACGAGGGAGGTGAAGGCCACGGCCGCCCAGTAGGCGGGGAACAGCCTGGATATCCGGGACACCGCGAAGTCGCCCACGGTCCGGCCCCAGGTGCTCATACAGATGACGAACCCGCTGACCAGGAAGAAGATCTCGACGCCGAGCCAGCCGTACACGGCGAACCCGTGGGCGGCCGGGAAGACGCCCTCGGTGGGTTCGCCCCAGGCGCTGTCGAGGACCACGTAGTGGTAGAAGAGCACGGAGAGCGCGGCGAGGACCCGGACGCCGTCGAGGACCGCCAGGCGTCCGCCCGCGGCTCCCTTGCGCGAACTGCCGTCACGTGCGGCATCGGCCCGCGTGACGCCGTTCGGTCGCGGCTCTCCGGCTGCACTGCCCGCGCCCATCCCTCGACCACCCTTGCGAACGTACGGCTGTCCGGTGACCGCCGTTGGATCTGCGGAACCCTACAGCGCGCTTCCGGCCATCCCCAGGTGAGCCGGACCACACCCGGCCGGTTTGCCGGACGCGTCCTATTCCGGCAGCTCCGCGGGGGCCGCGAACCAGGTGGGCTCGTCGCGCAGGGCCCGGTGGATCCGGTCCAGGGCGAAGGGCTCCAGCGGCGGCAGCGCGTCCACCTCGAACCAGGCCACTTCGAGGGACTCGTGGTCGTTGGCGCGCGCCTCGCCGCCTGTCGCGCGGCAGCGGAAGGTGATGTCCTGGAACTGGCAGACGTCGCCGTTGGGGTAGGTGATCGGCTCCAGCATCTGCACGAGCACCACCCGCTCGGGGACGCAGCGCACGGCGGTCTCCTCGTACACCTCGCGCACGGCGGTCTCGGCGGGCTGCTCCCCCGGTTCGGCGATTCCGCCGACCACGGACCACCGGCCGGTGTCGGAGCGCCGGCCGAGCAGCACCCGGCCCAGGTCGTCGAGGACGATGGCCGTGACCCCGGGGAGCAGGAGCAGCTGGTGCCCGGCGGTGGCTCGGATGGCGCGGATGAAATCGGGTGTGGTCATCCCCCGACCCTACGAGGCCGGGGAGCCGGCTCCCGTCTCAGCCCGCCCGGCGCGCGCGGATCCGTCGGGCCAGGAGCAGGCCGAATCCGCCGGCGGCGAGGAGGAACAGCGCGTACTCGGGCAGCGGTCCGACGACGGTGGCCGGGGTACGGGTGGAGCGCAGCGGGATCTCGGCCACGAGGGCGTCCGCGGTGAACATCCTGGTCTCGGCGGTGATCCTGCCGTCGGGGCGGATGACCGCGCTGACCCCGCTGGTGACGGGGACGAGGACGGTCCGGCTGTGTTCGACGGCGCGGATCCGGTCCATGGCCAGCTGCTGGTAGGTCATCTGGGTCCGGCCGAAGGTGGCGTTGTTGCTCGGCACGGCGATGACCTGGGCACCGTCCTGGACGGTGGAGCGGACGGCGTCGTCGAAGGCGGCCTCGAAGCAGGTGACCATGCCCACGCCGCTGCCGGCCATGTCGAAGACGCCGGGGTCCTTGCCGGGGCCGAAGTCGCGGCGCACCCGGTCCACGTCGGCGCTGAAGAGCCGGACGAAGGAGCGCATCGGGATGCGCTCGCCGAAGGGCTGGATCTTGCGCTTGTCGTAGGTCGCGGTGGGGCCCGCGACCGGGTCCCAGAGGATCATCGTGTTGCGCAGCGGACCCGTCTCCGGGGACACGACGGCGCCGATCGCCACGGGTACGCCGATGGCCTTGACCGCCTGGTCGATGACGGCGCGGGCGTCGGGTTCGGCGTACGGGTCGAGGTCGGAGGAGTTCTCCGGCCAGACGACGAAGTCGGGCTTCGGTACGCGGCCGGCCTTGACGTCCTCGGCGAGCTGGAGGGTGCGCTTGGCGTGGTTGTCGAGGACGGCGCGGCGCTGGGAGTTGAAGTCGAGGCCGAGGCGCGGCACGTTGCCCTGGATGACGGCGGCCACGACGGTGCCGTCCTCGGCCGCGTCGGAGACCAGCGGGCGGGCGGCGAGTCCGGCGACGATCGGCGCGGCGATGGTGAGCGCGGCCAGCCCCGCGGTGGTGCGGGTGGGGTGGCTGCGGGCGATGCGCAGGGCTTCGTAGAGGCCGAATCCGCAGAGGGCGACGCCGAAGGAGAGCAGCGGGGTGCCGCCGAGGGCGGCGAGCGGCGTGAAGACGCCGTCGGCCTGCCCGAAGGCGAGCTTGCCCCAGGGGAACCCGCCGAAGGGCGCCCGGGCGCGCAGGGCCTCGCCCGCGACCCAGACGGCGGCGGCGAACAGCGGCCAGGCCGGGAGCCGGCTGACGAGCGCGATGCCGAGGCCGGTGAGACCGATCAGGAGGGCTTCGAGGCCGACCAGGGCCAGCCAGGGCACCGGGCCGACCTCCTCGCCGGTCCAGACGAGGAGCGGCAGCAGGAAGCCGAGGCCGGCGAGGAAGCCGAGGCCGAAGCCGGCCCGGGCGCGGCGGCCGTGGAGGCAGCCGGCGAGCAGGGCGATGCCGAAGGGGGCCAGCCACCACAGGGGGCGGGGCGGGAAGCTGAGGTAGAGCAGCACGCCGGAGAGGACGGCGAGCAGGGAGCGCACCAGCCAGGCTCCCTTCCGCGGCGCGGCGGCGGGGGCCGCGGCGGCGCCGCCGCGGGCCGTGGCGTGGGGCGGCGCGGCCTCGGCCGGGGCTCCGTCGGCGGGCTGCGAGGGCTCGTTCCCGGCCGCGCGGGTGACACTGCTGCTCATCTGGCGGAGTGTACGTCCCCACGCCTCGGACAACGGTAAGCGCCCGGGCTGGTCCCGGCCCGCCGCGATCACCACCCAAGTAATGACAAATGGGATATCCAGCGCATACGCCGCATTCAACTCGACTTATTTCATATGCCGTTTGAGGGTGTGTCAGTCGCAAACCCGCGGGGCATAATCGGGGCCGGTCGTCTCCGGAAGCGGTGGAGCCATCGGGACACCGACTCACCCCCTCGGCGGAATTCCGCACCGGACCGATCCTCAAGGCGTCGTACATGTCCCTGGCCAGCCGCACCCGCCTCGCGGCCCTGCTCACCGCGCTCACCATCGGCGCCGCCGGGGTGACGACCTGGGCCTACGGATACGGGAACGCACCGGAGCCGGCGGCTCCCGAGGCGGCCGTCCGCCCGAGTGTGACCGAAGGCACGGTCCTCCACGTCGTCGCGCACCCCGACGACGACCTCTTCTTCATGAACCCCGACCTGAGCCGCTCCATATCGACGGGCGTGAAGGTCGCCACGGTGTACCTGACCTCGGGCGAGTCCGACGGCAGGAACGAGGCCCACAGCCCGCACCTGGAGGACCCGGCACGCCCCGCCGACCACGCCGCCTACGCGGAGGCCCGGCAGAACGGCATCCGGGCCGCCTACGCGCAGATGGCCACCGGCAACCGGACCAGCGCCTGGCAGCGCACGTCCATACCCACCGCCGGCGGCGGGAGCGCCGAGGTGGACGTCCTCGTCGCCCGGCCCGAGGTCAACCTCATATGGATGCAGCTCCGCGAGGCCCGCAGCATCTCCGGCGACAATCCGGACAGCCTGCGCGGCCTGTGGGACGGCAAGGTACCCGCCCTGGGCTCCCAGCTGACCTCCGGGACGCCGGTCAAGAGCGGGTTCTCGTACACGAAGGACCAGGCCGTCGAGGCCATCGCGGACGTCTTCGCCCGGTACCGGCCGACCACGATACGGACGCAGGACCCGACCCCCGGCCGGGCGCAGGGCGGCGGGGCCTTCCTCGACCACCAGGACCACATGTACGGGGCCCGCTTCGTACAGGCCGCGGCCGAACGCTACGCGCGGTCCGCGGACCGGCCGCACTTCTCGGTGCAGAACTACGTGAGCTACCCCAACAGCTCCCTGCCCCCGACGCTCGACCCGCAGGCCGCCGAGGAGAAGCTCGGCTACCTCAAGACCTACGCGTGGACGGACCACCAGGACTGGTGCGGCAGCACCGCCGGCTGCGGCGACCGCAAGACGGCGACCCGGCCCACCGGCGCCGGCTGGAACCAGACCATCCGCTACAGCCGCGGCGACGGCACCTCCTGGATGACCGAGGGCGCCGCCGGCCGGGTGTGGGCCTTCGCCGTCCTCGACGGCCGGATGGCGTACTGGTCGCGCGGCGGCCCCAAGGCCCCCTGGCAGGGCCCCGAGTTCCTGCCCGGCGCCGGGATCGACGCGGGCGCGACCTCCGTCCGGCTCCCCGACGGCAGGATCGCGGTCTTCGGCACCCGCACCACCCTGGGCACCGCGCCCCAGGAGTACGGACGCGACCTCGTGTACGCCGTCCAGGCCGCCCCCGGCGGCGCGTTCGGCCCGTGGCAGTCGCTCGGCACCCCGGACACGGACGACATATCCGGCACCTCGGCGATCAGCGCACCGGCCGTGGCCGTGGACCGCACGGGCCGGATGACCATGTACGTACGCGACTCCCGGCGCACCCTGCGCGCCCGCGCGCAGGACACCCCCGGCGGCGCCTTCGGCACGTGGCGGTCGCTGGGCGGCGCCGCCCTGCAGGGCGACCCGGTCACCGCGACCGACGCGGCGGGACGCCGCCACGTGTACGCGGCCACCGCCCAGTCCGTACTGGCCTGGGTCCAGCCGACGCCGGACGCCCCGTTCGGCGGCCCCCTCCCGACCGGCCTGCCGGCGACCACCGGCCCGCTGTCCGCGAGCCCGCAGGGCGACGGCGTCCGCCTCTGGTTCCGCCGCCCCGGCACGGGCACCGTCGGTACGAGCCTGGCCACCGCGGGCGGCCTGGCGCCGGCGTTCTCCCCGGTCACCGAGGCGGGCGGCGAGGGCGGCTACGGCGCCGTCGGCGTGACGGGCGGGCTGCTCGCGGGCCGCGCGGGCACGGGCACGATCGGCGTGTCGGGCCCGGGCGACGCGCCGTCCTGGTTCGAGTCCCAGATGCTCTACACGGGCGCGCCGGCGGCCGTGGCCGAGCCGGACGGCACGGCCCTCGCGGCGGCCCTCGGCCTGGACGCCGGCCTCCACGTGACGACGGCTCCCCCGGCCGGATCCGAGCCCGCCGGCAGCCGCCCGCCCTCCTCCCCGTGGCACCGCGCCGTCCAGCCCTCGACGGTGGTGCAGGCCGGGCCCTAGCGCACTGTCGTGCGGCTCCGGGTGGCAGCGGCCGCCCGTGCGGGCGACGATGGCGGGCACCACGTCGGGAGGCGGCCGGGGCCGGCTCCCGAAGGGCCGACCGGCTGACCGACCGACCGGCCCAGGGCCGGTGATCGGAGCTCCCATGACCACTTGCTCCACCGCGCGCGGGAGCGCGGGACCGGGAAGGGTCCGCGCCGTGGCCTGCGCCGCCGTGCTGGTGGCCCTCGCCACCGGGTGCCGGACCGACACGGCACCGGCCTGGGGTTATCCGGAGCTCGGCGCGGCCCTCGGATCGCTGTCCCGGGCCCTCGACGAAGACTGCGCCGGGCAGGCCTCCGCGAGCTGTTCCGGCGACCTCGACCGGCTCGACGCCCTGGCGGAACGCGCCTTCGCCGAGGTCCTCGACCACCGGCTCCTCGACGAGGCGTACCTCGCGGCCAGGAGCGAGGTGGACCGGGCGAGGAGGCTCCGGCTCGCGGCCGCGGCACGGGCCCGGTCCTCGCGCGATCCGCACGACCTGCCGCTCGGCCGGGCGGTGGCGGCCGAACGGCTCGCCTACCGGCACCTGCTGGCCGCGCTGGAGCGGCTCCGCACCGCACCGCCGCCCGGTGACGGTACGAACCCGGTCTGATCCGGCCTCAGGGCCGCAGCGGCGGGGTGGGGAGCGCCGAGCCGTCGAGCGCCACGAGGGCCAGGACCGCGATCGAGCCCGTCCACGCGAGGGGAGCGACCGAGGCGGGCCTGCCCTCCTTGTCCACCTTCTCCGGCAGTTCACCGAGCGCGTTCCGCTTGGCCAGCACCCAGTCGAGCACCGGTCCTGCCTTCGCCGGGCTCCCCGTGGCGGCCCAGGCGAGCGCGAAGAGCGCCGTACTGGGCGTCCAGGCGTTCCCGCCCCAGGGCGCCGTGGCGTCGTTTCCGGGGGTCAGGCCCCCGTTGGGCAGGAGCAGCGCCCGGTACGTGGCGTCCAGCGCGCCGGGCAGGCCGGCGGGGGCCGCGTTGAAGGGGGGCGCCATGAACGTCACCGCGCTGTCGCGTCCGTGCCGTCCGTCGACGGTGCGCTGGTACCCCAGGGGGGCGAACCGCGCCGAGATCCCGGCCGAGAGCCGCCGCGCCGCCCGGGCCCAGCGCGCCGCGTCGTCCGGCCGGCCCGCCTCCCGGGCGAGGTCGGCGGAGGCGTTGAGCCCGGCGAGCAGCGGTGCGGCCGTACCGATGTTCGTGGTGGCCGTCATCAGCTCCCAGTAGTCGGGGGAGGCCGGCGGCAGCCCGTCCGCCCGCAGGGAGGCCGCCGCGCGGTCGGCCGCCTTGCGGATCATCGGGTAGAGGGGGGTCAGCCGGAGGCGGCGGGTGGCCGAGGGGGCCGTCTGGTACCACTGCCAGGTGGCCCACGGGACCCAGCCGTTGGCGTCGAGCTGCCACCACCTGCCGTCGGGCGGGCCGGAGGCGTCGAGCTTCGTCCGCGCCTCCCAGGTGCCGTCCGTGCGCTGGGTCGCGGCGCTGTAGCGCAGGATCCGGTAGGCCTCCGCGTCGTGGCCGGTGTGCGCGAACGCGGCGGAGGCGAAGCTGGAGTCGCGCGGCCAGGAGTACTGCCAGCCGGGGCTCCACCCCGCGGCCACGGCGCCGTTGGGCCGGAGCAGGGCGCGCATCGCGAGGAGGGCCCGCTCGGCCGCCGCGCGCTGGGCCGGCGACCTGCCCGGGATCCGGCCGGAGGCCAGCCAGGCGCGGCTCTGCGCGATCTGTCGCACGGCCGGCGGATGGCCGTCGGCGACCACGAGCGACGTCTTCCGGCCGGCGGGCAGGTACTTCCACCGGCCCGACGCCAGCCGCAGGACGTTGCTCCCGTCGACGTACCGCGCGCCGTCGGCGACGGCCGGCGGAACCCCTTCGGCGGCGGTCGTGTTGGAGAGGAGCCCGACGGTCGGTGCGACGAGAGCCGACAGCGGCGCGTGACTGCCCGCGGGGCACAGGGGGACGGTGAAGCTCGCGAAGGCCGCCGTGGCGACCGCCCAGCAGCCGAGGACACCGGGCATCGCCACTCCCTCCGCCGGCCCCGGGCCCGTGCGGACCCGGCCTCCCCATCCTGGGAGCACCGGGCGGAGGCTGCCACGGAACGCCCGCCGCCCGGGTGAGCGCGGGACGCCTAGGGGCCTCGTGGCTCCCCACCCGTCCTGGCGCACCCGGGATGCAGGGGGCGGTGGGCCGTGCACACGATGGGGGCTCGCGGGCCCGCTGCGAAGAGGTGGTGAATGAGCACTGCTGCGAGGGAGGACGAGGGCGTCCACGCCCCCGGCCCCGCGGTGGGCGGGGGAAGGGGCGGCCGCCCCCTGCTGCGCGGGCTCCTCCCGGCGGCCGGGGCGACGCTCGTCGCGGCGGCCGGCGGCCTGATCGCCGTCGGGTGCTTCCTCGGTCTCTACGTGCGGCCCACGTCGGACGACTGGTGCGCCGCGTGGAAGGCCCGTGACCTGGGAGTCCTCGGTATCACCTCCGATTTCTACCTGACCCAGAACGGCCGGGTCACCAACGCCTTCCTGAGCGGTGTCGTCTACGGTGACGGACTCGCCGGGATCAAGATCCTGCCGACGGTCATCGTCGTCTGCTTCACCGCCGGGCTGGTCCTGCTGGGGCGTGAGCTCGTCCGCTTCCTCGGCGGCCGGCCCCGGCCGCTGGTCCTGACCGCCTGCGCGCTGGTCGTCCAGGCGCTGGTCTACTTCGCGGGCACCCGCAGCTACCAGGTGCTGCTGTGGGCCCCTGCCACGATCTCGCACACCGTTCCGAGCGTGATCGGCGTGTGGGCCGTCCTGCTGGCCCTGTGGACCGTCCGCGGTCCGCGGTCCCCCGTCCGCGTGGCCGGTTTCGTCTCGGCGTTCCTCATCGGTTTCGCGCTCGGCACCCTGAGCGAACCGTTCGCGCTGGTCAGCGGTCTGCTCGCCGGCCTGGTCGGGCTGCTCTGCGTCCCCCGGTTCGGCCTGGCACGAAACTGGCGTCCGTTCACCTGGTGCCTGCTCTGGTGCGCCGGCCTCGTCTGCGGTCTGGTCGTGCTCTACACCTCGCCCGGCGCCCGGTGGCGGCGGGCCCAGCAGCCGGACAAGGAGTCCCTGCTGTCCGCGGGCGAACTCCGGGGCACCGTCGCGGACTGGCTGCGCGTGTGGGACTCCGTCACCGGCCAGTGGGCCTACCTCGGGGCCGCCGCCGTCGGCGTCCTCCTGGGCCTGGCGTGCGGCCTGCGGGGACGGGCGCCCGGGAAGCGGGAGCCGCGGCGGGCCGTCCCGCGCCGGATGCTGACGGCCGCGCTGCTGCTGCCGGTGCCCGTGGTGGTGCTGGGGTCGTTCGCGGTGGTGGTGGGCCTGCGCAGCGGCTACGGCCCGAGCGGGTGGACGTACGCCCGTACGTGGACGAACTTCCTCGTGCCGATGGAACTCGCGCTCTGCGGCTACGGCGCCCTGCTGGGGGCCCGGGGCGGCCGGCGGCTCGCGGGCCGCCGCTCCGCCGACGCGTCCCTCGCGACCGCCGCCGTCGCGGCCGGCTGCCTCGCCCTGGCCTCGGTGGCCGCGCTCGTCCCGAACGTCCGCCAGCTCACCACGACCACGGTCGCCCGCTCCGTCGCCTGGGACGCCCAGAACGCCCGCATCCGCACCGAGGCCGCCCACGGGGCGACGGACGTCGGCTACCGGCCCCTGTACATCGGCGCCCTGGCCGAGCCCTTCTTCACGGCGGACTACGACCGCGACTGGGTCGCCACCTGCGTCGCGAACTGGTACGGCGTCACCCGCGTCCACCCCCGCTGACACCCGGGCAACCGGGCAACCGGCCCGGAGAGGCCCTAGCGGGCGAGGGCGCGCAAGTGGGCGCGGATGACGCGGACGGCGTCCTCCGCGTCGTCGACCGTGACCGTGAAGAGCTTGCCGTCGCCGAGGCGCAGTTCCAGGCCCTCGCCCCGGCGGACGATCACCGCGGTGCCCTTCTCGGGGCGCCAGCGGTAGCCCCAGCCGCCCCACTGCTGCGGGGTGATCCGCGGGAGGAACTGGGCGGAGGTCACCTCGGTGAGCCGGATGGTGCGGCGCGGCAGCCCTATGTGGCCGCAGCGCACGATCAGGGCCTCGGAGTCGATGGTGACGGCGACGTGCACGAAGGCGAGCGTGCCGTAGAGGATGAGCAGCCCGGCGGCGAGGCAGCCGGCCACGGCCATGAGGAGCGGGACGAAGCCGGAGGTCCAGGCGTTGTCGACGGCGAGCTCGATGCCGAGCGCCAGACAGGCCGCGCCGGCCGCTGCGAGCAGCCACTGCACGCGGTTGGAGGCCCGGCCCGTCCAGAACGGACCCGGGGGGTGAGCCGTCATGTGTAGCAGCGTACTCACGTTGCGCCGGTACGCCACTGCCCCTCGCCCGGTCGGATCAGCGCGCCCGCCGGCGGGTCCTCAGCCGGGGAGCAGGCCGACGAGCGCGTCGCGCAGAGCGGGCCGGCGGACGGTCATGAAGCGGTGCAGGTTCCGGGAGCCGAAGGCCACGCGCTGGGCGCTGCGGCGGCGCTCGGTGTCGTACGCGCGCAGGGCGCCGGGCAGCCCGGACGGTCCGCCGGCGGTGCCGGTGGCGGCGACGGCGCGGGTCAGTGCCTCGGCGTCGAGGAGGGCGGTGCAGGCGCCCTGGCCGAGGTTGGGTGTCATGGCGTGGGCGGCGTCGCCGACGAGGGCGACCCGGCCGTCGGCGACGAAGGTGGGGAGTGCCGGGTGGAGGTGGCGCATCTCGTACCGGATCCAGGTCGCCGGGTCGGTCTCGGCCAGGACGCGCGGGACGGGGTCGTGCCAGTCGGCGAAGGCGTCCCGTACCTCGCGGGCGGTGGTGGCCTCGGGGACGGTGGCGTACCAGTTGGTGCGGCCGGGCTCGACGGGGGTCATGCCGAAGAAGCGGCCGGCGCCCCAGGTCTCGCCGTACACGCCGGTCTCGAAGCCGGCGATGCCGATCCAGGCGACCGTGCCGATCGGGCGCGGCCCGCTGCGGTGCCCGAAGTACGCCGTGCGGACCACGCTGTTGATGCCGTCGGCGCCGACGACCAGACGGTCCGGCTCGGCGGCGAGTGCGGCCGCGTCGGCGAGGCGGTGCCCGTACTCGATCCGTACGCCGCCGAGCCGGTCGAGCTCGGCGAGCAGCGCGTCGATCAAGTAGGGGCGGGATATCAGCAGTTCCGGCCTGCCGGCCTTGCGTTCGATCCGTTCGAGCGGGAGGGCGGCCAGCACCGTGCCGTCGGGGCGCCGGATACGGGCGTCACGGTACGGGACGGCCCGCGCCCGCAGCGCGTCGCCGAGGCCGAGGCGGTCGAGGGCGGCCTGGGCGGTGGGGTGGATGCCGAAGGCGGTGCCGTAGCGGTCGGGTGCGGTGCGGCGCTCCAGGACGGTCACCGTCCAGCCCGCGCGGCGCAGCCCGATGGCGGTGGCGAGCCCGCCGACCCCCGCCCCGACCACGACGGCCTCGTTCTCGTTCACGGCTTCGGTCTCGGTCTCGGTCTCGCTGCTCATGGCGCGTCCCTTCACCTGCGTCCCAGCCCCACTACCACACCCGTGGTACTACATCTGTGGTACCACGGGTGTAGTTAGGGTGGCAACGTGAATCAGGACCGGAGGGACCGGCTGCGGGACGCGGCCATCGCCGTACTGGCGGAAGCGGGCGGGCGCGGGCTCACCCACCGGGCCGTCGACGCGGCCGCCGCCGTGCCGACGGGCACGGCCAAGAACTACTTCCCGACCCGGGACGCCCTGCTGCGGGCCGTCGCCGAACGCTGCGTCGAGCAGTACCGGGCACTGGCCGCGTCCCTGGCCGGGGCCGGGCCGGGGCCCGCCGATGCGCAGCAGCTCGCGGCACTGCTGGCCGGGCTGCTGCGGAACGTCGCCGGGCCCGGCCGGCCGCGCGTCCTCGCGTACCTGGAGCTCCAGAGCGAGGGGGCACGGCGGCCGTGGCTGGCCGCGCTGCTGGACCCGATCGCCGCGGCGGACTTCGCCGCGTACGCACACCTGCTGGGCGCGGCCGGGCTGCCGGCCGGGCCGGAGCAGGCCCGCGCCCTCACCCTCGCGCTGCACGGCGCGATCCCCCACCTGCTGTCCGGCGCTCCGACCACCCTGGCGGCGGCCGGCCTGGACGACCTCGACCGTTTCGCCCGCACCCTGCTGGCCGCCGTCTGCCCCGAGGAGACCCGGTGACCACCCGCCTCGACCGCGCCGTGGGCGCCGTGCTGGGCTCGGCGGCGGGCGACGCGCTCGGCGCGCCGTACGAGTTCGGCCCGGCCGGACAACTGACCGCGCGCGGGGAGGAGATGCGCGGGGGCGGCGGCTGGGATCCGGGCGAGGCGACCGACGACACGCAGATGGCCGTGCTGGTCGGCGAGTCCCTGCTGGAGCGGGGAGGTCTCGAACTCCCGGACGTCTTCGCCCGGTTCCGGCGGTGGGCGGCCGGGCAGCCCAAGGACATCGGCCTCCAGACCGAGGACGTCCTGACGAACGGCGAACCGTGGGACCTCGCGGCCGCCCTGCACTTCCAGGTCAACATGCGGGCGGCGGGCAACGGTTCCCTGATGCGGGCCGCCACCTCGGCGGTGTACTTCGCCGCCGCCGGGCGGGACCGGTCCATGGACGCAGCGCGGCGGATCGCGGCGCTGACGCACGGCGACCGGGCCGCCTGGGAGGGGACGGCGGTCCTGCACGAGCTCGTGCGCGTCGCCCTGGACGGCGCCGATCCGCTCGCCGCCCTCCCGGCGACGCTCGCCGCGGTGCACCCGGACCACCGCGAGCGGTACGGCCGCGTGCTCGCCCCCGACTGGCATCCCGGCCTGGCCACCGAGTTCAACGGGGCGGTGTGGCCCTGCCTGGGCTCCGCGGTGTGGGCGCTGCGGACCACCTCCGGGTTCGCGGAGGCGGTACGGGCAGCGGTGGACCTGGGCGGGGACACCGACACGGTGGCCGCGGTGACGGGGACCCTGGCCGGAGCCCGGTACGGCCAGGGGGCGGTCCCGGAGTCCTGGACGGCCGCGCTCCACGTCCCGCTGCCCGGGTTCGGGGAGCGGGTCCTGGACGCGGACGACCTGCGGGCGCTGGCTCAGCGGCTCGCGGCGGCCGGCGGGACCGCGGCCACCGGCTCCCGCTGAAGCTCCGGGCGACGCCCCCGGCAGGCCGCGCGCAGCCGCCGGTCGGACCGTCAGCCGACGGGCGCGCCCTGGCCCGCGAGCAGTCGGCCCTCGGCGTACGCGAGCGCGGCGGCCGGCAGGGAACCCTCGCGCCCGCTGCGCAGCACGGTCAGTCCGCCCGTGCGCGGCAGGGCGGGCTCCGGCCGGGCGCCGAGGCGGCGCAGCGCCTGGACGGCGACGGCCTCGGCGGAACCGTGGAAGACGAGCTCGGCTCCCCCCGTCCGCGCGGCGAGGGCGGCCCGGATGGCGGTCTCGACCAGCTCGTAGTGCGTGCAGCCGAGCACGACGTCGGTGACGTCGGACGGGGTCAGCGCGGCGGCCGCGGCCACGGTGGCCGCCACGGCGGCGTCGTCGGCGGCCTCCACGGCGTCGGCCAGCCCGGGGCACGGCACCTCGGTGACCCGGACCCCGTCGGCGAAGTCGCGGATCAGCCCGCGCTGGTAGGCGCTGCCGGTGGTGGCGGGGGTGGCCCAGATCGCGACGCGGCCGCCGGCGACCGCGGCGGGCTTGATCGCCGGTACGGTCCCGATGACCGGGATGGCGGGCTCCAGCTCCGCGCGCAGGGTGTCCAGGGCGTGCACGGTGGCGGTGTTGCAGGCCACGATCAGCGCTTCCGGGCGCCGCTCGGCCGCGGCCCGGGCGACGGCGAGCGCGCGCTCGGTGAGGTCGGCGGGGGTCCGCGGTCCCCAGGGCATCCCGTCGGGGTCCGAGGACAGGACCAGGTCCGCGTCCGGCCGCAGCCGGCGCACCGCCGCGGCCGCCGCGAGGAGGCCGATTCCGGAGTCCATGAGCGCGATCTTCACCGGGCCACCTTAGTCGACCCCCACCCGGCCCGGGCCCTCCACCGCCAACACCCACCCCCGCCACCCCCGCCCGGCGCACCCCGCGAGCCACCGGCCGACCCAGGCCAGGCCAGGCCGGGCGCCGTTCGCCCCACCCTGCGAAAGCCAGGGCACCCCGCCGGACCATGCCCGGCGCGAGCCACCGGCCGGGCCGGGCCGGGCGCCGTACGCCCGCCCCGCGGGGACCGCCGCACCCGCGCCGGACCATGCCTGGCGCAGCCCGCGGGCCACCGGCCCGCCCGGGCCGGGCCGGGTGCCGTTGGCCCGCCCGGCGAGGGCCGCCGCACCCGGCGCGGGCGGATGCGCGACACGTCCGCCCGGGCCCGGCACACTGCCGCCATGGGCCTCCTCACCGCCGCCTGCGCGGCCTACGCCTCCCTCGCCGCCTGGCTCTGGCTCACCCTCGCCCAGGGCATGTTCTGGCGGACCGACGTCCGCCTCCCCCCGCGCACCGCCCCCGCCCACTGGCCGTCCGTCGCGATCGTCGTCCCCGCCCGCGACGAGGCCGAGGTGCTGCCCCGCAGCCTGCCCTCGCTCCTCGCCCAGGACTATCCCGGCGAGGCCGAGGTCATCCTCGTCGACGACGGCAGCACCGACGGCACGGGCGCCCTCGCGCTCCGGCTCGCCGCCGGGCAGCCCGGGCTCCCGCTCACCGTCTCCTCCCCCGGCGACCCCGCCCCCGGCTGGACCGGCAAGCTCTGGGCGCTGCGCCACGGCATCGCGCTCGCCCGCACCGCGCACGCCACCGAGCCCGACTTCCTGCTCCTCACCGACGCCGACATCGCGCACGAGCCCGACAGCCTGCGCGAACTCGTCGCCGCCGCCACCTCCGCCGACCTCGACCTCGTCTCGCAGATGGCCCGGCTGCGCGTCGCCGGCCTCTGGGAACGGCTCGTCGTGCCGGCCTTCGTGTACTTCTTCGCCCAGCTATACCCGTTCCGCCGGATCAACCGGCCCTCCGCCCGCACCGCGGCGGCCGCCGGCGGCTGCGTGCTGCTGCGCACCGAGGCCGCCGTGCGTGCCGGGGTCCCCGACCGCATCCGCCAGGCCGTCATCGACGACGTCTCCCTCGCCCGCGCGGTCCACCGCTCCGGCGGCCGGATCTGGCTCGGGCTGGCGGAGCGGGTGGACAGCGTGCGCCCGTACCCGGCGCTCGCCGATCTGTGGCGGATGGTCTCGCGCAGCGCCTACGCCCAACTGCGCCACCAGCCCCTCCTGCTGGCCGGGACGGTCGCCGGGCTGGTGCTCGTCTACCTCGTGCCCCCGGCGGCCCTCCTGACGGGGCTGGCGGCCGGACGGCCCGCGACCGCCTGGGCCGGAGGCCTCGCCTGGCTCCTGATGGCGGGCACGTACCTGCCGATGCTGCGCTACTACCGGCAGCCCGCCGCGCTCGCTCCGCTGCTTCCGTTCACGGCCCTGCTGTACCTCCTGATGACCGTCGACTCGGCCGTTCAGCACTACCGGGGCCGCGGCGCGTCCTGGAAGGGCCGAACCTATGCCCGTCCCAGCGACGCCTGAAACGGCGAACTGCTGCCCGACACGGCGTCATCCGAGGTCACCGCATTGTGACGCTGCGTCAGCGCGAAGTCGGTGCAACACCCAACCGGTGAGTACGAGTAGGAACAAGGTGGGGTGGAAGTGGCGAATCGTGCACGTGAACGTCAAGTGAAAGGTGAGGCTCTGACCTGCGAAGATGCAGGTCAGGGCGGTGTTGACGGCACCTCGCTATGGACCCGGTGAAGTCGTGGGCTTAACTTAGGTCCCATGACCTCCCCCCGCTCCACTTATGGCGGCGGTTACTACTCCGCGCCCTCCTTCCCGGACACCCCCATCTACGACTCCCTCGTCGCCGAACGGGGCACTCCGCAGATCGCCCCGATCCGCGTTCCGTCCGCCTACGAGTCCCCGAGTGCCGGCTACTCGAGCGGTGGGTACCTGCCGGCCCTGGCGTCGGCGCTGCCCGCGCTGCCGCCTGCGGCTCCCCAGCAACAGCACACCTCCGGGTACGGGTACCCGTACCAGCAGCAGGCCGCTCCGCAGCCGATGCCGCTGCAGCACGCGCCCGCCCCGTACATCCCGCAGCAGCAGCCGGTTCCGGCACGTACCGGGTACGTGCCGCAGCCCCAGCCGCAGCAGCCCCGCCCGGCCGCCATGGCCACCGGGTACGAGGCCATGCGCCCGGCCGCGCCGCGGCCGATGCAGGTGCCCGCGCCGGTGCCCGCGGCCTCGTACGAGGACCCGTACGGCCGTCAGTACCAGGGGCGTGGTTACTGACCGGGCCACCGGGAGGCGCCGGGGCAGCGGAGGGGGCTGGCAGTATTCCCCCATGTCGAACTTGCACGTCCAGGCGCTCCACATCCATCCCGTCAAGTCGGTAGCGGGGACCGCTCCCGACGAGGTGGCCGTGGAGCCCTGGGGCCTGTCCGGGGACCGGCGCTGGGCGCTGGTCGACACCGGGGGCACCGTCATCACCCAACGCCGCCATCCGCAGCTGGCCTTGGCGGCGGCCCGCCCGGTGCCCGGCGGCCGGATCGCGGTGACCGCGCCGGGCATGGCGGAGCTGGTCGTGGACGCGCCCGAGCCGGGTCCGCTGGAGCCGGTCGTCCTGTTCGGGAAGAAGGTCGAGACCGTGGTCGCGGCGAGCGCCGCGGCCGACTGGTTCAGCGCGTACCTCGAAGAGCCGGTGCGTCTGGTGCATCTGGACGACCCGGCCGTACGGCGTCCCGTGGATCCGGACTACGCACTGCCCGGCGAGACGGTGAGCCTCGCCGACGGCTATCCGCTGTTGATCACCACCCTCGCCTCGCTGGACGCGCTCAACTCGCTGATCGCGCAGGGGGACCATCCCGAGGAGGGTCCCCTGCCGATGAACCGTTTCCGCCCCAATGTGGTGGTATCGGGCGCCGAGGCGTGGGCGGAGGACGGCTGGCGGCGCATCGCGATCGGCGACGCCGTCTTCCGCGGGGCCCGGGAATGCGGCCGGTGTGTCGTCACCACCACCGACCAGCGGACGGCGCAGCGGGGCAAGGAACCCCTGAAGACCCTGGGGAAGCACCGGAGGATCGGCAAGTCGCTGGCGTTCGGGCGGCTCCTGGTGCCGGTACGGCTGGGCACGCTGCGCGTCGGCGACGAGGTCCGCGTCCTCGAATGACGCACATGATGCGAAGAGGGTGAAGGACGTGCCGGCACTGACCAGCCGGCTCGGAATGACACCTTCGGGGGGCTCCGCGTCCGCGCTGGAACCAACAGGCACGACCTTGCCGTTGGAGCAGTCAGGACACGTGGGCAGAGGGAGACTGGCACAAGTTGGGGGAGCCGGACCGTGCGGACAGCAATGGGTGTGTGGCGTTGGCGGCGCAATCCGCTGCGCCGGCCGACCGATCTCTTCGAGGCATGGGTGGCGTTCGCCGCGCTGGTGTGTGTGCTCGTGGTGGCTCCGGCCATCGGATGGGTCGCGGGCGTCCGGGTGGACGGCACGCTGCAGCAGGCGGCTCAGGAGCAGCGGCAGGAGCGTCATCTCGTGCCGGCGGTGGTGGTCCGGCCCGCGCCGGTGCCGGCGGAGGAGGAGGTGTCCGCCGACGCGTCGGCGCAGCGGACCGCCCCGCGCCGTACGCAGATCGTGGCCTCGTGGACCGCGCCGGACGGCAGCAGCCACGAGGGGACCGTGCCGGCCGCGGAGGAACCGCCGCGCGCCGGCGACCGGTTCCGGATATGGACCGATGCGCGCGGCCGGCTGGTCGGGCAGCCGCTCGACCCGTCCGCGGCCGCGTTCCACGCGGGGATGGCCGGCCTGGCCGCCGCGATCGGGGTGGCCGCGCTGGGCGAGACGGTCCGGCGCCTGGTCGTACGACGGCTCGTGCATCGGCGGTACATACGTCTGGACCGGGCCTGGGCGGCCGCCGGACCGGACTGGGGTCGAGCGGGCGCGGGCAGTTGACCTGGCACCTCTTCGGCTCCGCGCGCGCTACGGTGACTCCAGTGGTTCCGGTGACTTCAGACTTCAGTGGCTTCGGTCGCATCGGCAGCGCGAGTACGAGGGTGGGGGCACGACAGCACCATGGTTCAGGGCACGGTCCAGGTGACGCACGGCGGGTCTTCGCGGTGGCGGCGCCGCTCCGGTGAGTATCCGACGCTGACCGCCGCGCTCGCCGCCGCGGGCGACGGGGACGTGCTGACCGTCGCCCCCGGCACCTACCGGGAGAACCTGGTGCTGCACCACGCCGTCACCCTGCGCGGACCCGAGGGCGGGCTGGGGTCGGTGCGGATCGCCCCGCTCGACGGGGTCGCGCTGACCGTGCGCGCCTCGGCCGTGGTCCAGGACCTGTACCTGGAGGGCCAGGACCGGGCGGCGCCCGCGCTGCTGGTGGAGGACGGCTGCCCCGAGCTCACGGACCTGCGGGTCAGCACCCACTCGGCGGCCGGCATCGAGGTACGCGGCCCCGGGGCCCGGCCCCTCGTGCGGCGGTGCACGGTGGAGAACCCGGCCGGCGTCGGGATCGCCGTACTGGACGGCGGCGGCGGGGTGTTCGAGGAGTGCGAGGTCGTCGCCGCCGGGCAGACCGGCGTCTCGGTGCGCGGCGGGGGCCGGCCCCGGCTGGAGCGCTGCCGCATCCACCACGCCACGGGCGCCGGCATCGGGGTCACGGGCGAGGGCTCGGGCCTGGAGGCGCTGGGCTGCGAGGTGTACGAGGTCAAGGGCGCCGGGGTGCAGATCGCCGCCCGTGCCACGGCCCGGCTCACCGACTGCGCGGTGCACCGCACCTCGGCCGACGGGGTCACCCTCGACACCGACGCGGTCCTCACCCTGGCCGGCTGCGACATCCACGACATTCCGGAGAACGCCGTCGACCTGCGGTCGCGTTCGGTGCTCACCCTCAGCCGCACCACGGTCCGCCGCTTCGGCCGCAACGGTCTGTCCGTGTGGGACCCCGGCACCCGGGTGGACGCCGAGTCCTGCGAGATCCACGACAGTACGGGCGACTATCCGGCGGTGTGGATCAGCGACGGCGCCACCGTCGCCCTCGATTCCTGCCGGGTGCACGACGTTCCGGACGCGCTGTTCGTGCTGGACCGGGGCTCGCGCGTCGACGTGGTCGACAGCGACCTGTCCCAGGTCCGCAACACCGCCGTCTCGGTGAGCGACGGGGCCACCGCGCAGCTCGACGACTGCCGGATCCGCGAGGCGGCCACCGGGGCCTGGTTCCGCGACCACGGCAGCGGCGGCACCCTCGCCAACTGCACCATCGACGCCGTGCAGACCGGCGTGATCGTCACCAAGGGCGCCGATCCGACCCTGGAGCGGTGCACGGTCACCTCCCCGGCCGAGGCCGGGTACTACGTGTCGGCGGGCGGCCGCGGCACCTTCACGGCCTGCCGGGTGACGGGCAGCTCCGGTTTCGGCTTCCACGTCATAGACGGCTGCCGCACCACCCTGACCCGCTGCCACACCGAGCGCTGCGCCCGCGGGGGCTACGAGTTCGCGGAGGACGGCCCGCTCGCCGAGGAGTGCACGAGCGACGAGTCGGGCCCGCGCCTGGCCGCCCAGTCGGCCTCGGGCGGCGGGTTCGCCGGGGCGCAGGCGGGGATCCGTACGGTCACGGCGGCGCAGAGCTCCGTACCGCCGCCGGCCCAGGCGTCCGCGACCGTACCGCGGCCCGCGTCGGACCGGCCGGAGGACGGCGCGGCGGCGGCCGCGCGGGGTTCCGGCGAGGTGCTGGGCCAGCTCGACGCGCTGGTGGGCCTGGACAGCGTCAAACGCGAGGTGCGGGCGCTCACCGACATGATCGAGGTGGGCCGGCGGCGGCAGCAGGCGGGCCTCAAGGCCGCCTCGGTGCGCCGGCACCTGGTCTTCACCGGCTCCCCCGGCACGGGCAAGACCACGGTCGCCCGGCTGTACGGGGAGATCCTCGCCTCCCTCGGGGTGCTGGAGCGCGGTCACCTGGTCGAGGTGTCCCGCGTGGACCTGGTCGGCGAGCACATCGGGTCCACGGCCATCCGTACGCAGGAGGCCTTCGAGCGGGCGCGCGGCGGGGTGCTGTTCATCGACGAGGCGTACGCGCTGGCCCCGGAGGACTCGGGCCGGGACTTCGGGCGCGAGGCGATCGACACGCTGGTGAAGCTGATGGAGGACCACCGGGACGCGGTGGTGGTGATCGTCGCCGGGTACACGGCGGAGATGGACCGCTTCCTGACCGTCAACCCGGGTGTGGCCTCGCGGTTCTCCCGGACCATCACCTTCGGCGACTACGGGCCCGGGGAACTGCTGCGGATCGTCGAGCAGCAGGCGGAGGAGCACGAGTACCGGCTCGGGGAGGGCACCTCCGAGGCCCTGCTGACGTATTTCACGGAGCTGCCGAAGGGGCCGGCCTTCGGCAACGGCCGCACCGCGCGCCAGACCTTCGAGTCGATGGTGGAGCGGCACGCGGGCCGGGTGGCCCAGCTGTCGGAGCCCAGTACGGACGAGCTCACCCTGCTGTTCCCGGCGGATCTCCCGGCCCTGCCGGCCCTGCCCGCTCCTTGCTGACACGGGCCCGCTGAGCGGGCAGGTCGCCCCGCGCGGCCGCGTCCAGCCGGGCCAGCAGGGCGTCGCGTTCGGCGGCGAAGGCCGGATCGGCCTGGTAGTCGGAGTGGCCCAGGATCGGCGCGGGCAGCGGGTGGCGGACGCTGCGTCCGTAGGCGATCGGATCGGCGAGCGGCCCGCGGTCCACGTCCTGCCCCGCGCCGGGAAGCGCCGGGCCGCCGATGGGGTCGGTGGCCCGCCACAGGTTGCGCCAGCAGTCGACCTCGGCGTGCAGGGCGGCGAGCGGCCCGGGACCGAAGTAGGCGGGGAACCAGCGGCCGTAGAGCCGGCCGAGCGGGGATCCGTACGTGAGCAGGGCGACCCGGCGGCGGGCGGGCGGCGGGAGTTGCCAGACGGCCGCCGCGGCGAGCACGCTGCCCTGGGAGTGGCCGGAGATGACGAGGCGGCCGCCGGTGCGGCCGGTCCAGCCGGCCATTCGCCAGGTCAGGTCGGGGACGGCGCGCTCGGCGTAGCAGGGCGGTGCGAAGGGGTGGGCGGCGCGCGGCCAGAAGGTGCCGACGTCCCACAGGATGCCGATGGTCCGGCGGGCGGAGGGGTCCCGGTAGGCGCGGCGGCCCCAGGTGACGAAGACGGCGATGCCGAGGCCGATGAGCCAGGACCCGGCGTCCTGCGCGGCGCGGGCGGCCCCTTCGAGCAGCGGCTGGGTCCCCCGGGCCGCCTCGCCCGGGACCTGCCCGCTGAGCCAGGCCCCGGCGAGGGCGCCCGCGCCGAGCACCAGGGTGATCCCGGAGACGGCCGCGACGAACCAGGGCGCGGAGTCGGTGAGCGCGGCCGCGGTCCGCGCCCCGGCGATCCGGCGGCTGCGGGCCCCGTCCGGCGCCTCCCCCGGGTATTCGGCGGCCACGGCCGCGGCGAGGCGGCCCCGGGCACGGGCTCCGCGCACCGCGAACCAGACGGCGAGCAGGGCCAGGACGAGCAGCATCGGCGGTAACACGGCGGCCTGCCACGACAGCAGTACGGGCGGCCCGGGCAGCGGGGTGCCGGCCATCCCGGGCGTGGCCCCGCCGTCCAGCCAGTCGGCGACCCGCTGGGCGACCCCGCCGGACATCACCCCGCCGAGCGCGCAGCCCAGCATGGCGACGGCGGGCCCGCCGAGGCCGTGCAGGGCGGCCGCCGGATCGGGGGCCCGCCGGTGCAGGGACCGGGCGACGGCGGCCAGGGCGAGCACGCAGCAGCCCTGCCCGAGCATGAGCACCCCGAAGGCGAAGTCCCCGGGGAGCCGCCCGGTGGAGGCCCAGCCGGGGCGCGACCAGCAGGCGTGGAGGACGACGACGGCGAGCAGGGCGAGGGCCGCGCCGGGCAGCAGCGCGACGGCGGCCCGGTCGAGCCGGTGGTCCGCCCGGACCTCGGAGCGGCCGCGCCGGCAGACGACCCAGGCCACGGTGACGGCGCCGGCGGCGAGCAGGGCCAGGATGACCCAGCCGAGCGCTTCGAGTACGGGGGCGGCGGCCCGCCGGTCGTAGCGGGCCGTGGGGACGGCGACGGCCACCGCCACGGTGAGCAGCCCGGCGGCGGTGTGCGCGGCGCGCAGCCGGGCCACGATCCGGCGGCCGTACCAGAATCCCGGGCGGCCGAGCGCGGGCGCCGTCCCGGAGGCGGCGTCCGGGTCGGCGGAGCCGGCGGGCGGCGGCTGGGACTCGTAGGCGCTCCAGGTGCGGTTGGACAGGAACCAGAGCAGCCCGGTCAGCGCGGCGGGGACCAGCGCTCCGAGGGCGAGGCGGCGCCCCGGCTGGGCCCACCAGCCGCCGCCGGGCGCGGGGAAGCCGAGCCAGGAGCGGGAGCCGGTGCACGTGCCGGAGCCCGCGCACTGCCAGGCGAAGAGGTCGAGCGCCACCTCGCAGGCGGCCGCGATCAGCAGCACGGTCAGGCTGAGCGCGAGGATCCGTACGAGCACGCCGTACGTGCGCACCGCGCGCGGGGCGGGGTCGGCGGCGGGCGTGGCCGGCCGGGCCCAATGGGCGAGGTTGGCCACCATGAAGGGCAGGAGCAGCAGCCACAGGGCGCGGGCGCCGTTGCCGGAGGTGAGCCGGGACCAGCAGTAGGCCTCGGGGACGGGCCGCCCGGCGTACCGCTCGGGGTGCGCTTCGGCGTCGGCGTCCTCGGTGCGGCGGAAGACGGCGGCGGTGGAGTCGCCGGTGACGCGGACGGTGCGCGGGTCGCCGAGCAGCTCGCCGGGGGCGGCGCCGGCGACTCCGTGGACGAGGAGTTCGAGGGCGAGGGGAGGATCCGGGGTGGGACGGTCGGGCACAGCGGCCTCCGCTCGCGGGGGCGGGATCGGCGCGACTCCAGCATCCCGCGCGCCGCCTCCCGTGCCCAGGCCCCGCGCCGGGGGAATCCCCCACGCGGGGGCGAATTCACCGAGACGGGAACGGGGCGGGGAACCGGGCGGGTAACCCGTGCGAGATCGCAGCGGACTTCTCGGGGCCGCCCGGCTATGGTGACGCCCACGCAGATCCCGAACCTCGTCCCAGGGGGTACCGCCATGGCTCGCCGACTCCGTCCGGTGGGGCTGGACTTCATCGACGACGCACCGATCCGGCTGGTCTTCGCCACCGAGGCGGCGGCGCCGCCCGAGGCCGTGTACCAGGCGCTCGCCGAGGAAGTGGCGGGCTGGCCGAGCTGGTTCAAGGCGGTGACCCTGGCCCGGCCCACGCACGGCGGCGCGGGCCGCGAGGTCAGGTTGATGGGCGGGGTGCGCTTCCAGGAGACGATCATGGCCGCGGATCCCGAGCAGCGCTACGCGTACCGGGTCGACACGACCAACGCCCCCGGGGTGCGAGCCCTGTTGGAGGAGTGGCGGCTGACACCGGCCGGCTCGGGCACGCACGTCCGCTGGACCTTCGCCGCGGACGGCTCGGCCCCGTTCCGTCTCGGCCTGACCGCCGCCCGCCCGGGCCTGGGCCACTCCTTCCGCACGGCGGTCCGCACGCTGGACGCGCGGCTCACCGCCCGGCGCGCGGCGGATCAGTAGCCGGGTCCGCCACGGTGCCGGTCGCGCGGTGCGCTTCGGCCAGGTCTCCGTAGCCGCCCGCACCCCAGACGGCCCCGCGGAACTGCTGCAGGGTCATCGCCGGCCCCGTTCCGAGATGGACCACCGCGCACCGCGCGCAGCACCAGCCGCGGGACCAGACCTCCTCGGCGGCATCCCGGCCGGCCGCGATCCGGGTCCGGAACGCCCGTTGGGTCCGCACGGCCGAGACGATCAGCAGGACCGCCCCCAGCAGGGCGAACGCCGAGATCCAGGCCAGGAACAGCAGCTCGGCCTCGGGCTCGGGCGCGGTGGCCCACGTGGCGCCGCCCCAGAGCGTCATCGACCCGTGCTCCACCTCGGCCGCGGGCGCGTCGGCGAACCAGTGCCCGCCCGCCGCGCCGCCGATGAACGTACCGATCGACAGCAGGACCAGCAGCACGCCCAGCGCCGTCCGCCCCGCGGTCACCGGCGGCGGCGGGGCGACGGCCAGCGCCTCGGCCAGCCTCGGGACGACCTCGAGGGTGCTGATGCCCCGGTCGCCGCCGGCTTCCTCCCGGTACCTGCTGTGTCCGCTCACGCAGATGGCGGGGACGGCCCGCACCTCGTCCGAGCGGCGGCAGCTCGGACACTCCAGCCGCGTCGCCCGGGTACGCGCGTCCCGTTCTGGTCTGTTGTACTCGATGCCCGCCATGGCTCCCCCAATGTTCCGCCCCGCGCAAAAGTCCGCACAGCGTAACCAGCCGACTCGGCTGCACCCAGGGCGTTTTCGTCCCCGGACCGTCACGGTCGCGCCACGGACCCGGTCAGCCAGGTCGGGCCGGTCAGGTCGTCGGGCCAGTCAGGCCGCCGGGCCGGTCAGGCCGCAGGCTCGCGCCAGACCCCGGTCGTCAGCAGGGTGTCGATGGTCTTCGCGTACGGGGCGATGTCGAGCCGCTGCGCCGCCAGCCACTCGTCGGAGTAGTACTTGTCGAGGTAGCGGTCGCCCGGGTCGCACAGCAGGGTGACGACGCTGCCGGTACGGCCCTCCGCCACCATCTCCGAGATGATCTTCAGGGCGCTCCACACACCGGTGCCGGTCGAGCCGCCCGCCTTGCGCCCTATGGCCGTCTCCAGCGCGCGGCAGGCCGCGATGCTCGCCGCGTCCGGGACCTTCATCATGCGGTCGATGGCGCCGGGCACGAAGCTCGGTTCCATCCGCGGCCGGCCGATGCCCTCGATGCGCGAGCCGCAATCGCTGCTCGCGTTCGGGTCGTTGTTGGTCCAGCCGTCGAAGAAGCAGGAGTTCTCCGGGTCCGGGACGCAGATGCGGGTGTCGTGCTGCATGTAGTGCACGTAGCGCGCGATGGTCGCCGAGGTGCCGCCGGTGCCGGCGGTCGCCACGATCCAGGCGGGCTCGGGGAAACGTTCCAGCTTGAGTTGCTGGTACATCGATTCGGCGATGTTGTTGTTGCCGCGCCAGTCGGTGGCCCGCTCGGCGTACGTGAACTGGTCCATGTAGTGCCCGCCCGTACGGGCGGCGAGCTGCGCCGACTCCTCGTACATCTTCATCGAGTCGTCCACGAAGTGGCATGCGCCGCCGTGGAATTCGATGAGCCGGCACTTCTCCGGGCTGGTCGTGCGCGGCATGACGGCGATGAAGGGAACGCCGATCAGCTTGGCGAAGTACGCCTCGGAGACGGCGGTGGAGCCGGACGAGGCCTCGATCACCGGGCGGCCGGGGCGGATCCAGCCGTTGCAGAGCGCGTACAGGAACAGCGAGCGCGCCAGGCGGTGCTTGAGGGAGCCCGTCGGGTGCGTGGACTCGTCCTTGAGGTAGAGGTCGATGCCCCACTCCTCGGGGAGCGGGAAACGCAGGAGGTGGGTGTCCGCGGAGCGGTTCGCGTCGGCCTGGACCTTGCGGACGGCTTCCTTCAGCCAGGCGCGGTAGTCCGCGTCGCTGTGGTCGACGTCGATGGTGGTGGCCGTCGTACCAGTGCTGCCGGTGGTGCCGGTGGTGCTCATGCGCCGCGCTCCTTCATGGGTGTAATTCGCCCCCTCCTTTCGCAATGTACCTCGCTCACCTGCACAAACGTTCGCTTTGGGTTTCCATGCACATTGCTTTCGATGGCGTTCGGTTGCACTGCGCGGCACCGTGGGTGACCCTGGTGGAGCATTACCGAGGGTGCAGCACCCGTAACACTCATGTCGGGGAGTCGCAGCCGTGATCAGTCATTCCCGCAGGCACTGCGTCGTCGAACTGCAGGCCTTGCCGTCGCGGATCGGCCAAATCCGCAGAATCGTTTCTGCACAGCTGCGCCACTGGCAGCTCGATCCGCTCATAGACCGGGCTGCGCTCGGCGTGACGGAACTGCTCACGAACGTCCATCGCCACGCGCAGCCGGACAAGACCTGCATCGTCGAGATCGAACTGCGCCTCGGGCGCCTCACCGTCTCGGTGATCGACAGCGATCCGCGGCTCCCGGTGCTGCACGAGGTTCAGGCCGGCGCACTGGAGACCTGCGGACGCGGCCTCGCCCTCGTGGCGGCGCTCAGCGAGTCCTGGGGTGCGCGGCAGCAGCCCGACGGGCCGGGCAAGGTGGTGTGGTTCTCGCTCACGGCGGCCCCCGCCCCCGCGACGCCCCAGCAGCCGGTACGCATCGAGACCAGGCCCGTACGGGAACCCGCGCGGACGGTGGTCGTCTCCGTCGACCCGGGAGTCCTCGACCCGGGAGTCCTCGACCCGAGCTCCGTAGGGACGGGCGTACCGGTGGCATCGCCGGTGGGCGCCGGACCGGGGTAGCCCGGACGCCGACTCCCTGCTCGCCACGCCCTGCCTCATCGGCAGGCCTAGGCCAGGGCCCCCAGCGGGTCGTCGAGCACCGGCTGCCAGGCCAGCTCCGCCGCGCCGACCAGGCTGTTGTGGTCCAGGGTGCACGGCAGGATCGGCACGCCGCCGCTGCGCCCCCACAGGCTGCGGTCGGCGACCACCGCGCGCAGCCGTTCCGGGTCGGCGTGCAGCAGTTCCCGGTGCAGGCCGCCGAGGATGATCCGGTCCGGGTTCAGGATGTTCACCAGGCCGGCGAGGCCGAGGCCGAGCCTGTCGATCAGCTCCTCCGTGGCGGCCCGTACCGCAGGCTCCGCGGGTTCGTCGCGCAGCAGGTCGCGGGCCTGCTGGAGCAGGGACACCTCGGGGCCGGGGCTGCGGCCCGCCGCGGTGAGGAAGGCCAGCGGGTCCGCCTCGACGTCCAGGCAGCCGCGGCCGCCGCAGTGGCAGGCCCGTCCCTCGGGGTTCACGGTGAGGTGCCCGACCTCCAGGGCCAGGCCCGAACTTCCGCTGTGCAGGCGGCCGTCCAGCACCAGCGCCCCGCCGACGCCCCGGTGCCCGGTGGCCACGCACAGCAGGTGCTGCGCGCTGCGCCCCGCGCCGTGCCGGTGCTCGGCCAGGGCCGCGAGGTTGACGTCGTTCCCGGTCAGGGCCGGACCGTCGATGCCGGCCGCCTTCACGCACTCCGCGAAGATGGCCCGTACGGGAGAACCGGCCGGCCAGGCCAGGTGCAGCGGGTTCAGCGCCGTGCCCTCCGGCTCCGCAACGGCCGAGGGGACCGCGAGCCCCGCGCCGACGCAGCGGCGGCCGCTGTCCGCGAGCAGTTCGGCGCCGGCCTCCACGACCGCGCCCAGCACCTGGGCCGGGTCGGCGGAGACGGTGACCTTGCCGGGGGCGGTGGCCACGATGCGGCCGCCGAGGCCGACCAGGGCCGCCCGGAAGCCGTCCGAGTGCACCTGGGCCGCGAGCGCCACCGGGCCGTCCTCGGCCACGGAGAGGCGGTGCGAGGGGCGGCCCTGGGCGCCGCCGGCCCCGCCGGGGCGGGAGTCCACGCGGATCAGCCCGAGCGCCTCCAGCTCGGCGGCGACGGCTCCGGCGGTGGCGCGGGTGACCCCGAGCTCGGCCGTCAGGACCGCGCGGGTCGGGGCGCGGCCGGTGTGCACGAGCTCCAGCGCCGGCCCGAGCGCGCCGCGACCGCGTTCCAGTCTGGTCCGCGTGGCGGTCGTGGACGCGGATGGCGTGGTCACATCCCCCACCCGCGGCGGGGCCCCGTTGCCGTTCATGCCATCGATCCTCGCATGATCGGAGGGTGCCGGACGCCGCCGCTCAGCCCAGCCCGCCGACCCGCAGGGTGATGTTCAGCCGCCCGGTCAGCCCGAGGTCCCGCGGGCCCGTGCCCGGCAGGACCTTCGGCACTCCGTGGTAGGCCATGCGGCTCTCGCCCCCGAAGACGAAGAGATCCCCGCTGTGCAGCTCCACGTCCCGGTACGGGCGCCCGCGCGAGGCGGTGTTCCCGAAGCGGAAGACACAGGTGTCGCCGAGGCTGAGCGAGACCACCGGAGCCGCGGACTTCTCCTCGGCGTCGCGGTGCATGCCCATGCGGGAGTCGCCGTCGTAGAAGTTGATCAGCGCGATGTCGTAGACCGCGGCCGGGTCGGCCGGGTCAGGCAGGCCGGGCTGGTCAGGAAGGCCGGGCAGCTCCGGCACGTCCGCGTACGCCGCGGCCACCGCCTCCCGCCCCAGCTCGGCGAGCCACCCCGGCATCGGCTTGACCGGCGCCCCGTCCCCGTCCACGACGGTGCGTGCGTACCCGTACGGATACCAGTGCAGCCCGAGGCACACCTGCCGGGCGGTCATCACCCCGCCGCCCGGGGTCCGTACGGTGCGCAGGCCGGCCGGCGGACGGGCCCACGCACGGCAGGCCGCCAGCAACTCGCCCTGCCGCCCGGCCCCGAGCCAGTCGGGCACGTGCACGGCGCCGGGAGCGATCAGGGTCCGCTCGCGCGGGAAGAGTTCCCCATCCATGCCCCCATTGTCGCGGGCGGGCTGATAAGACTCCCGGTATGGAGATCACCGAACTTGTGAAGACCCTCGCACGAGAGGGCGAGCTGCTCGCCGACGTGGCCGAACAGGCCGGTACGGACGCCCCGGTCCCCACCTGTCCCGGTTGGCACGTCACCGACCTGCTGCGCCACACCGGGTCGGTGCACCGCTGGGCGGCCGGGTACGTGGCGGAGCGGCGGCTGGAGCCGGTGGGCTTCCCGGACGCGCCCGAACTGGCCGGCGGCGAGCTGCTGGCGTGGTTCCGGCAGGGCCACGCGGACCTGGTGCGCACCCTGACCGAGGGCCCGGCCGACGTGCAGTGCTGGACCTTCCTCCCGACGGCCCCGCCGTCGCCGCTCGCGTTCTGGGCGCGGCGCCAGGCCCACGAGACGGCCGTGCACCGGATGGACGCGGAAGCCGCGCGGGGTGTGGCGTTCTCCCCGGTGGAGCCGGAGTTCGCGGAGGACGGGGTGGACGAGCTGCTGACCGGCTTCCACGCGCGGCCGCGCAGCCGGGTGCGCACCCCGGAGCCGCGGGTGGTGCGGATCCGGGCCGCCGACACCGGCGCGGTGTGGACCGTGCACCTGTCGCCGGAGCCGGCCCGGACGGTCCTCGGTGACACGGGCGAGGCGGCCGACTGCGAACTGACCGGGGAGGCGGCCTGGCTGTACGCGGCCCTGTGGAACCGGCTTCCGCTGGCGGGTCCGGGCGTGACGGGCGACGTGGCGCTGGCCCGGCTGTGGAGCGAGACGGCCGGAATCTGAACCGGGCGCGGCGGGAGCGGCGCGGGCGGCGCGGCGCGGGCCTCCTTGTGGCACACGGTGCGCGCTGTGAGACTGCACGCATGGAGCAGCGTACACAGGCGGACCGGGACGCGATGACGATCGAGATCGGCTACGCCTTGGTCAGCGCCGGCTTCGCGGCCGCCCTCGTCTTCGGCGCGGTGTACGGGCCCGTGCTGGCGTTCTCCCTCTCCTCCCCGGTCGGCCACGCCTTGACGGTGGCCGGAGGAATCGCGGCGGGCGCGGTCTTCCTCCTGCGGATCGCCCACGTCCTGTGGCACTTCGCCCGCCGCCCGGAGAACGACGGTCGCTGAACGGCCGGGCGGCTTAGGTGGCAGGACGGCTTAGGCGGCCGGGCCCACGGCGGACCACCAGGCGACCAGCCGGTCGGCCATGGCGTCGGTCCGGCGGTCGGCGGGGTCGAGACCGAAGTGGTCCTCCAGCTCGTACCAGAGGAACTCGCCGATCTCCGCCCGGGTGGTGCCGCGGTGGAGACGCTGGAACAAGGGGACGAGCAGGCAGTCGTACTCGTCCTGCGACAGGTCGGCGACGCCGATCGGATCCCACTCGTTGAGCAGGTACCGAAGGTTGTCGGACAGCGCGGCCGACGGAGTCCAGGGAGGCATCGGGCCAGACTGCCACCCGGCGACGGGTCCCGCCGCCGAATATCGCGGGGGCGTGGCTAGCCGAGGGTGGCCGCGTAGGTGGTCTGGGCGCGGTACTTCCATGTCGGGCCCGTGTTCCAGGGGTTGGGCATGACCGTGCTGGTGGCGTAGGCGTAGCCCGCGCCGCGGTCGAAGGCGGTGCGCAGGGTGGCGCGCATGGCTTCGGCGTCGGGGACGTCATGGACCAGGTGCCAGAACGCCGTTCCGCTCGGGTCGAGTTCGGCCCCGGAGCGGTAGCCGGCGAGCGGGTCGAAGACGTTGCCGCCGAGCCAGCCGGCGCCGGTGTACGCGGCGTACGTGTCCTCGAACGTGACGAAGACGTCCGCGGTGCGGCGGCCCGGTTCCAGGTAGCAGTCGGCTATGGCGGTGCCGGGGTTGTTGACGACGAGGTCGGGGGCGGCCGGGTCGGCGGCGTTCATGGTGTCCTGGACGTACCGGCGCAGTTCCGCGTAGTGGTCGCGGGTGGCGTTGGCGGGGCCGCAGTCGCGGCTGACCACGTCGAAGAAGATGCCGTCGACGTGGAGACGGCCGTCGGGGGTCTTGAGGTAGTTGTCGACGGAGGCCTTGACGGCGGCGATGTCGCGGTTGCCGTGGTCGGTGTGGACGTAGCCGAGCACCTTGGTCTTCTCGCCGGTGGAGGTGGTGCGTTTGCGCAGTGCGTCGGCGCGGGAACGCCAGGGGGCGTCGAACGGGGCGTCCCCGTTGCCCGGGTTCAGCACGACCACGGAGGCGGCCGGACCGGTGGCGGTGAGGTCGGTCAGCATGCGGTCGTTCGCCGAGACGTACGCGGGAACGCCGATCTCCAGGCCCCGTACGCCGGGCATCCGGGGCATGGGGGGCGGGGTGGGCATCGGGGCGTCGGCCGTGACCACGGACGCGTCGCGCGCCGACACGGTGACGGCCGGCGCCGGCGCGGCCAGTAAGAGGGTGGCCAGGACGGCATACAAGGCCTTTACGGCGCGAGGCATGAACGTTCCTCCGGCGGCGGCAGGGGGGCGACCTCAGGAACACTAGACGGGCGGCCCATCGTTCAAGGCTGAACCGCCCGCATTGGTGTGAGGAACAGAAGAGCGAGTCATCGCCTCATCATGTGAATCTCCGGAAGCGGCCGTGTCCCCGGTCCCCCTCCCCCCTTCCTCCCCTCCTCCCCCTCCCGTCACACGGCGGGCAGGCCGACCCCGTGCGCCAGTTGGTCGGCGGCGTGCGCGAAGAAGGCGGCGCGGTCCTCGACGACACGGTTGAACTGACCGAACAGCTCGAAGGAAACGAGGCCGACCAGCTGGGCCCAGGCGGCGACCAGGGCCGCCGTGACCTGCGGGGGCAGGCCCTCGGCGAAGTCGGCGGTCATCCGGTCCGCCTCGGGGCGCAGGGCGGGCGGCAGCGGCGGGAGGGCGAGGCCGCGCCCCTCGTGGGCGGTGCGGAGGATGCCGATGAAGGCGTTGCCGACCCGGGAGGCGGGGCCGACGGTGTCCATGGGGGCGCTGTAGCCGGGCACCGGGGAACCGTAGATGAGGGCGTACTCGTGCGGGTGCTCCAGCGCCCAGGCGCGGACGGCCTCGCAGACGACGGTCCAGCGGGCGCGGGGCGGTGATCCGGCGGCGAGGGCACGGGCGTCGGCCTGCTCGGCGGCGGCGCCGACGCTGTCGTACGCGTCGATGATCAGCGCGGTGAGCAGCTCGTCGCGGCTGGGGAAGTAGCGGTAGAGGGCGGAGGAGACCATGCCCAGTTCGCGGGCTACGGCGCGCAGGGAGAGTTTGGCGGCGCCCTCGGCCGCGAGCATGCGGCGGGCCTCGTCCTTGATGGCGGCGGTGACCTCGATGCGGGCCCGTTCCCTGGCCCCTCGCACGGTGTTCATGCGGGTCAGTGTGCCACGCATCTGGAGCACTGCCCAGAAAACGGGACACCGCTCTACTTCGAGAGCAGTGCTCTTGCTTTGGTGCACCGATCCGTGCACACTGGTCTCAAGGGAGAGCAGTGCTCTCTCACCAGCGGAAGCCGACCCCGGAGGTCACCATGAACGCGCCCACCCCGTACTACGTCCAGGCCGGCCCGCTCGCCACCCGCTTCAACTCCTTCTTCGGCAAGCTGGCCCGCTTCGGCATCAGCCTGGCCGGCAGCGCCGAGATGTCGGTGCGCGGGCGCACGTCCGGCAAGATGCAGCGGATCCCGGTCAACCCGCACACGTACGAGGGCGCCCAGTACCTGGTCTCGGCCCGCGGCCACTCCCAGTGGGTCCGCAACATGCGGGTGGCGGGCGGCGGCGAGCTGCGCGTGGGGCGCAAGGTGCGGACGTTCACCGCCACCGAGCTGACCGACCCGGTCCAGCAGGCCGCCGTCCTGCGCACCTACCTGGAGAAGTGGGGCTGGGAGGTCGACCGGTTCTTCCAGGGCATCTCCGCGAAGTCCTCCGACGCGGAACTCCAGGCGGCCGCCGCCGACCACCCGGTCTTCCGGATCACGGTGTCGCACTGACCCCGCGCACTCGGCCACCGAGACCGCTGCAGCCGCCACCGGCCGCCGCGACCGCTCAGCCGAACGGCCGGCGCAGCCGCTCGACCAGCCGTTCCCGCAGGCGGTGCCGCCACAGCCAGAGCGGCTCCGGCCGTTCGGTCTCGTTCAGGTTCACGCCGCACCACCAGGCCGGGCCGGGCGGGCCCGTATTTCCCTGAGCACCGCCCGCACCCACGCCCCGGCCCTAGGCCTGGCCCTTGTCCGGGCCCCGGCCGCCGTTCGCGGCGGCCGCCGCCTGCCTGGCGTCCAGCATGTGCAGCGCCTTGCGGGCCAGCGGGTACGTCCGCACCATGTCGGCCAGGGTCGTGGAACCGCGGGTGATGCGGGCGAAGGCCCGCCACGCCGGACGGAAGCCGGTGATCGCCGCGTGCAGCATCCGCGGCCGGGCCTCGAAGACGGTCAGCATCCGCTTTCCGACGCCCATCTCCACACCAAGCCCGGCCTTCACCGCGAAGGCGTAGTTGAGGGCCTGCCGGCGCGCGTCCACCGCGTCCTGCGCCTCGGAGATCTTCACCGCCCACTCCCCCGCCAGCCGACCCGAGCGCAGCGCGAAGGAGATGCCCTCCCGGGTCCACGGCTCCAGCAGCCCGGCCGCGTCGCCCGCGACCAGGACCCGGCCGCGCGAGAGCGGCGAATCGGGCTTGCGGCAGCGCGTCAGGTGCCCGGAGGAGACGGCCGGTTCGAAGCCGGCGAGCCCGAGCCGGGCGATGAAGTCGTCCAGGTAGCGCTTGGTCGCGGCGCCCTCGCCCTTGGCCGAGATGACCCCGACGGTGAGGGTGTCGCCCTTGGGGAAGACCCAGCCGTAACTGCCGGGCAGCGGGCCCCAGTCGATCAGCACCCGCCCCTTCCAGTCCTCCGCGACCGTCTCGGGCACGGGGATCTCCGCCTCCAGGCCGAGGTCCACCTGGTCCATCTCGACGCCGACGTGCGCGCCGATCCGGCTCGCGCTGCCGTCCGCGCCGACCACCGCGCGCGCCAGGACGGTCTCCCCGTCGGCGAGCACGACGGCGACGGTGCGCCGGTCGGGCACGGCGCTCCCGTGCTGTTCGACGCGGGCCACGGCAGTGCCCGTACGGACGGTGGCGCCGGCCTTCTCGGCGGCGGCGACGAGGCCGGCGTCGAACTCGGGCCGGTTGATGAGCCCGAACAGCATCTGCTTCGAGCGCCGGGTGCGGGTCAGCTTCCCGTCCATCGAAAAGGTGACCGCGTGGATGCGGTCCTTGAGGGGCAGCACGAAGCCCGGGGGCAGGGCGTCGCGCGAGGGGCCGATGATGCCGCCACCGCAGGTCTTGTAGCGGGGCAGTTCGGCCTTCTCCAGCAGCAGGACGCGCCGCCCGGCCGTCGCCGCCGCGTGCGCCGCCGAGGACCCGGCCGGTCCGGCCCCGACCACGACCACGTCCCACACCTCGCCGGTCTCCCCGGTCACCTCGTCGCCCGCCCCCTGCGCGTCCTGCCCCGTGCCCGCGCCTGCGTCTGCGCCTGCACCCGCTTCTGCACCCGCGTCTGCACCTGCGTCGCGTACGTCGTCGTCGCTGCTCACGATGTGTTGCTGCTCCTGATCACCCGGTTGCTCCGATGCCAAGGAAATCCTACGGCGAGACGACGCCCCGCCCCGCTGTGCGAGGATCGGAACTGTCTTTTTCGCCGTACCCGACATACGCACACCCCGCGGATGCGGGCGGCGTACACGGAGAACAACGTCGCACCCAAAAGGAGCGTGCCCATGTCCCAGAATCCGATCGCCGAGACCATCGCCTCGCTGATGCCCCGCGCCAAGCAGGAGCTGACGGAGCTGGTGGCCTTCCAGTCGGTCGCGGACTGGGCACAGTTCCCCAAGAGCGAGAGCGAGGCCGCCGCGAACTGGGTGGCCGACGCCCTGCGCGTCGAAGGCTTCCAGGACGTGGCGCTGCTCGACACCCCCGACGGCACCCAGTCCGTCTACGGCTACCTGCCCGGCCCCGAGGGCGCGCCGACCGTACTGCTGTACGCGCACTACGACGTCCAGCCGCCGCTGGACGACGCGGCCTGGATCTCCCCCGCCTTCGAGCTGACCGAGCGCGACGGCCGCTGGTACGGGCGCGGTGCGGCCGACTGCAAGGGCGGGTTCATCATGCACCTGCTGGCGCTGCGCGCGCTGAAGGCCAACGGCGGTGTTCCGGTGGCCGTGAAGGTGATCGTCGAGGGCTCCGAGGAGCAGGGAACCGGCGGCCTGCAGCAGTACGCCGAGGCGCACCCGGAGCTGCTGACCGCCGACACCATCGTCATCGGCGACGCGGGCAACTTCCGTCTCGGCCTGCCGACGGTGACGGCCACGCTGCGCGGCATGTGCCTGCTCAAGGTGAAGATCGACACGCTGGGCGGCAACCTGCACTCCGGGATGTTCGGCGGCGCCGCCCCGGACGCGCTGGCCGCACTGATCCGCGTACTCGACTCGCTGCGCGCGGCGGACGGTTCGACGACCGTGGACGGGCTCGCCTCGGACGCGGTGTGGGAGGGGCTCCAGTACCCGGAGGCGGACTTCCGCGCCGACGCGAGGGTCCTCGACGGGGTCGAGCTGATCGGTGAGGGCTCGGTCGCGGACCGGCTGTGGGCCCGCCCGGCCGTGACGGTGCTCGGCATCGACTGCCCGCCCGTGGTCGGCGCGACGCCTTCGGTGCACGCGAGCGCCGGCGCGCTGATCAGCCTGCGCGTGCCGCCGGGCGTGGACACCGCGGAGGCCATCAAGCTGCTGCAGGCCCACCTGGAGGCGCACACGCCGTGGAAGGCGCGCCTCGAACTCGAGGTCGTCGGCCAGGGCCAGCCGTTCCAGGCGGACACCGACAGCCCGGCGTACGCGTCGATGCGCTCGGCGCTGGAGGCCGCGTACCCCGGCCAGGAGATGCAGATCAGCGGCATGGGCGGGTCGATCCCGCTGTGCAACACGCTGACGTCGCTGTACCCGGAGGCTGAGATGCTGCTGATCGGGCTGAGCGAGCCGGAGGCGCAGATCCACGCGGTCAACGAGAGCGTGTCGCCGGAGGAGCTGGAGCGCCTGTCGGTGGCGGAGGCCCTGTTCCTCGTCAACTACGCGGAGTCCAAGCGCGTCTGACCTCCGTGCGCGTGCGGGTACGGGTACGCCCAGGGCCGAGTGCGCCCTGGGCGTACTTCGCTCCCGGTGAATTCGCGGGTCGGAGCCGGGCGGCCGTGCGTACGGTCGGCTCATGGATCTTGTCGAGGTAATTCCGGACCGGCTTCACATGCTCCGCTTCCCCATCGGCCAGGCGTACCTCTGGCAGGACGGCGAAGCGCTCACCCTGATCGACGCGGGCAACGTGGAATCCGCCGCCGAGATCGAGGGGGCGATACGTTCCCTCGGGCTGCTCCCGGAGCGGCTGCAGCGGATCGTCCTCACCCACTGCCACCGCGACCACGTCGGCGCGGCCGGTGAGCTCGCCGCCCGCTGGGGCGCGCGGGTGCTCGCGCACCGGCTGGACGCGCCGGTGATCCGGGGCGAGCTGCCCGTTCCCGAACCGGTGCTGTCGGACTGGGAGATCCCGCTGTACGCGCACGGGCTGACCGTGCCCGAGGCCCCGCCCACCCGGGTCGACCGCGAGCTGGAGGACGGGGACGCGCTGGGCTTCGGGGACGGGGCGTACGTCGTGCACGCCCCGGGGCACACGGACGGCAGCATCGGGATCCACCTCCCGGACCACGGTGTGCTCTTCACCGGCGACTGCATCGCCGCCGTGGGCCCGCTGATGCTGGGCGTCTTCAACGTGGACCGGGGACGGGCGATCGACTCCTTCCACCGTCTGGCCGGGCTCTCCTCGTCGATCGCCTGCTTCGGCCACGGCGATCCGCTGACGGTGGACACGGCGACCGCGCTGGTCAAGGCGGCCGCCGGAACTCCCGCCTGACGGCTCGCTCTCCCGCCCTCGGGCTCAGGGCTCAGGGCTCAGGGCGCCGGGCTCAGGGCTCAGCCGACCGGGGTGCCCGCCTCCAGGTAGAGGGGGCGGCCTCGTTCCCGGGCGCGCAGAGCCCCGCGCAGGCGTTCGTGGCGGTGCTGCGGGAGGAGGTCGGCGGCTTCGGCCTCCGTGACGAAGCGCCAGGCCCGCAGTTCGGGGCCCGGCAGCCGGAGCCGGGCCGTCGCCTCCGGCGAGAGGCGGCCGCCGTCGAAGAGCAGGCGCAGTCCCCCGTACCCGGGCGGCTGCGGGGGCTCCCAGTCGACCACAAGCAGGCCGGGCGCGCGGTCCAGTACGAGGCCCAGCTCCTCCGCGACCTCCCGTACGCCCGCGCAGGCGGGGGCCTCGCCCGCTTCGACGACGCCGCCCGGGAACTCCCAGCCGGCCTTGTACGTCGGATCCACCAGCAGCACCCGGTCCTGCTCGTCGAAGAGCAGCACCCCGGCCGCCACGGTCTCCCGCGTGGGCTCCGGGGTCTGCACGATGTCGCAGACCGGCGCGGTCTCCGAGCGGACGGCCTCGGCGATCCGCCGCGCCGTCTCGTGCGGGGTCAGGCTGCTGTTGTCGATGACGTGCGCGTCGCCGGTGAGCCAGCCGAGGGCCTGCTGGTAGACGGGGATGTGGTCGTAGGCCCACTGGCGGACGCGGAGGTCGACCTGGTCGGGGTCCCCCGGTTCCTCCCGGGTCGCGATCCGCTCGCGAAGGATCGTTTCCGCAGGGGCGAGCAGCACGTGTCTCACCGGTATCCGGCGCGCCGCCAGCCCGCCGAAGATCTCGTCCCGGTACTCCTGGCGCAGCAGCGTCATCGGTACGACGAGCACCCCGCCCAGCTCCGCGAGCATCGCCGCCGCCGTGTCCACCACCAGCCGCCGCCAGCTCGGCAGGTCCTGGTAGTCGGTGACCTCCGCCAGCCGCTTGGCCGGCAGCAGCACGCGCAGCGCGTCGCCGATGAACTCCGGGTCGAACAGGGTGCTGTCCGGCAGGATTCCGGCCAGTTCGCGGGCCGTGCTGGTCTTTCCCGCGCTGAATGTGCCGTTGATCCAGACAATCACGTCTACCCCTCTCCCCATGGCTCGTCCGGAGCCCCCAGTGGCTTGCCCGCACCACCCTGCCACGGAAACCTCACTATCGGCCGAGTGCTTATCCTCAAGGTCACAGCCCTGCCCGAGACTCCGGAGGATTCACGACCGTGCCCCACAACCGCCGCCCGTTCGATCCCCGCTACGGCAACCGGCCGACGATGAAGGACGTGGCGGCCCAGGCGGGCGTCGGCCTGAAGACGGTGTCACGGGTGGTCAACGGCGAGCCGGGCGTCACCCCCGAGACGGAGAAACGGGTCCAAGAGGCCATCGACGCCCTGGGGTTCCGCCGCAACGACAGCGCGCGCGTCCTGCGCAAGGGGCGTACCGCCACCGTGGGCCTGATCCTGGAGGACCTCGCCGACCCCTTCTACGGTCCGCTGAACCGGGCCGTGGAGGAGGTGGCCCGCGCGCACGGTGCGCTGCTCATCAACGGCTCCAGCGCCGAGGACCCGGACCGGGAGCGGGAGTTGGCGCTCGCCCTGTGCGCGCGCCGGGTGGACGGTCTGATCGTGATCCCGGCCGGCGACGACCACCGCTACCTGGAGCCGGAGATGCGGGCCGGTGTGGCCACGGTGTTCGTGGACCGCCCGGCGGGCCGGATCGACGCGGACGCCGTCCTCTCGGACAGCTTCGGCGGCGCCCGTGACGGCGTCGCCCACCTGATCGCGGGCGGCCACCGCCGGATCGGCTTCATCGGCGACCACCCCCGCATCCACACGGCGACGGAACGCCTGCGCGGCTATCGCGCCGCCATGGCCGGCGCGGGCCTGCCGGTGGCCGATTCCTGGGTCTCCCTCGGCTCCACGGCCCCCGACCGGGTGGCGACGGCGACGAGGGCGATGCTCACGGGCCGGGATCCGGTGACGGCCGTCTTCGCGGGCAACAACCGCGTGACGGTCACGGTGGTACGCGTCCTCGCGGCCCGGGAACGCCCGGTGGCCCTGGTCGGCTTCGACGACTTCGAACTGGCCGACCTGCTCCGCCCCGGCATCACGGTGGTGGCCCAGGACCCGGCCACCCTGGGCCGCGTGGCCACGGACCGCCTCTTCCAGCGCCTGTCGGGAGCCTCCCTCCCCACGACCCGCACCGAACTCCCGACCCATCTGATCCCCCGCGGCTCGGGCGAAATCCCGCCGTTCAGCGGATGAGGGTCCGCAGTACGGGAACGGCCGCACCGGCGGCCCCGAGCCCCCCGAGCACGGCCAGTGCGGGCGCTACCCCGCCGAGGTGGCTCAGCCCGCCGGCGACCAGGCCGACGAGCAAGGCGCCGAGCAGCACGACGGCGGTGTGCAGGGTGAGGAGGGGAGGCTCGGCGGAGGGCGGTTCGGGGCGCCGGGATTCAGGGTGCCGGGGTGTGGTCATACCCCCATTGCAGCGCGCCGCGGACCGGCGCGCGGCACGGGCCGAACGAACCCGTACCGCTGCCGGACAACGCCGTACACCGGCCGTCGCCGCGATCGTTCCGCGCTGTTCGGGATTGTCCGGCGGAGCCGTGCCGTGCCGCCCTAACCTGGCCCCTGATGGAAGACGCACCCGTATTCGAGGATGAACTCGCGGCGTTCGCGGCGGACTTGTGCCGGCTGCGGATCGACCGCGGCAAACGCTCGTACCGCGACCTCGCCGCCCGCGCGGCGAGGTCGCAGACGGGGATCCGCCTTCCGGTGGCCACCCAGAGCGACGCGTTCCGCGGCAAGCGGCTGCCGCGGCTGGACCGGCTCATGGGTTTGGTCCGGATCCTCCACGCCTACGATGCCTTCGGCCGGGAGCAGCCCGTACCCCCGCACAACGCACCCGAGTTGGAGGTCTGGCGCCGGCGCTGGCGCGACCTCGCCGCCCTCGACCCGGGGTACGGGCGCCGCGCTCCCGCTCCGGCCCCGCCGGATCCCTCCCCGGCCCTGGTCCCCGTACCGGGTGCGGCCGAACCGCCGGGCGAGGCTGCCCCGGGGGAGTTCCGGATCGCGTACCGGCTCGTCGGGCACACCCGGCTGGTGTGGCACCTGGCCTTCTCGCCCGACGGCCGAACCCTCGCCTCCGCGGGCAACGACGGCACGGTCCGGTTGTGGAGCGTCTCGGACGGCCGAGCGGAGGCCGTACGGGGCGGCGACCCTTGGGAGCAGCCCTCCGCCCCCGCCCTCCACGTCGCCTTCTCCCCCGCCGGCGACCGGATCCTCGTGCTCCGCGACGACGGCGTCGTGAAGCTGTGGGACCCGGTGTCCGGGAACTCGCTGCCCAGCCCCCGGTCCCGGCCCGGCCGGGACCTCGGCCGGCTGCGGTTCCTGGCCGACGGACGGCTGTTCGGCGTCAGCGGCGAGGGTGACCAGGTGCACGTGCGGGATCTGGACGCCGACCGCCCGGTGGGACCGTGCCTGACGGACTGGGGAGGCATCTCGGAGGTCCTCACCCTCTCGCCGGACGGCCGGCTGCTGGCCGCCACCGACGGGTTCGCCTCCGTACAGCAGTGGGACACCGCCACCGGCCTGCTCTTCGGCCCGGCGATGGCCGGGCACTGCGACAACGTGGAGGCACTGGCGTACGCGCCGGACGGCCTGCTGCTGGCCACCGGCAGCCACGACGCCACGGCGCGGCTGTGGAACACCGCCACCGGCCGGCAGCACGGGCCCGAACTGGCCGGGCACGACGACGCCGTGACCGCGGTGGCCTTCTCCCCCGACGGGCGGCTGCTCGCCACCGCCGGGGGCGACCGGACCGTCCGGCTGTGGGACACCGCGACGGGTGCGCCCGTCGGGCGGCCCGTGGGCGGCCACAGCCTCGCGGTCAACGCCGTGGCCTTCTCCCCGGACGGAAAGGTGCTGGCCACCGCGGGCGACGACCGGGCCGTCCTGCTGCACCGCGCGGGACCGGTCCCGGAGCCCGCGCCCGCCCCGGCGTCCAGCGGGGCGGCGGCTCTGACGGCCGTCCTGCGCGAGCGCTGCGCCGTGCCGCTCCCGATGTTCCTGCCGTCGGCGGGCAACGGCCCTGCCCTGGACGGGGTGCGGTTCTCGCCGGACGGCTCGCTGATCCTCGCGGTGAGCGACGCGGACCGGCTGCTCGTGTGGGACCCGGCCGCCTGGCAGCAGGTCGCCGACCTCGCGGTTCCCCTCGGGATGCCGGCCTGGGGGGTGGAGTTCGGCCCGGACGGCGCCCTGCCGGGCATCTGGACCTCGCACGGGCTTGCGCCGCCGACCGGGCCGGCGGACCGGTCCCGGCTGTCGATGGTCGGGCACATGGCGTACTCACCGGACGGACGGCTCGTCGCACTCACCAACACCCACGGCACGGTCACCGTGCACGACCGTGCGACCTTCGCACAGTTGGGCGGTCCCTTCGATCCCGGCCGGCCGGCCCACGACACCGAGGTGCGGTTCTCACCGGACGGCGGGCTGCTCGCCGTCGTCGGGGAGCGGGTGCTCGTGTGGGACGCCGAGGGCGGTGGCCTCGCCTGCCCGCCGTTCCCCGACCGGCCGGGCGCGGTACGGCCCGGGGCCGCGTTCACGGCGGACGGCACACGCATCACCGTCATCGACGCGGACGGGGCGGGCATCTCGGCGTGGGACCCGCGGACCGGCAAGCCGCTGAGGGCGCTGCTGTCGGGCCACCGGACGGGCATCACGGGACTGGCGTGCTCGCCGAACGGCCGGCTGTACGCCACCGTGGACGACATCGGCGCCCTGCGGCTGTGGGGCTACAACGGTCTGGTCCTCGCACGCCTGATGGACGGCGGCCGGATCGGCGCCACCTCGGTGGCCTTCTCCCCCGACGGGAGTCTGCTGGCCGCCTCGTGCGACGACGGCGCCCTGCGGCTCTGGCTGACCGAAACGCGGTGAAACGCGGTGCGGGGCCCGGCCGAAGACGCTCCGGCCGGGCCCCGCACCTGTGTCGGGGTCAGGCGGTGGCCGTCAGGGTGGCCGAGCGGCGGGGGATGGCGAAGGCGTCCAGTTCCGCGCGGGTCAGGCCGGTGAGGGCGGTGACCTCCTCGGCGCCGACCGCGCCGCAGTCCAGGCCGCGGACCAGGTAGCCGGCCAGGGCCTTCGCCGTGGCGGGCTCGTCCATCACGTCGCCCTCGATCTTGGCGACGTACGCCTTCAGGCGCGCGGCGGCGGTCTCCAGGCCCTCGCGGTAGAAGGTGAAGACGGCCGCGTAGCGGGTCGGCAGGTGCGCCGGGTGCATGTCCCAGCCCTGGTAGTAGGCGCGGGCCAGGGCGCGCCGGGTCAGGCCGTAGTGCAGCTTCCAGGCCTCGTGGACGTGCTCGGTGGTGCCGATGGGCAGCACGTTCGTGGAGCCGTCGGAGACGCGCACCCCGGTGCCGGCGGCCGCGACCTGCATGATCGCCTTCGCGTGGTCGGCGGCGGGGTGGTCGCTCGACTGGTACGCGGCGGAGACGCCGACGCAGGCGCTGTAGTCGAAGGTGCCGTAGTGCAGGCCGGTGGCGCGGCCCTGGGAGGCCTCGATCATGCGGGCGACGGTGGCGGTGCCGTCGGAGGCCAGGATGGACTGGCTGGTCTCGATCTGGATCTCGAAGCCGATCCGGCCCGGGCGCAGGCCGCGGGCCGTCTCGAAGGCCTCCAGCAGCTTGACGAAGGCGGTGACCTGCTCGGCGTACGTGACCTTGGGGAGGGTCAGGACGAGGTTGTCCGGGAGTCCGCCGTGGGCGAGCAGGCCGGACAGGAAGACGTCGGTGGTGCGGATGCCGCGGTCGCGGACGTTGGACTCCATGCACTTCATGCGGATGCCCATGTACGGGGCGTTGGTGCCGTTGGAGTACGCCTCGGAGATCAGGCGGGCGGCGCGGGCCGCGGCCTGGTCCTCCTCCTCGTCGGAGCGGACGCCGAAGCCGTCCTCGAAGTCGACGCGGAGGTCCTCGATGGGCTCGCTGGCCAGCTTGGCGCGGACGCGGTCGTAAACCGGTACGGCCAGCTCGTCGGAGATGCCGAGTACCTTGGCGAAGGTGGCGGCGTCCGGGGCGTGCTCGTCGAGCGCGGCGAGGGCCTGGTCGCCCCAGGAGCGGATGGTGTCCGCGGCGAAGACGTCACCGGGGACGTAGACCGTGTGGATGGGCTGACGGGTGCCGGGGTCGCCCGGGTAGTGGCGCGCGAGTTCCGCGTCCACCGGCGCGAGGGAGGCGCTGATGCCCTCGCTGACCGCGCCTGCGAGGCTCGTCGCCACCTTCTCCTGCTGACCCATCGTGCACTCTCCTCTTTTCCGCTTCACGGAAGCTTAGATCCGCATAGCAGAATTTAGTCACGCGGTTCCGCTCCGTCAATGGTCCCTCCGACGCGTGGGACGAACGACTCGGGGCCGTGCGGTGAGAAACACCACACGGCCCCGAAGAAGCGAAGCTACGAAGAGAAGCGCAGGTCAGCCCTTGCGCGCCTGGATCTCGCCGGTCAGCTGCGGGACGACCGCGAAGAGGTCGCCGACCACGCCGTAGTCGACGAGGTCGAAGATCGGGGCCTCGGCGTCCTTGTTGATGGCGACGATGGTCTTCGAGGTCTGCATGCCGGCCCGGTGCTGGATCGCGCCCGAGATGCCGGAGGCGATGTACAGCTGCGGGGAGACCGACTTGCCGGTCTGGCCGACCTGGTTGGAGTGCGGGTACCAGCCGGCGTCGACGGCGGCGCGCGAGGCACCGACGGCCGCGCCGAGGGAGTCCGCGAGCTCCTCGATGATGTGGAAGTTCTCGGCGCCGTTGACGCCACGGCCGCCGGAGACGACGATCGCGGCCTCGGTCAGCTCGGGACGGCCGGTCGACTCGCGCGCCGTGCGGGCGGTGACCTTGGTACCGGTGGCCAGGGCGCCGAAGGTGACGGCGAGCGCCTCGACGGCGCCGGCGGCCGGGGCGGCCTCGACCGGGGCCGAGTTCGGCTTCACGGTGATGACCGGGGTGCCCTTGGAGACGCGGGACTTGGTGGTGAACGACGCGGCGAAGGCGGACTGCGTCGCGACCGGGCCCTCGTCACCCGCCTCCAGGTCGATGGCGTCGGTGATGATGCCGGAGCCGATGCGGACGGCCAGGCGCGCGGCGATCTCCTTGCCCTCGGCGGAGGACGGGACGAGCACGGCGGCCGGGGAAACGGCGTCGTACGCGGCCTGGAGCGCGTCCACCTTCGGTACGACGAGGTACTCGGTGAACTCGGGGGCGTCGGCGGTGAGGACCTTGACCGCGCCGTGCTCGGCGAGCACCGCGGCGGTGGCGTCGGCACCGGCGCCCAGGGCGACGGCGACGGGCTCGCCGATGCGGCGGGCCAGCGTCAGCAGCTCGAGGGTGGGCTTGCGGACGGCGCCGTCCACGTGGTCGACGTAGACGAGAACTTCAGCCATGGGACTGCTCTCCTGCGATTGCGAAGTGTCTGGGGGCTATGGAGGGGTTGGCCGAAGCTCTTAGATGAACTTCTGGCCGGCCAGGAACTCGGCCAGCTGCTTGCCGCCCTCGCCCTCGTCCTTGACGATCGTGCCGGCGGTGCGCGCCGGGCGCTGCGCCGCGGAGTCGACCGCGGTCCAGGAGCCCTCGAGGCCGACCTCGTCGGACTCCAGGTCCAGGTCGGAGAGGTCCCAGGACTCCACCGGCTTCTTCTTGGCGGCCATGATGCCCTTGAAGGACGGGTAGCGGGCCTCGCCCGACTGGTCCGTCACCGAGACGAGCGCGGGGAGGGAGGCCTCCAGCTGCTCGCTCGCGGTGTCGCCGTCACGGCGGCCGGTCACGGTGCCGTCCTCGACCTTGACCTCGGAGAGCAGGGTGACCTGCGGGACGCCCAGGCGCTCGGCCAGGATCGCCGGGAGCACGCCCATGGTGCCGTCGGTCGACGCCATGCCCGTGATGACCAGGTCGTAGCCGGCCTTCTCGATGGCCTTGGCGAGCACCAGCGAGGTGCCCATGACGTCGGAGCCGTGCAGGTCGTCGTCCTCGACGTGGATGGCCTTGTCGGCGCCCATCGACAGCGCCTTGCGCAGCGCGTCCTTGGCGTCCTCGGGGCCCACCGTCAGGACGGTGATCTCGGCATCGTCGGCCTCGTCGGCGATCTGCAGCGCCTGCTCGACGGCGTACTCGTCGAGCTCCGACAGCAGGCCGTCGACGTCGTCACGGTTGACGGTCAAGTCCTCGGTGAACTGCCGGTCGCCAGTGGCGTCGGGCACGTACTTCACACAGACAACGATCCTCAGGCTCACGCCGGCTCTCCTACCGCATCGTCTTTTCTGGTACCGCCTTATGCAGGCAGCATAGGCGCCTTGTCGGGCGGATCCCGGTCGGGGCGGCCCGCGCTCCGAAGGGAATGTTACTCGTCAGTACACAGTGGGTGCCGCCAAGTCGCAAGGCTGGTGAACTGTGATCTGCCCAACGCCGCCCGACCCCTCCCAAGCAGGGACGATTCAGTCGCGCAACGCGTTGAAGCGCCCCTGGTGGTACAGCAGCGGGCGGCCTTCGCCCGCGGGATCCCCCGCGACCGCCTCAGCGATGATCACACGATGTTCGCCGGCGGGCACCCGTGCCACCACCCGGCAGACCAGCCAGGCCAGTACGCCGTCGAGCACCGGGACCCCGTGCGGCCCCGGGTTCCAGCCGGTGGCCCCGCCGAAACGGTCGGCTCCGCTCCGGGCGAACAGCCCGGCCAGCGCCCGTTGGTGCTCGCCGAGTATGTGGACGCCGAGGTACTCGCTGTCGCGCACCCCGGGCCAGCTGGAGGCCCCCGTGCCGATCGTGAAGGACAGCAGCGGCGGGTCGGCGGAGACCGAGTTGAGCGAGGTCGCGGTGAAGCCCACCGGCCGCGCGCCGTCCTGGGCGGTGATCACGGCGACTCCGGCGGCGTGCTGCCGGAAGACCGAGCGCAGGAGGTCGGGCGAGCCGGGACGGCCGTCACCGGAGCCCGGGGAAGCCGGGGAACCGGCGGAACCGGCGGAACCGGGGGAACCTGCCGAACGGGGAGAGCGGGCAGTGCGGGGGGACGGAGCGGTCTGGACCGTCGGGACCGTCGGAGCAGTCATCAGGGTTCTGCCTTCTGCCGCGGGACGCGGGCGCTGTCGGAGATCGGGGGCCTGGGGCGTTCAGCTATTCCGACAGCGCGCGCTCGCGTGGCGGACGAGGTCCACATGGACCCGTCCGTAGAGCAGGAGTTCATACCGCATGCCGCCAGCGTGGCGATCTCCCGTGGACACAGTCAAGCGAGATCGGGCAGATGTCAGGCGCGTCACGCTGCGTGCGGGCGCGCGCACCGGCGCGCCGGGTGCCGCCGCACCGGGTCCGGCCACCGGGCCGGGCCGCGCGCCGCCCGTCATACCGCGGCCCCCAGTGCGGCGATCACGTCCACCTTGCGCGGCATCCCGGCCGCCCGTCGGACGATCCGGCCCGCCGCGTCGAGGACGAGCACGGTCGGGGTCTTCTCGATGCCGAGGGTCCGCACCAGGTCCAACCGCTCCTCGGCGTCGATCTCGATGTGAGCGACCCCCTCGACCATCGCCGCGACCTCGGCGAGGATCCGCCGCGTGGCCCGGCAGGGCTGGCAGAAGGCGCTGGAGAACTGCACCAGGGTGGCCCGCTCCCCCGGCTCCGCGCCCAGCTCCGCGACCCCCAGCCGGTCCCCCGGCGGTTCCACCGGCCGGCCGTCCCGACCGTCCCGGCCGTCTTCCTGCCCGAGCACCCGCGCTCCCGTCGACGTCTTCGTCCGCGTACGTCATGCTCGTACGCGCGTACGTGGATCGGAGCACCCTGGAGACCTGCGACATTCCCGGCGTGATGAGAATCTCTCCGGGCACGGGCCTCTGGGCTGGCCAGCGGCCCTCGTATGGGGCACGATCCCCATGGTCGCGTACCTACGCTTCCGTAACTTCCGGCCGGGAGCACCTCCCCAGGCAGAAAGCGGGGTCTCCCCACCATGGCTGAGCTCGTCTACCCTCCCGTGATCGGCGCCGCGCACGGACTCTTCCGTGCCCTCGACATCCGGATCGACATGAAGGGCACCGAGAACATCCCCCGCAAGGGCGGCGCGGTCCTGGTGTCGAACCACATCGGATACCTCGACTTCATCTTCGCCGGCCTGACGGCACGGCCGCAGAAGCGCCTGGTGCGCTTCATGGCGAAGGAGTCGGTGTTCCGGCACAAGGTGTCCGGTCCGCTGATGCGCGCGATGAAGCACATCCCCGTCGACCGCAAGCAGGGCGAGTCCGCGTACCAGCACGCCCTGGACTCGCTGCGGTCCGGCGAGATCATCGGCGTCTTCCCGGAGGCCACGATCTCCCAGTCGTTCACGCTCAAGAGCTTCAAGTCGGGCGCGGCCCGGATGGCGCAGGAGGCCGGGGTCCCGCTGATCCCGGTGGCGCTCTGGGGCACCCAGCGGCTGTGGACCAAGGGCCGCCCGAAGAACTTCAAGCGCAGCCACATCCCGGTGACGATGCGCGTGGGCGAGCCGATGGAGGCCCCCGCCGACCAGTACGCCGGCGCCATCACGCGCCGGCTGCGCGAGCGCGTGCAGGAGCTGCTGGACGCCGCCCAGCGCGCCTACCCGGCCAAGCCCGGCGGCCCCGAGGACTCCTGGTGGCTGCCGGCCCACCTGGGCGGCACCGCCCCGACCCCGGCCCAGGTCCGCGAAGCGGGCTGACCCCGGGGCGCCCTCCCGTACGGTGACGGCCTCCGGGACCCCGGCCGGGTCCCGGAGGCCGTCGCCGCTGCCGCGTCCGGTCAGCGCAGAGCCTCCAGCTGCCGCTCCGCCCTCGCCAGCGCCCCGGCGAAGCGCCCGGGATCGGCCTCGGCCAGCCTGCGCAGGACTCCGATGCGTTCCTGCGTGGCGCTGAACGCCTCCCGTCGTCGGCCCACGAGCGCGAGCTGGTGGGTGAGCACGCCGAGCAGCTGTTCCAGGTACTGGGCGTAGAAGGCGAAGTCCCCGGCGGCCTGCGCCCGGCGGATGGCGGTCGCTTCCCTCAGCGGTGCCAGCGACTCCTCGTGCCGCCCCAGCCGGTGGAGCGCCGTGCCCAGGTTGTGCAGGGCGCCGGCCAGCTCCACGTCGCGCGGGACCAAGTCGCCGTGGACGAGTGCCCGGCAGGCCTCGACCGCCTCCTGCGCCACTTCGAGGCGCTCCGGGGGGCCGAGGAGCACCCGGCCCGCGAGATTGGCCAGGACGTAGGTCAGCCGGCGCTGGAACCTGCCGCACGTCTCCGGCTCGTCCTTGTGGCGTGCTGCCAGCTCCTGGTAGAGCGCAGCACATTGCCGGGTGCACTCCAGGGCCCGCGCGTGGTCACCCTTGAACTCGTACATGATTCCGGCCCAGTCCAGGCAGGCGGCCAGCCGTTCCGGGTAGGGGTCCCCCTGCCCGGCCAGTTCCTCCAGGAGCCCGATGGACGCCTCGATCCGGGTGACGGCCGCCGCGTACGCACCGCTGGTGTAGAGGCGGTGGGCGAGATCGCTGTGGATCTCCGCCAGCGCTGCCGCGTCCCCGTCCGCACGCCGTAAACGGAACGGGGTGACGTACCGGGCGATCTCCGCGGCGCCGGCATCGAGTTCCGGGTTCCGGAACGGCAGGCCCGACTCGATCGCGTCCAGGAGCTCCGGCGGCACGGACCGGATCCGTACGAGCGCGGAGAGCGCGGCTGATCCGGCCCGGTGCACCAGCGTGGGCTGAGCCGTGAGCAGCGGTACGAGCTGCCTTTCGGCGACGTGGTCCCAGCGCTGGGCCGTCTCGATCAGAGTGATCAGCGCGCGCCTGGGCCAGGACAGGCCCTCGGCGGACTCTTCGGAGAAGGCGAACAGCCGCTGCGGAGCCTGCGTGGTCCATGCCGTGCTCAGCACGGATCGCATCGGGCCGTTCGGCAGCATGAGGGCGATGAAGTCCTCGCCCAGCCGGTCCGGGTACAGCGGTTCGAGTACGGTGTCCTGCTCGCGTGCCGGGTAGGCGACGCCGTGGTCGTCGAGGGCCAGGCCCGGATCGCCGGGGTTGACGTCGAGGCGCGTGAGCACCTCGTGCGCCTGCGGCCACGGCAGGGCCCCGGTGAGCGTGGCGGCGTACACGGTCCGGGCGAACGTGGCGGGCGGGATGGACGCCTGGCCGGCGGCCCGCAGCTGCTCCCAGTACGTCTGCTCGCGCAGGAGCAGGTACGTGGAGATCTCGGCCGGGCTGCGCGGCGGATCCTGGCCCCGGCGCACGGCGTCCACCTCGGCCAGCGCCGCCATGTGCACCGCCAGTACGGTGGCGAACCCGTCGCCGCTCAGCTCGGGCGGTGTGCGGGGCGGGGCCGTGACGCCCAGCGCCGCGCCGAAGTGGTCGCGGGCCGCCGCGAACAGGGTGGCGCGGTCGATCTCCTCGGTCAGGGCGGGCAGTTCGCGTTCCTCGACCTGCGCGCCGAGGTCCCACAGGTGCTTGGACGGCGTGCTCCACCAGCCGGTGGCCGCGCGGGCGATGAACAGCATCCGCAGCGCGGGGTCGCCCTGCCCCGCGCAGTCGGTCATGAAGTCGGTCAGGTCCCGGGCGGGCCAGCGATCGGCGTAGTCGACGATCAGCAGGAGCCCGTCGGAATCGCCGTCGGCCTCCGGCAGGGGGGACGGGGGGTGCGAGCGGGTCATGCGGTCGCTCCCGTGCCGCACCTGGAACACGGTCCAGCCCGCTTCCCGGGACTCCCGCGCGAACTCCTCGGCCACGCGCGACTTTCCCTGACCGCCCGGCCCGTGGAGCAGCAGCGCCGAGGAGGCGGCCTTGGCGTCGCGCCACTCCCGCAGGTCCCCGAGCAGCGCGGCCCGGCCCACGAACTCCGGCTGCGGGTACCGGGGGTTGAGCAGCTGGCTGGGATGCTCGCGCACCTTCTCGCGGTCGACGTCGAGGGGAGCCCGGGTGGCGGGCCCCAGGTGGTAGAGGGGCGGCTGGTCGAAGTTCTGCACGACGGAGCTGCCGACCCGCTCGACGACCGTCATGTTGCCGTGCACCGTGACCTGCTGCCCCGGCCGGGGGAGCCAGCCGCGCCGAGGGGTCACCGCTCCTCGATCACTGACTCGCCCGCGCCGTCGACCTGCACGTGGTTCCCCTCGATGTGGGAGCCGGGCGCCGGCGGGGGAACCGGCGCGGTCCGCCGGTTCCGGCCGAGGCGCCTCAGCGTCACCCGCGAGGAGCCCCGTACCCGGCGGACCGAGATCTTCGACCCGCCGACGTATTCGGTGCCGGGCGCGGGCGGCGCGGCGGCGCGGTGCGCCATGACCAGGGAGAACACCTGGCCCGCCAGTCCGAGCAGGGTGACCGGGAGGCCGATGCTGCTCGCCAGTTTGTCCGCCTGGTCGAGCCCGACCGTGACGAAGTACACGATGAGGCCCGCAGCGGTGAGCACCCAGACCGCACCGCAGATCCAAGCCAGTCTCTGCCAAGTCATACGGTCAGCATGCGTCACCACCCGGTGGCGAAACCCGGTCAGTTGGGGTTGTCGGCGCGGGTCGGGGCCTTCCGGTCACATCAGAGAGCCGTCGGCAGCATCGTCCACAACTCCGGGCGGGCCGCGGAGCCTTGAAGGGCGCCCAGCGCGGCCGGGTGCGGGGCGGCATGCAGTTCGGGGTAATCGATCTCGCCGAGCTCCGGCCGCACGGGGAAGGCCAGTTGCTCGCGGTCGAGGCTGAACTGCGCGTCCACGCCGGGCTTGTTGCCGCGCGGGTCCAGGCGGGACCAGCGGTCGCCGCCGGGCAGCCGGACGGCCACCAGGCCGTGGACGACCGGGTTCGACCCGTCGTCGTCGGACAGCCGCTGGTAGCAGAGGGCCGCCGGGATGCCCTGGGCGCGCAGCAGGGCCGCGAGGGCGTGGGACTTGGCGTAGCAGATGCCGTTGCGCGTGGCGAGGACGTCGGAGGCCCGCCAGGAGACCCGCACGTCCCCGGAATCGGCCGAGTGGGGGATCTCGTCGCGGACGAACTCGAAGGCGGCCTTGGCGTATGAGTATGCGTCGCCCGTGGCAGACCAGAGGGCGTCGGCGGTTTCCTGAACGAGGGGGTGCCAGTGATCGATGGCCTCGTCCGACGCCAGATAGGCGTGAATATCAGGGTTCTGCTGGATCAGCTGCATGCCCCGGAGCATAGACAAGCCCTCGACCGTAGATCAATAGATTTACGGTCGAGGGAATATCTATGCATTCAATGGTTCTAGCGGGCCATCTCTTCCTTCAGGGCCTGCAGGAAGCCGTCCACGTCCTCTTCCTGGGTGTCGAAACCGCACATCCAGCGGACGTCACCGGCGGCCTCGTCCCAGAAGTAGAAGCGGTAACGCTTCTGCAGGCGCCGCGACACCTCGTGCGGCAGCCGCGCGAACACCGCGTTCGCCTGCACCGGGTAGAGGATCTCCACCCCGTCCGTCTCGCGCACGCCGGCGGCCAGCCGCTGCGCCATCGCATTGGCGTGCCGGGCGTTGCGCAGCCACAGGTCCTTGGCGAGCAGCGCCTCCAGCTGCACCGACACGAACCGCATCTTGGACGCGAGCTGCATCGACATCTTGCGGATGTGCTTCATCTGCCGGACCGCGTCCGGGTTGAGCACGACCACGGCCTCGCCGAACATCATGCCGTTCTTGGTGCCGCCGTACGACAGCACGTCGACGCCGACGGTGTTCGTGAACGTGCGCATCGGCACGTCCAGCGAGGCCGCGGCGTTGGCTATCCGGGCACCGTCGAGGTGCACCTTCATGCCCAGGCCGTGCGCGTGCTCGCAGATGGCACGGATCTCGTCCGGCGTGTAGACGGTGCCGAGCTCGGTGTTCTGCGTGATGGAGACGACCTGCGGCATCGCCCGGTGCTCGTCGTCGAAGCCCCAGGCCTCCTGGTCGATCAGCTCGGGGGTGAGCTTGCCGTCCGGAGTGGGGACGGCGAGCAGCTTGATGCCCGCCATCCGCTCCGGCGCGCCGCCCTCGTCCACGTTGATGTGGGCGGACTTGGCGCAGATCACGGCGCCCCACCGGTCCGTCATGGCCTGCAGAGCGACGACGTTGGCACCCGTGCCGTTGAAGACCGGGAAGGCCTCCGCGTACGGACCGAAGTGGCTGCGGAAGATCTTCTGCAGGTGTTCGGTGTACTCGTCTTCGCCGTACGAGACCTGGTGGCCGCCGTTCGCCAGGGCGACGGCGGCGAGCACCTCGGGGTGCACGCCCGCGTAGTTGTCGCTCGCGAAACCGCGCACCGCCGGATCGTGGTGGCGCCGGGCGTCGGTCTTGCCGGCATCGGTTCTCACGGTTGCGGAGTGAGCCACAGACGCTGTCCGTTCACATCGGTGGCGGGCCGTTCCCAGACGCCGGCGATGGCCTCGGCCAGCTCCGCCACGTCGGTGAAACCCGCGAACTTCGCATTGGGACGCTCGGCGCGCATCGCGTCGTGCACCAGTGCCTTGATGACAAGGATCGCAGCTGCCGCGCCCGGGCCCTCGTCACCCCCCACCTTGCGGAAGGAGTCCGCCATGGCCAGGGTCCAGGCCTCGGCCGCCGCCTTGCCCGCGTTGTACGCGGCGTTGTTGGCGACCGGCTTGTGCGCGCCGGACTGGCTGACCAGGACGTAGCGGCCGCGGTCGCTGCGCAGCAGTCCGTCGTGGAAGGCCAGCGAGGTGTGCTGGACGGTGCGGATGAGGAGCTTCTCCAGGAAGTCCCAGTCCGCGAGGTCCACGTCGGTGAAGGTCTTGCTGCCGCGCCAGCCGCCGACGAGGTGGACCAGCCCGTCGATCCGGCCGAACTCCTTCTCGGTCTGCTCTGCCCAGGCCTTGGTGGCGCCCAGGTCGAGCAGGTCCACGGTGTCACCGGTGATGGTGGCGCCGCCGTGGGCGTAGCGTGCCGCGTCCACGGCCTCCGCGAGCCGCGCCGGGTTGGCGTCGGACGCGACGACCACGGCACCCGCCTCGGCGAGGCGGAGCAGGGTGGCGCGGCCGGCGGGCCCGCCGGCCCCGGCCACCGCCACCACCGCTCCGTGCAGCTTTCCGTTGCCGTTCCCGGAGCCGTTCATCTGTGCAGCCTCCTGTGGGCGAGCGCTCACGCGGCGACTCGCTCGGCCTGATCCGCGTTCAGGGCGGTGATGCCCTTGGTGGAGGCGATCACTCCCTTGAGCTTCTTGGCGAGCGCCTCAAAGAACATGCTCAGGGGAAACTCGTCCGGAAGCACGTCGTCCACGAGCTTGCGCGGCGGCTGCGTCATGTCGAGGGCGTCGGGGCCCTTGGCCCACTTGGAGCCCGGGTGCGGGGCGAGGTACGTCGAGACCAGCTCGTATGCCTTGAACCAGTGCACCAGCTTCGGGCGGTCGATGCCGGCCCGGTAGAGGTCCTCGATCTCGGCGCACAGCTGGTTGGTGACCTGCGGGGCACGCGTCCAGTCGATCTTCAGCTTGTTGTCCGTCCAGCGCACGACGTCGTGCTTGTGGAGGTACGCGAAGAGCAGCTGGCCGCCGAGGCCGTCGTAGTTGCGGGTGCGGTCGCCGGAGACCGGGAAGCGGAACATCCGGTCGAAGAGGACGGCGTACTGCACGTCACGGCCGTGCTCGTTGCCCTCGGACTCCAGCTTCACGGCCTCCTTGAAGGCGGTGAGGTCGCAGCGCAGCTCCTCCAGGCCGTACATCCAGAACGGCTGGCGCTGCTTGATCATGAAGGGGTCGAACGGCAGGTCGCCGTGGCTGTGGGTGCGGTCGTGGACCATGTCCCACAGGACGAAGGCCTTCTCGCAGCGCTCCTGGTCGGTGACCATGGCGGCGATGTCGGCGGGCAGCTCCATGCCGAGGATGTCGACGGCGGCCGAGGTGACCTTGCGGAAGCGCGCGGCCTCGCGGTCACAGAAGATGCCGCCCCAGGTGAAGCGCTCGGGGGCCTCGCGCACGGCGATGGTCTCCGGGAAGAGCACGGCGGAGTGGGTGTCGTAGCCCGCAGTGAAGTCCTCGAAGGTGATGCCGAGGAAGAGCGGGTTGTCGTACCGGGTGCGCTCCAGCTCGGCGAGCCACTCGGGCCACACCATCTTCAGCACGACGGCTTCCAGATTGCGGTCCGGGTTGCCGTTCTGCGTGTACATCGGGAAGACGACGAGGTGCTGGAGCCCGTCGGCGCGCTCGGCGGCCGGGTGGAAGGCCAGCAGCGAGTCGAGGAAGTCCGGCACCCGGAAGTCGGCCGCGGCCCACTTGCGCAGGTCGGCGACGAGCACCTCGTGGTACGCGGTGGCGTGCGGGAGGAGCGGGGTGAGCGTCTCGACGGCGCGGATCACGCGACCGACCGCGGCCTCGGCGGTGTGCCGGGCGGGCGCACCCTCGGCCTCGAAGTCGATGGACCCGTCCTTGGACTGCCACGGGCGGATCTCCTCCACGGCGGCCTTGAGCTCGGGCCACGCCGGGTGGTCGACCACCCGCGCCTCGGCGGTTATCACGGCCCCGCCGGTACCCGGCACAAGAGTTTCCGTCATGTCACTTCCTCCACAGGAGAACCTCACGTCAAGGCAGCGTATGCGCGCGAGGCTCTTCCATTCAAGAGGGAGTTCGGGAAATTATCCTGCGATACCCCCTGCTTCACCGGAAGTCTTCCCGTTCGTCGGCCTGGAATTATCCACTCCGCCCCAGTCGCGCCAACGATTTTCGGCCCGGTGGCCGCTCTCCGGAGCGGCGGCGACCGACGGGACCGGGCGCACCGCCGAGGGCGACATCACACGCCCCGGAAGTACGGAATGACCTTCTCTCCCCACTGCCGCAGGGTCTCCAGACAAGCCTCCTGCCCCACCGTGCCCATCTGAATCAGGCACATGATCTCGTCGGCGCCGGCCTCCCTGAGCCGCTCCACGTACGCGATGGCGTCGTCGGCGCCGCCGTAGGCGTGGTCGGCGTTGAAGGTGGCCGTCGAGGTCGGCCGGACCGGGATCTCCAGCTGGTGCAGCCGGGCCACCACCTGCTCGGCGGCCCTGCGCATCTCCTCGGCCTCGTCGGCGCCCGCGACGACGGCCTCGTCCGGGACGCCCGCGCCGCCGTACCAGTGGCCGATGGACTGGGCGAAGAACCGCTGGCCGCGGACGCCGATCCGGCGCGCCTCCTCCCGGTCGTCGAGCACGATGGTCGGGCAGAGCACGGAGAAGTGGTCGTTGACCACGGTGGACACGAACCGGCTGCCGTCCCGGCCGGCGATCGCGGCGTCGTAGACGGAGCGCATCCGCGCGATGGACTCCGGTCCGGCGAAGCCCATCACCAGTGCCCCGATCCCCAGCTCGGCGGCCTGGACCAGGGTCTCGCCGCGGCTGCACGCCAGGAACAGCGGCGGATGCGGGGTCTGCTTCGGCCGCGGCAGGATCGGGTGCGGGTCGATGTCGATCAGCTCCCCGTGGTACTCCAGCTCCTCCTCCTGCCAGGCCCTCCCGATGACGCGCAGGGCCTCCTCCACCTCCGCCGTGGTGCGGTCCCGGTCCACCCCGCACAGCGAGGTCTCCTGCTCGGTGCCGCCGCGCCCGGCTCCGAGGTCGAGCCGCCCTCCCGAGAGCAGGTCGAGCATGGCGGCCCGCTCGGCGACCCGCACCGGGTGGTTGAAGTTGAAGGGCATGCACACGACGCCGTGCCCGATGCGTATGGTGTTCGTTCTGGCCGCGACCCAGGTCAGGAAGATCTCGGGAGCACTCATATGGGCGTACCACTTCAAGGAGTGGTGCTCCACGGCCCAGATCCGGTCGAATCCCATGCGTTCGGCGAGCACCGCCTGCTCGACGCAGTCGCGGATGACCTGGTGCTCCCGTTCCACCGTCGGGTCGGCAAGCTGTGCTTCGAAGATCACGGAGAATTTCACTGTGCCCCCAGGGTTGCGTCGCATGCCCGGTCTCACTTCAATTAGTAATATGACTAGTAGTCAGGAAGCGAAGAAGCAAGAGCTTCCGCCGACCGCGTGGGCCGTGCTCGGCCTGCTCTCCTTCCCCGGGGAGCGGACGGGCTACGAGCTGAAGAAGTGGGCGGACTCCTCCCTGCGCTTCTTCTACTGGTCGCCCGCCATCAGCCAGATCTACGCGGAGCTGCGCCGTCTGGAGGAACTGGGCTACGCGGCCTCCGCGCGCTCGGGACCCGAGGAGGCGCGGGCCAAGCGGCGGTACGCCATCACGGACGCGGGCCGCGAGGCCCTGGCGGGCTGGGCCGCCGACACCGCCGAGGCGGGACCGCCGGTGCTCAAGCACGGGCTGCTGCTGCGGATCTGGCTCGGGCACCTGGCCGAGCCGGAGCGGCTGCGCGCGATGGTCGGCGAGCACGTGGAGCGCACCCGGGACGAGCTGGCCGCCGTACGGGAGGCCATGGAGCAGGCGAGCGGCGTACCGGAATGGGCCTTCCCCGCCCTCGCGCTGCGCTGGAGCGAACGGCAGCACCTGGCCGAACTGGAGCTGGCCGAGGCGCTGCTCGACGACCTGGCGGGGCTCGCGGAGGCCGAACCGGCCGGCCGCCCCAGGCCCGGCTCCGAGCCCGGCCCGGAGGCCGACGCCGCAGGTCGTCAAGGTGACGGGGACGCGCCCACGCCCGGGTGACGCGACGGGCCCGGCGCCGGCCGCCGGGGGGCGCACAACCCTGGCGGGAAGCGGCCTGAACGCCCTTTCGGGGCGGTGCACGCACGGTCCCTTCGCACCCTCGGCGCACTAGCATGCGACCTCATCGCGCGCGGCCGGTAGGGACACCGCGACCGCGCGGGGAGCCGCCGTCGACGGAAGCGAGAGAACCTTGACTTTCCTCACCATCGGTCACCGCGGGGTCATGGGTGTCGAACCGGAGAACACCCTGCGGTCGTTCGTTCGAGCGGAACGTTCCGGCATGGACGTCATCGCCCTGGATCTCCGGCTGAGCAAGGACGGCGCCCTCGTCGCCGTGCACGACTCCGACGTGGACCGGACCACCGACGGCTCGGGGGCCGTCGCCGATCTGACCCTGGCCGAGCTGCGCGAGCTCGACGCCGGTCAGGGCGAGCGCGTGCCGGTCCTGGAGGAGGTCCTGGACGCGGTCCGGGTGCCGCTCCAGGTGTCCGTACGGGACCGGGTGACGGCCGGCGTGCTGGCGGAGCTGATCCTGCGGCGCGACCTGACCGGCCGGGTGGACGTGGCCTCCGCCGACGAGGCGGTGCTCGCCGAGGTGGCCCGGCTGGTGCCCGGCGTACGGACCACGCTCTACGCGGTTCCCGGCGGCGGTACCGGGGGCATCGTGGACCGGGCCCTGGCCGTGGGCGCCGCGACCATCGCAGCGGACATCCACCTGCTGTCCCTGGAGACGGTGCAGTCGGCGCACGCGGCCGGGCTGCGGGTGACCGCCCGGGCGGTCAACACCCTGGATCAGCTGCGGCTGGCGCGGGCGCTCGGGCTGAACGGCGCGGCCACGGACCTCCCGGAGATCCGCAGCACGGGCCGGTTCACCGCCTGACGCTCAGCCGCCCTGAGGAGGCGTCAGAGCGCCTTGACGAGCAGCTCGAAGGCGAGGTCGTCGCGGAGCGGGACGCCGAAGCGCTCGTCACCGTAGGGGAAGGGGCTCAGCTCGCCGGTGCGCAGGTAGCCGCGGCGCACGTAGTAGGCGATGAGCTCCTCCCGTACGTTCACCACCGTCATCCGCATCTCCTTCGCACCCCACGTCTCGCGGGCGCGGCGCTCGGCCTCGGCCAGGATCTCCTTGCCGAGACCGGCGCCCTGGAGCCCGGGGCGGACGGCGAACATGCCGAAGTAGGCGTGGTCCCCGCGGTGTTCGAGCTGGCAGCAGGCGACGAGCTCGCCCGCGCGCTCGACGACGAGCAGGACGCTGTCGGGGCTTTCGATGACGCCCCGGACCCCGTCCGGGTCCGTGCGCTGGCCGTCCAGGTAGTCGGCCTCGGTGGTCCAGCCGGCCCGGCTGGCGTCCCCGCGGTACGCGGACTCGACGAGCACCACCAGTTCGGGTACGTCCGTCTCCACGGCGCTGCGGAAACTGAGGGCGGCGGACTGGGCGGTCGACATCGGGCGCTCCGTTCGATGCGGTGGCATATGACATGCCTGCTGCGGCAGGGAGAGCGTAACCCGGGTCCGCGTGAGCGCCGTGTGAGAGGGGCATCTCTCCCCGTGACGCCGACGAACCGGGAGGTTCCGCCGTGCACGGTTCCGCCACCTCCGTTTCCGACTCCGTGTCCGTTTCCGTGTCCGCCTGGCTGCTCGTCCTGTTGTGCGCGGTGAGCGGTGCGTACTGCCTCCGGCGGGTGCGCGCGTCGGGCGGCGCGGCCGCCGCGGAGGCGGTGATGGGCTTCGGCATGGCGCTGATGGCGGTGCCCCTCGCGCACGGCGACGGGTGGCGGGCTCCCGTCCTCGCGGTCGTGTTCTGCGGCGCGGCCCTGCACGCCCTGTGGCTGCTGCGGGACGGGGCGCACCACACGCACCACCTGGTGGGCTCCCTGACGATGGTCTACATGACCCTGACGGCGCTCTCCGGGGGCGGCCACGGGCACGGGCAGGGCGCCGGGCCGCCGCTGCTGACCGGGGCGCTCCTGCTCTACTACTCCGGGTACGTGGTGCTCGGCGGCACCCGGCTGGTCACCGCGGCCGGACCGGCCGGACAACAGGCCGCCGTGGGCGGGGGCGGACCGGGCGAGCTGATCCGCGCCTGCCGACTGGCCATGGGCATCGGCATGTTGGCCATGTTGCTGACGATGTGACGGGGCTCGCGGACGTGTCCTGCGTCACCAATGCCCCGAGGCCGTACCCGCAGGTAGTCCCGCGCTCATAGGCTGGCGGACATGATGGTCCCCGCCGCTCTCCTGATGCTCGGCGCCCTGACCGCGGTGCTCGCCCCCCGTCTGCTGGCCCGGGCCCGATGGCCCGAGCGAGAACCCGTCGTGGCGCTGTGGGCGTGGCAGTGCGTGGTCGGCGCGGTGCTCCTGTGCTTCGGACTGTCGATGCTGCTGAGCGCGGCGGCCGCCTGGCAGGCGGTCCGGGGCCGGCTGTTCGCCGCCGCCCCGCACGGGGTGGTCGACGCGTACGCCCTGGGCGCGTCCGGCGGGCCCTGGGCCGCGGTCACCGCGCTCGGGCTGGCCGCCGGTGCGCTGTGGACCGGGGCGATGCTGACCGGTGAGGTGCTGCGGGCGCGGGCCCGGCGGCGCGCGCAGGGCAGCGAGCTGCTGGTGCGGGCTCCACTGCTGCCCGGGGAGGACCCCTCGGGTGCGCGGCTCGTCGTCCTGGAGGGCCCGCGGCCGGACGCCTGGTGGCTCCCGGGAGCGGCCCCGCAGCTGGTGGTCACCACGGCGGCGCTGGGCCGGCTGAAGGGCAGCCAGCTGGACGCCGTCATGGCGCACGAGCAGGGGCACGCGGCGGCCCGGCACGACTGGCTGCTGCACTGTTCGCGGGCGCTGTCCCGGGGCTTCCCGCAGGTGCCGGTCTTCGCGGCCTTCGAGGCGGAGATGCACCGGCTGGTGGAGATGGCCGCCGACGACGTGGCCTCGCGGCGGTTCGGCCGGCTGACGATCGCGCTGGCGCTGGTCGGACTCAACGAGGACCGGGGGGTGTTCGGGGCCTCCACCCAGCAGGCCCACGTCCCGCAGCGGGTGCGGCGGCTGCTCGCGGCCGCGCCCCGGCTGTCGGCGGGCCGCCGGCTGCGCCTGACGGCGCTGGCCACGCTGGTCCCGGCGATCCCGCTGCTGGTGGCGTTCGTGCCGGGGCTGAGCGCACTGGCGTAGCGCGCCCGCGCACTGCGCCTGCGTAGTGCGGCCGCCTGGTGCGCCTGCCTGGTACGCCTCCGTCGTCCGCCCGTGCCGCGGCCCGGCGATCCGTGGGCCGATGCGAGGATCCACTCATGCGGAACAACCCCCTTCGGTGGGCGGGCATCCTCGCCGCGCTGCTCGTGTCGGTCCTGTCGGCTCTGGTGGTGGCGCGGTGGCGGCCGCTGTTCTCCTTCGACGGCCGGGTCGCCGGGGACCTGCACGCCCACGCCGTCACCCACCCCGGCGTCACCCAGGTCATACGGGTGCTCTCGGACTGGGTGTGGGACCCCTGGACCATGCGGGCGCTGGCCGCCGTCGCCTGTGGCCTGCTGTGGTGGCGCGGCGACCGGGAGCGGGCCCTTCGGGTGGCGCTGGCCGCCGTGGTGGCCACGGCGGTGCAGCAGGGGCTGAAGGCGCTGGTGGGCCGGGAGCGTCCGGTGTGGCCGGATCCGGTGGACTCGGCGCAGTACGCGGCCTACCCGTCGGGGCACGCCATGACGGCGACGGTGGTGTGCGGGATGCTCCTGTGGCTGCTCCCCCGGCCGGGCTCCCGACCGGGCTCCCGCGCGCTCCCCCCGCCTCTCGCCCGTCCGCTCCCGGCGTGGGCGCCGGCCGCCGGCTGGGCGGTGGCCGCGGTCTCGGTGCTCGGGGTCGGCTTCACCCGGGTGTACCTCGGGGTGCACTGGGCGTCCGACGTGCTGGCGGGGTGGCTGCTGGGCGTGGTCGTGGTGGCCCTCGCGACGGCCGGATCCGGCCGTCGGCGCGGGTCCGGCGCGGTGGGCCGGTGAAGGGTGTGGGGTACCTGCTCTGGGCGATCCCCCGTTTCACCCAGAGCAGGCGACCCCGTGCGCTGAGTATATTGGCTCTGAGCCAGTCAACGCAGGAGTAAGCATGGTCCCGCGCAGCGCATCGGTCAATGAAGAATTGCGCAGACGTTCCCGGGAGCGGCTGCTCCGGTCCACCGTCGAACTCGTCGCCGAGCGCGGCTACGAGGCCACGACCCTCGGCGACATCGCCGACCGGGCGGGCACCGCCCGCGGCCTGGTCTCGTACTACTTCCCGGGCAAGCGGCAGTTGCTGCAGTCCGCGGTGCACCGGCTGATGCACCTCACGCTGCACGCGGCGCTGGAGCGGGAGCCCCGTACCGACGACGGGCGGGAGCGGCTCGCGCGCGCCATCGACGCGATCCTCGGGCTGGCCCGGGACGAGCCGCTGCTGATGCGGACCCACATGGCGGGCATCCTCGCGGCCGAGGGCTTCGTGCAGTGTCCGGAGCAGCAGCGGCTGGCCGAGCTGCTGCGGGACACCGTCGCCCGGTACGGCTCGACGGACGTGGACGCGGACTATCCGCTGCTGCGGGCGCTGCTGATGGGCGCGGTCGTGGCGATCCTGCTGCCGGGCGCGCCGATGCCGCAGGCCCGGCTGCGGGCCGAGCTGTTCCAGCGCTACGGGCTGGACTGGGAGCTCGGCGTTCCGCCGGGCGGCGGGCCGCCCGGCGGAACGTTTCCCTCACACCCTTAGGACCAAGGCGTCAGCGGTACTCGGGCTGGCTCTGCACGTTGAGCCGGTCCATCCACACCCACTTGGCGCTGTCGGTGCGCCAGTCGTCGAGCCGCAACACGTCGAGGCCCTTGGCGATGTCGTTCGAGTAGATGTGCCCGTTGTAGTAGTACGCCGACCAGGACCCGCCCAGTCCGAGCCGGTCCGTCGTCAGCGGACCGCGCTCGAAGTACGCGATCTCCCTGGGCTTGGCGGAGTCGGTGAACTCCCATACGGACACGCCGCCCTGGTACCAGGCCTGCACCATGATGTCGCGGCCGCCGCCGACCGGGACCAGCGAGCCGTTGTGGGCCACGCAGTTCTCGGTGTCGGCCTGGTGGCGCGGGATCTTGAAGTAGCTGCGGAAGACGAGCTTGCGCTGGTCACCGCGGCCGGTGATGTCGTAGACCCCGTCGGCGCCCCGGTCGGGGCCGGTGGCCTCGTTGCAGGTGGCCCCGGAACCGCCGCCGAGCTCGTCGGTGAACACCACCTTGTTCGCCCGCTCGTTGAAGGTGGCCGAGTGCCAGAACGCGAAGTTCACGTTGTCCTGCACCCGGTCGATGACCCTCGGCTGCTCGGGCCTGCTGATGTCGAAGAGGATGCCGTCGCCCATGCAGGCACCGGCGGCGAGCTTCTTCGACGGCAGCACGGTGATGTCGTGGCAACCGGTGGTCTTGGAGACGCCGGGGTTGGTGGGTCCGCCCGGGTTGCCGCCGTCCGGGAAGAGGATCGGGAAGGCGACGACCGCGGCCTTCGTCGGCGCCTTCTTCGGGACCTTCACCACGGAGATGCCGTCGTGCGGCGGCTTGCAGTCGGGGAAGGCCTCGTTCGGGGAGTACGAGGCGACGTAGAGGTAGATGTCCTTGTCGCCCGGCACGAGGGTGTGGGTGTGGGAACCGCAGGCGGTCTCGACGGACTTGATGTACTTGGGGTTCTTCTTGTCCTTGATGTCGAAGATCTTGATGCCCTCCCACGAGGACTTCTCCGTCGCGGGCTGCGAGACGCTGTTGCAGGAGTCGTCGCTGCGCGAGGAGTCGGTGGAGAGGAAGAGCAGGTCCCCGTGGACGGAGACGTCGTTCTGGCCGCCGGGGCAGAGCACCTGGGAGACGGTCTTCGACGCCTTCGGGTTGGCGATGTCGTAGATCGTGAAGCCGCTGTAGCTGCCCGCGTAGGCGTACCTGCCCTGGAAGGCCAGGTCGGAGTTGATGTTCGCGGGATCGGTGCTGGGGATGTTGGCCAGGTGCTTGATGTTGCGGCTGTGCACGATCTCGTCCTGGCCGGGGATGTCGCCCGGAGCCGGTTCCCCGCCTTCGACGGAGTTCGCGCTCTGCCGGCTGCCGCTGCCGGGTGTTAAGTCACCCGGGTCGGGAGTGGCCGACGCCGGTCCGGCTGCCAGGAGCGTGGCGAGGAGCCCGGCCGCCGCGACGGCCACCCCCACCCTCCTGTTCCGCACTCTCCTGGTGTGTAGCGAGGTCACTGTGCCCTCCGATGGGAGCCAGATCGGTTCCGCTCACGAGGGAACGGAACCAGGACCCCGGCAGTATCTTCCCTTCATGGACATGGCAAAAGACCTCCGGGGCCGTGAGGCGTTACGTGCGCTGGTCCGCCGCTCCGCCGCGGCGGTCGCGACCGCCGGCCTCCTGCTGACGCTCGCCGGCTGCCAGGGCGGGGACGAGGGAGCGGACCGGGCGGCGGACGGAGGGGCCGTGGTCGTCGCCCCGGGCCGGCCGGGCGAGAAGGCGCGCACGCTCACCCCCGAGCAGGCCGCGAAGGCGAAGCCCGACGACAGCCCGAACGCCGCCGACCGCGCCTACGTGCAGCGGATGACCGAGCACCACCGGCAGGCGCTGACGATGAGCGCGCTGGCCCCGGAGCGGGCCGGAGCGGACGGGGTCAAACGGCTGGCGGACCGGATCTCGGCCGCCCAGCGGCCCGAAATCGGGGCGATGGAGAAGTGGCTGACCGTCCATCCGGCCCCGTCGGGGGAATCCGGCGGACACGACGGCGGGCACGACCACGTCGCCATGCCGGGCATGGCGACGGAGCAGCAGCTCAAGGAGCTGACCGGGGCGAGGGGAACCGATTTCGACCGGCTCTTCCTGACACTGATGACGGCCCACCACGAGGGCGCCGTGAAGATGGCCGGCGAGGTGCTGGCCGCCGGCAACAACGTGGCGGTCGAGGAGATGGCCACCGAGGTGGTGGCCACGCAGAGCGCCGAGATCCACCGGATGCGCGCGATGGGCTGACGGCGGAGGGGCCCGGTGTCATGCTGGGACCACCTGCGGGAGGAGCTCCGCCGTGCTTCGTGTCGCCGTCGTCGGATCGGGCCCCAGCGGGGTCTACGCGGCCCAGACGCTGGTCCAGCAGCGCGAGGTGCCAGGGGTCCGTGTCGACGTGCTGGACCGGCTGCCCGCCCCGTACGGGCTCGTACGGTACGGGGTCGCCCCGGACCACGAGAAGATCAAGTCGCTGCAGGGCAGCCTGCGCACCGTCCTGGAGGACGAGCGGATCCGCTTCCTCGGGAACGTCGAGGTCGGCGGGGCGGAGCTGTCCACGGAGCGGCTCCTGGAGCTGTACCACGCGGTGGTGTACTGCGTGGGCGCGGCGCGGGACCGGCTGCTGGGGATCCCCGGTGAGGAGCTGGCCGGGGTGCACTCCGCGACGGCCTTCGTGTCCTGGTACAGCGGCCACCCCGATGCCGTCGACGAGGTCTTCGACCTGCCCGGGGTGGATGCGGCGGTGGTCGTCGGAGCGGGCAACGTCGCGGTGGACGTGACCCGGATCCTGGCCCGCGGCACGGCGGAACTGGCGCCGACGGACATGCCGCAGCCGGCGCTCGGCGCGCTCGCGGACAGCGGGGTGCGCACGGTGACGATGGTGGCCCGGCGCGGCCCCTCGCAAGGCCGGTTCACCACCAAGGAGCTGCGCGAGCTGGGCACTCTGCCGGGGGTGGACGTCCGGGCGGACCGCGCCGAACTGGCGCTCGACCCCGTGTACACGGATCCGGGCGCGGCCGCGGCGCTACCGGCGGTGGCGCGGCGGAACCTGGAGGTGCTGCGCGGCTGGGCGGAGGCGGATCCGGGCGCGGAGCCGCGCCGCATCGCGCTGCGGTTCTACCTGCGTCCGGTGGAGATCCTCGGCGGGCCCGACGGGCGGGTCACCGGGATGCGCTTCGAGCGGACCGCCCCGGACGGGCACGGCGGGGTGACCGGTACGGGCGTCCACGAGGACGTCGAGGCGCAGTTGGTGCTGCGCTCGGTGGGGTACAAGGGCGTCCCGCTGGCCGGGCTGCCGTTCGACCCCGCGAAGGGGACGGTCCCGCACGCGGCGGGCCGGGTGGTCCGCGCGGGCCGGGCCTCGGTCGGCGAGTACGTGGCGGGCTGGATCAAGCGCGGCCCGACCGGGGTGATCGGCACGAACCGGCCGTGCGCGAAGGAGACCGTGTCCTCCCTGCTCCAGGACGCGGCGGTGCTGGCCCGGCGGGAGCTGCCCGGGGACCCGCTGGACGCCCTGCGGGCGGCGGGTCTGCGTCCGGTGGAATGGCCGGGCTGGCAGGCCATCGAGACGGCCGAGTCCGATCTGGGCCGCTCCCTGGGCCGCCGCTCCGTCAAGATCCCCGACTGGGCGGGGCTGTTGGGCGCCGCGGGGCTCCCGTAGGGGGCGTCGCGCATTAGAGTGCTGCGGTGATGCGCGGAAGAACTCTGGTACTTGCGGTGACCGTCGCGGCCTGCGCCGCCCTGTCGGGGTGCTCGGACGAGGGCGCCGACCGGGCCGCCGCCGCACCCGCGCCGGGCCCCACCGTGACGAGTACGGCCGCTCCCCGGGATGCGGCGGCCCTCGCCGAGCGCTACCGGCAGGCGGGCGGGGACGCCGACGTGTACGGCATCGAGCAGGTGCCGGGGCCGGACGGGGCATCGCCCCTGTTCGTCGTCCACACCCACGACCCGGACACGGACGACGCCCGGTTCAAGCGGCAGGCGGCGTCCATCACCGCGTACCTGACGCTCAGCGAGGGCGTCACACTGCCGCACGGCTACCGCATGGACGTCTTCGGCCCGGACGGCGGACTGCTCCACCGCTGGGACGCCACGACCTAGCAGAGCGCCGTCCCTCCGCGTGAGTACGTCCGGGTGGTCGTCCGGCCGGAATGCCCGCATGTGCGAGTGTCGCCGGGCCGGCCCTCGTGCGCGGGCCGATCATGTCGCTGGACCGAAGCCCCAGAGCAGCATGCGGATGGAGTGTCATGGAACCGAACGGATTGCGCCGGTCACGGGACCGGTGGCGGCCCTGGGTCCTCGGGACGGCGATGACGGCGCTGCTGGTTTCGACGCCGTCGTACGCCGCGGCGGCCGGGGCGGGCGCGGCCGTCCGGAACCCCCCGGGCATCGGGAACCGGGCTGCCGGGAGTACCGCCCCCTGCCCGGACCACGCCCTGGCCGGCGGCCACGGCTCGGGCGTCGCGTCCACCTCCGCTCCCGGCGGCCCGGGGTGGTGCCCCCCGCCCCAGTGCGATGCGGGGCCTCCCGTCTGCGAGGGCCCCGGCATCCTCCTCGGCGAGGTCACGGTGATCAAGGAGGACGGGCAGACCGGCGACCCGCTGGGCGGCGCCGTCTTCGAGCTCTGGGAGGAGACCAACGGCATCCCGGGGCTCCAGACCACCGGCGGCAACCCGGACACCCCGATCGGCTCCTCCTGCACCACGGCAGCCGACGGCACGTGCACCCGCACCCTGCCGACAGGCGTCTACTACTGGCTGGAGACCCAGGCCTCGCCCGGCTACGACCTGCCCCTGAACCCGGTGTTCGGCCCACTGGTACTGACGGAGGAGAACATCGCCGAAGGCGTGACGGCGACCGCCGAGAACACACCCACGGCTAGCCGGTGAGCCGTGCCGACTCGGCTTCGGCGGCCGTGAGGACGCTGTCCAGGAGGCCGGGGAAGAGGGCCTCCAGGTCCTCGCGGCGCAGGGCGTTGAGCTTGGTGGTGCCGCGGTAGGTCTGGCGCACGACTCCGCTCTCCCGCAGGACGCGGAAGTGGTGGGTGGTCGTGGACTTGGTGACCGGCAGGTCGAAGTACGAGCAGGCCAGGTCCGCAGCCGAGGCGGCCAGGTCCAGGACGATGGAGAGCCGGACCGGGTCGGAGAGCGCGTGCAGCACGCCCTCCAGCCTGATCTCGGCCGCTTCCGGGTGGGCGAGGGTACGGCCGGCGTCCCGTTCCGTCATGTCCCTGCTCCACTCACTCGGCTTGCTGCGGGCCCCCATCGTACGAGAGTCGTCGAAGAAGTCGGGGCACGCGCGGAAATCGGCGGGAACGGGGTGCGGCCCCTCCGCCGCGGGCGGAGGAGCGGCACCGTCGTCACCAGGAGCGGTGGTACGGCTCGGGCGTACGGATCTCCGCGCCCAGCTCGGCGGCCGCGCGGCGGGCCCAGTACGGGTCGCGCAGCAGCTCCCGGGCCAGCAGGACCGCGTCGGCCTCGCCGTTGGCCAGGATCTTCTCGGCCTGCTCCGGTTCGGTGATCAGGCCGACGGCGGCGACGGGGAGGGTCGTCTCCTCCTTGACCCGGGCGGCGAAGGGCACCTGGTAGCCCGGGCCGACCGGGATCGACACGCCGGGGGCGAGGCCGCCGGTGGAGACGTCGAGGAGGTCCACGCCGTGCTCCTGGAGCAGCCGGGCCAGCCGTACCGTCTCGTCGGCGGTCCAGCCGCCCTCCTCCAGCCAGTCGGTGGCGGAGATCCGGAAGAACAGCGGGAGCTCCTCGGGCCACACGGCCCGTACGGCGTCGACGACTTCGAGGGCGAAGCGGGTCCGGTTCTCGAAGGAGCCGCCGTAGGCGTCGGTCCGCTTGTTGCTGTGCGGGGAGAGGAACTCCCCGATGAGGTAGCCGTGCGCGCCGTGGATCTCGACGACCTCGTAGCCCGCCGCGAGCGCGCGCTCGGTGGCGGCCGCGAACTGCGCGGTGATCTCCGCGATCTCGTCGACCGTCAGCTCGTGCGGCACGTGGCTGCCCTCGCCGAACGGGACGGCGCTCGGGGCGACGGGCTGCCAGCCGTGCGCCTCGGGTCCGACCGCGCCGCCGCCCTTCCAGGTGCGGTCCGTCGAGCCCTTGCGGCCCGCGTGCGCGATCTGGATGCCGGGGACGGTCCCCTGGGCCTTGAGGAAGGAGGTGATCCGGCGCAGCGCCTCGACCTGGGTGTCGTTCCAGATGCCGAGGTCGTAGGGGGTGATCCGGCCTTCCGGGGAGACCGCGGTGGCCTCCTGGATGATCAGGCCGGTGCCGCCGACGGCGCGGGCGGCGTAGTGCGCGAAGTGCCAGTCGTTCGCCACGCCCGCGTTCGGGCCGGACGCCTCGGCGCTGTACTGGCACATGGCCGCCATCCACACGCGGTTCGGGACGGTGACCGAGCGGAGGCCGTACGGGGTGAACAGGGCGGCGAAGGCGGCAGGGGCGGCGGGGGCAGCACTCATCAGGGCTCCAGGGGTCACCGGGCGCGCCGGGGATCGGCGGCTGAGTTCGAGACTCACCGTACTACGAATTCCTTCGTACTACGAGACCTCTCGTACAAGCGCGTCGAGCTCCGCGCGCAGCGCTCCCGCCAGGGCCCCCAGGTCCGGGACGGCCGCCGCGTCGGCGACCAGCCCGTAGTGGACGGTCCCCTTGTACGTCGACACCGCGACGGCCAGCGACTGTCCGCAGGCCAGCGGGGCGAGCGGGTAGACCTCGCGGACCCGGCTGCCGCCGAGGCTGAAGGTGAAGCCGGGCAGCGGGACGCTGGTGACCAGGATGTCGAAGAGCAGCCGGGCGGCCTGCGCCACCAGCGGGCCGCCGAGCCGGTGACCCAGCGGGTGGACGTGGTCGGCGAGCAGGGCGACGGCCCCGGCGCCGCGCGCGGGCCCGGCGTCCTTGTTGCGGTCCATCGCCGCGCGGACCCGGTCCAGGCGCAGCAGCGGGTCGCGCTCGGCCAGCGGCAGCCGCAGCAGGTAGCCGGAGAGCCGGTTCCCGCCGCCGGCCCCGCGCCGGCCCCGGCGGGACACGGGAATCAGCGCGCGCGGGCCGGGCCCTGTCGGCGCGGGATCGCCCCGCTCCTCCAGCCAGCGCCGCAGCGCCCCCGCGACCACGGAGATCAGCACGTCGTTGACGGTGCCGCCGGCGGCCTTGCGGACCAGGTTGACCTCGTCCAGGTCGAGGGCGAGGCCCGCGACGGCCCGGGTCCCCGGACCGGCCGGGTCCGCGGTGAGGGCCGCGGGGACGCCGAGCGGCAGCCCGGCGCGGGCCACGGCGGCCCCGATCTCCAGGGCCTGGCCGACGTCCTGGACCCGGGCGGCCAGGGTTCCGGGGAGCCGGCGCAGGGCCGAGCCGGCCCGCTGCTCGGGGACCGGGCGGGCCGGGGTGCGCGGGGCCGGCCCCTCGTCGAAGAGCGCGGCCGCCAGGGCCAGCGCGCCCAGGCCGTCGGCGAGGGCGTGGTGGAACTTGAAGAGCACCGCGAAGGAGTCCGGGTCCGGCCCGGCCAGCACGTGGGCCTCCCAGGGCGGCAGCTCCCGGTCCAGGGGCCGGGCCATCAGCGGGCCGGCGGCGGTGTGCGGGTCCGCCGCGTCGGTCCGTACGAGGAAGACGTGCCGCGCCGGGTCGAAACCGGGGTCCGGCGACCAGGCGGCCGCGCCGACCGGCAGCAGCACGTCGCGGATCCGGCGACGCAGGCCCGGCACGGTGGCGCAGCGGGCGGCGAGCAGTGCGGCGGCGCGCTCGGCGGCTCCGGGGTCGGCGCCGCCGGGTCCGGCGGCGGACCCGGCTGCGGAGAAGACGGCGAGGGCGCCGAGGTGCATGGGATGGGCGGCGGATTCGATCCGCCAGAAGGCGAGGTCGAGCGGTGACAGGTGCTCGGTGGCCACGTAGGTCCTCTCGCGTGCGGCGACGGCAGCAATGCAGTGGCTTGAAGTCAACCCACTCCGAACGCCTACGTTCAAGTAGCAACGATTTCCGGAGAGTAAATGATCGGTATCGATCAGCTATGGAAAGGGTCGGTGCCGTCCGCCGGGCCGCTGTCAGAGGGTGGGTGCAGACTGGCCGGAAAGACGCTTCACGAGGTCCGGAGGTGCCGGCCATGCCTGATGTGCTGTTGCTCGTGGGAACCCGGAAGGGACTCTTCGTCGGCCGTCGGAGAGGGGACGGCCCGTGGAGGTTCGACGGGCCGCATTTCAACGCCCAGGCCGTCTACGCGGTCGCCGTCGACCGGCGGGGGCCGGCGCCCCGGCTGCTGGTCGGCGGGGACAGCACGCACTGGGGGCCGTCCGTCTTCAGCTCCGACGACCTCGGGGCCACCTGGCGCGAACCCGCCACGGCCGCCGTGAAGTTCCCCAAGGACACGGGCGCCTCGCTGGAGCGGGTCTGGCAGCTCCAGCCGGCCGGGCCCGAGGCCCCGGACGTGGTGTACGCGGGGACGGAGCCGGCCGCGCTGTTCCGCTCGACGGACCGGGGCGAGTCCTTCGAGCTGGTCCGCCCGCTGTGGGAGCACCCGAGCCGCGGCGACTGGGTCCCGGGCGGTGGCGGTGAGGGTCTGCACACGGTGATCACCCATCCCGGCGACCCGGACGCGGTGACGGTGGCCGTCTCCACCGCCGGCGTGTTCCGGACGAAGGACGGCGGGGCCAGCTGGACCCCGTCCAACGACGGGGTCTCCGCGGTGTTCCTGCCGGACCCGAACCCCGAGTACGGCCAGTGCGTGCACAAGATCGCCCAGGACGCCGGGGACACCGACCGGCTCTACCTGCAGAACCACTGGGGCGTCTACCGCAGCGACGACGCGGGGGGCCGGTGGACCGACATCGGCGGCGGGCTCCCCTCCGACTTCGGCTTCGCGGTGGCCGCGCACCCGCACCGGCCGGACACCGCCTACGTCTTCCCGCTCAACGCCGACTCCGACCGCGTCCCGGCCGAGCACCGGTGCCGGGTCTTCCGCACCCGGGACGCGGGCGAGAGCTGGGAGCCGCTCTCGAAGGGACTGCCCTCCGGGGACCACTACGGCACGGTCCTGCGGGACGCGCTGTGCACGGACGACGCGAACCCCGCGGGCATCTACTTCGGCAACCGCAACGGCGAGCTGTACGCCAGCCACGACGACGGCGAGAGCTGGCAGCTGCTGGCCGAGCACCTCCCGGACGTGCTGTGCGTACGGGCGGCGACCATCGGCGGGTGATGGTGAACCCGCGTCGTTCGTGCGTCGTACGGTGAGGGCATGTCCGAGACGACACTTGGCATCACGACGGGCGCGGTGGCCCGCCACCTGGGCGTGTCGCCGACCACGCTGCGGTCCTGGGACCAGCGTTACGGCATCGGCCCGGCGGCGCGCGAGGACGGGCGGCACCGCCGCTGGACCTCCGGGGACATCGCGATGCTGGAGGAGATGTGCCGGCTCACCGCCTCCGGTGTGCCGCCCGCCGAGGCGGCGCGGGCGGTCAGTGCGGTCCGGGGCGGGCGCCCCGGCGCGGTCGCGGGTCAGGAGCCCGGGGCGGGTCCGGTGGGCCGGTCCGGGCCGCCCCGCCCGCCCGGACCGGCCGACGGGCTCGTGCGCCCCGGCGCCGTACCGCGCGGGCAGGACGGGCCGGACGAGCGGGACGTGCTCCGGGAGAGCCGGGGGCTGGCCCGCGCCGCCGTACGCCTCGACGGCCCGGCCCTGGACACGCTGCTGGGCGACCTCATGGCGGGCCACGGGCTCGTCACCGTCTGGGAGGAGGTGATGGTGCCGACCCTGCACGCCGTGGGGCGCAAGTGGCAGTCCTCCGGCGACCGTTACGTCGAGGTGGAGCACCTGCTGTCCTGGCACGTCTCCACCGCGCTGCGGCGCGTGCCGCCCGCCCCCGCACGGCGGACCTCCGCTCCCCCGGTGCTGCTGGCCTGCGTTCCGGCCGAGCAGCACACGCTGCCCCTGGAGGCGCTGGCGGCGGGGCTCGGCGAACGCGGCCTGCCGGCCCGGATGTTCGGCGCGGCCGTCCCCGCCGAGGCGCTGGACGCCGCCGTGCGGCGCACGGGACCGGCCGCCGTCGTGCTCTGGTCCCAGGCCCGGTCCACCGCCGACCACGCGCTGGCCCGGTACGTCGCCGAGAGCGCCTTCGGGGTCAAGGGGGCGCGGACGCACCCCGTGATGGTGCTCGCCGGCCCGGGCTGGGCGGGCCGCGCCCCGGGTCCCGGCGCGCTGCGCCCCGGTGGTCTGCGGGAGGCGCTCGACCTCGTCTCCCGCCTCTACAAAGGCGGCTAGGCGCAGCCGCTGGAGGCCGCGCCGGGCATGGCTCTTGACCGTGCCCAGCGGCAGGCCCGTGCGGTGGGCGATCTGGACCTGGGTCAGGTCGGCGTAGAAGGTGAGGGCCAGCACCTCGCGCTGGACGCGCGGAAGGCGCGCGAGTTCACGGGTGACGAGGAGCCGGTCGAGGGCCCGCTCGCACCCGTCGGGCGCCGGGGCGGCCGGTGGCAGGGCCGCTCCGGCCGCGGCGGCCAGGTCGAGCCTGCGCGTCCGGGCGGTGAGTGCGTCGGCGATCTTCCGGCGGGCGATGCCGACCAGCCAGGCGGGGACGGGCCCGCGCTCGGGGCGGTAGCCGGCGCGGCCGGACCACGCCGCGAGGAAGACCTGCTGGGTGACGTCCTCGGCCTCCCGGGCGTCGCCGAGGGTGCGGGCGGCCAGGTGGTGCACGAGGCGGCTCCAGCGCCGGTGGGCCAGGGCGAAGCAGTCCGCGTCGCCCCGCCCGATCCCGCGGCCGATCTCCTCGTCCGACAGCGGCTCCCGGAGCGCGCCCGAACCCCCGGCCGGGACCCCGGCCGAAAGCGCCTCGGTCGTGCCGGCTGCTGCGCTCATGACGACTCCGCCTCCTCGCCGCTGCCGGGAGCTCGGCCGCTCCCGCCCCCTCAGGCTCCGGCGCGGGAAGGAGACGCTTCAACTCGCATCGTTCGTGCGTCGTCCTGCGCTCCGGCGCGGCCGACGGGCAGGGCGGGTCAGTCCCGGCCCCGGGCGTGGCGGAAGCGGGCCAGGCCGTCGGCGAGGGTCACGATCGGGTCGGGGTACGCGCAGGCGTCCCGCTCCGGGCCGGTGAGCTTCCACGGCTCGTGGATCGTCCCGGCGGGCAGGCCCGCGAGCTCGGGGACCCAGCGGCGGACGTAGGCCCCGTGGGGGTCGTACCTCCGGCCCTGGAGGACGGGGTTGAGGACCCGGTTGGGCCGGGTGTCGGTCCCCGTGCCCGCCACCCACTGCCAGTTGAGCTGGTTGTTCGCCACGTCGCCGTCCACGAGGAGGTCCAGGAAGTGGCGGGCGCCCTCGCGCCAGTCGACGTACAGCGTCTTCGTGAGGAAGGACGCGGCGATCAGGCGTCCCCGGTTGTGCATCCAGCCCTCGTGGGCCAGTTGCCGCATGGCGGCGTCCACCACCGGGTAGCCGGTCCGTCCCTCCCGCCAGGCGCGGAGGTCGGCCTCCGCCTCGGCGCCCCGCCGCCAGTGGTCCTGCCGGGGCCGGTAGTCCGCGGTGGCCGTCTCCGGCCGGGCGGCGAGCACCTGGTGGTGGAAGTCCCGCCAGCACAGCTGCCGTACGAAGGCGCCGGCGCCCGCGCCGCCGCGGGCCTTGGCCCGGTGGACGGCCTCGGTGGCCGACAAGGCGCCGAAGTGGAGGTACGCGGACAGGTGGGAGGTGGCGTCGCCCGCGAGGTCGTCGTGGCGTTCCTCGTAGGTGTCGGCGAGCCGCGACAGCCAGCTGCCGAGCCGCCGGCGGCCCTCCCGCTCCCCACCCGTGGGGAGACCCTCGGACACGTCCCCCGCGGAGGCCCGCGACGGCAGCGCCTCGGAGCGCACCCCGCGGACCACCCGAACGGCCCGGGGGGCGGCGAGGGGCGTACGCAGCGACTCGGCGGCCCAGCGCCTGAAGTACGGGGTGAAGACGGCGAAGTGGTCGGATCCCTGCGGGGTGACGGCGCCGGGCGGCACGGCCGTGGTCACCCCGTCGTGTACGTAGAGGCGGCGGCCGTCGGACTCCAGGGCGTGCCTCAGCCGTGCCTCGCGGTCGCGGGCGAAGCGGGAGCACCCGGCCGCCATGTGCACCTCGTCCGCATCGGCCTGCCGCGCCACGGCGTGCAGCTCGGCGACCGTGTCCCCGGTGCGCACGACGAGCCGGCCGCCGCGGTCGTGCAGGCCGGCGTCGAGGTCGGCGAGGCAGTCGGCGAGGAAGGCGAGCCGGTTGGGTGCCGCGAACCCCGAGCGGTCCACGGCGGGGTCCCGGACGAACAGCGGCACCACGTCGTGCGCCGCCGCCAGGGCGGCGCGCAGGGCAGGGTGGTCGTGCAGGCGGAGGTCGGAGGTGAAAAGGACGACGGAGTTCATGGCGCCACTCCCGGCGATCGGCCACCCGGCGGGCGCGCGCGGCGGCGGCGGGTGGGCTGCGTGCGGACTTGCCGCCCTCACTTCCGCCCGCCGTCGCCTCCCGGATGCACCACGGGCCCCGCTGTTCCCACAGCGCTCTCCCGCACCGGTTCGTCCGCCGTCTGTTCGGCGGTGCGCGCGATGTTCCGCGCCATGCCGCCGAAGACGACGGCGTGGAACGGCGCCACGCTCCACCAGTACAGCTGTCCCGCCAGGCCGCGCGGGTGGAAGAGGGCCCGCTGGCGGTAGAGCGTGCCGCCCGTGGCGTCGCGTTCGACGCGCATCTCCAGCCAGGCGAGTCCGGGGAGCCGCATCTCCGCGCGCAGCCGCAGGAGGCGTCCCCGCTCGATCTCCTCGACCCGCCAGAAGTCGAGCGTGTCGCCGACCCTCAGCCGGTCGGCGTCGCGTCGGCCCCGGCGCAGCCCCACGCCGCCGACGAGCCGGTCGAGCTGGCCCCGTACCGCCCAGGCCAGCGGGAAGGAGTACCAGCCGTTCGTCCCGCCCACCCCCTCGATGACCCGCCACAGCTGGTGCGGGGTCGCCGGGACGGACTGCTCGCGCTCGTCGGTGTAGAGGCTGCCGCCCGCCCAGTCGGGGTCGGTGGGCAGGGGGTCGCTCGGGGCGCCGGGCAGTGAGGCGTTGGACCAGCGGGTGGTGACGCGTGCCTCCTTGACCCGTTCCAGGGCGAGCGTGAGCGCGCGGTCGAAGGGCACGGGCGTCCCCGGCGCGTCGGGCACGTACCGGCGGATGTCGTGTTCCGCGCAGACGACCTCGTACTTCAGCGATTCGGCGAGCGGCCGCGCGAGGGCGGCGGGCACGGGCGTGACCAGGCCGATCCAGTGGCTGGACAGGCGCGGGGTGAGCATGGGGACGGGCAGGATGAGCCGCCTGGGCAGTCCGGCGACGGTCGCGTAGCGCATCATCATGTCCCGGTACGTGAGCAGGTCGGGGCCGCCGATGTCGAAGACCCGGCTGACGTCCTGCGGCATGCGGGCGCTGCCGACGAGGTAGCGCAGCACGTCCCGTACGGCGATGGGCTGGACGCGGGTGCCGACCCAGCTCGGCGTCACCATCACGGGGAGCCGTTCGGTGAGGTAGCGGAGCATTTCGAACGAGGCCGATCCGGAGCCGATGACGACGGCCGCGCGCAGTACGGTCGTGGGCACGCCGGAGGCGAGCAGGATCCGGCCGACCTCGGCCCGCGAGCGCAAGTGCGGGGAGAGTTCCTCCTCGGGCACGTCGCGCGGGGTGAGGCCGCCGAGGTAGACGATGCGGCCGACCCCGGCGGCGCGGGCCTCGGCGGCGAAGGTCGTGGCCGCGCGCCGGTCGGTCTCCTCGAAGTCGCGCCCGGCTCCCAGGGAGTGCACCAGGTAGTAGGCGACGTCCACGTCGCGCAGGGCGGGACGCAGGCTCTCCGCGTCGGTGACGTCACCGCGGACCACCTCGGCCCGGCCGGCCCACGGGTGGTCCCTGAGGTGGGCCGGGGTGCGGGCCAGGCAGCGCACGCGGTGTCCGGCGTCGAGCAGCTCGGGGACGAGCCGGCCCCCGATGTAGCCGCCCGCGCCGGTGACCAGGCAGCGCAGTCCGGTGACCGGGGCGGGAGTGGGGGTGGGGGTCGGGTTCCGGGGATGCGTGCTCACGGCCTGTGCTCCGATCGTTGCGTCCCGGGACGGCGGCCGGCGGGCGCCGGACGGGTCCCCTTCGCCCATCCTTCCCCGTTCACGCCCGGAACGGATGCGGACAGGGCCGGGCAGCCCAACGCCGGCCCGATCGGCAGGCCCCCCAGCCCCCTAGGGCAGCCGCCAGTCGACCGGCTGGGTGCCCTGGCGGGCCAGTAGGTCGTTCGCCTGGCTGAAGGGGCGCGAGCCGAAGAAGCCGCGGTCCGCCGACATCGGCGAGGGGTGCGCCGACTCGACGGCGGGCAGGTCTCCGAGCAGCGGCCGCAGGTTGCGCGCGTCGCGGCCCCACAGGATCGACACGAGGGGCGTGCCCCGGGCGACGAGTGCCCGGATCGCCTGCTCGGTCACTTCCTCCCAGCCCTTGCCGCGGTGCGCGGCCGGCTTTCCGGGTGCCGTCGTCAGGGCCCGGTTGAGCAGCAGCACGCCCTGCCGGGTCCACGGGGTGAGGTCCCCGTTGGACGGCCGGGGAAGTCCCAGGTCGGAGTTCATCTCCCGGAAGATGTTCTCCAGGCTGCCGGGCAGCCTGCGCACCTCCGGCGCGACGGCGAAGCTCAGGCCGATGGCCATCCCCGGTGTGGGGTAGGGGTCCTGTCCGACGATCAGGACGCGGACGTCGTCGAACGGCTGCTGGAAGGCGCGCAGTACGTGCGCGCCCGCCGGCAGGTAGGTCCGGCCCGCGGCGATCTCCTCGCGGAGGAAGTTCCCCATGGCCGCGATGTGTCCGGACACGGGTTCCAGGGCCTTCGCCCAGCCTGCTTCAACGAGTTCATTCAAAGGTCGTGGTGCCACGCTGTGTCACTCTACTGGTCCAACAGGGTGGCCGGGCGCCTACCGTCGGTCAGTTGACGGTATCTGCTCTTCATCGGATAAATGCGGACAGATGCCGCCTGAGAAGGCCCTGCCCGAACACCTTGTTCCGATAAGCCAGTAGCATGCGGCGCCATGAGCTCCCCCACTGGGCCCGCAAATGGCCTGCCCGTACGAATGCCGCGACCCCGCCAGACCGGACGGCACCGCCGGCCCGAGCCCGCGGCGGCGCCCGAGGGCGCGCCCGCGCTGGTGCTCGCCGTGCCCGGTGCCCCCTCGGCCGCCTCGCGGCAGCTGGCGGAAGAGATCATCAGCATCGGCCGCTCCGAGCTGCCGGGCCTCGACGCCCGCATCGGTTTCCTCGAGGGTGACGACGCCTCCGAGTTCCCGTCCCTGTCCGGCGTACTGACCGCCGTCGCGACCGAGCGTGCCGCGCGCGCGGAGTTCGCCCGCGCCGCCGGCCACGAGGTGCCCGCGCCGACCGGCCCGGACGCCGTGGTCGTGCCGCTGCTCGCCGGTCCGGACGGAGATCTGCTCCGCCGGATCCGCCAGGCGCTGATGGACTCCTCGGCCGCCGCCGAGCTGGCCGACGTGCTCGGCCCGCACCCGCTGCTCGCCGAGGGCCTGCACGTGCGGCTGTCCGAGGCCGGCCTGGCCCGCGCCGACCGCGCCCGGCTCTTCACCGTGACCACCGCCGCCGACGGCATCGTCCTGGCCACCACCGGTGGCGAGGAGGCCGTGCAGGCCGCCGGGATCACGGGCATGCTGCTCGCCGCCCGGCTCGCCGTGCCCGTGATGGCGGCCGCGCTGGACCAGGAGGGCTCGGTGGCCGCCGTCGCCGAGCAGCTGCGCGGCGAGGGCTCCACGCAGCTCGCGCTCGCCCCGTACCTGATCGGCCCGGAGGCGGCCGACGGACTGCTGGACACCGCTTGCAAGGAAGCCGACTGCGCCACCGCCGAGGTGCTCGGGGCCTACCCGGCGCTCGGCAAGCTGGCCGTCGCCCAGTACGCCGCGGCCCTCGGGATCGCCCAGGGCGCCGCTGCCCACTGAACCGTCCGTCCGTGACGGAGAAGGCCCTCGCCGACCCTGGTCTCCAGGGCTCGCCGGGGGCCTTCCCCGTGGCCCCGTACGGACAACCCCTGCGGATGTCCGGTACGGAGGCCCGTACGCGTGTCAGCCGAGGACCACGCAGGTCGCCGCGGGTACGGCCAGCGAGCCGGCCCGGTGCGGCCGCCCGGTCAGCGGGTCCACGTCGAACCAGGTGACGTCGCCGGAGCGCTCGTTGGCCGCGTAGAGCCGACGCCCCGAGGGGTCTGCGGCGAGATCGCGCGGCCAGTCGCCGCCGCAGTCCACGGCGCCGGTGAGCCGCGGCTCCTCGGGGCCGTCGGCCAGGGAGAACGTGGTGATGACATCGGCGCCGCGGACGGCCACCCAGACGAACCGCCCGTCCGGCGAGGCGACGACCGCCGAGGGGTAGGCCCGTACGGCCCCTGAGGCGCCCGTGGAGGCGACCGGAACCTCGCGGACCGGTTCCAGTTGCCCGGACGCTCCGTTCCAGCGGCAGACGGTCACCTGCGGCTCCAGCTCGTGCAGGACGTAGAGCACGGCGCCCTCCGGATGGAACACGAGGTGGCGGGGCCCGGTCCCGGCGCGCAGCGCGGTCTCGGAGTGCACCCGCAGTGCACCGGTGGCCGGGTCCGGCGCGCAGATCCGCACCGAGTCGGTGCCGAGGTCCACGCTGAGGACCCAGCGGCCGGTCGGGTCGGGCAGCACCTGGTGGGCGTGCGGCCGCTCCTGGCGGTCGGCGTCGGGGCCGCTCCCCTCGTGCGGGAGGACGTGGGCGGGCCCGGCCGGACTGCCGTCGGCGGCGAGCGGGAGGCTGCTGACGCTGCCGGAGGTGTAGTTGGCGGTGAGCAGCCGGCCTCCGCCGAGGCTGAGGTGGGTGGGGCCGGAGCCGCCGACGCGGAAGGCCGCGCCGAGGGGGGCGAGGCCGTCGGCGGTCGTCCGGAAGGCGGTCACCGCGCCCTCCTCGGTCTCGTTCACCGCGTAGAGCACGCCGGTGTCCCGGGCGAGAGCGAGGTACGAGGGGTCTTCGGTGGCGGCGACCGAGAGCGCGGTCAGCGCTCCGGTCACCGGATCCACGGCCGCGGTGGTGACACCGCGGCCGCCCCCCGAGGTGAACGAGCCGATGTAGGCCCGGTGTTCGCCGTGATGGTCCGTACTGTCAGCGCCGCCCACACGAGGCCCCTCTCACCGCTCTCGGATCCGTTCGGAGCCGACGGTAACAGAAGGTCTAGACCAAATCCCGCCCCTGGGCCCGTTCCTGCGCGCCGGGGTGGTGGACGTACGCGGTGCTGCTCGGGCTGTCCTCGTAGGTGCGGTGGAAGACCGGGGTGGCGGAGCCGGAGATCGGCGGCACGATCCAGGACCAGTCCGCGCCCACCTCGCGTCCCTTGCGCTCCTCGCGCTCCATGTGGGACAGGAACCGGCGGGACTCGGAGTGGTGGTCGGCGATGGCGACGCCGGCGCGGTCGAAGGAGTGCAGGACCGCCCGGTTGAGCTCGACGAGCGCGCGGTCCTTCCAGAGGGAACGCTCAGTGGAGGTGTCCAGACCGAGGCGGCGGGCCACGGCCGGCAGGAGGTTGTACCGATCGGTGTCGGCGAGGTTGCGCGCGCCGATCTCGGTGCCCATGTACCAGCCGTTGAAGGGCGCGGCCGGGTAGTGGATGCCGCCGATCTCCAGGCACATGTTGGAGATGGCGGGTACGGCGTGCCAGCGCAGCCCCCAGTCCGCCCAGCCGTCGCCGTCGGGGTGGTCGATCGGCACCTCCAGGACGGCGTCCGCGGGCATGTCGAACCAGCGGGGTTTGTCGTCGACGCCCTGGACCACCAGCGGGAGGAGGTCGAAGGGGCTGCCGGAGCCGCCGGCCCAGCCGAGCCGGAGCAGGGCCTCGGTGAGCGGGGCGTTGCGGGCGTCGCCGACGGTTATGGAGGGGTGGTCGCCGTACCCGGCGTACCTGATGAGCTGCTCGCTCCAGATCAGCGGGCCGGGTCGGCCCGGGGTGTCCGGGGCGAAGACCGTGATCGTGGGTCTGATCCTGCCGCCGTTGGTCGCCTCGCGCAGGTGGTCGAAGCACTCGGCGGCGATGCGGTCGGCGTCGGTGAGCCCGCGGCGGTCGCGGACCCGCAGCGAGTTCCAGTAGAGCCTGCCTATGCAGCGGTTGCTGTTGCGCCAGGCCACGCGGGCCCCGTGGGCCAGCTCCTCGGGGGTGTGCACGTAGGTGCCGGTCAGGGCCAGTTCGGCCCTGACGGCGGCGAGCCGGGCGCGCGGATCGCCCGCGCCCTTGGTCTCCCGGTGGAAGAGTCGGATGAACTCCTCGGCCGCTTCCCACACCTGAGCGGTGGTGGAGCGCTGTTGAAGAATTTCCATTCCGGGCGGTTACCCCCTGTCCGACCAGATCCACCCTGTACGTGCCGGATGAATGTGCAGTAAACAATTACCCGTTGTACATGCCGCAGGTCAGCGATGTGCGGCAGGAGGGGTCGGAACACTCCTCTGAGTGATCTTCGACGATCGGCCTGCGGACAGGGGGAGTTGGGGCGTACGATCCGGCGCAGGCGCGGGTTCAGCGGCAGGGGCGGCTCATGTAGAGCGCCTGCTCGCCGGCCGCGGGCGTACCGCCGTACAGCATGGTGTCGAGGCCGCAGAACTCGAAGCCCATCCGCCGGTAGGCGTGCACGGCGGGGGCGTTGACCGAACTGACCTCCAACCACAGGTGCTCCGCGCCCCGTTCACGGGCGTACTCCGCCGCGCACTCCATGAGCGCGCGGCCGATGCCGCGGCCCCGCCGGCCGGGCGCGACCTCGATGTCCTCGATCGTGAGGCGCCGGTTCCACGCGGCGTAGCCGACGGCCGCGAACCCGCACACCTCGCCGCCGTCGAGGGCCACATAGGTGCGCGCGTCCGCGTCCCGGCCCGCGGCGCCGCCGAAGCCCTGCTCGTCGTGCTCCTCGGGCGGGAACACCTTGTACAGGGGCGGCTCCACGGGGACCTCGCGGAGCCGGAAGCCGAAGCCGTCCTCGGCGGCGGCCACCTCGAAGACCGTGGCGGTGGTGAAGGAGCTGTCCAGGGCCTCGATGGCGCCCGCGTCCTCGGGGCGGGCGAGGCGGTAGACGATTCCGTCGGCGGAGCCGTGTGCGGTGGTCATGGGATCCACCGTACGCAAAAAATCCCCCGGCCGAATTCGCTGCCGAGGGATGCAAGAGAGTATATTTGCTGGTTCGTGACTTCGCGGAAAACGAAGCCACGAGGAACCTTACGAGGACACTGTATCGCGGTGGGAGTGTAATTGTCAACCGAGGAATTCCGAAAAGAGCAGCAATTCGTCACCGATCTCTATCGGCGCCTCGACGACCTGCGCGACCAGGCCGAACGTGCGGTCGAAGGGGCATTGCGCGACGTGGGGAGCGGGTATCAGGCGCGCCTCGAACGCGATGTCCTGGTCGCCGAGCAGTCCGGCCTGCTTTCCGCGCTGAATACGGGCGAGAACGGCCTCTGTTTCGGCCGTCTGGAGTTCTCCGACGGCCGTGACCACCACATCGGCCGGATCGGAATCCGCGCGGACGACGCGGAACGCACACCGCTGGTGCTCGACTGGCGCGCGGAGGTGGCCCGCCCGTTCTACCTCGCCACCGGCCACACCCCCATGGGGCTGCGCCGCCGCCGGCACATCAGCAGCCGGGGACGCGAGGTCACCGCCCTGCACGACGAGATCCTCGACCTGACCGACGCGGAGCGCACCGGGCACGAGGGCGCCGACGCGGACGCCGTGCTGCTCGCCGCGCTCGACGCCGCCCGGACCGGTCGCATGCACGACATCGTGCGCACCATCCAGGCCGAGCAGGACCGGATCATCCGTTCCCCGCACCGGGGGGTGCTGGTCGTGGAGGGCGGACCCGGCACCGGGAAGACCGCGGTCGCGCTGCACCGCGCCGCGTACCTGCTGTACGCCCACCGGGAACTGCTCGCCAAGCGCGGGGTGCTGATCGTCGGGCCGGGACCGGCCTTCCTCGGATACATCGGCGAGGTGCTCCCGGCCCTCGGCGAGACGGGCGTACTGCTCGCCACCCCCGGCGAGCTCTTCCCGGGCGTGCACGCCACCGGCACCGACCGGCCCGGGGCCGCCGCGGTGAAGGGGCGGGCCGCGATGGCGGAGGTCCTCGCCCGGGTCGTGGCCGACCGGCAGGCCCTGCCGGAGACCGTGCCGGCGGGCACCGGGGAGGAGTACGACACGGTCCCCGAGCCCGCGCTGGAGATCGACCACGACGATTACGGGACCCTGCTGCTGGACCGCACGATGGCGTACGAGGCGCGGGACCGGGCCCGCGCCACCGGGCTGCCGCACAACCAGGCGCGCCCCACCTTCGCCTTCCGGATCATCGACGCGCTCACCGAGCAGCTCGCCGACCGGCTGGGCGCCGATCCGTACGGCGGGCCGAACCTGCTCGGGTCGGACGACGTGGCCCAGCTCGGCAAGGAGATCGCGATGAGCCCCGCCGTGCACGCGGCGATCGACTCGCTGTGGCCCTCGCTCACCCCCGAGCAGCTGGTCGGCGACTTCCTGGCGGACCCCACGCACCTGTCCGCGCACGAGGCGGGGCTGATCCGGCGCGCGCCCTCGGCGCGGCCGGACTGGACCCCGGCCGACGTGCCGCTCCTGGACGAGGCGGCCGAGCTGCTCGGGGAGGACGACAGCGCCCGGCGCGCCGCCGAGGAACGGGAGCGGCAGCAGCGCATCGCGTACGCGCAGGGGGTGCTGGACCTGTCGGAGGGCTCGCAGTCGTACGAGTTCGAGGACGAGGAGAACGAGTTCCTCGCGGCCCACGACATCATCGACGCCGAGCGGATGGCCGAGCGCCAGGAGGAGGCCGACCACCGCAGCGCCGCCGAGCGGGCGGCGGCCGACCGCACCTGGGCCTTCGGGCACGTGATCGTGGACGAGGCGCAGGAGCTGTCGGAGATGGCGTGGCGGCTGCTGATGCGGCGCTGCCCCACCCGGTCGATGACGCTGGTGGGCGATCCCGCGCAGACCGCCGACGAGGCGGGCTGCGGCTCCTGGGAGCGGATCCTCTCCCCGTACGTGGGCGAGCGCTGGGAGCTGGTCCGGCTGGGGGTGAACTACCGCACGCCGGCCGAGATCATGGAGGTGGCGGCGGCCGTGCTGCGGGAGCGCGATCCCGGCTTCGAACCGCCGCGTTCGGTACGGACGACCGGGGTACGGCCGTGGGCGCGCGCCACCGGGGATCCGGCCGGGGCGGTCGCGGAGGCCGTGGAGCGGGAACGGCCGGCGGAGGGGCGGCTCGCGGTGATCGCGCCGCGGGCGCTGCACGCCGCGCTGGCCGCCGTACTGCCGGGCGTACGGGAGGGCGCGGAGCCGGATCTGACCCGGGAGGTCGTCCTGCTGGATCCGCGCCAGGCCAAGGGGCTGGAGTTCGACACGGTGGTCGTGGTGGAGCCGGCCGACTTCCCGCCCAGCGACCTGTACGTGGCGCTGACCCGGGCCACCCAGACCCTCGGCGTGGTGCACTCCGCCGGCCGGCTGCCGGCGGGGCTGGCGCTGTCGGCGCGGGGGCTGGTCAGGCGCTGACGACGAACGGCGCCCGCGGGTCGCTGCCCAGCGGGGCGGCGAGTTCGGCGAGGGCCCGCTCCAGGCCGTGCAGGTGGGCGAGCGCGGGCCCGGAGGCGGCGGTGTGCGCCACGGTCTCACGGGCCGTGGCGGGCCCGCTCGCGCCCCGCTCCTCGGCGGTCAGCGCCTCCACCGCCGCCTCGACGCGCCAGCAGGCCGCGGCGAGGCGGGCGTCGTGGCTCGCGTCCGGGTCGGCGGCGACGGCCACCAGGCCGCGCACCTCGCGGGCGCAGTCGTCCAGCAGCGCGATGACCTGTCCGGCGCGGGCCTTGCGCGCGCGGAACGGGCTGAGCGGGTGGACCAGCGGCGCGAGCGCCATCCGGACCCGCGCCAGCAGGGTCTCCAGCTCGGCGGCGTGGGGCGCCGGGTCGGCCGTCGGGGAGCCGGCCAGGCGGGCGGCGGCCTGGGCGGTGGCCGCGTGCACGCAGTGCAGGGCGCGCTGGATCCAGGCGTCGTTCGTGGCGTGGGTGGTGACCGGCAGCACGAGGACCACGGCCAGGGCGGCGCACACCGCGCCGACGGCCGTCTCCTCCAGGCGCAGCACGAGCAGGCCGGGGTCCAGCACGCCCAGCAGGCCGTACAGCAGTCCCGCCATGAGGGTGACCGCCAGGATCATCCAGCTGTAGGAGACGGCGGCCGTGTAGAAGATCGCGAAGACGCAGGCGGCGACCAGGACGGCGGTGGGCGCGGGCGCGCCGTTCAGCGGGATGGCGATCAGTACGCCCGCGGCCACGCCGATGACGGTGCCGAGCACCCGGCGGAAGCCCCGGACGAGCGTCTCGCCGCGCGAGGCGGTGTTGACGAAGATCCACCAGGCGGTGCCGACGGCCCAGTACCAGCGGTCCTCGGAGAGCGCCTGGCCGATGGCGAGGGCGACGGCGCAGGCGGCGGTGGCCTGGAAGGCCTGGCGGGTGGTGGGCCGGGCCAGGCCCCGGCCGGGCAGCGGTGCCGGGGCGGCGGGCGGCGGGGTGCGCCGCTCGATGGGCCAGAGCAGGAACCGTACGGCGCCGGCGGCGACCAGGGCCAGGCCCACGGCCGCGAACAGCTCCGGGAGCTGGGCGGGGACGGCGTGCAGGAACTGCGTGATGAAGAAGTTCATGAACGCGAAGATCCCGAGCGCGTGTCCGCGCGGGCCCCAGCGGCGGGCGTAGACCCCGCAGAAGACGACGAGCACGAAGGCCGCGTCGCGGGCGGGGGTCAGCCCGTGCAGGGCGGTGGCGAGGGTGAGGACCGGGAATCCGGCGGCGGGGAGCAGGGCGGTGGTGACGGCCTGGCGGCGGACGGTCGCGTCGGTGACGGTGAAGAGGGCGAGCAGGGCCGCCAGTCCCCCGGTGATGGAGGCGCTCAGGGAGAGACCGCACAGTTCGGCGAGGGCGACGGCGGCGGCGACGCCGATCACCGCGCGGGCCGCGTTCCTGAGTCTCAGACGCCCCGGATCCGGAGCCACGAACATCCTCTTCACGGCGGTGTGCCGCCCCCCTCGTGTGGTGCGCGCCGGCCCGGCGCCGCCCGGGGGTGGTGGGCGGTGAACGGGCACGGCGAAGGCGCCGCGCTCCGGAACCGGCCTCGTTGCCGTCCGGCGCTGCGCGGCGCCGTAAGTACATGGATACGCCACAGATAAGCATCCGCAGGGGCAATGGCTCAAGCGGGCCCCTGGACGCTGGACCATTGGCACAGCTACCTGCGGGGATCTTCGGCCATCAGGAGACCAACGGACCGGCTTTCCCGTGCGGTGGGCAGCCGCCCGGGGTCACTGCGCCGGGCCGCCTTCGGTCGGCACGCACAGGACGGGCACGGGTGACAGGTGCAGGAGCTTGTGCGGGGTGGAGCCGAGCAGGGCGCCGCGGATCGGGCTGTCGCCCCAGCTGCCGACGATGATGACGCGGGCGTGGTGGCGCTCGGCGGCGTCCAGCAGGGCCTGCGCCGGCTTCTCGTCGACCACCTCGACCGTCGAGGGCACACCGGCGGCGTCGGCCTCCTCGACGGCGCGGGCGAGGGCGCTGCGGCCCGCCTGGCGGACGGCCTCCCGGTGGGCGCGGTACTCCTCGCCGGCGGCGCCCGGGGCGGCCGCGCCGTAGACGAGGACGAGCGGCTCGCCGAAGGCGGTGGCCACCTCGAGCGCCACGTGCAGGGCCCGTTCGGCGCCGGGCGACTCGTCGTATCCAAGGACCACGGACATCGGGGCTCCTCAGCGCTTCCCGGTGTGGACGAGTGCCGGGTCGACCACGCCCCGCCGCTCCTGCCAGAACCTGCCGTCCCGTACCCGCCAGAAGCACATGACGAGCACGCCGACGACGGCGATCGCGATCCCGATGACCAGCGGCGGGCCGAGTCCGAACCAGGAGGCGCCCCCGGCGGAGTTCTCCGGGTCGGACATGTCTCCGATCGACTCCACCAGCAGCCAGATCAGCAGTCCGGCGCCGACCACCGGGCCGACCCCGATGAGCAGGAGGTTGTGCGCGCTCTCCGTGAGGTGGCGGCGGTAGTAGACGGCGCAGGCGAGGCCCGTGAGCGCGTAGTAGAAGGAGATCAGCAGGGAGAGCGCGGTGAGGGAGTCCAGGAGCGCGTTCTCGCTGATCTGGTTGACGACGAGGTACCAGAAGATGGCGATGCCGGCCACCCACCACGTGCTCACGTCCGGGGTGCGGAACCGGTGGTGGATGTGCGCGAGCGGCTGCGGCAGCGCGTGCCGGCGGGCCATGGACAGGGCGGTGCGGGAGGCCGGGATGATCGTGGTCTGTGTGGAGGCGAGCGCGGAGGTGCAGACGGCGAGGAGCACCATCCAGTCCCAGCCGCCCATGACCTCGTGGGCGAGCACGGCGAAGATGGCCTCCTCCTCGCCCGCGTTCTCGGCGAGGAAGGTGGTGCCCGCGTAGCCGACGACGGCGAAGCACACCGACAGGTAGGTGACCAGGAGGATGACCGTCGACCAGATTCCGGCCTTGCCGGGCGCGGTGGCCGAGTTCTCGACCTCCTCGGTGAGGTTGACCGCGGACTCCCAGCCCCAGTACATGAACACGCCCAGCAGCAGTCCGCCGGTGAGGGCGGCGCCGCCCGCGCCGAAGGGGTTGAGCCAGGTGAGGGAGGGCTCGATCTCCTCCAGGGTGCTGGTGCCGGCGTAGATCCGGTAGATGGCGACCACCGCGAAGGCCAGCAGGAAGAAGACCTGGGCGAGGATGAGGACGTCCTGGAGGTGGGCCGAGAGCTCGGTGCCGATGACGCAGATCGCGGTCATGACCAGGATCACGGCGACGGTGAGGGACTGCCGGATCCAGGCATTGGCGGCCCAGTCGTCGAGCCCGAAGGCGAGCAGGCCGAAGTTGACGGCGACGTCCGCCAGCGAGCCGATGACCAGGACGCCCGTCATGGCGATCGCCCAGCCGCCGAGCCAGCCGGCCCAGGGGCCCATGGCCCGGGTGACCCACGAGAAGGTCGTCCCGCAGTCCTGGTCCACCTTGTTCAGGTAGTAGAAGGCGGCGGCGATGAGCAGCATCGGCACGAAGGAGGCCAGCATCACGCCCGGCGCGTAGATCCCGACCAGGGCCACGATCGGTCCGAGGACGGCGGCCAGGGAGTAGGCGGGCGAGGTGGAGTTCAGGCCGATGACGAGCGCGTCGAGGAAGCCGATCGCGTTGGCCTTGAGGCCCTCTTCCCCGTGGTCCGGCTCGTGTTCGACATCCGTTCGGTCCTGACCCATGTACGAATCGTCACGCACCCGGCACTACTGCGCGAGGCGGGACGATCCGGTCAGGGGCGGATGTTCCAGCCCGCGATGACCGGGAGCCCGTGTTCCGTGGAGAGCACGCTGACCGTGCCGGTGCGCAGCAGGAACAGCCGGCCGGCCGCGGGCTCCAGGCCCAGGTAGCGGGCGGTGAGGACGCGCAGGAAGTGGCCGTGGGCGACGAGCACGACGTCGCCGCCGTCCGCGCGGAGCACGGGGGCGACCCGGGCGAGGGCGCGGTCCGCGCGGGCGCCGACCTGGGCGGCGCTCTCGCCCGGGTGCGCCGGGTCGCCGGGCGGGACGCCGTGGGTCCACAGGGACCAGTCCGGGGTGGTCCGCCGGATCTCCTGGGTGGTGATGCCCTCGTAGCCGCCGTAGTCCCACTCGTAGAGGTCGGGGTCGGTGGTCCCGCCGGCGAGTCCGGCGAGTTCGGCCGTGGCGACGGCCCGGTGCAGCGGGCTGGTCAGCACCAGGGCCGGGTGCCGGTCCCGGAAGTAGGGGGCCAGCGAGATGGCCTCCTCGATCCCGCCCGCGTTCAGCGGTACGTCGGTGCGTCCGGTGTGCCGTCCGCCGGCGCTCCAGGATGTTTCTCCGTGCCTCACCAGCAACAGGTCGCTCACCCCTCGGACCCTATGCCTTCCGGCATGTCGGCGCCGGGGGAGGCGGGCGGGCGTGTCACTGTCGGGCGTCATGGACGAGAAGCGGAAGGCCGCGCGGACGGCCGGTTCGCAGCTCCCGCCGCACATGCCGGCGCTGATGGTCGCCCTGACCGCGGTGACCGGGGTGGTCGAGGCGGTGAGCCTGCTCGCGCTCGGGCCCGCCTTCACGGCGATGCAGACCGGCAACGTGCTGTTCCTGGCCTTCGGTGCCGCGCAGGCGGGCAACCTGCCGACGCTGCCCGCCGGGATCTCGCTGGCCGCGTTCGTCCTCGGGGTGATCTGCGGCTCCCACTTGGAGTCCGTGACGGAGGCCCATGGGCGGCGCTGGTTCGTCATGGGCCTCATCGTCGAGGCCGGACTGATCCTGGCCGCCGCGGCCGCCGCCTGGGGGCTGGCACCGCAGTACGGGTCGCCGACCCCGCGGCACCTGGCGGTGATGGCGGTCCTGGCGCTGGCGATGGGCATGCGCAACACCACGATCATGCGGGCGAACGTGCCGGGTGTGCCGACGACGCTGGTCACGCGGTCCATGACCGCCTTCCTCGGAGGCTCCGCCATGGGGCGCGACGCCGTCTACGGATACGGGTCGGCCGGCTGGAAACTGCGCGGCCTGTCCGTCCTCGCCATGTTCACCGGCGGGGCCCTCGGGGCGCTGCTGATCCGGGCCGGCTGCACGGTGGGCTGGCTCCTGCTGCCGACCGCCGCCGCGGTGCTGGTGGTGGGCCTGGCCTACCGGGGGCAGCCCCCGCTGCACACCGGGCCCGCTCCCGGCCCGGAACGATCGCGCTGAATTGGGCCATTGGTACAGTCACGGCATGGCGGTGGACGAGCTCGACACCCGAATCCTGCGTCTGCTGATCGAGCAGCCGCGCACCAGCGTCCGCGAGTACGCCCGGATCCTCGGCGTCGCGCGCGGGACCCTGCAGGCCCGGCTGGACCGGCTGGAGCGCACCGGGGTGATCACGGGGACCGGGCCGTTCCTCTCCCCCGCCGCGCTGGGCCACCCGGTGCTGGCCTTCGTCCACATCGAGGTCACCCAGGGGCATCTGGACGACGTGGGGGACGCGCTGGCCGCCGTACCGGAGATCATCGAGGCCTTCTCGATCACCGGCGGCGGGGATCTGCTGACCCGCGTGGCGGCCCGCGACAACGCGCATCTGGAGGACGTGATCCAGCGGCTGATCCAGCTGCCCGGCGTGGTCCGCACGCGGACGGAGGTGGCGCTGCGCGAGCGGGTCCCGCACCGGCTGCTGCCGCTGGTCGAAGCCGTAGGGAGGAACGCCCGCAAGACCTGACAGGATGACTGAGACAGGACACAAGCGGCAGGACGGGCACAGCGGATGATTTCCGTCATATTCGATCTCGACGGCACCCTCGTGGACAGCGAACCGAACTACTACGAATCCGGGCGCCGCACCTTGGAGCGGCACGGAGTCCCCGATTTCACGTGGGAACAGCACGCGCGTTTCATCGGCATCGGCACCATGGAGACGCTGGAGATCCTCAAGGAGCGGTACGGGATCCCAGCGCCGGTCGAGCAGCTGCTCGCCGAGCAGAACGCGGCCTACCTGGAGCTGGCCCGCACCCGGACCGAGGTCTTCCCGCAGATGCGGAAGTTCGTCGAGCGGCTCTACGCCGAAGGGGTGCCGATGGCGGTGGCCTCCGGCTCCTCGCTCGAGGCGATCGACGCCGTCCTGGCGGGCACCGGGCTGGACGCGCTGCTGACCACGGTCGTCTCCGCCGAGGAGGTCGCGCACGGCAAGCCCGCTCCGGACGTGTTCCTGGAGGCGGCCCGCCGGCTGGGCGCGCGGCCCGCCGACTGCGTGGTCGTCGAGGACGCGACGCCGGGAGCGCTGGCCGCCCATGCCGCGGGCATGGGCTGCATCGTGGTCCCGTACGCGACGGACATCGCGGACGACCCGGCCTTCGCCCCGGCCGGACTCCTCTTCCGGGGCGGACGGGCGCAGTTCACCGCGGACGCGGCGCACGACTGGCTGACGGCGCGCCGTACGGCCTGACGGCCCGTCGGCGCGGGCGGGAGCGGGCGGGAGCGGATGAACGGCGGCTCCCGCGTCTGGTGCCCTGCGGGGGCTGCTGTCACCATGCCTGCGTGACCGCGACCCTGCCCCCGGGCACCAGGAACGGCGGACCCCGCCGGTGGCCCCTGCTCGGGAACCTGCCCGCCTTCGCCCGCGATCCCCTGGCCTTCTTCGAATCCCTGCGCGACGACCACGGCGACTGGGTGCCGTGGGCCCTCGGCCCGCAGCGCAACGTGCTGGTCTCCCGGCCCGAGCACGCCGGTGAACTGCTGGCCGCCGTCGAGTCCACCTTCAAGCCGATGGAACTGGGCTGGGCCTTCCACCAGTTGCTGGGCGACGGGGTGGTCGTGGCCACCGGGGACGACTGGCGGCGCAAGCGGGCACTGGTCCAGCCCGCCGTACGGCCGCGCCAGGTGCGCTCGTACGCCGCCACCATGGTGGAGTGCGCGGCCGCGCTGGCCGGCGGCTGGCGCGAGGGCGAACGGATCGACGTGCACCGGGAGATGGCCGGACTCACCCAGCGGATCGCGGTACGCACGCTGTTCGGGAGCGACGCGGCCGGCCGGGAGGCGCCCATCAGCGCGGCGATGGCCACGGCGCAGCGGGAGCTGGGGGCGGAGTTCCGGGGGCTGACGCTGTTCCTGCCGCCGTGGGTGCGCACGCCCGGGCGGCGCCGGATGCGGGAGGCCGTGGCGGTCCTCGACCGCGAGATCGAGCACGTCATACGGGAGCACGAGGCTGCATCGAACGCCGGCGCGGAGCGGGACGACCTGCTGAGCCGGCTGCTCGCGGCCCGCGACGAGGACGGCCGGCCGCTCTCCCGCAAGGAGCTGCGGGACGAGTCGATCACCCTCTACATCGGCGGCCACGAGACCACGTCGACCACCTTGACCTGGGCCTGGCAGCTGCTGTCGGGCGCCCCCGACGCGCGGGCCCGGCTGACGGAGGAGCTGGACCGGGTGCTCGGCGGACGGCTGCCGACGTACGACGACTACGCGCGGTTGCCGTGGACGCAACAAGTGGTCAAGGAGGCACTGCGGATCTATCCGCCGATCTGGCTGATCTCGGCGGTGGCCGCGGAGGGCGCGAGCATCGGCGGGCGGGCGGTGCCGGCGGGAACGGCGGTGTGGACCAGCCCCTGGTCGATGCACCGGGACGCGCGCTGGTTCCCGGAGCCGGAGGCCTTCCGCCCCGAGCGGTGGGACGCGGACGCCCCCCATCCGGTGCCCGAACACGCCTGGTTCCCCTTCGGCGGGGGCCCGCGCGCCTGCCTGGGGGCGCGGTTCGCGCTGGTGGAGGCCGCGCTCGTACTGGCCGTGCTGGGGCAGCGGTTCCACCTGGACAGCGGGAGCGGGCGGGCCCGGGTGTTCCCCGGGCTCACCCTGCAGCCGGTCGGTCCGGTCCTGGCGATGCTGCGCGGAACCGGCCCCGGCACGGGCCCTGGACCGTACGGAAACTGACGGACCCGCACATCGGTGTCCCGATATCGGAGACGGCGAGTCCAGCTGGCGAGACACCATTGACCCCCGCCCGGCCGGGTGGCTACGTTTCGCCGCATGTTGCGTTCAGCCATGCTCACCACGCGCGGTCACATCGACCTGCTGCGGGTGGCCTCCGCCGCGTGTCGCCGCGGCCGCTGACGCCCTTTTTCCCGAAGTGTCACGAGCGCTCCGCGCTCTTCTCCCGCATGCCGCGAACCCGCCGGTTCCGCTGATCCTCTCGGTTCCGTAGCCGGGCCCGTCCCGCCGTACCCGGTACCGGTACCGGTGCGTACGGATGCGGGTACGGCCCCGCCGCGTGCGCCCCCTCTCCTTGCCTCCCCGTCCGTGGAGCCCCCATGACCATCAGCATCAGCCATGCGCCGCCCGCGCCCGACATATCCCCTGAATCACCATCTGGATCGCCATCGGCGCTGGTCGCCGTCGTGCCGACCTCCGCGCGGCGGCGGCCCGTGCCGCGCTGGATCCGCCGGACCGCCGGCCCCCTGCTGCTGCTGGCCCTGTGGCAGGTGGCCAGCAGCCTCGGGTGGCTTCCGGCCGACACCCTCGCGCCGCCGTCGACCATCGCCTCCGCCGGAGCGGACCTGATCGCGGACGGGACCCTGCCCGGCGCCATGGCCGTGTCCCTGCAACGCGTCGCGATCGGGCTGCTGATCGGCGGTACGGCGGGAACGGTGCTCGCGCTGCTGTCGGGGCTCTCGCGGCTCGGCGAGGACCTGATCGACGCGAGCGTGCAGATGCTGCGCACGGTTCCGTGGGTCGGCCTCATTCCGCTGTTCATCATCTGGATGGGCATCGGGGAGGCCCCCAAGGTCGCGCTGATCGCACTCGGCACGGCCTTCCACCTCTACCTGAACGTGTACGCGGGGATCCGCGGAGTGGACGAGCAACTCATCGAGGCGGGCGGCGCCCTGGGGCTCGGCCGCTGGGGGCTGGTGCGGCACGTGGTGCTGCCGGGGGCGCTGCCCGGCTTCATGACCGGGCTGCGCTACTCGCTCGCCACCGCCTGGCTGGCCCTGGTCTTCGGCGAGTCCATCAACGCCGACGCCGGCATCGGCTTCCTGATGAACCAGGCGCGCGAGTTCTTCCGTACGGACGTGATCGTCGTCTGCCTCGTCGTCTACGCCTTCCTCGGTCTGACCGCCGACCTCGTCGTCCGCACTCTCGAAAGGCTGCTGCTGCAATGGCGACCGACGTTCACGGGGCAGTAGTCACCGAGCCCGGTACGGCCGTCCGGGTCGCCGGACTGACCCGCTCCTTCGACGGCCGGGCCGTCATCGACGGGCTCGATCTGACCCTGCGGGCCGGGGAGTTCACCGTGCTGCTGGGCCGCAGCGGCTGCGGCAAGTCCACGCTCCTGCGCGTACTGGCGGGCCTGGACCGGGAGATCGAGGGCGAGGTGCTGGTCCCGGAGCGACGGGCCGTCGCCTTCCAGGCGCCCCGCCTGATGCCCTGGAAGCGGGTCTGGCGCAACGTCCTGCTCGGCCTGCCCGGGCGGCCGGACCGCGAGCGCGCCGAACGGGCCCTGGCCGAGGTCGGGCTGGAACACCGCAAGGACGCCTGGCCCAAGACCCTGTCGGGCGGCGAGGCGCAGCGGGCCTCGCTCGCCCGGGCGCTGGTGCGCGAACCCGATCTGCTGCTGCTGGACGAGCCGTTCGGCGCCCTCGACGCCCTGACCCGGATCAAGGCCCAGCAGCTGGTGGCCCGGCTGTGGCAGCGGCGCGGCTGCGCGGTGCTGCTGGTCACGCACGACGTGGACGAGGCCGTACTGCTGGCCGATCGCATCCTCGTGATGAGCGAGGGCCGGATCTCACACGACACCCGTGTCCCGCTGGAGCGGCCGCGCGAGGTCGGAGATCCGGGCTTCGCGGCGCTGCGCACCCGCCTGCTCGCCGAACTCGGCGTCGGCTGAACACCTTTCCTCCCCTTCAAGAGAACGAAGAGATCCCCATGAGACGCCATACGCTGCCCCTGCTCGCCGCCCTCGTCCCGCTGTCCCTGGCCCTCTCCGCCTGCGGCGGGAACTCCGCGGCCGACACGGGCGCGGCCGGCCAGGAGGGGAAGGACGGCAAGGGCACCGCGGTCACGCTCAACGTCGGCGACCAGAAGGGTGGGAACGAGTCGCTGCTGCGGGCCGCCGGCGAGCTGGACAAGCTCGACTACACGATCAAGTGGTCGACCTTCACCTCCGGTCCGCCGCTGCTGGAGGCCGTCAACGCCAAGGCCGTGGACATCGGTGGCGTCGGCAACACCCCGCCGGTCTTCGCGGCGGCCGCCAAGTCGAAGATCGCCGTGGTGGCGGCCACTCACGGCTCCTCCGCGGGCGAGGCGATCCTCGTCCCGAAGGGCTCCGCCCTCCAGAACCCCGCCGAACTGCGCGGCAAGAAGATCGCCGTGGCACAGGGCAGTTCGGCGCACTTCCAGCTGATCGCGTCCCTCGAACAGGCGGGCCTGAAGCCCGCCGACGTCACCGTCAACTTCCTCCAGCCCGCCGACGCGCTGGCCGCCTTCAACAGCGGCGCGGTCGACGCCTGGGCGGTCTGGGACCCGTACACCTCCCAGGTGCTGCGCACCGGTGCGCGCGTCCTGGTCTCGGGCGAGGGCGTGGTCAACGGCCTGGGCTTCCAGGTGGCGGCGCCCGCCGCCCTGGAGGACCCGGCGAAGAGCAAGGCCATCGGCGACTACCTGACCCGGCTCCAGCGCGCCCAGGACTGGGTGTTCGCGCACCCGGAGGAGTGGGCGAAGGTCTGGGCGAAGGAGACCGGCCTGCCGTACGAGGTCGCCTTCGACGCGGTCAAGCGCAGCAACGGAACCCGGGTCCCGGTCGCCGTGGACGACGCGGCCGTGGTCTCCGAGCAGAAGATCGCCGACACCTTCACCGAGCTGAAGCTGATCCCCGGCAAGGTCGTCTTCAAGGACTTCGTCGACACCCGCTTCAACGGCGCCCTGCCGCCCTCCACCACCGCCCCTCGTTCGTACGGGAAGGCCTCCTGATGACGGTCCGTCTGCACTGGTTCCTTCCGACGGGCGGCGACGGCCGCACCCTGGTCGACCGGCACGCGTACGCCCACAACACGTCCGCTCCCGGGGTGCGCGAGCCGGACATCGAGTACCTCGCGCAGATCGCCAAGGCGGCGGAGCGGCTCGGCTTCGAGGCGGTGCTGACCCCCACCGGGACCTGGTGCGAGGACGCCTGGCTGACCACGGTGGCGCTCTCGCAGCACACCGAGCGGCTGAAGTTCCTGGTGGCCTTCCGGCCCGGGGTCATCTCGCCGACGCTCGCCGCGCAGATGGCCGCGACCTACCAGCGGATCACCCGGGGCCGGCTGCTGCTCAATGTGGTGACGGGCGGCGATTCGGCGGAGCAGCGGCGTTTCGGGGACCATCTCGACCACGACCGCCGGTACGAGCGGACCGCCGAGTTCCTGTCCGTCGTACGGGGGGCTTGGCGCGGGGAGCCGTACGACTTCCACGGCGAGCACTACCGGATCGACGGCGGGCTGACCGCGGTGCCGCCCGATCCGCTGCCGGAGATCTTCTTCGGCGGTTCCTCGGCGGCCGCGGGGCCCGTCGCCGCCGAGCACGCCGATGTGTACCTGACCTGGGGGGAGCCTCCGCAGCAGGTGAAGGAGAAGATCGACTGGATCCGCTCGCTGGCCGAGGAGCGCGGGCGGACGGTCCGCTTCGGCATCCGGCTGCACACGATCTCGCGGGATTCCGCGAAGGAGGCCTGGGGTGCGGCGGACCGGCTGCTGGCCGATCTGGACGAGGCGGACATCGCCAGGGCGCAGTCGCTGCTGGGTGCGAGCGAGTCGGTGGGGCAGCAGCGGATGCTCGCCCTGCACGGCGGTTCGCGGGACAGGCTGGAGATCTCGCCGAACCTCTGGGCGGGGGTCGGACTGGTCCGCGGCGGGGCCGGCACGGCGCTGGTCGGCAGCCACGGCGACGTCGCGGACCGGATCGAGGAGTACCACGCGCTCGGGATCGAGAACTTCGTCCTGTCGGGCTATCCGCACCTGGAGGAGGCCTACTGGTTCGGCGAGGGGGTGACGCCGGAACTGGCCGCGCGCGGGCTGCTGGCGCCGTAGGCCGGGCAGGCGGGGAAGATCCCGCACCCCCCGCCAGTTGGTAGAACCGTGAACGATATGACGCGGGACGTGGACGTGGTGGTCGTCGGCGCCGGGCAGGCGGGCCTGTCCAGCGCCTACCACCTGACGCGGGCGGGGCTCGACCACGTGGTCCTGGACCACGCGCCGCGCCCCGGCGGGGCCTGGCAGTACCGCTGGCCCTCGCTCACCTACGGCAGGGTCCACGGGATGCACGCCCTGCCCGGCATGGAACTGGTCGGCGCCGACCCGCTGCGCCCCTCGTCCGAGGTGATCGGGGAGTACTTCGCCTCCTACGAGGACCGCTTCGACCTGCGCGTACGGCGTCCCGTGGACGTTTCGGCCGTACGCGAGGGGGACGGCGGCCGGCTGCGCGTCGAGACCTCGGCCGGCGTCTGGTCGGCCCGGGCCCTGATCAACGCCACGGGGACCTGGGACCGGCCGTTCTGGCCGCGCTACCCCGGCCAGGAGACCTTCCGCGGCCGGCAGCTGCACACGGCGAACTACCCGGGGCCGCAGGAGTTCGCGGGCGCGCGGGTGATCGTCGTGGGCGGCGGCACGTCGGCCGTGCAGCACCTGCTGGAGATCGCCGAGGTGGCGGCGGAGACCACCTGGGTGACCCGGCGGCCCCCGGTCTTCCGCGACGGCGGCTTCGGCGAGGCCGAGGGCCGGGCCGCGGTGGCCCTGGTGGACGAGCGGGTGCGCCGGGGGCTGCCGCCGCAGAGCGTGGTCAGCGTGACCGGGCTCCCGCTGAACGAGGCCGTCCGGGCCGGCCTGGCCTCGGGGGTCCTGGACCGCAGGCCCGTCTTCGACCGGATCACCGCCGACGGCGCCGTGTGGGCGGACGGGAGCCGCGTGGACGCGGACGTCATCCTGTGGGCCACCGGATTCCGTGCGGCCGTCGACCACCTGGCCCCGCTGCGCCTGCGCGAGCCGGGTGGCGGCATCCGGGTCGAGGGGACCGGGGCCGTGCGCGACGAGCGGATCCACCTGGTGGGCTACGGCCCGTCGGCGTCGACCATCGGCGCCAACCGCGCCGGCGGGGCCGCGGTGCGCGAGATCCGCCGGCTGTTGGCCCGCGAACGGGTGGGCTCGCCCGCGGCCTGACCCGGGGACGGGTCCGAGCTCGGGGACGGCGCCCCTCATTTCCCGGGGGCGCCGCCCTGACCTGCGCGGGGACCCGCGTGGGCGCGGATCCGGTTGAACTCCGCCACGTGCTTCTTGTGCTCGTCGTAGGTCGCCGAGAAGCGGGTGTCCCCCGGCTTCACGGTGACGAAGAACAGCCAGTCGCCGGGCGTCGGCGCGACCGCGGCCGCCATGGCCCCCAGGCCCGGGCTGTCGATCGGGCTGGGCGGCAGGCCCTGGCGTTCGTACGTGTTGAAGGGGCTGTCGATACGGGTGTCGCTCAGCTTGGTGTCCACGGTGCTGCGGTTCAGCGCGTAGTTGATGGTGGAGTCCATCTGCAGCGGCATCGACTTCGCCAGCCGGTTGTGGACCACCCGTGCGACCTTGCCCATGTCGGCGCGGCCCTCCGCCTCCGCCTCGATGATGCTGGCCAGGGTGGCCGTCTGGTACGGGGTCATCCCGTGGGCCTTGCCGCCGTCCGCGACGGCCCTGGTGGCGAGCTTCTCGTTCGCCGTCCGCACCATGTGCGCGAGGAGCGTGGCCGGGGTGGACTTCGAGGTCACCGGGTAGGTCGCCGGGAAGAGGTAGCCCTCCGGGTTGCCCTTCGCCTCCGCGGGCAGGGCCAGCGCGGCGGTGGTCGCCGCCGACTTCGCGGAGCCCGGCGGGATCTTCAGCTCGCGGTCGATGGCGGCGTACACCTGCGGGGCGCGCCACCCTTCGGGGATCACCAACCGGCGTGGCTTCTCCGGCGCTTCCCCCTGCCTGAAGAGCGGGATCAGGACTGCGGCACCGAGGGCCAGCAGCGTGCCGAGGAAGAGCGCCAGCCGGCCCCGGCGGGTGAGCCGGGAACGGCGCTGCGGCGGCAGGTACTCATGACGCATGCGCCAACGCTAACCCGCGAATCATCATATTTCCGACATCCCGCCTGTGTGCCGGTCATACGGTCACACATTCACCGGAGCAAGCTGGAGGCCCTCGGGCGGCTCGGGCGCCAGCGCGGCATCCCGGTCCCGGCGGACCAGGGCGGCGTACCGGCCGTCCGCCTTCAGCAGCTCCTCGTGGGTACCGCGCTCGGCGATGCGGCCCGCGTCCAGGACCACGATCTGGTCGGCGTCGCGGACGGTGGAGAGGCGGTGCGCGATGGTGATGGTGGTGCGGCCGGCCGAGAGGTGGTCGATGGCCTGCTGGACGGCGTGCTCGGTGCGGGTGTCCAGGGCGCTGGTGGCCTCGTCGAGGATCAGCACCGGCGGGTCGCGCAGGATGGTGCGGGCGATGGCCAGCCGCTGCTTCTCGCCGCCTGAGAACCGGTATCCGCGCTCGCCGACCAGGGTGTCGTACCCGTCGGGCAGCGACGAGATGTGCTCGTGGATCTGCGCCGCGCGGGCCGCTTCGGCGATCTCCTCGTCGGTGGCGTCCGGCTTGGCGAAGCGCAGGTTGTCCGCGACCGAGGCGTGGAAGAGGTACGTCTCCTGGGAGACCACGCCGATGGAACGGGCCAGCGAGTCGAAGTCGAGGTCGCGCACGTCCACCCCGTCGAGGGCGACCCGTCCGCCGGTCACGTCGTAGAGCCGGGGGACGAGGTAGCTGAGCGTGCTCTTGCCGGATCCTGTCGGGCCGACCACGGCGAGGGACCCGCCGGCCGGGACCGTGATGTCGATCCCCGTGAGGGTCGGTCCGCTCTTGGCGTCGTACGCGAAGTGCACGTCCTCCAGGGTGACCTCGCCCTTGGCGCGGTCGAGGCGCACCGGCTCGGCGCGCTCGGTGATGTCCACCGGCAGGTCTAGGTACTCGAAGATGCGGGCGAACAGGGCGAGCGAGGTCTGTATCTGCACACCGGTCGACAGCAGGCTCACGGCGGGCCGGAAGAGCCCCTGCTGGAGGCTGACGAAGGCGACGAGGGTGCCGACGGAGAGCGAGGGGGCGCCCGTCTGGAGGGCCAGGCCCGCGGCCCAGTAGATGAGTGCGGGCATCGCCGCCATGACGATGCCGATCGTGGACATCCGCCAGCGGCCGGCCATGCTGGAACGCACTTCGAGGCCGACGAGCTTCTCGGACTCCTCGGCGAAGGCCGAGGTGAGCGACTCGGACCGGCCCATGGTGCGGCCCAGCAGGATGCCGCTCACCGAGAGCGACTCGGTGACCGTCGCGGCCATGGCGGCCATCTGCTTCTGCCGCTTGGTGGTGATCCTCTTGCGCTCGTGGCCGACCCGCCGGCTGATCCACACGAAGACGGGGAGCAGGAGCAGCGAGACGAGGGTGAGCCGCCAGTCGAGCGCCAGCATGGCGACGACGGAGGCGATGACGGCCGTCAGGTTCGAGACGAGCGAGGTCGCGGTGGAGGTGACGGTGGCCTGCATGCCGCCGATGTCGTTGGCGATGCGGGACTGCACCTCACCGGTGCGGGTCCGGGTGAAGAAGGCCAGCGGCATCCGCTGGAGCTGTGCGTAGACGGCGGTGCGCAGGTCGTGCATGACGCGCTGGCCGACGGTGGTGGAGATGTAGGTCTGGAGCACGCCGAAGACGCTGGTGACGACGGCGGTGAGGATCATGCCGAGCGCGAGCAGGCTGAGCAGCCCGGTGCGGCCCTGCGGGATCGCGACGTCGAGGATCTCCCGCAGCAGGAACGGCGAGGCGACGCCGACCAGCGAGGAGGCGCCGACGAGCAGGCCGACGACGGCGAGCCGGCCCCGGTAGGGGCGGAAGAGCGCCACGATGCGGCGCAGCTCCCGCGGCTGCTCCGCCGGGGCGGGGCGGGCCGGATCGAGCGGGTCTTTCGATGGGATCCACTTCGGTTCGTCGTGCGGCATGGGCACCCTCTCAGGGTCGGGAGTCAGGGGTCAGGTCGGCGGTCGAGGTCTTCGCGGAGCCGGTCCGGAGCCGGGTTCGACGCCGGGTTCGACGCCGGGTTCGGCAAAGTCGGCGCCATTGGAGCATAGGTCATTGTTACCTATACTCACAATGAACCGCATCCTGATATTGTTCCCGCATGAGCTCCGCCTCCGACACCGATCGCCTCCTCGCCGAACAGCTCCTGCGCCTGACGCGCAGGCTCCACCGGATCCAGAAGCGCCACATGGAGCCGCTCGGGATCACTCCCGCCCAGAGTCGACTGCTGCGCCTCGTCTCGCACTACGAGGGCGAGCAGCCGCCCCGGATGGCGGACCTCGCCGCACGCCTGGAAGTCGTCCCGCGCGCCGTGACCACCCTCGTCGACGGCCTGGAGGCGGCCGAGTGCGTGCGCCGGGCGCCCGACCCCGCCAACCGGCGCGTCATCCGGATCGAGCTCACCGACACCGGCCGCGCCACGCTGCGCCGTCTGCGCAACGCGCGAACCGACGCGGCAGAGGAGATCCTGGCTCCGTTGACCGCCGACCAGCGCGACGTGCTCGGCGGCCTGCTGAACGCCCTGTCGGACGCGCCGGCGGAGCGCACCTGCTGAATAGGCCACCCGTGGGCCTCGACGAGGCGAGGGGTCACACATGCCGCTGCTGGAACCGAAGCCGGGAACCCTGCGCCCGCGCGGCATCGGCGGCCCCTCCCCCGACCGGGTCCCCGCGCACCGCGCCGGCGGCACCCCGGAGCCGTTGCGCGGCGAGCTGATCGGGCTGCTGGGCGCCGAGAAGGTGCTGTGGAAGGTCTCCGACCTGGTCCGCTACGCCTCCGACGCCTCCCCCTACCGGTTCGTGCCCCAGGTCGTGGTGATCGCCGAGGACATCGACGACGTCTCCGCGGTGCTCTCGTACGCCCACGGCCGCGGGCGCGAGGTCGTCTTCCGGGCCGCCGGGACCTCGCTCAACGGCCAGGCCCAGGGCGAGGACATCCTGGTCGACGTACGCCGCCACTGGGCCGGGATCGAGGTGCTGGAGGAGGGCCGGCGGGCCCGGATCCGGCCCGGCACCACCGTGGTGCGGGCCAACGCCGCCCTCGCCCGGCACGGCCGGATCCTCGGCCCCGACCCGGCCAGCGCCCTCGCCTGCACCCTCGGAGGGGTCGTCGCCAACAACGCCTCCGGCATGACCGCGGGCACCGCGCGCAACTCCTACCGCACGCTCTCCTCCCTCACCGTCGTACTGCCCGGCGGCACCGTCGTGGACACCGCCGACCCGCTGGCCGACGAGGAGCTGGCGCGCGCCGAACCGGCCCTGTGCCACGGGCTGATGGAGATCAAGAAGGAGATCGAGGCCGACCCCGCGCTGGTCGCCCGGATCCGCGCCAAGTACGAGATCAAGAACACCACCGGCTACCGCCTCGACGCCTACCTCGACGGCAACACCCCCGTCGAGATCCTGCGGGGGCTGATGGTCGGCTCGGAGGGCACCCTCGGCTTCATCTCCGAGGTCGTCTTCGACACCCTCCCCCTAGACCGCGAGGTCTGCTCCGCCCTGCTGTTCTTCCCCTCGCTGCCCGCCGCCGCCGCGGCCGTGCCCGTCTTCAACGAGGCGGGCGCCGTCGCCGTGGAGCTGATGGACGGCAACACCCTGCGCGCCTCGGTCAGCGTCGCGGGCGTTCCCGCCGACTGGGCGGACCTGCCCGGGGACACGACCGCCCTGCTCGTGGAGTTCCGGGCCCCCGACGAGGCCGGCCGGGCGGCCTGCGAACTCCGGGCCGCGCGGGCCCTCGCCGGACTCGACCTGATCGCCCCGGTGGCCTCGGTCACCAACGCCTTCACCAGTGACCCGAAGACCGTGGGCGGCTACTGGACGGCCCGCAAGGCCTTCGTCACGGCCGTGGGCGGAGCCCGCGCCCCCGGCACCACCCTGATCACCGAGGATTTCGCGGTACCGCCCTCCCGGCTGGCCGAAGCCTGCGAGGCGCTCCTCGAACTCCAGGCGGAGCACGGCTTCGACGCCGCCGTCGCCGGCCACGCCGCCCACGGGAACCTGCACTTCCTGCTCGCCTTCGACGCGGCGGACCCGGCCGACGTCGAGCGGTACGGGGCCTTCATGGAGGCCTTCTGCCGGCTCACCGTGGAGCGCTTCGACGGGTCCCTGAAGGCCGAGCACTCCACCGGGCGCAACATGGCCCCCTTCCTGGAACTGGAATGGGGTCCCCGGGCTGCGGGGCTGATGTGGCGCACCAAACGGGTCGTCGACCCGGACGGGGTGCTCGCCCCGCGCATCCTCCTCGACCGCGACCCGCGGGCCCATCTGCGCGGCCTGAAGACCATTCCGCGGGTGGAGGCGGTGGCCGACCCATGCATCGAGTGCGGCTTCTGCGAACCGACCTGCCCCAGCGGGGACCTGACGACCACTCCGCGCCAGCGGATCGTGCTGCGCCGCGAGATGGTGCGCCAGCAGCCCGGCTCCCCCGTGCTGGACGGGCTCCTCGGCGCCTACGGCCACGACGCGGTGGACACCTGCGCGGGCGACTCCACCTGCAGGCTGGCCTGCCCGGTCGGCATCGACACCGGAGCGCTGATGAAGGACTTCCGCCACCGCCGGCACAGCGCGCGCGAGGAGGCCGTCGCCGCACTGGCCGCCCGGCGGTTCCGGACCGTCGAGGCCGCCGCCCGGCTGACGGTGGCCGCCGCCGACCACCTCTCCCGTCGGGTCGGGGACCGGGCGCTCGAAGCGGTCACGGGGGCCGCGCGGAAGGCCGTACGACCGGACCTGCTGCCACGGTGGCTCCCGCAGATCCCCGGCGCCGCCGCGCGGAGCCTGCCCGCGACCCGCCGGGTGGGCGCCGCGGCCGTGTACTACCCGGCCTGCGTCAACCGGATCTTCGGCGGATCCGGGGGCCGTCCCGGCCCCTCCCTGCCGGAGGCCGTGGTGGCCGTGTCGGAGCGCGCCGGCAGGCCCGTCTGGATCCCGCGCGACGTGAAGGGAACCTGCTGCGCGACGATCTGGCACTCCAAGGGCTACGACGCCGGGAACCGGGAGATGGCCAACCGGATCGTCGAGGCGGCCTGGGGCTGGACGGCCGGCGGACGGCTGCCGCTGATCGTCGACGCCTCCTCCTGCACGCTGGGCATCGCGCACGAGGTGGTTCCGTACCTGACGGAGGACAACCGGGCGCTCCACGCGGAGCTGCGGATCCTCGACTCGGTCGTGTGGGCCGCGGAGGAACTGCTGCCGCACCTGGAGGTCCGGCGCACGGCCGCCTCGGCCGTGGTCCATCCCACCTGCTCGATGCGCCACTTGGGAGACGAGGCGCAGCTGCGGGCGGTGGCCGGGGCCTGCGCCGAGGAGGTGGTGGTCCCGGACGACGCGGGCTGCTGCGCCTTCGCGGGCGACCGGGGGATGCTGCACCCGGAGCTGACGGCCTCGGCCACCGCGCGCGAGGCGGCCGAGGTGACGGCGCGGGCCTTCGACGCGCACCTGTCGGCGAACCGGATGTGCGAGGTGGGCATGGACCGGGCGACGGGGCGGAGTTATCATTCGGCGCTGATCGAACTGGAGCACGCCACCCGCCCCTGAACGCCGGGGCGCACGACCCCTCTGGACAGGCACGACGCCGTCCACGAGCCCGCAGACCTCATCGCGGGAGGCCTGCGCCGACGGAAAATCGATTGCCCCGCGCCGGTCCGGAAGGCGAACCTTGCACGGTTTGGACCACTCGACCAGTCATGGGGCGTCATGCAGATCAGCGATCTTCCGTATCCGGATCCAGGGGTACCCGACGCTCGCTCAGGCCCCCGTTTCCTCCTGTGGCTGGGGCGCGGTCAGCTGGGCGGACAGCTCAAGAGCCTGTGCTGGGGCATGCTGCACTTCTCCGGCATCGCGGGGCTGCCGTACGCCGTGGGACTGGGCATCGACGCGGTCGTCGAACGCGACGCGAACCGGCTGCTGCTCGTCGGCGCCCTGCTCCTGCTGATCGGCGTCGCCATCTCGGTCGGCGACGCCATGCTCCACCGCACCGCCGTCACCAACTGGATCACCGCCGCCGCACGCGTGCAGCAGCTGCTCGCGCGCAAGACGGCCGAACTGGGCTCCGCCCTGACCCGCCGGGTCGCCGCGGGCGAGGTGGTCGCGGTGTCCACGGGCGACGTCGAGAAGATCGGCTGGTTCGTCGAGGCGGTCTCCCGCTTCCTCGCGGCCGTCTTCGCCGTCGTGCTCGTCTGCGTCGGCCTGCTGTTCTACGCACCCGAGCTGGGCGTGGTCGTGGCCATCGGCGTGCCGCTGATCGCGCTGGCCGCGCTGCCGCTGCTGCCGCGCGCCACCAAGCGCGCCGACATCCAGCGGGAGAAGGCGGGCAAGGCCACCGAGCTGGCTTCCGACACCGTGGCGGGGCTGCGCGTGCTGCGCGGCATCGGCGGTGAGGAGCTGTTCCTCGGCCGGTACCGCGAGGCCTCGCAGGAGGTCCGCAAGGCCGCCGTGCGCAGTGCCCGGATGTGGGCGCTGATCTCCGCGATCCAGGTGCTGCTCCCGGGCGCTCTGCTGATCACGGTGGTCTGGTACGGCGCCACGCTCGTCGTGGACGGGCGCATCGCGGTGGGTGAACTCGTCGCGGCGTTCAGCGCGGTGGCCACGCTGATGTATCCGCTGCGGCACTTCGAAGAGATCGCGATGGCCTATTCCTTCTCACGCCCCTCCGCCAAGCGGGCCGCCCGGGTGCTGTCGCTGACCCGTACGGACGCCGCGGAACGTCCCGCCGAAGCCGTGGGCAAGGGCGGGACCGGGACCGGGGCGGTGGAGGCACCGGCCGCCGGCGGGGACCTGTACGACCCGCAGACCGGGCTGCTGGCTCCCGCGGGCCGGTTCACCGCCGTCGTGTGCGGGGACCCGGACCTGGCGGGCCGGCTCGCCGAACGCCTCGGCGGCCACCCCATGGATGACGACGCGAAGGACGACGCGGCGGGCGACGGTCCGTCGGTGCTCCTCGGCGGCGTCGCACTGGACGAGCTCGCGCTGGACACCGCGCGCACGCTGGTCCTCGTACAGGACAAGGATCCGGTGCTGCTGTCCGGGACCCTGCGGGAGCTGTTCGAGGTGCCGGCCTCCGGCGCGGTCGACCCCGGCGCGGCCCTGGCGGCCGCCCAGTGCGCGGACGTGCTGGACGCGCTGCTGCAGTCGGCGCCGGACGGGGTCGACGACCCGATGGACGCGCGGATCACCGAGCGCGGCCGCTCGCTGTCGGGCGGGCAGCGTCAGCGTCTCGCGCTGGCGCGGTCCCTGGTCACCGACCCGGAGGTGCTGGTGCTGGACGAGCCGACCTCCGCGGTCGACTCGCACACCGAGGCCCGGATCGCGGACGGGGTCGCGACCCTGCGCGCCGGCCGCACCACGGTGGTACTGGCCTCCTCGCCGCTGCTGCTGGACCGCGCGGACCGGGTCGTGCTCATCGACGGGGGCACGGTGGCGGCGGTCGGCACGCACCGCGAACTGCTGCACCGCGAGCCGCTGTACCGGGCCGTGGTCACCCGGGAGACGGACGAGGAGCAACAGCGGCCCCTCCCCCGGCTGGCACTGACAGAGCTGGAAGAAGCACTCACAGAGATCGAGGAATCCGCATGATCGGCGTGGCGCCGCCGGAGTACGATCCGGCGGCCCCCGAGTCGGCCGCGACCCTGCCCGTGGGCAGTGCGGCGACCGTACGGGGCTATGTGCGCGGCCTGTTCCGGCGCCACCGGCGGGCCTTCGTGGTGCTGGTGACCGTCAACGCGGTCGCGGTGATCGCCTCCATGGTCGGCCCGTACCTGCTGGGCCGGGTCGTGGACGATCTCGCGCAGGGGGCGCGCGAGCTCCATCTGGGGCGCGTGGCCCTGCTGTTCGCGCTGGCGCTCGCCGTCCAGACGTTCTTCGTCCGGCTGGTCCGGCTGCGCGGGGCGATGCTGGGCGAGGAGACGCTGGCCGATCTGCGCGAGGACTTCCTCGTCCGGTCGGTGGGGCTGCCGCCGGGCGTGCTGGAGCGGGCCGGTACCGGTGACCTGCTGTCGCGGATCACCACCGACATCGACCGGCTGGCGAACGCCATGCGCGAGGCCGTCCCGCAGCTGGCGATCGGCGTGGTGTGGGCCGGGCTGCTGTTCGGCGCGCTCGCGGTGACCGCGCCGCCGCTGGCGCTGGCCGCGCTGGTGGCGCTGCCGGTGCTGGTGATCGGCTGCCGCTGGTACTTCCGGCGCGCGCCGTCGGCGTACCGCTCGGAAGCGGCCGGCTACGCGGCGGTCGCGGCCGTGCTCACCGAGACGGTGGACGCGGGCCGCACGGTCGAGGCGCACCGCCTCGGGCCGGACCGGATCGCCCTGTCGGAGCGGCGGATCAAGGAGTGGACGGCATGGGAGCGGTACACGCTGTTCCTGCGGACGATCCTCTTCCCGGTCATCAACGTCACCTTCGTGACGATCCTCGGCTCGGTGCTGATGATCGGCGGCTACTGCGTGCTGCAGGGCTGGATGTCGGTGGGGCAGCTGACCACGGGCGCGCTGCTGGCGCAGATGCTCGTCGATCCGATCGGTCTGATCCTGCGCTGGTACGACGAGCTCCAGATCGCGCAGGTCTCCCTGGGCCGGCTGGTGGGCGTACGGGAGATCGAGCCGGACGCCGGGGACGCGAAGGTGGCTCCCGAGGGCCGCGACGTCCGGGCCGAGGAGGTCCACTTCGGCTACCGGGAGGGCGTCGACGTCCTGCACCAGGTGTCGATGTCCGTGCCGCCGGGCACCCGGATGGCGCTCGTCGGGCCTTCGGGCGCCGGCAAGTCCACCCTGGGACGGCTGCTCGCGGGCATCTACGCGCCCCGGACCGGCGAGGTCACCCTCGGCGGGGCGCGGCTGTCGCGGATGCCCGCGGAGCGGGTGCGCGAGCACGTGGCACTGGTCAACCAGGAGCACCACGTGTTCGTGGGCTCGCTGCGCGACAACCTCCGCCTCGCGCGGACGGGCGCCGGGGACGCCGAACTGTGGGCGGCGCTGGGCGCGGTCGACGCGGACGGCTGGGCGCGGGCCATGGAGGCCGGTCTGGACACCGAGGTCGGTTCCGGGGGTACGGCGCTGACCCCGGCGCAGGCGCAGCAGATCGCGCTGGCCCGGCTGGTGCTGGCGGACCCGCACACGCTGGTGCTGGACGAGGCCACCTCGCTGCTGGACCCGCGTGCGGCGCGGCACCTGGAGCGTTCGCTCGCGCGGGTGCTGGACGGGCGCACGGTCATCGCCATCGCCCACCGGCTGCACACCGCGCACGACGCGGACGTGATCGCGGTGGTCGAGGCCGGCCGGATCAGCGAACTCGGCTCGCACGACGAGCTGGTCGCGGCCGACGGGGCGTACGCGGCGCTGTGGCGGTCCTGGCACGGGTGATCCGGGCCGGCGGTCGCGCGGCCGTCCGGCCCGTCACGGGCCGGACGGCTCCTCGTGGTCGGCCCGCCGCCGGACGTCCCGGAGGCGGCCGGTCAGCACGAGGTTGCCGTCCGGGGTGCGCCGTGCGAGGTCGCCGGTGCGGAAGTAGCCGTCGGCGGTGAAGGAGCGCGCGTTGCGGCCGGGCGCGCGGTAGTAGCCCCGCGGGGTGTAGGGGCCCCGGGCGAGGAGTTCGCCGGGTTCCCCTTCGGGCACGTCCTTGCCGTCGGCGTCGACGAGGCGGATCTCGTCGTCGGGAGAGAGCGGGCGGCCCTGCGTGGTGAGCACGGTCTCGTCCGGGTCGTCGGGCCGGGTGAGGGTGAGCGGCCCCTCGGCCCTGCCGGAGACCTGCTGGAGGCGGCAGCCCAGTTCGGGGCCCAGCCGTTCGGCGGTGGCCCGGTCCAGGGGCCCGTCGCCGTCGCCGTCGCCGTCTCCGATCTGCACGAGTCGCAGACTGCTCACGTCGGCCCGGACCGTGGGAAGCGCGTCGAGCCAGAGCCGGGCGACGGCGGGCACCAGCGAGGTGAGGGTGACCCGCTCCCGCTCGATGAGCTGAAGGCTTTCCGCCGGTCCCGGGTCCTCGGCCAGCACGACGGTGCCGCCGACGGAGAGGGTGCCGACGATGCCGGGACTGCCGAAGGCGAAGTTGGACGCGGCGGGCAGCGCGGCGAGGTACACGTCGTCCCCGGTGAGCGCCACCAGTTCGGCGGCGGCCCGCGCCTGGTAGACGTAGTCGTTGTGGGTGCGCGCGATGAGCTCGGGCGCCTCGGCGGTGGCGCCGGAGAGCAGGAGGAACGCCACCTGGTCGGCGCGCTGCACGAGCGGGCGGTCGGGCGGGGAGTCGAGGGAACCCAGCGGGAAGTAGTGGCAGCCCGACGGGTCGGTCGTGAAGCCGCCGTACGGGGACGAGTCGCCCGGCGCTTCCAGGGGGAACACCCGCCGCAGGAAGGGCCCTGCGGCCGCGATGTCCGAGGCCATCGCCGTGTGGTCGAAGCCCCGGTAGGTCGAGGGACCGACGTAGCCGACGGCCTGGGTGACCCACGCGATCGGGGACACCTCGGACGCGCGGTGCCCGACCGGGCACAGGACGGGGAACATCCCGGCGCGCATGAGCGCGAAGACCGTGATGACGAACTCGGGAACGTTCGGCAGCTGGACGAGGACCCGCTGCCCGGGCCGGAGGCCGCGCAGCCGGAAGCCGGCGGCCATGCGGTCCACGCGCCGGTTCAGGTTCGCGTAGGTGATGCGGGTGGCTCCGTGGACGAGGGCGGTCCGCGGTCCGTACTGCAGGGCCCAGTCGCGCAGCAGGTTGTCCAGCGTGTTGCCACGCCAGTGCCCGGCCGCCCAGTAGCGGTCGACGAACTCCTCGGGCCAGGGTGTACAGCCTTCGAGCATGCCTGTCATTCGCTTCCTTCCCCGCCGTCCCGACCCTGGCAACCCAAACCGTCAACACCCCCGCGCACAATGCGCTTTCCCGACCATGGGCACTGAATTCGATCAGCTGAATGACCAAGGCGCGCCGCTGACCAGCAGGAACGGTCGCGAGCCGACGGGCCGGCGGCCTCGCAGGCTGCGGGCTAGGAACCGAGCAGGGGCAGGGCGGGGAAGGTGTGGTCCTGCCAGATCCTGCGGGAGGCCTCCTCCGGGTAGGCGGCCAGGTCCGGCAGGGTGCCGAAGAGCCGCACGAGGCGCTGTCCGCTGTCGTACGCGGGCCAGCCGGGGTCCCCGTGCGCGGCGAAGGCCGTCCAGGCGGCCCGCATGCGCGCGGACAGCTCCTCCGCCTCCGCGAACGGGCTCTCGCCGATCAGCACCGCGGGCTGGCCGCGCTCCAGATTGCCGAAGACCAGGGGCACATCGAGGCCGTGGCAGGCGCCGAGGACGCCGCCCATGCCGGGGGCCGACCAGGTCAACTCATAGACGTGGGCCCGGCCGCCGGCGGCGGTCTGGGCCAGGGCGAGGTGGAGGGACGGCATGCGGAACAGCCAGTCGGAACCGACCAGCTCGTACAGCTCGTCCGGGCCCGCGGCCGGAAAGGCCTCGCGATAGCGGCGTGCGGCGTCCCGGCCCGGGCCGAAGACGTGCAGGGCGGTCTCCGCCTGCTCCGCGGTGACCTGGCCGAGCAGTCCGTCGAGGGCGGTGAGCAGCCGTGTTTCGTCGCGGGTGTGGCCGACAAGGAGCTCGATGTCCCGGCCGGCGCCGCCGGCCAGGGCCTGCCACGGCGTGACGGGCAGGGTTTCGTCTCCGACGACCGGCGAGAACGGGACCGCCCGGTGCGCGACCGGGCCCCAGCGGTCCGCCCACCGGTCCATCTTGGCGCCGACCGCGTCACCGGCGGCGGACAGCCGGACGGGGTCCACCCCGGACAGGTCGGTGAGCGTGGGCCGCAGCCCCAGTTCGCCGGCGCAGGCGGCGGTGATGTCGGCGGCGAGCTCCGGCGAGAAGAAGGTGCCCTGCACGCTCTGCGCGACGGCCCGGCGGAAGAGCCCGGCCGCACGCGGCATCGCCGAGAGCGCGGCGACCGATCCGGCGCCCGCCGACTGGCCGAAGACCGTGACGCGGCCCGGGTCGCCGCCGAAGGCGCGGATGTTGTCGCGCACCCATTCCAGGGCGGCGACCTGGTCCAGCAGGCCCCGGTTGGCGGGTGCCCCCTCGATTTGGCCGAACCCCTCCAGACCGACACGGTAGTTGAACGTCACCACGACGACACCGCCGTCACGCGCCAGGCGGCCGCCGTCGTACTCGGGGAGACCCGACATGCCGATCGAGTAGGCGCCGCCCTGGATCCACACCATCACCGGCAGCCCCGCGCCCGGGCCCGGCTCGGGCGACCACACGTTGACCGTGAGCCAGTCGTCGCCCGCCGCGTCCCGTGCCAGCGCGTCCATGCCGAAGTGGCCGCCCTGCGGCGGCGGCGGGCCGAACGACACCGCCGGCCGCCCGCCGTCCCATCCCCGTACGGGCTCCGGGGCGGCGAACCGCAGCGGGCCGACCGGCGGCTCGGCGAAGGGGATGCCGCGGAAGACCGCCACACCCTCCTCGCGGGCGCCGCGCAGCGCCCCGCCCGCCACGCGGACCTCAGGCCGGGATCCGGCGGCATCGGACACGGCAACGGTCATCACAGCTCCCTCACTGGGCGGCCCGGACGATCCGGATCATCCCGCTGCCACCCGAAGCGCGCCAGTGATTTAAGGGGCTGCCGGCGCCGGCCGGAAGGGGGCTGAAAGGGGGCTAGATGAACCCGAGGGCCGATGCGCCGCCGAAGCCGCCCAGCAGGACGAAGACCGGCATGAGGACCTTGAGCTCCACCCAGCTGCCGGCGCGGAAGCGCATCATCTTCGGCGGGCCGATCGGGTACCAGCGCTTGCCTGCGATCGGGAGGGGCCACAGGACCGGGCAGCCGGAGACGGTCAGCGCGTCGCCGATGTCGTGGACCAGGGCGCCCAGGACGATCGGCAGGCCGAGCCAGAGGTACTCCTGGCCCGGGCCGGTGAACAGCCAGTTCGCGCCGTTGCCGGGCTGGTCGAGCACCCCGGCCAGGATCCACGCGCTGGTCGCGCCGAGCAGCCAGACCAGGACGTCGCTGGACATCCGGGCCGCGCGCCACAGCAGGCCTTCGACCGCCAGCACGAGGTGCACGAAGAGCAGGGCGAGCACGCCCCAGCGGTCGGCGGTGACGGCGAGCACGGAGGCGCCGCCGCCGATCAGGACGGCCCAGAGCCACGTGTGCGTCAGGGTGCGGTGTCCGCCGGTGCGGCGGGCGTCCTTCTTGGAGCGGGTGGACTTGTAGACGGCGTAGGAGATCTTGTCGACCACCTCGCACAGGCCCCGGGAGAGCGGACCGAAGGCGCGCGAGATCGTCGCCGACTTGTGGTCGAGGTCGGGGGCCAGGGCCGCCCCGGCGCAGATGAGCGCGCCGACGACGAGGACCGGCCACGGCATGGGGTGTCCGGCTGCCGCGGTCGCCGCGCCCACCCCCAGCCAGGCCGCTGCCCCGGACAGTGAGTGCGCCGGACCCATCATGGTCGTTTCCCGCCCCGCTGGTGTTGTGGTCGGGCCCCGTCGACTGTTTCGTTCGGGCCTCATCGACGGCACAGCGTACCGTCGATGATCTTCCTCCCGTCCGCCGGTTCCCTGATCCGGGGGGAAGCCAGGCAAGATGGGGGGTGTGACCCTCATTGATCAGCTCCCGCCGAACGCCGACCCCGACGCCCTCTTCGAGGCTTTCTCCTCGTGGGCGGAGGACCAGGGCATCACCCTGTACCCGGCTCAGGAGGAGGCACTGATCGAGGTCGTCTCCGGGGCGAACGTGATCCTGTCCACCCCGACCGGCTCCGGCAAGAGCCTCGTCGCGGCCGGCGCGCACTTCACGGCCCTGGCCCAGGACAAGGTCACCTTCTACACCGCTCCGATCAAGGCGCTGGTGTCGGAGAAGTTCTTCGACCTGTGCAAGCTCTTCGGCACCGAGAACGTCGGCATGCTGACCGGCGACGCCTCCGTGAACGCGGACGCCCCGGTGATCTGCTGCACCGCCGAGGTGCTGGCCTCCATCGCCCTGCGCGACGGCAGGCACGCCGACATCGGCCAGGTCGTGATGGACGAGTTCCACTTCTATGCCGAGCCGGACCGCGGCTGGGCCTGGCAGATCCCGCTGCTGGAGCTGCCGCAGGCACAGTTCGTCCTGATGTCGGCGACCCTCGGCGACATGAAGCGGTTCGAGGAGGACCTGACCCGGCGCACCGGCCGGCCCACCTCGGTGGTCCGCTCCGCGACCCGGCCCGTCCCACTGTCCTACGAGTACGTCACCACGCCGATCACCGACACGATCACCGAGCTGCTGGAGACCCGGCAGGCTCCCGTCTACATCGTGCACTTCACCCAGGCCCAGGCGGTCGAGCGGGCGCAGTCGCTCATGAGCATCAACATGTGCACCCGCGAGGAGAAGGACAAGATCCAGGACCTGATCGGCAATTTCCGCTTCACCACCAAGTTCGGCCAGAACCTCTCCCGCTACGTCCGGCACGGGATCGGCGTGCACCACGCCGGCATGCTGCCCAAGTACCGCCGCCTGGTGGAGAAGCTCGCCCAGGCCGGTCTGCTGAAGGTCATCTGCGGTACGGACACCCTCGGGGTCGGCGTCAACGTTCCGATCCGTACGGTGCTGTTCACCGCGCTCACCAAGTACGACGGCAGCCGGGTCCGGACGCTGCGCGCCCGCGAGTTCCACCAGATCGCCGGCCGCGCCGGCCGGGCCGGCTTCGACACGGCGGGCTACGTGGTCGCGCAGGCGCCCGAGCACGTCATCGAGAACGAGAAGGCCCTCGCGAAGGCGGGCGACGACCCGAAGAAGCGCCGCAAGGTGGTGCGCAAGAAGGCTCCCGAGGGCTTCGTCGCCTGGTCGGACACCACCTTCGAGAAGCTCATCGCCGCCGACCCGGAGCCGCTGACCTCGCGCTTCAAGGTCACCAACATCATGCTGCTGTCGGTCATCGCCCGGCCGGGCGATGCCTTCAAGGCGATGCGCCACCTCCTCGAGGACAACCACGAGCCGCGCAAGGCCCAGATTCGGCACATCCGCCGGGCCATCGCGATCTACCGTTCGCTGCTGGACGGCGGTGTGGTCGAGAAGCTCGACACCCCGGACGCCGAGGGCCGCACCATCCGGCTGACCGTCGACCTCCAGCAGGACTTCGCGCTCAACCAGCCGCTGTCCACCTTCGCGCTGGCCTCCTTCGACCTGCTGGACCCGGAGTCCCCCTCCTACGCGCTGGACATGGTGTCCGTGGTCGAGTCCACGCTGGACGACCCGCGCCAGATCCTGGCCGCCCAGCAGAACAAGGAACGCGGCATCCAGGTCGGCCAGATGAAGGCCGACGGCATCGAGTACGAGGAGCGGATGGAGCGGCTCCAGGACGTCACCTATCCCAAGCCGCTCGAAGAGCTGCTCCTCCACGCCTACGACGTGTACGCCAAGAGCCACCCGTGGGTGCGCGACCACCCCGTCTCCCCGAAGTCGATCATCCGCGACATGTACGAACGCGCGATGACCTTCACCGAGTTCACCTCCTTCTACGAGCTGGCCCGCACCGAGGGCATCGTGCTGCGCTACCTGGCGGGCGCGTTCAAGGCGCTCGACCACACCATCCCCGACGACCTCAAGTCCGAGGACCTCCAGGACCTGATCGAATGGCTCGGCGAACTGGTCCGCCAGGTCGACTCCAGCCTGCTCGACGAGTGGGAGCAGCTGGCGAACCCCGAGGTGGAGACCGCGGAGCAGGCCCAGGAGAAGGCCGACCAGGTCAAGCCGGTCACCGCGAACGCGCGCGCCTTCCGCGTCCTGGTCCGCAACGCGATGTTCCGCCGGGTGGAGCTGGCCGCCCTCGACCACGTCAACGTGCTGGGCGAGCTGGACGCCGAGGCCGGCTGGGACGCCGACGCCTGGGGCGAGGCCATGGACGGGTACTGGGACGAGTACGACGACCTGGGCACCGGCCCCGACGCGCGCGGCCCCAAGCTGCTGCAGATCGAGGAGGACCCGGCGCACGGCCTGTGGCGCGTCCGCCAGACCTTCGCCGACCCCAACGGCGACCATGGCTGGGGCATCAGCGCCGAGGTCGACCTCGCGGCCTCCGACGAGGAGGGCCGGGCCGTCATCCGGGTCACCTCGGTCGGCGAGCTCGGCGCCCTCTGACCTGTTCCGGCCTTCCGCCGGCCCGCCCGGACCCGACAGTGGAGATCCTCTGATGACGAACCCCGCCGAGAGACTGGTCGATCTGCTCGATCTGGAGCAGATCGAGGTCAACATCTTCCGCGGCGCCAGCCCCCAGGAGTCCCTCCAGCGCGTCTTCGGCGGCCAGGTCGCCGGACAGGCGCTGGTGGCGGCGGGCCGCACCGTCGAGAGCGACCGCCCGGTGCACTCGTTGCACGCGTACTTCCTGCGCCCCGGCATCCCCGGGGTGCCGATCGTGTACCAGGTGGAGCGGGTGCGCGACGGGCGGTCCTTCACCACGCGCCGGGTCACCGCGGTCCAGCAGGGCAAGACGATCTTCAATCTCACCGCCTCCTTCCATCATCCGGAGGAGGGCGGCATCGAGCACCAGCTGCCTCCTCACCACTTCCCCCACCCGGACACGCTCCCCAAGGTCTCGGACGAGATCCGTGAGCACCTCGGGGCGCTGCCGGAGGCGCTGGAGCGGATGGCCCGCCGCCAGCCTTTCGACATCCGGTACGTGAACCGGCTCCGCTGGACTCCGGAGGAGCTCAAGGGCGCCGACCCCCGCAGCGCGGTGTGGATGCGCGCGGTCGGCCCGCTGGGCGACGACCCGCTCGTGCACACCTGCGCCCTGACCTACGCCAGTGACATGACCCTCCTCGATGCCGTGCGCATCCCCGTGGAACCCCTGTGGGGCATGCGCGGTTTCGACATGGCCTCCCTCGACCACGCCATGTGGTTCCACCGGCCGTTCCGGGCGGACGAGTGGTTCCTGTACGACCAGGAGTCACCGATCGCGCACGGCGGCCGCGGTCTCGCCCGGGGCCGCATCTACGACGTGGAAGGCAAGCTGCTGGTCTCCGTGGTCCAGGAGGGCCTCTTCCGTCCGTACCCCGCCAAGCCGGCCGACCCGGCCCGGCCGTCCGAGCCCGCCCCGAAGAACTGAGCACGCCCATGCCCACCTCCGCCCTCCCCTGCCCCTGCGGGCTGCCCGCCGCGTACCCGGAGTGCTGCGGCCGCTTCCACTCCGGTGCTCAGCAGGCACCCACCGCCGAGCGGCTGATGCGCTCCCGGTTCAGCGCCTTCGCCGTCGGCGACACCGCCTACCTGCTGTGCTCCTGGCACCCCTCGACCCGTCCCGCCCATCTCGACCTGGACCCCGGGCAGCGCTGGGAGCGGCTGGAGATCCTCGCCACCGAGCGCGGCGGGATGTTCGAGACGGAGGGCTCGGTGGAGTTCCGTGCCCACTACCGCGAGGGCCGGCACACCGGCTCTCTGCACGAGCACAGCAGCTTCTCGCGCGAGGCCGGAGCCTGGGTCTACGTCGGCCCCCTCTCCCCCGTCGACTTCGACTGACCACCCCGGGCCCCCGTCAGGGCGAAGTCCAGGCTGCTGCGGTACCAGTGGACCTCCTCCGGAGGCCCCGCCTTCAGCAGCCGCAGCGCGACCGCCGCGGACGCCGGGACCTGCGGATGCCCGAACGGCGGAGGTGGTGCGAGCGCGGCCAGGACGATCCGCTCCCCCGGGTCGGGCACGGCAGCCCACAGCTCCTCCTCCGGGAGTACGGAGGCCAGTACGGCGGCGCGCTCCCAGGGGTCGGCGGTACGTCTCAGCAGCAGCCCGACGTGCCGCCCGCGCCACCTGCGCGGGCGCAGGTCCTCCTTGGCCGCCATCAGCTCCCGGTCCGCCTCGGGCGCGGTCCCGCGCAGCATCCCGGGCTCACGCGCCGCGAAGGCCCGTAGTTCCACGGCCAGATAGAGCCACACCACGGCCCGGTACCGGTTGATCCGGTAGCCGACCGGCGTGACGTGCCCGCAGCGCGCGAGGCGGGTGAACCGGCTCGGGCCGATCCCCAGCACCCCGGCCCCCGCCTCCGCTCCGGCCACGGCCTCGACCCGCTCGCGCAGTGCGTCCGCTCCGCCCGCGGCCGACCTGGCCCGGTCCAGCTCCGTCCGTGCGTAGCGCGCGGCACCGCCGGCGGCCGGCCGCGCCGCCCGCACCATCCCCAGCTGGACGGCCCTGGCGAACTCGCCACGGGTCAGCCCCAGTTCCCCCGCGGCCTGCACGCCGCCCACCTGCACATCCGCAGTACCGCGGTCGCCGCGATCGCCGCCGGCAGCCGCGTCCCTCCCCGCGCGCACGGCCACATCGACGTCCCGCAGCGCGGTCCCCATCTGCATCATCACGGTCCTCCCCCACGAGCAGTGATTACTCTGTGTGAAGACCGTAACTCGGCGCGATGACACCCGCACCGCCTGTGGATAACTCTCCGGAGCGCCCCCACCCCGCCGGAATCAGCCGCCGGTGATGCGCCGTTCCGCGACGCCCAGATGCTCGCCCACCCGGTTGACCAGCAACGTCATCTCGTACGCGACCTGGCCGATGTCCGCCTCGGCCGCGCTCAGCACGCACAGGCAGCTCCCCGCGCCCGCCGTCATGACGAAGAGGACCCCCTCGTCGTACTCGATCATCGTCTGGCGGACCTCACCGGCCCTGAAGTGCCGCCCGGACCCCTTCGCCAGGCTCTGCAGACCGGCCGCGACGGCCGCCAGGTGCTCGGCGTCCTCCCGCGCCAGTCCCGCGCTCGCCCCCGTCACCAGGCCGTCGTTGGACAGCACCACCGCATGCCGCACCTGCTGCACCCTGCGCGTCAGGTCGTCCAGCAGCCAGTCCAGTTGCTTGTCCAGTGCCATTCCCAGCCCCTCCCCGTTGACGTGGCCGACCCGGCCGCGCCCCACCCCTCGTACTTGTGCCGCAAGCCTTCCCCACCAGCGCCTTTCGGGCAAGGAGGATGTCCCCATGGCGAAGAAGATGACTCAAGAGGAATGGCGGGCGTTCGTCTCCCACTCCACCCGCACCGGAAAGCTCTCCACCGTCCGCGAGGACGGGAGCCCGCACATCGCTCCCATCTGGTTCGTGCTCGACGGCGATTCCTTCGTGTTCAACACCGGCAAGGACACGGTCAAGGGGCGCAACCTGGCCCGTGACGGCCGGGTCGCGCTCTGCGTGGACGACGACCAGCCGCCCTTCTCGTACGTCGTGCTCCAGGGGCGCGCCGAGATCAGCGGATACGCCGACGGCGCGGACGAGTTGCTCACCTGGGCGACGCGGATCGGTGCCCGCTACATGGGCGAGGAGCGCGCCGAGTCCTTCGGCCGCCGCAATGCCGTCCCGAGCGAACTCCTCGTCCGGGTCCCGATCGACAAGGTGATCGCCCTCGCCGCCATCGCGGACTGACCGGTCCCCACGGGTGGAGCGGCCGGCCGGTTCGCACGGACCCCGTTCACACGGAATCGGCCTGCGGCTCCACCGAGTCGAGCAGCCGGGCGGTGTGCACCCGCCCGGCGTACTCGACCAGCCTGATCAGCACTTCCTTCCCCGAGTCCTTGTCCCGCGCGTCACACAGCACCACCGGCGTCCCCTGGTCCAGGTCCAGCGCCCGCGACACGTCGTGCGCCCCGTAGCGCCGCGCGTCCGTGAAGCAGTTGACGGCCACCACGAAGGGGATGCGCCGGTGCTCGAAGTAGTCGACCGCCGGGAAGCAGTCCTCCAGCCTCCGCGTGTCGGCGAGCACCACCGCGCCGAGCGCACCCTGCGACAGCTCGTCCCACAGGAACCAGAACCGGTCCTGCCCCGGGGTGCCGAACAGGTACAGCGACAGCCCGGACCGGATGGTGATCCGCCCGAAGTCCATGGCCACGGTCGTCGTCGTCTTCTGGGCCACGCCGCCCGTGTCGTCGACCAGTTCGCCCGCCTCGCTCAGCAGCTCCTCCGTCCGCAGCGGCCGGATCTCGCTCACCGCCCCCACCAGCGTGGTCTTGCCGACGCCGAAGCCGCCCGCCACGAGGATCTTCAGCGCGAGCGAAGCCAGTTCGTCGTCCTCCCCGGGGCCGGGATCCATGTCGATGCCGATGTCCGTGTCCATGTCCACGTCCGCACCAGCGTCCGGGCCCGGGACCGGTCCGGCAGGTCCGTTGTCATGCTGTCCCATCAAAGCGCTCGCAATCCCTCGATGACTTCACGCAGAATCCGCTCGTCCGGCAGCTGCGCGGGCGGCACCGGCCGGCTCACCTTGACGTGCCCGCCCTCCAGCAGGTCCCCGAGGAGGACCCGCACCACCCCCACGGGCAGGTCGGCGTCGGCGGCGAGCTCCGCCACCGACTGGGTCTCGGACCGGCAGAGTCCGAGCAACGCCCGGTGTTCGGGGCCGAGCAACGACTCGGCCGCCTCGTCCGTGCCCTCCGGGTCCACCACGACCAGGGCGATCAGGTCGAAGCGCACCCCGTGGGGTCCCGGCCTCGTACGCCCGCCCGTCATGGCGTACGGGCGGACGAGCGGGCCTGCCTCGGCGTCGTACCACTGGCCGTTCACGTGGCGGACCGCCGCCCTCAGCCGGCGGCCGGCGGCCGCGCCGCGAACCGGGGCGGCGTGTAGAGGTGCTCGCCGACCCGCTTCACCAGCCGGGCCATCTCGTAGGCGATCAGTCCGATGTCGGAGCTGGCGGCGCTGAGCACGGCGAGGCAGGACCCGTCTCCGGCGGCCGCGACGAAGAGGAAGCCCTCGTCCATCTCGACCATCGTCTGACGTACGCCCCCGGCGTGGAAGTGCCGGCCCGCGCCCTTGGCCAGGCTGTGGAAGCCGGAGGCCACCGCCGCCAGGTGCTCGGCGTCCTCCCGGCTGAGCGCGCTGGAGGCGCCGACCGCCAGCCCGTCGTTGGAGAGGACCACGGCGTGCCGGACCTCTCGGACCCGGCGCACCATGTCGTCCAGCAGCCAGTCCAGTTCGCCGGACCTGCGCACGCCGTCGAGGTCGATCCTCTGGTGTTCGATCATCACACTTCTCCTTCGCTGCCTGCGTGGGGGGAGTTCTCCTGGGCGCCGCGGACCCAGCCGGCCCGGTACGCCGCCATCCGGTCGCGGGCCTGCTCCGGACTGCGGCCCGGCGGGTCCTCGGGGAGGCGGACCCCGGCCGGGTCCTTCGGGGCGGGTGCCTCACGGAGTTGGGGGACGAGGCTGGCCTGGCGCACCCGCCGCGGCAGCTCCGTGACCGAGGCCGAAGGGGCCGACGTGGTCGCGGAGGGGGTCGAGGCCGCCTGGGTACGGGCGGCCGCGCCGCCGGGAGCGCGCGGCCGCAGCGATGCCACCGGGGCCGGACGCTGCTCCTCGGGTGCGGAGGTCCGCTCCGCGGCCGGGATGCCACGCGCGTCCTCCCGTACCACCGGGCCGCGCGCGTCCTCCCGTACGACGGTCATGGCGGGCGGCGGCTCCGCCTGCGCCGGCGACTCCGGTGGCGGTGCCGCGGCCGACCGCTCGCGGCCGGGGACGGTGCCGGCGCCGGTGCCGGGAGCTGCGGCCGAGGCGCTGGCGTTCCCGGACCCGGGGGTGCCGACCGGGAGGGCGCCCTGGAGCATCGAGTTCGGCAGCAGCACCACCGCGGTGGTGCCGCCGTAGGGCGATGTCCGCAGGTGCACCTTCACTCCGTGGCGGGCGGCGAGGCGGCTGACCACGAAGAGCCCGAGCCTGTCGCTGTCGAAGAGGTCGAGCGCCTCGGACTGCTCGATGCGCCGGTTGGCGTCGCCGAGGGATTCGCGACCCATGCCGAGCCCGCGGTCCTCGACCTCCAGGACGTAGCCGGCGCCGACGGGTTCGCCGCTGACCCGGACCTTGGTGTGCGGAGGGGAGAACTGTGCGGCGTTCTCGATGAGTTCGGCGAGCAGGTGGGTGAGGTCGGCGACGGCGCCCCCGACCACGGCGGCCTCGGCGAGCTGGCGGACCTCGATGCGCGGGTACTCCTCGATCTCGGAGACCGCGGCCCGTACGACGTTCGTGAGGGGGACGGGCATCCGCCAGGCGCGCCCAGGGGCCGCACCCGACAGGATGATCAGACTTTCGGCGTGCCGGCGCATCCGGGTGGTGAGGTGGTCGAGGCGGAAGAGGTCGCCGAGCTCGTTCGGGTCGTCGGCGCGCCGTTCCATCGAGTCGAGCAGGGTGAGCTGCTTGTGCACGAGGACCTGGCTGCGGCGGGCGAGGTTGACGAAGACGCCGGAGACCCCGCTGGCCAGCTCCGCCCGCTCGACGGCCGCGCTCAGCGCGGCCCGGTGGACGGTGTCGAGCGCCTCGCCGACCTGGGTGATCTCGTCGTCGGCGGGCGGCCCGGGCGGGGCCTCGACGGTGACGTCGATGTCCTCGCCGGCGCGCAGCCGTTCCATCGCCTGCGGGAGTTTGCGGTGGGCGATCTCCAGGGCCGTGTTGCGCAGCGAGACGAGTTCCACGACCAGCGCGCGGCCGATCCGCACGGAGATGACGAGCGAGGCGGCGACGGCCGCGAGGCCCAGCAGTACGGCGGCGCCGGCCGGGCTGAGCGCCCCTTCGGCCAGCGGGTCGGCCCGGTCGGCGGCAGCGGCGTGCGCGGCTTCCTCGATCTCCCGCATCGAGGCGCCGATGCCGGTGTGGGCGGCCTCCCAGCCGGCGGGCGCCCCGCGGCTGTCCTTGGAGGTGCCGGTGGCCAGTGCCCGGTCCTCGGCGCCGGTGAGGTCGGCGTAGGCGGCGCTCTTGGCGACGGACTCCCATGCGGTCTGCTGGGCGTCGGGGAGGTCGCGGGCCGCGGAGTCGGTGAGCGCACGGCGGATCTCGATGGCGCCGGTGAGCTGCCGAAGCGTTTCGGCGCTGCGCGGGCCCGGTACGGCGAGCAGGGCGTCCTCCCGCGACAGGAGTTCCCCGGCGCGGGCGAATTCGAGCAGGACCCGGGCGTCGGGGCCGAGTTCGGCGTCCTCGCCGCCGGTCAGGGCGCCGCCCACGGCGAGGGCGGAGTCGACCACGCGGGTGTAGATCTCGTAGGCCGCCTCGGGGGTGGCGCGGCGGTCGGTGATGTCCTTGCGGGCCGATCCCAGGGCCTCGGCGGCGACGACGAACGCGCCCAGGCGGACCACGATCTCGGACCGGTAGTCGCCGGAGTCGGCGACGGTGTGGCGGTCGCCGAGCCGCAGCCGCCGGACGGCGGTGTCGGTGCGGCGGGCCTGCTGGTCCAGGGCGCCCGGGTCGGCGGTGGGGTCGGCGAGGAGGCGGACGGCGGCCCGCCGCTCGGCCTGGAGTTCGGTGACGGCGGCGGCGACGGGGGTGCGTATCTCGGCGTCGGCCTGGTGGATGCGGCTGAGGCGGGCGATGTCCTGGGCGGTGGTGACGGTGGCGAAGGCCCAGAGGGCGAGGAGCGAGACGACAGGGACCATCAGCAGCGAGACGATCTTCGCGCGGACGGTGGCGGGGCGCAGCCGCAGCCGGAACCCGCGGGCGCGCGGGGCGGCCTGAGCACCCGGGAGGGGCTGGTGGGACCGGTGCTCCGCCGCTTCCTCGGCCGGCGGCCCGGCGTGGGCCCGGCGGCCGCGTGCCGGGGGCGCGGGCAGCCGCGGCGCCGCTGCTTCCGGTTGTCTGCGGGGTGTGCGCATGGGCTCCTCGTTCCGGGCGGTGCCTACGGGTGCGGTGGCGGCGGTGGTGACGGCGGTGGCGGTGGCAGCGGTTCGGTGCCGGTGGAGCGGCGGTGGGCCCGACGGGGCGGGCCGGGGCCCGCGGCGCGTGGGGCGCGCGCGTAGCGGGAGCCCGCCCGGCTCAGTGCACGGTCACGGTGTGCTCCCCGAGATGGCGGGCGGCCGAAGCGGACGCGGCCCGTTCGTCGGCCGTCGGGGAGAGCGCGACGAAGGCGGCGGTGATGAACAGGTAGGAGCCCAGGCCGACGGCGAGCGGGAAGATGAACTGCATGGCGGTGGCGCCGGGCAGGTCCGCGTCCGAGGGGCTGACGCTGACCGCGACGGCCATCATCCCGGTGTAGTGCATGCTGCTGACCGCGGCGCCCATGACGAGCGAGGCGACGGCGACGGCCACCGGCGACTTGATGTTGAGCGCGGCCCACAGGGCCGCGGTGGCCGCGATCACGGCGATGGCGACGGACAGGCCCACGGTGAGCGGATCGTAGGAGACCTCGCCGTGCAGGCGCAGGGCCGCCATGCCCAGGTAGTGCATGCTGGCGACGCCCAGTCCGGTGGTGAGACCGCCCAGGACGAGCGAGCGGCCGCGCTCCTTGCCGTAGCCGACGGCGAAGACCCCGGCGCCGACGACCAGCATGGCGACGAGCAGGCTGAGGATGGTGAGCGGCACGTTGTAGTGGATCTCGGTGCCGTTGACCTCGAAGCCGAGCATCGCGACGAAGTGCATCGTCCAGATGCCGGTGCCGATGGCGGAGGCCGCGGTGAGGAGCCAGTTGCGGCGGGAGGCGCCCGTCGCGGCGAGCGCGCGGACGGTGCAGCGCAGCCCGAGGGCGGCGCCGATCGATGCCATCACGTATGACAGCACGGGTGTGAGCCACCCGTAGGCGGCGTGGTCCAGATGTCCCAGGTGTCCCATGGCCAACGGACGCTAGTCCGGGTGAGAGCGCGAACAGGGGGCGCATTTCGAAAGACGCTGGAACTGCTGGAATATGACAGAGCTACGTTCTTCTTCGATCACACCACGTGCCACCTTGCGCACGGTCCGCAGGCACGCGGGCGCACGCCGGTGCGGGATCATGGGCGCATGAGCGAAGACCACACACACGTGCAGGAGTTCTTCGGGGCGCGCGCCGCCGACTGGGACCGCAAGTTCCCCGGCGACGGGCCCGCGTTCACCACCGCCGTGGCCGAGTTCGGGCTGCGGCCCGGGGACCGCGTGCTCGACGCGGGCTGCGGCACCGGCCGGGCCATGACCGCGCTGCGGGCCGCCGTGGGACCCGCCGGAACGGTGCTCGGCGCCGACCTCACCCCGCAGATGCTGGCCGCCGCGCAGCGGGCCGGGCGGGGTGCAGAGGGCGCCCTGCTGCTCGCGGACGTGGCCCGGCTGCCGCTGCGCGACGGGGCGCTGGACGCGGTGTTCGCCGCCGGGCTGATCGCCCACCTGCCCGACCCCGGGGCGAACCTGCGCGAGCTCGCCCGGGTGGTCCGCCCCGGCGGCCGGCTCGCACTCTTTCACCCGATCGGGCGAGCGGCCCTCGCCGCTCGCCACGGCCGCGAGCTGACCCCGGAGGACATGCGGGCCGAGCACAACCTCGGCCCGCTGCTGGCGGGTTCGGGCTGGGAGATGACCTCGTACGCCGACGAGGACGACCGCTTCCTGGTGCTGGCCGTCCACCACCCGTGACATGCGTGCGTACGTCGCCGTCGCGCCCGGGATCCGCGAACGCCCCCGGGATCAGGCCGGAGGCTGTGCCTCCGCTCCGGCGGGCCGGCGGGGGTGCGGAACGGGGCAGCCGCCCGAGCCCGGCACCGGGAACGTCCCGAGCTCACCGACGTCGTAACCGTCGGGGTAGCCCTTGATCTCCGGGTTCTGGCGGGCGTAGTGCGGGTCCCGGCGCGGGGGCAGCAGTCGCACCGCGCGGCCGCGCAGCCGCAGGGCGCCGCGGACCAGCCGCCGGACGCGGGGGCGCGGGGCCTCGTACCGGAAGGCGCCCAGCAGCGGCTCGTCGAGGAGGGCGAGGCTCGCGCGGCGCACGGCGGGGGCGAGCGGCGCCGGGTACCAGGAGGCCATCAGGTCGAGCGTGGAGTCGGCGACCTTGCGGGCACCCTCGTCCCAGCCGAAGTGGGCCTCCTCGTAGGCGTTCAGGGCGTCCTCGAACTCCTCGTAGGAGTCCGGGATGTCCGTGATGCCCAGGTGGCGGCCGAGGGTGGCGTAGTAGTTCGCGCAGGCCCGGCGCTCGTGGTGGGTCAGCGCGCGCCAGCCGTAGGCGTCGAGCCAGCGCGTCGGGATCACCACGAAGGTGCACAGGACGTAGCGCATGTCCTCGTTGGAGATGTCGTAGCTGCGGTGCATCTGGTTGACACGGCGGATCGCGGTGCGCGCGGTGTCGCTCTCGAAGCCGTGCTCGACGACCGCGTCGAGGAGCAGCGCCGTGTCGTCGTAGCGCTTCTGCGGCCGGTCGGTGAACTCGGCGGTCTCGGCCAGCAGACCGCCGATGCTGGGCACGGCATATGTCCGGAAGAGGGCGAGTTCCAGGGCCCGGGCGAAGTCCCAGGGGAACTCGTAGGTGGCGGTGAGCCGGTAGATGGCGAGGAAGTCCTTGTCGGGGTCGAGACGGAGGATTTCCCTCAGCCGGTCGTAACGCTGCACCGGGTGTCCCTTTCTGTGGCGGGTCCCCAACTCTACGTGCAGGTAGCAGCCTTGGAAATCGACGCCCGCCAGCTCTCGACGCACGGGTTACCCGCTGGTTAAGGTGCGCCGACGAAAGAGCTACCAGGAGGCCAGGTGTCCGACGACGAGGGTGGCGGCTCCCTGTACGTGCTGACCGCCGTACTGCTGACGCCCGCGCAGTTCCCCAGCATCCTGGGCGACGACTTCCCCGAAGCCTGCTCCCTGCTGGGCGTGGCCCCGGGCGGGGAGGGGTACGGGCTGGTGCTCGGCCAGGACGAGGAGGGCGCGCGCTGGACGGTCGTCGTGGACGACGTCTCGCTCGTGGCCACGGCCATCGCCTCCTGGGACTGCGGGATGGAGTACGACCTGTCCCCCGACGAGCGGTCGATCGTGGTCTCGCTGGCGGGCTGGCCGCTGGAGCTGTCGGTGGCGGCGGCGGGGATCCCCGAGCCGCACGATCCGGAGCAGGGTGCGGACGGCACGGGGCGGGTGCCGCTGGCACCGCCCTCCGCTGAGGCGTGGGGGCCGGTGCAGCGCCGGATGGGCGCGGACCAGATCGCGCGGGAGTGGTCGGACTGGCGCGAGCGCGTGGCCACGGACGGCGGGGCGGCCGCCGCCGCGCACCCCGGGCTCGCCAGGGCGCTGGAGGAGGCCGTGGAGTACACGCGGACCCCGCCGCCGCCGGGCCGGGTGCGGTCCTCCTTCGCCGGCGAGGGGGTGCGGACCCTGCGGGTGGACGGGCCGGGCTGGTCGCTGGTCGGGCGGACGGGCGATGCGGCCTTCGTCCTGCTGGACGACGAGCCGAGCGAGGTGCTCACCGTCCCCCAGGAGGGGGATCCCGGCCTGCCGGAGCTGCTGACGGCGCTGGACCGGGTCGCGGTCCGCCCGGCGTGAATCGGTCCGGATGTCCGCGTACACGTCCACGTCCACGTTCACGTGGCGGGACCGGACGTGGTGGCCGGAACTCCGACCCTTGATCCGAAGCGGTACACGGCCGAGTTCGGGCCACGGGGTGAATGGCGGGAGCGGAAGCGGGCAACGGTCTTGATCCACGGCCGTTACCGGGCAGTTCACCTACGCGGGGCGCGGCAGCGCCACCGGCAGCGATAACCCGCGGTCGCAAAGACTCGGCCAGACGGGCCGAAAATTGCTCTGGATCCCCTCCTTCCGGAATGATCGAATCGGCCAGTCACGCGGCTCAAAGGGTGCGCACCTCACCCCTTCAGCCCCTTCCACGACGGAGGCCGCTCTTGAATTGCATGTCGTACCTGGACCTGCACCGGGAAGTCGCGCAGGACATAGACGCGGAAATCGAAACCGCCCTGGAGCGGCTCGGCCCGCTGGCGGGCACCACACGCAGCACAGTGGCCAAGCTCCTGGAGCAAAGGAAACTGAGACACCCCCTCTCGGTACTGCCGCTGCTCACGCACGCCATCGAGACGGGAAATCCCGGGCCGGCCATCCCGCTGTCCGCCGTGCACCTGCTGTGGTGGACCTCGGCCTGCTACCTCGACGACCTGGCCGACGCGGACGGTGCGCCCATCTCCGGCGAGCTCACCGAGAACGAGGCGTTATTGGCCTCCGTCATCACCGGTCACGCGCTCCCCATTCAGATCATCCTGTCGCAGAAACTTCCGGAGGAGGCGCGCAGCGCGCTGATCACGGAGATCCTGAACGGGTGGATCGTCAGCGTCGACGGCCAGATCGACCACATGTGCGGGGATATTTGCAGCGCCTCGCGGAAATCAGTGACCGAGACGTATCGCACCAAATCCGGCGCGCCTTTCGGAATGATCACAGCAATGGCCGCGATATTCTCGGGCGCGACCGCCGAGAAGGTGGAGCTGTGGCGTGAATTCGGCCAGGTCTTCGGCATCCTGTGGCAGATTTTCAACGACCAGGAAGACATCCTGTCCGGTCGTGGCGAGGACCTGGTCAACGGCACGGTGACGTACCTCCTCGCCTCCGTGATCGAGGACGCCTCGCCCGCTACCCGCGAGCACGTGCTGAGGCTGTGTTCGGCCGCCGGATGCTCGATTCCGGCCAGGGCGGAACTCGCGAGCCTCCTGCGGACACCCACCACCCTTGACCGATACCGCGCGGAGATCGACGGCTTCCGCGCCGAGGCGTACCGCATCCTGGACGAACTGGGCGGCGACGGAACCTACGTGCAGGCGCTCCGGCACCTCGTGGACCACGCGTCGCAGATGCTGCTCGAAGCGGACCTCGCACCGGCCACCGCGAGCGACGCCGCCTGAAGCCGCCGCCTGGGCGGGCCACCCCGAAACGCCCGCCCCGCGACCGCACCTGCCGGGCTCCGCACCGTACCCGGAGCCCGTGCCGGTGCCCGTACCGCTGCCGCTGCGGTTGCTCGTACCGCTGCCGCCGTCAGCGACCGATCTGCTTCCTGGACATACCCCGCAGACGACGCCGCTGGGAGGAGTCCAGCAGGAGGTAGGCCGCAGCCGGCACGCCTATCAGGACCAGCAGACCGGCCCAGAACCCCACCGTCCAGAACAACACGATGGCTGCCACGACTCCGGCAACCGCGATCTTTCCGCTCGTGGACATCTGCGGACACCTCCTTCTGCCGTCGACCACTACCCCCTCAACGCGCCGCCACGACCGCGCGTTCCCCGACACCCCAACGGTCTTCGGAGTCGGCTGGTTCGCGGCCCCGCCCCCGTCGCCGGGCCACCGCGGTGAGGTACTCTCGGCCGCCTCGCCCCGGTAGTCAACTTTGAGGAATGCGTGCGTCACTCCGAGATCCCCGGCCACTTCCACCACTCCGCCGTCTTCCTCCCCGGCGACCCGGCCCGCACCGGCCGGATCGCCATCTGGCCGCTGGACGGGGAGTCGGCCGACGCTGCCCGCGTCCGTCCGGAGGCCGGTGCCGGCACCGGCACCGGCAGCGTCGAGGAACTCACCGTCGTCACCCCCGACCTGCGCCGGACCCCGGTGACCGCGCTCGTGCTGCCCCTGGCCGAAGCCCTGCCCCTGCTCACGCGCGCCCGGGCCGCCGCGGCGACGGCCGACGCCGACACCCACGGCTCCGGCGCGGCGTTCTGGGGCGCCGCCGCGCTGCTGGCCCTGCGGTTCGCCGCGCAGGGCCGGCTCCTGCCCGGGCTGAGCCCCGCCGGCCACGACGCCTGGCGGATCGGCCCGTTGGAGGCGGCCGACCTCGACGAGGTCCGGGAACTGGCCGCCGCCATGCCGCCCGGCGCCCACTGCGTCCCGCTGGACGCGGACGGGCCGCTCCGGCTGCCCACCCCGGAGCCGCTGCTGCGCGCCTTCCTCGATGCCGTCGCCGATACCCTCCCCCGCTCGCCCGCCGCCGCCGAGGCCGCCGGCGGACCCGCCTTCGCCGCCCGGCCACCGCGCCTCCACCCCGAGCTGCGCGACTGGGCCGCCGAGGTGGCCGCCGGCCATGACGCCGGGGTACGGATCTCCCTGCGGATCGAGCTCGACCAGAGCCTCGACCAGGCCCTCGGCCGAACCCCCGACGCAGCCCGCCACGCAGCCCGCGACGCAGCCCGCGACCAGTGCGGGGCCGGCCGATCCCCCGCAGCCGGCGCGCCCGCCTTCCGTGCCGTCCTCCAGATGCACGGCCTGGCCGACTCCGCCGTGGTCGCCGACGCCGCCGACGTCTGGGCCGGATCCGGAGCCGCCGCGACCGCCTTCCCGCCCGGCGCCCGGATGGACGCCCTCCGCGCCCTGCGCCGCGCCGCCCGGCTGTGGCCCGCCCTGACCCCGCTGCTCGGCGCGACCGTGCCGGACGCCGTCGAGCTCGCCGACGACGAGGTCACGGAGCTGCTCGGCGAGGCCGCCGTCGCGCTGGCCGCCGAGGGGGTCCAGGTGCACTGGCCGCGCGGACTCGCCCGCGACCTGAGCACCCGCGCCGTCGTGGGCTCCCCTGACGCGGTGGGGACCGGCCTCCCGTCCGGTCTGCTCTCCCCCGGGTCCCTGCTCTCCTTCAGCTGGCGCCATGCCCTCGGCGACCAGGGCGACCTCACCCGCGCCGAGCTGGACCACCTCGCCGAGGCGAAACGGCCCCTGGTCCGGCTGCGCGACCAGTGGGTCCTGATCGACCCGGCCGAAGCCCGCCGGGCCCGCGCCCGCCAGGACCTCGACATCGCGGCCGCGGACGCGCTGGCCGCCGTACTCGCCGGGTCGGCGGAGATCGGGGGCAAGCGGGTCGACGTAGAGGCCACGGGCGCGATGGAGCGGCTGCGTGCGCGGCTCACCGCCGATCCGCGGGCCGACGACGACCTCGCCGCACCGCCCGAACTGCGGGCCACCCTGCGCGACTACCAGCTGCGCGGCCTGCGCTGGCTGGCCCGGATGACCTCACTGGGCCTCGGCGCCTGCCTCGCCGACGACATGGGCCTCGGCAAGACCGTCACCCTCATCGCGCTCCACCTGCACCGCAACCGGGAGGACCCCGCCACCGCCGGGCCCACCCTGGTGGTGTGCCCGGCCTCGCTGCTCGGCAACTGGCAACGGGAGATCGAGAGGTTCGCGCCCGGCACGCCCGTGCGCCGCTTCCACGGTCCCGGCCGCAGCCTCGCCGGCCTGACCGGTCCCACTGATCCCACCGGACCCACCAGCTCCACCAGCTCCACCAGCTCCACCGGCTCCACCGGGGGCTTCGTGCTCACCACGTACGGCACGATGCGCCTGGACGCGCCCGTACTCGCAGCCGCCGGCTGGGGCATGGTCGTAGCCGACGAGGCCCAGCACGTCAAGAACCCGCATTCCTCCACGGCCAAAGCCCTGCGCACCATCCCGGCCCGCGCCCGCGTGGCCCTGACCGGCACCCCCGTCGAGAACAACCTCTCCGAGCTGTGGGCCGTCCTCGACTGGACCACGCCCGGGCTCCTCGGCCGCCTCGGCACCTTCCGCTCCCGCTACGCCGAACCCGTCGAGAGCGGCCGCGACCCGCAGGCGGCGGCCCGACTGGCCGCGCTCGTACGGCCGTTCCTGCTGCGGCGCAAGAAGTCCGACCCCGGCATCGCGCCCGAGCTGCCGCCCAAGACCGAGACCGACCACACCGTGTCCCTCAGCCGCGAACAGACCGCGCTCTACGAGGCCGTCGTACGCGAGACCCTCGCCGCGATCTCGGAGGCGGACGGGATGGAGCGGCGCGGTCTGGTGGTCAAGCTGCTGACCTCCCTCAAACAGATCTGCAACCACCCGGCCCACTTCCTGCGCGAGCACGGCACCGGAGAGCACGGGGACCGGGTAACCGCCGGAGCGGGCGTCGGCGCCGGCGCCCGCTCCGGCGCCCGCTCCGGCAAGCTGGAGCTCCTCGACGAACTCCTCGACACGATCCTGGCGGAGGGCGGCTCGGTCCTCGTCTTCACCCAGTACGTGGCGATGGCCAGGATCCTGGAGAAGCACCTCGCCGCGCGCGGGATCACCTCGCAGCTGCTGCACGGCGGGACGCCGGTGCCGCGCCGGGAGGATCTCGTCGACCGGTTCCAGGCGGGCGAGGTCCCCGTCTTCCTGCTGTCCCTGAAGGCGGCGGGCACCGGCCTGAACCTCACCCGGGCCGGCCACGTCATCCACTTCGACCGCTGGTGGAACCCGGCCGTCGAGGAACAGGCCACCGACCGCGCCTACCGCATCGGCCAGACCCAGCCCGTACAGGTCCACCGGATCATCGCCGAAGGCACCGTAGAGGACCGCATCGCCCGGCTCCTGGAGCGCAAACGCGCGCTCGCCGACTCCGTCCTCGCGGGCGGCGAGGGCGCGCTGACCGAACTGACCGACGCCGAACTGGCCGAACTCGTGGCGCTCCGCGCGCCCCACGGGGAGTGAGCGATGAGCACCCGCGACCCGTACGACAAGCACGAGCGGACGTTCCCGGCGCTCCCTCCCTCCCCCGGCCGCACCTTCGCCCGCACCTGGTGGGGCCACGCCTGGCTGCGCGCCCTGGAGGACAGCGCGCTCGACGGGGAGCAGGTCCGGCAGGGACGGCGGTACGCGCGCTCGGGCGCGGTGGGCGCGGTCTCGGTGCGCCCCGGCGGGCTCACCGCGGTGGTGCGCGACCGGGACGGCACGGCGCACCGGACCGACGTACTGGTGCAGGAGTTCACGGAAGCGGAATGGGACCGGCTGCTGGGTCTGGCGGCCGCGGAGTCGGGGTACATCGCGGCGTTGCTGGATCGTGAGGTGCCGCCCGAGCTGGCCGAGGACGCGGCGGCCGCCGGCGTGGACCTGCTGCCCGGCATAGGGGACCTCGATCCGCGCTGCGACTGCGGTGAGTGGGACCACTGCCCGCACACGGCCGCGCTCTGCTACCAGGTGGCCCGGCTGCTGGACCAGGACCCGTTCGTGCTGCTGCTCCTGCGCGGCCGGGGCGAGCGGGAGCTGGTGGCCGAGCTGGAGGAGCGGAGCACGGCGGGCGCGGAGGCCCCGCGGGTGCCGCCCGCCGACGCGGGTGTGCCGGCGGCGCAGGCGTACGCGGCGCGGGGGCTGCTGCCGCCGCTGCCCCCGCCGCCCCGGCTGCCGGACGCGCCGGGGCAGCCGCCGACCCTGGACACCGAGGGCGAAACGGAACCGGAACTCGACGTGGACGCGGTGGAGTTCCTGGCGCAGGCGGCCGCGACGGAGGCGTACCGGCTGCTGGCGGAGGCGCTGGCTCCGGGCCACGCCGACCGCCCCGTGCCGGCCCCGCTCACGCTTGCCGAAGACGCCGTACGCCTCACGCGCGAGGCCGATGACGTCCGGGTCCGCTCCCGCCTGGCCGCGGCTACCGGACGCAGCCGGGCCGACATGCGCCTGGCCGTACTCGCCTGGGGCTTCGGTGCGGCCCCTGGCCTGGCGGCGCTGGAGGAGGACTGGACGCCGGACCGGACGACGCTGGCCCGTGCCCGGGCGGCCCTGGCCGCGGCTTGGGCGGACGAGGAGGCTCCGGTGCTCCGCCGGGTCCGCGCCCGATGGACGGAGGCGGGGACCGGCCGCCAGCTCCGGCTGGGCCGGGAGGGGCGCTGGTGGCCGTACCGCCGCGAGGCGGACCGGTGGGTCCCGGCGGGCCCGTCGGCTCCGGACCCGGCCTCGGCGCTGGAGGCCCGTCCCACCGGGTGAAGGTTCCGTCACGCGGTGGCCGGCCTGGCGCGGAAGGCGGTGGCCGACGGACGGCTTGCCGGGGCCCGGAGCCGGTACGACGATGGAGCGCTCGCTCCGGGTACCGCGGCACGACGGGAGGGTGACATGGGCGATCCGTCGGTGGCGCTGCCGGGCGGGGCCGATCCGGCCGCGCGCACGCGCGAACTGCGGCGGGCGCATGCCGCGTTCACGCGGGACGGGCGGGTCGAGGCGCCCGTCCGGGCGGTCATCGCGCGGTCCTGGCGGCGGTGCGCGCGGGCCCGGCTCAGCCCGGAGTGCGCGCCCCGGGTGGAACTGGCGGAGGCGGAGCTGCGGTCGTACCGCGAGGAGCATCCGCTGGCCCGGGCGATGCCGCTGTTCCGGGACCTCGTCGGGGCGTTCGCCGCGCACGGGGCGCATCTGCTGGCGGTGTGCGACGCGCGGGGCAGCCTGCTGTGGGTGGAGGGCGAACCGGGCACGCTGCGGCGGGCGGAGCGGCTCGGTTTCGTACCGGGTGCGCGGTGGGCGGAGACGGCGATGGGCACCAACGCGCCGGGGACGGCGGTCGCGGTGGGCGCGCCGGTGCAGGTCTTCGGGGCCGAGCACTTCAGCCGCCGGGTGCACCCGTGGACCTGCGCGGCGGCCCCGGTGCGGGATCCGCGGACGGGCAGGGTGCTGGGCGCGGTGGACATCACCGGCGGTGACGGCCTCGCGCACCCCCACTCCCTTGCCTTCGTGCAGGCGGTGGCCCGGGCGGCGGAGGCCCAGCTGACGCTGCTCGCACCCGGCCCGCCGGCCTCCGGGGACAGCCTGACGGCCCTCGGCCGGGACGAGGCGCTGCTGGTCACGAGCGGGCGCAGGATCCGTCTCGGCCGGCGGCACAGCGAGATCATGGCCCTGCTCGCGCATCACCCCGAGGGCTTGTCGGGCGAGGAGCTGGCGATCGCCCTGTACGAGGACGAGTCGGTGTCACCGGTGACGTTGCGCGCCGAGATCTCCCGGCTGCGCGCGCTGCTCGGGCCCGCGGCGCCGCTCTCGCGCCCCTACCGCGTAGCTGGTCCGCTGGCCGCCGATTTCACCGCGCTGACCCGGCAGTTGGCCGCCGGTGCGGTTTCTGCGGCGCTCCATCACTATCCGGGGCCGTTGCTGCCCGCGTCCACAGCGCCCGGCATCGTACGGCTGCGCCGGCGGATCGAGGACCAGGCGCGGGCGGCCGTGATCGCCCGGGCCGATGCCGGTCTGCTGACCGACTGGGTGTGCAGCCCGTGGGGCGCGGACGACCCGGAGGCGTGGCGGGCGCTGGCGGCGGCGCTGCCGCCGGCGGACCGGTCGGCCGCGCTGGCCCGCGTACGCGCCCTGGACCGTGAGCTCGGTGCGCGCGGCGACGGCGTGGCGGCGGTCGCGCGCCATCACGGACGGCGTGCAACGTCTCCGCAACCTGCCCGCTCCTAGCCTCCACCCGAGCGCCGTCCGACGGTGGCCGGCGCCCGGCAAAGGGGAGGACACCATGGCCCGTTACGCTGCGCCCGGTACCGAGGGGTCGCTCATGTCGTACGCGTCCCGCTACGACCACTTCATCGGCGGCGAGTACGTCGAGCCCGCCCGCGGCCGGTACTTCGACAACCCCTCCCCCGTCAACGGGCAGCCCTTCACGGAGGTCGCGCGCGGCAGCGCCGAGGACGTGGAGCGGGCGCTGGACGCCGCCCACGCGGCCGCGCCCGCGTGGGGGCGGACCTCGATCACCGAGCGGTCGACGCTCCTGCTGCGGATCGCGGACCGGATGGAGCAGAACCTGGAGTCCCTCGCCCTCGCCGAGAGCTGGGAGAACGGCAAGCCGATCCGCGAGACGCTGGCCGCCGACATCCCCCTCGCGATCGACCAGTTCCGCTACTTCGCGGGGGCGCTGCGCGCGCAGGAGGGGTCGCTCAGCCAGATCGACGAGGACACGGTCGCCTACCACTTCCACGAGCCGCTGGGCGTGGTCGGCCAGATCATCCCGTGGAACTTCCCGATCCTGATGGCGGTGTGGAAGCTGGCCCCGGCGCTGGCGGCCGGGAACACCGTCGTCCTGAAGCCGGCCGAGCAGACGCCTGCCTCGGTCCACTACTGGCTGAGCCTGGTGGCCGATCTGCTGCCGGCGGGCGTGGTGAACATCGTCAACGGCTTCGGTGAGGAGGCCGGCAAACCGCTCGCGTCCAGCCCGCGCGTGGCGAAGATCGCCTTCACCGGCGAGACCGCGACCGGGCGGCTGATCATGCAATACGCGGCCGAGCACCTGAAGCCGGTCACCCTGGAACTCGGCGGCAAGAGCCCGAACCTCTTCTTCGACGACATCTGGTCGACGGACGACGACCTGCGCGACAAGGCCCTGGAGGGCTTCGCCATGTTCGCGCTCAATCAGGGCGAGGTGTGCACGAGCCCGTCGCGCGCGCTGATCGAGCGGGGCCGGTACGGGGACTTCCTCGACGCGGCCGTGGCCCGCACCGAACTGATCGTGCCGGGGCACCCGTTGGACACGGACACGATGATCGGCGCGCAGGCCTCCGAGGAGCAGCTGAAGAAGGTCCTGTCGTACGTGGAGATCGGCCAACGGGAGGGCGCGAAGGTCCTCACGGGCGGCGGGCGCATCGACCACGGCGGCGACCTGGCCGGGGGCTACTACGTCCAGCCGACCATCTTCGAGGGAGACAACCGCATGCGGATCTTCCAGGAGGAGATCTTCGGCCCGGTGGTGTCGGTGACGTCCTTCCAGGACTTCGACGACGCCGTACGGATCGCCAACGACACGGCGTACGGCCTGGGCGCGGGCGTCTGGACCCGCGACATCAACACGGCCTACCGCGCCGGCCGCGCGATCCAGGCGGGCCGGGTCTGGACGAACTGCTACCACGCCTACCCGGCCCACGCCGCCTTCGGCGGCTACAAGCAGTCCGGCATCGGACGCGAAACCCACAAGATGATGCTGGAGCACTACCAGCAGACGAAGAACTTGTTGGTCAGCTACTCACCGAAGAAGCTCGGCTTCTTCTAAAGAGTTGAGCATGGTGTCTGACCTGCACAAATCGCTGGTCAGGCACCGTGTCCCTGGTCACGGGACAACTATCGAAGTCGGGTGATTCCAGAATCACTTGCCTCCGCCATCCCATTCCATGGGGAAGATCCGGGCCATGTACGGGCCGGCGTGATTGCCGGTCCACCGCGCATACCAGCAGACGCTGACCATTTTCCGAGCCGATGGTGGCGCCTGGTCAGCTCTGTTCGTTCCCGGTCCACTGACAATGTTTCCGGGTTGCGGACCACCCGGACTCGCCTGCACGGCCGCGGGCAACAACTTCGAGCTGGCCATCGCCGTCGCCACCTTCGGCATCACCTCCGGTCAGGCCCTGTCCGGGGTCGTCGGGCCGCTGATCGAGGTCCCGGTCCTGATCGCGCTCGTCTACGTATCACTGAACTGGCGCAAGAAGTTCACGACGGCCGCCTGACCTCCGGTACCGATGTGTTAGTGATCAGCGGTGGCCAGTCCGGACTCGCCGCCGCCTACCACCTGCGCTGCTTTGGCCTCCTCGACGCCCAGCGACACTCGGAGGTCCGGATGAAGCTGAGACGGGAGCCCTGATCCTTTCCCCGAAGGTAGAGCCGTTCCGTAGCAGTCAGAGCTCGTGAACAGGCAAGATGCCCAAAATAAACACCGATCAGCACCTCTCTTCGCTACGTTCAACGCATTCGATGCCACTGGTGTTCGGTTCCGGAACGTCCATCGGTGCACTGGGCGGGATGATCGGTCTGGGCGGAGCCGAGTTCCGCCTACCACTGCCGATCGGCCTCTTCGGGTTCGCGGCGCTCTCCGCGGTCATCCTTAACAAGGCGATGAGTCTGGTCGTGGTCCTGATTGCACTCCCCGCCCGCATGGCCGCGGTCCCGACCTCCGAAGTCGCCGCGCACCAGCCGGTCGCGGCCAACCTGCCGGCCGGCAGCCTGCTGGGCGCGTGGGCCGGTGCCTCCTGGGCCGTACGGATGCGGAGCTCCACTCTCCACAGGGTGTTGGCGGCCCTGATGGCCCTCATGGATGCGGCCTTGATCGTGACCCACACGACCATGATGGGAAGCCTCGCGCTCCCCCTCTCGACTCAGGTGCCGATCGGGGTTGTGGCGGGCCTAGGCATCGGGGTGGTGGCGGCGATCATGGGTGTGGCCGGGGGTGAGCTACCGATCCCGACGATCGTGCTGCTGTTCGGGCTGGAGATCAAAACGGCGGGAAGCCTGTCGCTGCTGGTGTCCCTGCCGACCGTGCTCGTGGCTTTCGCCCGCTACAGCCGGGACGGCAGCTTCGCGGTGCTGGGTGCTAATCGGCGGTTCGCTCTGGTCATGATCGCGGGCTCCGTCACAGGGGCAGTCCGGGCGGGCTGCTGCTCGGAGTGTTCTCGGACCTGGTACTCATCCCCGCCTTGGCCGTGATCCTGCTCGTTTCCGCGGTCAAGCTCGCCCGCCACGCTGCGTCCGGGCATTTCAGGGAAGGACCTGCGTGAGGGCTGCGGTCACCGTGGCCGCAAGGGTGAGTACCGCGGCGAACGTAGTCGCGGCGTGCATGAGGGCGGTGGGGTAGGTGGCTCCGTTCAGGCGCGCGAGCTTGCCCGCGCCGGTGGCCGCGAGCAACGCGAGAACGGCGACCCACAGCCTGGCGCTACGTGGACGAGACGGTCGACGTCCTTGCCGCCTGGGCGCCCGGCCTGCGCGAGGCCCTGACCGGTCGCGGCGAAGACGACTTCGTGATCCTGGACGGCACACTGATCCCCACCGACCGCATCGCCGCGGACGAGCCGTACTACTCCCGGAAACACAAGAATCACGGAATGAACGTGCAGGTCATCGCCGCACCCGATGGCACACCTCCGTGGTTCTCGCGCGCCCTGCCCGGACGCACTCATGACCTGACCGCGGCCCGCGCTCACGGCGTGATCGAGAACTGCCTGACCAGGCAGATCCTCGTCCTGGCCGACCGCGCCTACCAGGGGGCCGGCGCCACCGTCCGCACCCCCTACTACCGCCACCACGAACTGCCCGAGCACTACCAGCAGTACAACCGGGACCACACCCGCCTGCGCGCCCCGGGCGAACGCGCCTCCGCGCAGCTGAAAACGTGGCGCCCACTGCGTCGAGCCCGATGCTCGACCAACCGCATCGGACGCATCGTCGCTGCGGTCCACACCCTCCTGATCTGCGGATACAGAGGATGAAGGAGGCCCAGTAGGACAATGTCGGTGTCGGCCGTGCCCTTCCCCCCGGAGGGCACGGCCTACGGTCCTTTCCGTGGGCCGGTCAGTCCTCGGACCGCACGGACGTCAGCAGTTCGCGCAGTTCGGCAACCGCCTCGCGGAGGTGGCCGGCGAAAGCGTGCATCTGGTCGGCGACCGGCAGCGGGGTGCTCAGGTAGATGTTGAAGCGCTCGGGCAACAGCACGTACGCGACACCGATGCACCGGCTGCTCGTGGAGCCGAAGCCGAAGAACTGGATGTTGGCCGACGGCGCGGAGCTGGTGCTCAGGTAGTCGTCCCGCATCGTCAGCCAGCCCGGCGTTCGGTACAGGGAGGGCTGCTCGTCCACCCCGAGCTCTGCCCCCCGGCGGCGCTGGATCAGCTCCAGTTCCCACAGGTGCTGTTCGGGCACCTGGCCGGCCTGGCTCTCCTTCGCACGCGCCACATGGGCGTCGGCGGCGGCACGGAAGGCGACGTACCGGAGGCTGGTGTCCGTCGACGGGTCGTCCATCGCGGCGACGAACGCGAGCATCTCGGGGGTGACGACGCGCATCGCCTCCGTCCGCCCGTGCTGGTACTGCCGCGTCGCGATCGATTCGTACGTCGCACCGAGCCGGCCCTTCGCCCGCTGGTGGGCCAGCTGATAGGCGACCTGGACGAACGCGTCCGGCGAAACCCCCAACGCCTTGGCCGCACTGCTGCCGAAGTCCTCGAAGGACACGGTGCTGGTCGCGGTGTTCCGCCCGTACGCGGCGAATGCGTCGGCGGCGGCGCGCACCTGCGTGCGCAGCGCGTCGTCGAGCGCGAACACGACCGGCTCCAGTACGGGCTGTCCCTGGGAGTGGGCCCCGGACCGGCGTGAGAACTCCTCGGCGGGGCTGGTGAGCAGGGCGTCGGTGAAGCTGAGGATGGTGGTGCCGTCCAGCTCGCAGTGCTCGACATTGATGCCGGCGCGCCCGTCGGCGAAGACGACGAACGACACGGCCTTGTCGAACCACCGGTTGCCGCGGTCGCCGTACAGCAACTGGTCGCAGGCGTCCTGAGTGCTCTCCGGTGCGAAGTCCTCGAGGCAGACGCAGAACAGTGCAGTCTCGACGGTGTCGAGCGCGTCGGCGTTACCTGGGTGGCCGGCGACGAGAGAGGCCCGGGCGGCGGCCCATTCGGCGCGGGCCATGGTGGTCAGGTGACCCACCGAGGTGTCCTCGCCGGCTCGCTCGTCGCCCGCCTTCATCACCGCGCGCAGCCCCGCCTCGAGTTCGTCCAGGGCGTGCGGGACGCCGTCGGGACCGATGACGTCGAGCCGGAACATCCGGCCACGGAAGAACACCACGATGTGAGGGGCGTCGGACGGACCAGGCCAGGCGTCGGTGTACGGGGCGCGGACGGTGTCCTGCTGTGCGCCGGGGATTCTGGTGGTGGAGAAGAGGAACTTGTTCTGCACCATCGACTGGTGTGCTCCGCGCTGCACCACTGGCGCGATGAGCCCGTCGTCGAGCTGCCGCTTGTGGTCGAGGGCCCCGGCGATGAGCCCGGCCGCCCGCTCCACCTGGGGGCGGCCCGTGTCCCTGAACAAGAAGAAGAAGTTGGCGTTCAGAGCGATCCGGTCCCGGCGGCCCAGGTAACGGTAGGGCCAGAAGGTGTCGAGCCAGCTGTGCACGCCCTCCGTGGCGTCGTACTCCTCCAGCGCCGCGTGCAGGACCCGGCCGGGGCCACCGGGTCGGAGGAAGACGGCCACCTCCGCCTCGGTCGCCGCCCGCTCGTCCGGCGTCAGCAGCGGCGCGCACCAGGCGAGGAATTTCTCGCAGCTGGCTTCCAGGGTGGGCAGCGGCACCCGCGGCAGGTCGGCCTCCCTGGCGAAGGTCGCGTTCACCGCTGCATTCTGACTGGTATTCAATTCTTCTCTCGATTCGGATCGTCGATACCTGGGGTGTCGTTCGGGCGGGAAAGATAGAGCTGCGCGTAGAGCCAGCCTTCCGTCTCGAGGCCCCTCGCATCCACTCCGGCGCCCGACATGCTCTCGAGCACGAGCAGCTGTTCCTGCGGGGAGGCGAAACGGCGCTGTTTGAACACCTCGTCGACGCGGATCGTGCGGTAGCCCAGTCCTCCCAGTGCCTGCTCCACGGGGTCGAAGGGGAACATCCGCAGCACGAAGTGCGCCATCCAGGGCCGCCGGGGGCCCTGCGCCTCGACGATCCGTACGAGTGTCCGCTCGGTGACGTAGCCGAGGCAGCCGGTCGAGATCACCAGGTCCGCCCCGGCGAGCTGGGCGCGCTGTCGCGGCGTGGGCTCGTTCGCCTCCAGGTCGGCGTGCACCGCGTCGTCGAGGAACCCGGCCTCGTGCGCGTAGGACAGTGCTTGGTGGGAGGTGTCGAGGCCGGTGAAACGGATGCGCTGGGCGGGCTGGTGCGAGCGGGACAGCTTCCGGTCGCGGACGAGCAGGGCTTCGCGGCTCTTCCCGTCGAGGCCCTCGTCGCCGTAGCGGGCATAGAGGTCGTCCATGGTCACGTCGTACTTGAGAAGTGCGGCGTTGATTCCGTACGAGCAGCCGATGTCCACGATGTGGGGCACGGTGACGTCCCGGGCCTCCCGGTACTCCTTCACGAGTTTCGCGAAGTAGGGCTTCGCCTGCTGTGGAACGCAGTAGCCGAGGGGGCGCAGCAGGCGGAAGTAGGCCCGGGGATCGGGCTGCGTGTAGATGTGGTCGAGCGTGACTTTCCCGGTCGCGTCGAAACGCACAGGGCTTACTCCTCGTCGATCGCAGAGTGGGGGCGGCGGCTGTGCCGATCGGTGGGTCGGTCAGTCCAGCAGCGCGTCGCCCCGGACGGCCCGGCCCTCGGCCGCCAGATGCTCGGGCAGTACGCGGCCGAAGAGCTGCCGGGTGCGGGCCACGCTGCCGACGACGCCGGGGCGCTCGCTGTAGGCGAAGATCGCAGAGTGGCGTGCGACGCCGCCTCGGACGGGGCTGACCCGGTGCAGCGAGTAGCGGCCCTTGAACAGCTGCAGGTCACCCGGTTGCAGCGGGAGGCTGCGGACGAGTGCCCCGCCCCGGCCTTCGAGCACGTCCCGGACGTCGTCGAATCCCTCGTCGTGCGCGGACCGGATGCCCGGGCAGTATTCGAAGTCACCGCCGACCTCGGCCTGTTGGGTGAGCATGCTGACCGTGTACTCGTTGGTGTCGAAGTGCCAGGGGTGTTCCCTGTCCGGCGCGACGACGTTGAGGACGAGCCCGGCGAGCGGGTCCGCGAGTTCGTAGAGCTCCGGAAGTCCGAAGCACAGTGCGACGAAGCGGTGGAACAGTTCCTCGGAGTAGAGGCGGCTGATGACGGCGTCGTCGGGGATGCGGTCCCGGGCGACGAAGGCGTTGCCGCGCTCGAAGGTCTTCCGACCCGGGTGGTCGTCCGGCAGTTCCGCGTTCACCGCGATGTTGTAGACGTTGACCGTTTCGGTGTCGAAGTGCGCCCGGGACGCGATGGTCGAGCACTCGCGGCTCAGCGTGTCGCGCAGTGACGGACGGATGAAGTCGGGCAGCACGGTGCAGCCGAGGGCGGACAGTTCACGCCTGGCACGGGACACCACAGCGCGGCCTTCGGCGCTGTCGAGTTCCGACAGGGGGTAGCGGGCGGTGTCGACGACCTGGTCCAGTGTTGCGGCTTCCAAAGAGCTCACTCGATCCTCTCCACGTGGCGGGCAGACCGTTCCGAGGTGCCCTGCCCCCACCTCGGCTCTTCAGTAACTGAACTGACGAGTAACCGAGTTGAAGCTCTCACAGCGCCGCCGGATTGTCTGTGACGCGCCCCACTGAACCTTGGGGTGTCATGGGGCGGAGCGTTGGTCCTCCCTCGACGCCGCGGCCCTGCTCGCGCAGCCCCGGACGATGTCGGCGCCGTGCTCGTGGAACAGTCGGGTGGTGGACAGTCGTCTGCCATGGCAGGCCGCCCCAGAAGGCGCGGGTGATGTCCGCGGGGTGGGGGTTCGGCGGCGGAGAGGTACGCGCGGACGTCCGGGTGGACGACCCCGTGCTGCACCTCGCGGACGAAGCGCAGGGGGCGGACCGCCTATCCGGCTGGGTCAAGGAGGACGACGTCGACGCGCTGGCCGAACTAGGGGATGGGCCGGTGGGGATGAGTGTGTAGCGGCTGACCGTGGCCGGGTCCGCGCCGCTGGTGGTGCTCGGCCGCCTGGTCTAGCAGCAGCCATGGATTAAGCGCCGGCGGCTGTACCCGCTGCGCGACCATCGGCGTCATCCTCGCCGTCATCGGAGCCGTCCTCTGGATCGTGGGCGCCCTCGGGCACTCCGTCGGCGGACGCAAGAACTACTGGTAACAGTCAGGTCAGCGGTGCTGCAAGGTGGAGCGGCCACCTGCCGTCCGGATCCGCGCCCGTGGCCGGCTGCTGAAGCGCCAGTGGCGGGGGTCTACCGAGCCGCTGTGTGGCTCGGTCGGGAAGAGCACCGACCTATGCGTTCGGTTGCCGTGCGGGGCCAGGGCGGCAGGAGGTCGCTTGTGGCGCGGCGGAGCCCCGGCCGCGTGATGGCGGGGGGGGGTGCCACCACGCGGCTCGGGCCTTCTGGCAAATCCGCGCCGCTCACCGCCGCGGACTCCCATGACGACGCTTGTGGCCGCTCTCCGTCGGGCCAAACGGTCGAAGGGCAATGTTTCTCGGGGCGACCCGACAACCGGGCCCACGGGGAGTGGGGCTGCCGGTCTCTGGGCAGGCGCGCCGTCGACGGAGGTTCCTGCCTCCCCCGGGCCACGGGGTGGAGGTGCCACGGTTCCGATCGAAGGAGTTGTTTCTCATGACGGAGAACGTCTGGGCCTACCGCGTCGGCGTCGACTACCTCGCGGCCGACCTCACCGGCTACGGGGTCGAGGCGCTCGACGGCAGCATCGGGAAAGTCGACAAGCACTCCGACGAGGTCACTGCTGCCTATCTGGTCGTCGACACCGGTGTGTGGATCCTTGGCAAAGAGGTCCTGCTGCCGGCCGGTCTGGTGACCCGAATCGATCACACGGCAGAGAAGGTCTACGTGGACCGTACGAAAGAACAGATCAAGGCCGCCCCGGAGTTCCATAAGGACGAGAACCTCGGGAACGCCGACCATCGCGATGTCCTGGGCGGGCACTACCTTTCCCGCATGCCGTTCGGTGTCCCGCCCGCCTGACCTGGTGCCGGAAGAGGTCTCGCGGCGCACGTTTGCCAGTCACGGTAGCGGTCAGACGCGAAGAGCAAGGGTAGTTCCCAGAGCCCCAGGGAGTGATCAGCTGTGTCGAAAGACGAGAAGGACCGAGCCAAGGCGGAGCAGGCCAAGGGCAAGCTCAAGGAGAAGACCGGCCGCCTGGTGGGCAATGAGGAACTGACCGCCGAAGGCCGCGCCGAAGAGGCAAAGGGCGATGCCCGTCAGGCCAAGGAAAAGATCAAGGACGTCTTCAAGCGGTGACCTGGCCTCGCTGCAGATGTGCGCTGGTCCCGAACCCGTCGAGGTTCGGGACCAGCGCACATCCGTACGAACCAACCGGCACTGCTGGGAGACTGGCCCGTCCCTTGCACAGAGATCCCACCGACGGGCACCGTTCGCGAGTCGATCGCCCCCCGTTACCGTTTTCGTGGCTCCGCAACGGGGCTCCCGGCCTTCGGTCCGGCATGACTTCCCTCCTTGTTGCGGTTGATGATCCGGGGGGGGTGGCCCGGAGGCGTCGACGGACCGCTGATGAGGGGCTTGAGCACCGGCTTCACCCAGGCCGGAAGAGCTCTCTGTAACGTGGATGTGGCAGCTCGGCGCCGAGGCAAGGCCGGACGAAAGCGTGAGCGGATCCCGGCTGATCGACTGGACGGCGCCCACCGCCGACAGGGCAGGCCTCCGCTGCGACACGTCAGCGCCCACACCGTGCAGGACGAGCCGGCCAGGGACTGCCGGCCCTTGAGTGTTCCCGAGGCAGCGGCCGAACAGCAGCGGCCGGCGGCGGCGCATCATCGGGCCGCCTCGGGCAACAAGGCTGCCATGACTACGCGAAGCGGCACGGACGCGAGACGTTCACGGCTCTTGTGGCTCCTACCGGCCCAGGCCGCCGTGATGGTGGCGCTGGGCCTGTTCGTGACCGCCGTACCGGCGAGCCACCATCTGCTGGCGACGGAGAACCGGGTCACGGACGCGTTCGCCGCGCGCCGGACCCCGTGGGCGGGCTCCGTGTCGGAGTGGCTGTCCGTCGTGGCCTCCACAGAAGGCATTGCCGGCGTCACGCTGCTCTGCGTCATCGCCCTGCTCGTGCTGCCCCGCACCCCGCGTTGGGCTGAGGCGGCCTTCCTTGGCGCGTCGGTCGCCGTGCAGTCGGCTGTCTTCCTGGTGGTGACGATGTGTGTGGACCGCCCCCGCCCCGATGTGCCCCGCTTGGACGGCGCGCCGCCCACCTCGAGCTTCCCGTCCGGCCACGTCGGCGCCTCGGTGGCTCTGTACGGCGGGCTGGCCACGCTGGTGTGGACCCGCGTTCGCGGCCCGTGGCGATACGTCGTGGCGGCGGTTCTGGTACTGCTCCCGCCGGTGGTCGGGCTGTCCCGGATGTACCGGGGCATGCACCACCCCTCCGACGTGGCGGGCGGTCTGGTCAACGGCGTGGCCACTCTGCTCGTCATGAGCCAGGTGTTCCTGTCCGGCCGCACCCGCGACACGGCGGGCGGACAGGACGCGGTGCTGCCAACTGTCCCCGTCCCGGGCGCCCGTGGTGGAGTCGGGCGATGCGGGGCTGACGACGGGCCTGCCGGGGGGCGTTCCGGTCAGCGGGCCGTCGTGGTCCGCCACCCGCACGGCTGCGGCGACGACCTGGCCGAGCGGGTGCGCCTCGCCCTCCACCGCCACGGGTACACCGACCAACGGTGGACCTCCACCTCCATCGAACAACCCTGCGGGGCCCTGCCCGAGGAGTGTGCGGAACCCGGAGTCGACCTCGTCGTCGTCTGCGGCGGCGACGGCACGGTCCGCGCCTGCGCCGACGTGGTGGCCGGCACCGGCACACCGCTGGCGCTCGTGCCCTGCGGGACGGGCAACCTCCTCGCCCGCAATCTGGACCTCCCGTTGGATCCGCTCGCCGCCCTCGACACCGCCCTCGGCGGCGGCGTCTTCCCCATGGACGTGGGGCGGGTCTGGGGCGATGGCCTCCCGTCGACACGGTTCACCGTCATGACGGGGGCCGGATTCGACGCCGTCACGGTCCGCGACACCTCGCCCGCGCTCAAGGCCCGCCTCGGCTGGGCCGCGTACGTACTGTCGGCCGTCCGGCACCTGGGAGACCCGGGCATGCGCCTGGCTTTCCGGGTGGACGGGGGCCGGGTCCGTCGACGCCGGGCGCGGATGGTCGTCGTCGGCAACGTGGGCGCGCTCCAGGGCGGACTCGAACTCCTGCCCCGGGCACGGCCGGACAGCGGGCGGCTGGAGGTCGTCCTGTTCGCCCCCCGGGGCGCGGCGGGCTGGCTCGCCGCGGCAGGACACCTGGCTTCCCGGCTTGTCCGCACGGGTGCACGCGCGCCGGACGCGTCGCCCCAGCGGCCGACGGGCGGCCGGACCGTGGCCGGAGGGGCCCTGGAGTACATCAGCGCCCGCCGGATCAAGATCCGCTTCGCCGTCGTACAGGCCCGGGAGGTCGACGGCGACACCATGACGGAAGGCTCCCGGCTGTTCGCCGAGGTGGAACCGGGCACCCTGCAGGTCTTCCTCCCCGGGGCCCCGGGAACCACTCCGAGCCACCCCCACGAGCACGAACGCACCCACACCCATGACACGGAGGACACACGCGCCCCCGCAGGTGCGCACGTGTCCCGGACCCCGCTCCACTGAACCCGTCACGGCGCCCCGTGCGCCGGGGCCACACACAGTCAGGAAGCCGATGGGAACCGCGAGCCGAGTGCCACAGAGACGTGACGTGGTCGGCGAGGAACTGTCCGCGGACGAGGCCTGGTCCGCCCTGCGCCGCTACGGAGGATGGAGCCTGGTCCGAGACTCCTTCCTGCGCTTTCGCTACGCGGACGGCTTCAGCCACTCCCGCGCCCTTGCCCTGCAGACCGTCCTGTCCATCGTGCCCCTCGCCATCGCCGCCATCGGCCTGTCGAGCATCCTCCACACCGAGGACATCGGCCGCGTGGCCGAGCTGACGATCGGACGGATCACCAGTGGACCCAGCCGGGAGGTGGTCGATGAAGCCCTGCGCGAGAGCCGCCGCCACGCCGGCGACGGCGGCCAGGCCGCCCTCTGGCTGGGCCTGCTCTTCTCCCTCGTCAACGTCACCACGAGCCTGTGCCAGGTCGAACGCGGCGCCAACCGCATCTACGGCAACGAACGCGACCGGCCCTTCCTGCGCAAGTACGCCCGCGGGCTCGTCATGGCCGCCCTCGCGGGTCTTCCGCTGGGGCTCAGCTTCGTCCTCACCGTCCTCGGCACCGACCTCGTCCACGCCTTCGCCGAGGTCTACCACCTCGGGCCGAGCACCATCCGGACCTGCGATGTCCTGCGTTGGCCGGCCGGGGTCCTGCTGGCCGTGCTGGCCACCAGCGCGATCTTCCGCCTTTCACCGCGCCGCGACCAGCCGGGTTACACCTGGCTCGCCTTCGGCGCCGTCGTCTACCTGGGACTGTGGATCGCGGCGACCTGGGCATTGAGCCTGTACGTCGGCGCCAGCAGCACCTTCACCAGCGTGTACGGGCCCCTCAGCGCCCTCGTCTCACTGCTGCTGTGGTCCTACCTGACCTCCCTGGCCCTGTTCCTCGGCCTCTCCTTCGCCGCCCAGCTGGAAGCCGTACGAGCCGGCGTGCGCGAACCGATCGCACGGGACCCCGGAGTCTGACAGCCACCGCCCACCCCGCCCCGCCGCCCGAGCGACCCCGACCGAAAGCCGCGTACCCATGGCACAGCGCCCGCCCCGCTCCCGACGCCGCGCAGCCCGCGCGTTCCTGGCCGGACGCTCCGGGCCCGATGCCGCCTTCGGGACGAGACTCCTGCTGACGGTGACGGCGACGACCGCCGTGACCGTGCCGTTCGTCCTCGCCCTCGTGCTCGTCGAATCCCGGTGGCCCCCGCTCCACCGCCTCGACCGGGACACGGCCGAACGGCTCCACCGTGCCGCCCTCGAAGACCCCTGGCGGGTACGGGTGCTGGGCTTCCTGACGGACGTACTGTGGGACCCGGTGACCATGCGGCTCCTGGTGGCCGCCCTGGTCGTGTGGCTGCTGAGGCGCCGCGCATGGCGCCTGGCGGTGTGGGCCGCCGTCACCGAGACGGCCGGCGCCCTCCTGGGGTTCCTGGCGAAGAGCGTGGTGGAACGGGCCCGCCCGCACCTGCCCGACGCCGTCGCCCACGCGCCCGGGTACTCCTTCCCCTCCGGGCACGCCATGACGGCCATGGTGTCCTGCGCGGTGCTCCTCCTCGTCCTGCTCCCGCTGGTGCCGCCCGCCTGGCGGCCCCTGCCCTGGGCGCTGGCGGTGACGAGCGTGCTCGGGGTCGGCTACACCCGCGTCGCGCTGGGCGTGCACTGGGTCAGCGACGTCGTCGGAGGCTGGCTCCTCGGGCTCGTGGTGGTCACGGCCACGACGCTCGCCTTCGAAGCCTGGCGGGCGGACATCGGACGCCGCCGGACCGGCCTCACGGAGGGACTGGAGCCCGAGATCTTGGGGACCGAACCCGAGCCGACCCTCGGGGCATCCGGTCGGCCTGGGCCCACGGACGGACCGACCGGATGACCGAGCGTCGCTACTCACACCACCGCGTGCGAACGGCCCGGTGCTGCTGCGGGCGTGGATGTGCGCGTTGGTGACGAGCTCCGACGCCGTCAGCAGGACGGAGTGGACCGTGTCGGGGGCGTCCCTCTCCGAACGCGTCGGGCCGCACCGGCCTGATCCCCGGAATCCGGGGCAGCCGGATGAGGAAGGAGGGTGCGCATGCCTGGAATCCGTACGTGGCTCGGTCGCGTGAAGGAAGGTGCCGCGGCGCTCGGTGATCGTCGTACGCAGGTGGAGGCGCGGCACGAGGCAGAGCTGCTGGCCGAGCGGCAGCGTGTCGCGGAGGCCCGCCGGGCCCGTCCGCGCAACCCGGACCCCGCCCGAGCGGTGCCCTGGGGCGTACGGGTCGCGGCCGAGGCCGGCTGGCGGTTCCTGGTGCTCGCGGCCACCCTGTGGGTCATCATGCGGGTGATCGGTTCGGTCCGGCTCGTCGTCCTCGCCTTCGCGGCCGCGCTGCTGATCACCGCCCTGCTGGAACCGACGGTCGCCCGGCTGCACCGTGCAGGGCTCTCCCAAGGGCTGTCCACCGCCCTGACCGCGCTCTTCGGGTTCGTCGTCCTGGGGCTGATCGGCTGGTTCGTCGTCTGGCAGGTGCTCGACAACCTGGACAATCTGTCCGGGCGGCTCCAGGAAGGCATCGAAGAGCTGAAACGATGGCTCCTCGACAGCCCCTTCCACGTGACCGAGCAGCAGATCAACGACATTGCCGGCAGCCTGAGCGATGCCATCGGCACCAGTACCAGCGAGATCACCTCGACCGGGCTGCGGGGCGTGACCGTCCTGGTGGAGATCATCACCGGCATGCTGCTGGCGATGTTCTCGACGCTCTTTCTTCTGTACGACGGCAGGCGCATCTGGCGGTGGACGCTGGGGCTGGTCCCCGCCGCCGCCCGGCCGGACGTCGCCGACGCGGGCCCGGCCGCCTGGGGAACCCTGACCGCCTATGTCCGCGGAACGCTGGTCGTCGCCTTCATCGACGCGCTCTTCATCGGCCTCGGCATCTACTTCCTGGGCGTGCCGCTCGCCGTCCCCATCGCCGTGGTGATCTTCCTGGCCTCGTTCGTGCCCCTCGTGGGCGCCGTCGCGTCCGGGGCCCTCGCGGTGGTCGTCGCATTGGTCACCCAAGGGGTCTTCACCGCACTGATGACCCTGCTGGTGGTGCTCGTCGTCCAGCAGATCGAGGGGCACGTCCTACAGCCGTTCATCCTCGGGAGGGCCGTACGGGTCCACCCGCTGGCCGTGGTCCTGGCCGTCGCCACCGGCGGCGTGGTCGCCGGCATCGGCGGAGCGGTCGTCGCCGTCCCGCTGGTCGCGGTGGCCAATACGGTGATCGGGCACCTGCGCGCCAACGGCGGGGACGACGAATCGGCGGACGGGTCCCCAGTGGCAGTCGAGGAGGAGCAGGCGGATCCGCCCGCGGCGCCGGACCAGGAACCCGCCTGACACCGGGGCCGGGTCCGCACGACGCCCTCCTGGGAGTGCGACCTGATGCCCTCACGATCCCGTTGGCCTCACCGTGCACCACCCCGCCACGCCCGCGCGCCGCCTGTCGACGTAAGAGCAGGGGCGAGGTTCCTTCGGCCGGTTTCGTTTGACTGGGCCGTTCAGAGCGTGGTGGGGAACCTGTCCCAGGCCCGGTGCTCGGCCAACCCCCGGACCAGCCCCTCCAGGGCCGCGGCAGCGGTGTCCCGGTAGGCGACGCCGGGCTCGTTCGTGCCAATGCCCGCCAGTTCGAAGAGCTGGGCGGCGTCGTTCCAGCCGCCGACGGCCTTGCCGTGACGGTAGGCCTCGGTAAGCAGCATCAGGACGCGCGGGTCGGGCCTGCTGCCGGGCTGCTGCGTGCCGGCCTTGGCGTCGCGAGCCCCGTAGGCGTCGGCGCCGGCCTCCGGCGTCCCGGCGAACAGCAGTGCGTCGAACTCAACGGAGCGGGCGGTGGCGAAAGTACGCTGGACGGTCACCTGGGTCTTCTTCGTGCCCAGGGTGCCGCCTGTCGGCGCGATCACGAGGGGGACCATGCCGGCGTCCAGTACGGCCTCACGCACGGCCCGTACGGCGCCCAGGTCGGAGGCCGGGTCGGCCACGATGCCGACGACCCGCCCGTCTACCGGCCAGACGCCGCCGACCTGCGACAGGGCCGGACTCGGGTCGACGTCGGTGACCCGCTCCGTGGGAGCGGGGGCGGGAAGGCCGAGGCCGGCGGCGACCTCCGCGCACAGCTCGGCGTCGATGTTGGCGAGAACGCCCAGGACGCGCTCCTTGATGACCTGCTCGTAGCACTTGTTCAGTTCGAAGGTGTAGGCGGCGATGATGTGTTCGCGCTCCACCGGCGTCATGCTGAGCCAGAACTGGCGGGGCTGGGAGAAGTGGTCGGCGAATGAGGCGGGCGCCTCACGGACCTTGCGCGCCTCTGGCAGCTCGTGAGGGACCTCGATGAAGGCGCCGGTGTCGGTGCCGGCGAGGAAGGGGCAGCCGCCGTCGAGGCTGTTGGGCCGGTAGGGGGCCACGCCGGTGTGGACGGCGCTCTGGTGCATGCCGTCGCGGAGCATGTCATTGACGGGGGCGTGCGGCCGGTTGATCGGGATTTGCCCGAAGTTGGGGCCGCCGAGGCGGCTGATCTGCGTGTCGAGGTAGGAGAAGAGCCGCCCGGCGAGCAGCGGGTCGTCGGTCACGTCGATCCCGGGGACCAGGTGTCCGGGGTGGAAGGCAACCTGCTCCGTCTCGGCGAAGTAGTTGCTCGGGTTGGCGTTCAGCGTCATCAGCCCGATGGGCTGTACGGGGGCGAGCTCCTCGGGGACGAGCTTCGTGGGATCGAGGAGGTCGATTCCCTCGAAGGTCTGCTCCGGGGTGTCGGGGAAGGTCTGAATGCCCAGCTCCCACTGCGGGAACGCGCCGGACTCGATGGCGTCGGCGAGGTCGCGTCGGTGGAAGTCGGGGTCCATGCCGCTGGTGATCTGTGCTTCCTCCCAGACGAGGGAGTGCACGCCGAGCTTCGGCTTCCAGTGGAACTTCACCAGGGTCGTGGCGCCCTTGGCGTTGACAAGCCGGAAGGTGTGGACGCCGAAGCCCTCCATCATCCGGAAGGACCGCGGGATGCCGCGGTCGGACATGTTCCAGATGGTGTGGTGGGTGGCCTCGGTGTGCAGGGACACGAAGTCCCAGAACGTGTCGTGCGCGCTCTGCGCCTGCGGAATCTCCCTGTCCGGATGCGGCTTCCCGGCGTGGATGATGTCGGGAAACTTGATGGCGTCCTGGATGAAGAAGACCGGGATGTTGTTGCCCACCAGGTCGAAGGTGCCCTCGTCGGTGTAGAACTTCGTCGCGAAGCCCCGCGTGTCGCGCACCGTGTCCGCCGAGCCGCGCGAGCCGAGGACGGTGGAAAACCGGACGAACACCGGTGTCTCGACACCCTTCGCCAGGAACGCCGCCTCGGTGACCTTGCCCGCAGTGCCGTAGCCCTGGAAGACGCCGTGCGCGGCGGCGCCGCGGGCGTGCACGACGCGCTCGGGGATGCGTTCGTGGTCGAAGTGGGTGATCTTCTCCCGCAGGTGGTGGTCCTGCAGCAGGACCGGACCCCGCGCACCCGCCTTCAAGGAGTGGTCGCTGTCGTACAACCGGGCGCCCTGGGCGGTCGTCAGGTAGGCGTCGCCCTGCGCCACCACGGCCTGGGGCACGCCGGTGGGCTGCCCCGTGGGGCTGAGGGTGTCGGGGCCGGCCTGGTCCGGTTTCGGCGGCAGCGGCTCGCGCGGGACGGTCGGTTCACCGGCGGCGGGCGACTCCGGTGCGGGCCGGCCGGGGATCCCGGGGGAATCGGCTTGCTTCTTCGGTTTGGCGGGCGTGGCCTTCTTGGCCTTGGCTGCCTTTTTCTGCGCCATGCGTGTCGTCTCCTCTTGGCCGGACTGCGTGACCTACGAGATGTTCTGCCGCATATCCGGCAGGCGGCAGTTATGCCCCGGACGTAAGCCTTTCGATTCCATTCGCCTCGGGCACGCTGAGTACGCCCAGATCGGCTAACGGGCTCCGGGCCTTCGTCGCCTGCGCGCGGTGAAAGGCAGGGCAGACCGACCGTGACCGGGCACGGACGGCACCTTCGAGGGCGGAGCGTGACCCCGTCACGCGACGCCGCCGCTTGGGAATCCGGCCCCGCGACGCAACATCATGCGTCCCATCCGGAACGAACCCCCGGGCGTCGCCATCCGCAGTAGTCGCCCGATAAGCGGCCCCAGTGCGGGCAGACGCCCGCCATGACTGCTATCGGAAACCTTGCGGCCGAAGGCCAGGCTTCGCTGTTCCTCATCCTCGCCGGCGTGATGGTGGCTGCCCTCCTGATCGGCGCCTTCTGGTACGGCAGCCGACGCAGTGCCCGGCGCAGAGCCCCCGCCCAGCCGGGTCAGCAGCCGTCTGAGGCGCAGCAGCGCGCGCAATCGTGGGCAACCCCCGAAAATGATCAGGGCGGCGAAGAAACCCGCCCGTAGCGCGACCGCTCCACGCGAGAGGGCCGATCAGACGTCGGGCCCTCTCGCGTGGGGGCAGGGTGTGGTGATCGTCTGTGATGCGGATGAGCTGCGCCGGAATTGGCACTCGTGCGGAGTGGCCGGCGGCTGCCGGCCCGTGCGAGCGGGTCACACCTATCGCGGGGGCACGCCGTGGCAAGTACGGCTCTGACCTTGGGCACGCTGCCCGCCGGGTTGATCGCTCTCCCGGGCGTCTATCAGCCGCAAGTCGACACGCGACTCCTCGCCCAGGCTCTCGCGCAGGAAACGGTGACCCGTGGCACGGAGGTGCTGGAGATCGGGACCGGGACCGGCGCGCTGGCTCTCCACGCCGCGTGCCGCGGGGCCAGGGTCACGGCGATCGACGTCTGCTGGCGCGCGAACGTCCCGGCCCTGCTGCGCCCCGGCGGCGTCCTGCTCATGGTGCATTCAGGTATGTGCGGATCCCAGGAAACCGTCGACCGGTTCGGTGCGGCGGGGCTGGGCGCGGAGGTGACCTCCAGGGCCCTCGTGCCCTGGGGGCCCGTCCTGCGGTCTCGCCGAGCCTGGCTGGAGCGGCAAGGCCTGGCCACCGATGCCGAGGAGCTGGAAGAACTGGTCGTCATTCGTGCCCAGAACCTCTGACAACTCCCACGCCCGCGGGGGCGCCGACCACGCCGGGTGGCCGTGGGCACGCAGAGCCCGGCCCTGGTCGGGGGGGGGTGTCGTTGGCGTCCTGGAGGTTGGCGAAATCGGCGTGCGCCTGGACGAAGGCTTCGGGGTACGTCTCCTGCTCCTCGTGCTCGGCGAGCACCCGGTAGATGCTCGCGACGCTTGGGGCCAGACACTGACGCTTGCCTGTCGGGATGATCAGGTCGGGCTGGATCTGCTCGACCGACTCGCCGTTCGCGCGGCGCCGGAGCACGGTGTGCAGCATGTCGTCGGTGATGACGGGTGGCCGGCCGCCGTGCCTGCCCTTGCGAGCCGCCGCGTCGAGTCCTTCGAGGGTCGACTCGCGGATGTTCTCCCGCTCGGTCTCCGCCATGGCGACGAAGAACGCGAACAGCAGACGGCCGGGCCCGCTGGGGTCGTACGTCCCGGGCAGGGGCCCGGCGAGCATCTCCAGGACCAGGCCGTGGGCCTTGATCTGGCGGGCCGGCGCGAGCGCGGCCTCGAGCTGCGGCCGTACCCGGATACGGGCGCTGATCTTCTCGGAGAACACCTTGTCGCGCGGGATGCCGTGTTCGGCCAGCGCGTCGAGCTGCGACTGGAGTTCCTGGGTGAGCGTCAAGCACCGGGCGTACCTGATGCGGATGTCGGCGGTCGGGGTGTCCGGCGCGAGGGCGAGCGGGACGGGGGTGCCTGGGCGCCACGGCTGGCCGGGCCCACGGCAGGGGTGACGCTCGATGTCGCCTGCATCGCTCGGGGAAAGCCTCTTGAGGGACCGTCATGACACGGGATGCTGTGACAAACAATTCTCAGAAGTACCCCGAACCGACCCTTGAGTGAGGCTTGCGCGGATGGGGCGGGAGGGCGGTCTGGGAGGATGACGCGCATGGATGTGCGGAGCAGGAACCATGTGACGGTGACCGGGCGGGCCGGCGGGCCGGTGGTCGTGCTGGCGCACGGGTTCGGGTGCGATCAGAACATGTGGCGTCTGGTGGTGCCGATTCTGGAGCGGGACTTCACCGTCGTCCTCTTCGACCACGTGGGCGCGGGCCACTCGCAGCTGTCGGCCTGGAGCCGGGAACGCTACTCGTCCCTCGACGGGTATGTGGGCGACGTGCTGGAGGTGTGCCGGGAGCTGGGTCTGGGCCCGGTCACATTCGTGGGGCATTCGGTGAGCGCGATGATGGGTGTGCTGGCCGCCGTGCGTGAGCCCGAGGCGTTCGCAGGCCTGGTCCTGCTCGCTCCCTCGCCCTGTTTCATCGATGACCCGGCCACCGGTTACCGGGGCGGGTTCAGTGCCGAGGACATCGAGGAGCTGCTGGAGTCGCTGGATGCGAACTATCTGGGCTGGTCGGGCGCCATGGCGCCGGTGATCATGGGCAATCCGGAGCGGCCTCAGCTGGGTGAGGAGCTGACGAACAGCTTCTGTCGTACCGATCCGGAGATCGCGCGGGTCTTCGCGCGGGTGACCTTCCTGTCCGACAACCGCGCCGACCTTGCCGGAGTGCGGGTTCCCACGCTGGTTGTCCAGTGCTCCCATGACGCGATCGCCCCGCCGGAGGTGGGCGCGTTCGTCCACGCGCAGATCCCGGACAGCCGGCTGGTCACGCTGACCGCGACTGGGCACTGCCCCCAGCTCGCCGCACCGGAGGAGACCGCCGCGGCGATCGCCGCCTTCGCGGATACGGCCCGATGATGTCCACGGCCGACGAAACCGAAGACAGCAAGGACCCGTTCCAGGGGCCAGCGGACCAGGATGCCCGGTTCTCCGAGCTGCTGGAGGACAGCGCCGAGGACCTCTACGAGCATGCCCCCTGTGGCTATCTGTCCACGCTGTTGGACGGGCGGATCGCGAAGATCAACGCCACCCTGCTGGACTGGCTCGGCTACGAACGCGACGATCTGGTGGGCCGCAAGCACTTCTCCGAGCTGCTGACCGTCGGCGGCCGGCTCTACCACGAGACGCACTTCGCGCCGCTGCTGCGCATGCAGGGCGAGATCAGCGGTATCGCCCTGGAGCTGAAGGCCGCGAATGGCTCCCGCCTGCCCGTCATGGTCACCTCGGCGGTCAAGACCGGCAGTGACGGCGAACCGCTGCTGATCCGCACCACGATCTTCGACGCCCGCGACCGCCGCGCCTACGAGACGGAGCTGCTACGGGCCCGGCAGCAAGCCGACCTCGAACGCGACCGCCTCAAGGTCTTGAACACCACCTTGCAGAAGACCCTGCTGCCCCCGGTGCTGGCGGACGTGCCGGGCCTGGACGTGGCCGCGCACTACCACATCGCCTCCCTGGACGAGGTCGGCGGCGATTTCTACGACCTCTTCCCCCTGGCCGCGGGAACCTGGGGCATGTTCCTCGGCGATGTGTGCGGCAAGGGCGCCAAAGCGGCGGCCGTCACCTCCCTGGCCCGCTACACGCTCCGGGCCGCCGCCGTCTACAACCCGGACCCGGCGGCCGTCCTCGGCAACCTCAACACGGTCCTGGGCCACGAGTACAACGGCACCGACCCCCGCTTCTGCACCGTCGTCTTCGGCCTGCTCGCGCCCGACCCCGAACGAGGCGGCTTCACCATCATCCTGGCCAGCGGCGGACACCCCCCGGCCCTGCTGATGCGCGCCGACGGTAGCGCCGACTACCTGCCCACCCCCGGCGGCCAGCTCATCGGCGTCCTCCCCAACGCCCACATCTCCACCACCAACGTCCACCTCGGTGCCGGCGACACTCTGCTCCTGCACACCGACGGCCTGACCGAAGCCCACACCGCAACCGGCCCCGACGGCCGGTACGGCGACGACGCCCTGCTCGCCTTCGCCCGCGCTCTGGCCCCCACCACCGCGTCGGGCGCCATCGGCGCCGTCCGCGACCTGCTCGACACCTTCGGCACCGGCGTGGACGACGACACCGCCGTCCTCGCCATCCACGTGCCCCGAACCCTCAGTGAAGAGCGGCCGTGACCAAACACCTGACCCTCCACACCCGCACCACCACCGCTGGCCCGGTCATCGAACTCGCCGGAGAACTCGACCACCACACAGCGCCCGACGTCCGCGACGCCCTCCCACAGCTCGACCTGCGCCCGGGTCAGCAGCTCGTCATCGACCTCGCGGCGATCACCTTCTGCGACTCCAGCGGCATCACCGTCCTGATCGCCGCCCGCAACCACGCCCTGGCCGCCGACGCGGCCATCGCGCTGGCCGCCGTCCCCGAACGCGTCGCCCGGATCTTCCGCATCGTCGGCCTGGAGCAGGTCTTTCCCACCCACCCCACCGCCCAGGCCGCCGAGGACGCCTGGCAGCGCACCCCGGACTGACCTGCGGCACCAAATCCCGGCGGGCCAGGACTCCTGCGAAGCATGCTGTCCCGAGCCCCGCAACGGCCGTGCCGCGAAGCGGTCAGTCTTCGGCGTCCTCCGCGCCGACTGCGTCCGGGTCACTAGAGGCCGCAGGCCCTGGGCGGGACCGCTGGCCTGAATGTTTAGCAGGTAGCGGCCCAAGCAGTGCGGCGCGCCGCGGATCCGGCGCCCGCTCGATCGTCCGCGCCTTGCTCAGCTGCCCGTACCGAGCAGCGTGGACAACCGGTTCATGGGAACCCGAGACTGGTTCACCCGGCCCAGTGGAAATGTGGAGATCTCCTCCACTCGCTCCTTGGCACGGATCGTCGCTGTGTGCCCGTCGTCTTCACCGGCGGCGTGCGCAGCCGCTCCAGCTCCAAGACCCGCTTTGCCCTGACACCACCAGCAGCCCGGCCGGCGCCGGCGCGAGCGCGGGATCGGCCCGGTGCCCGGCACGGGCCACCGCCTCATACAGCCGCCGACGCGGCCACCGTGCGGCCTCCGACACCCGCCGGGCCAGCACCGACACCCCCGGCAGCAGCACCCGGGTCTTACGCAGCCACGTCACCGCGTGGTTGAACAGCGCCACCGGCCCTCGGCTGATGGGGATCTTCGACTCTCCTCACCCGGTGCTGAGGATGGCCTCGGAGTTGCTCGCCTTGATTCCTCAGGCACGCGCATGCTGATCTGCGGGTGTATGCCGAAGGTGAGGGCTGGCCCGGTGACCGGGCTGACTGGGTAGGACGGCTGGGATGGGCGGCCCGGGGTGAGCGGGGCATTTCGCGCAGGCGGCGACAGGTGTCCGGGCTCAGGGCTCGATCACGAGGCGTTCGATGAGGTCTTCGCGGAGTGTGAACTGGTAGCTCAGATCGATGGTGCCGCCAGGGAAGTTGCCTTCGAGGTGGTGGGTGGCGATGTAGTGCGTCGCGTCGGTCTGCTGAGCGTTCGTCAGGTGGGTGGTGTAGGTGAATTCGGTGGCGGATCGGCCGAGCCAACCCTCGATCGCCTTGGTGCCCTCGTAGGTGTTGCCGTCGTCGATCACTGTGGCTTCGCGGGTGAACGCCGTGGCTGCGGTTGCGGTGTCGTGGGTGCGGTGCGCTGTGAGGTATCGGGTGATGACCTCGGGCAGGGTGTCCGGGGTGATGGTTCGGGGCTGGTTGTCGTGCATGACGCTCCTCGGGGTGGTGGGTTCAGACGGTGGGGGTGGTGCCGCCGTCGATGACGTGTTCGGCGCCGACGATGGCCGAGGCGCGGTCGGAGACGAGGAAGGCGACGAGCTCGGCGACCTCCTCGGGCCGGTTGGGACGGCCGAGGGGGATGCCGCCCAGGGAGTCCATGAGCCGGCCCAGCGCCGCTTCCTGGGTGATGTCTGCCTCCTCTGCGATCCGGGCGACGAGGTTGTCGGCGGCCGAGGTCTGCACGAAGCCGGGCGAGACGGTGTTGACGCGGATGCCGTGCGGGGCGACCTCGTTGGCCAGGCCCTTGCTGTAGGTGGTCAGGGCGGCCTTGGCGGCTGCGTAGGCGAGAGTTCCGTTCCACAGCGGCATGCGGCGCTGGATCGAGGTGACGTGTACGACCGCGCCCTTGCCCGTGGCGATCATGTGCGGCAGGAGTGCGCGGTCCAGACGGACGGCGGCCAGCAGGTTCGTGTTCAGCTCCCTGGCCCAGTCGTCCTCTCCGAGCGCCGCGAACCCTCCAGCGGGTGCCTCGGACCCGCCGAGGGTGTTGACCAGGATGTCGACGCCTCCCAGACGGGCGTCCACATCGGCAGCGACGCGGGCCGCGCCCTGGGCGGTGGACAGGTCGGCGGTGATGAACGTCTTCTCCTCCATGGCTTCGGGGCGGCTGCGTGCGGTGACCAGCACGGTCGCGCCGGCCTCGGCGAGACGTCGGGCGATGGCAGCCCCGGTGCCCTTGGTGCCTCCGGTCACCAGAGCACGTCGGCCTTCGAGGGACTCACTGATGGACGTGTTCACGATGTGCTCCGCTCCCGGATGCGGGCGCAGAAGGCGCCGCTCCCGTCATTACTGCTAAAATAGAAGCTAGTAACTTCGACTTTAGCAGCAACTGGGAGGATGGTCGCCGTGGCAAGTCGGATCAGGCTGGAGGACCAGGAGTGCCCGTTGTCCACGACGGTAGAACACGTGGGTGAGTGGTGGACGCTGCTGATCCTCCATGACGCCTTCGACGGCTACACCCGCTTCGACCAGTTCCAGGAGAGCCTGGGCATCTCCTCCAGCATGCTCACCACCCGGCTGAAGACCCTAGTCGCGGACGGACTGCTGGAGCGTCGGCCCTACCAGACCAACCCGGTACGTCACGAGTACGTTCTCACCGAACTCGGGTACTCCCTGCGGCCGGTGATCGTCGCCCTGGCCGCATGGGGCAACTCCCGCCTCGCACCGGCCGAACGCAGCATGATCCTCATCAACGCGCACAGTGGCGAGGAAGTCGAGCCCGTCGTCGTCGACGCCAAGACCGGCCGCCGGCTCGAGGACAGCGACACCTACGTCTTCACCGCGGGTCCCGCAGCCAGCGACGCCATGCGCCACCGGTACGCGAAACGGCCGGCCACCCCCGCGGAAGCGTGAGGACGTCGCGGCCAAGCACCTAGGCAGGACCGAGACGCACAGATCGTTTCAAGGCTCTGGCCGGAGTTCCGTGAAATCCCAGGTCAGGGACCGCATGCTGGAACGTTCCAGCAGGGCATGCCTGGCTGGTGGGGGTCTGCTCGCTGGACGATGTGCTGTTCCCGGACGTCGATGTTCGCTTGGAGGCCGTGGAGTTCACGGACGAGGTTCTGGTCGTGGTGGCGGCCGCGTGCGGTCCGCCGCCCAGATGCCCGGGGTCCCGTGCCCGCAGGGTCCATTCTTCCGATGAGCGAAGCCTCGCCGAGAGGCCTTTGTTCGGGAGGAAACTGCTGGTCAGGCTGCAGGTCCGGAGATTCTTCTGCGACGGGCCGGGTGTCGGCGCCGGACGTTCGTCGAGCAGGTCAGCGGGCTGAGCGAGCGGTATCGCCGATCCAGCCTCGGACTGAAGACTTGGCTGCGGCAGGTCGCGGTCGAGCTCGGCGGCCGGGCCGGTGAACGACTGTGCCGCCGGATGCACCTCGCCGCAGGACGCACACGCCTCCTGGAACTCCTGGACCTTCCGACCGTGCCGGATCGGTCCCCGCGGGTCCTGGGCGTCGACGAGTTCGCCTTCCGCAAGGGCCGCACCTACGGAACCATCCTCGTCGATGTAGAGGCCGGCCGCGTTGTGGACGTCCTGCCCGACCGCACCTCCGAGACCTTCGCCGCCTGGCTGCGCGAGCACCCTGGTGCTGAGATCATCTGCCGGGACCGGGCCACGGCCTACACCCGTGCGATCAAGGAAGCCGCCCCCGCCGTGGTGGAAGTCGCCGACCGTTGGCACCTGCTGCAGAACCTTGCCGCCGCGGTGCAGAAGACCTGCCACCAACACCGCGCCTGCCTGCGCAAACGCGCCGACGAAGAGATCGCCCGGATGCCCGAGGCGCCCCCGCTGATGCAGCTCCCGCTGCACGAACTGCCGCGGACGCAGATCACCGAACGGACCCGCCACCGCCACGCCGACATCCACAAACTCATCGCGGCAGGCTGGACCATCAGCGCCATCGCCCGACGCCTCCACCTCGACCGCAAGACCGTCCGCCGATTCCGCGACACCGACCTCGACCAGCTCCTGGCCTCCGCCAACGAACGCCGACCGGCCGGAGTGCTGGAACCGTTCAAGCCGTACTTGAACACCCGCTTCACCGAAAGCCTCGGCCAGGCCAGCGGCAACCGCCTCTTCCTGGAGATCCGCGAACGCGCCTACCGCGGCAGCCGCCAGGTCGTCCGCAAACACCTCGCCGCCCTCCCGGACATCGCCCGAGCCTGCGACCTCGCCCGGGCCTTCGCCGAACTCCTCCGCCACCGGCGCGGCTTCCTCCTCCCCGAGTGGATCCGCCAGGCCGAACAGGACGCGCCCAAGCCCATCAGCGGCTTCGCCGGCTTCCTCCGCGGCGACCTTGACGCCGTCACCGCCGGACTCACCCTCCACTGAAGCTCAGGCATCGTCGAAGGCCACGTCAACAGAGTCAAAACACTCAAGAAGGCGACGTACGGACGGGCCTCCTTCGACCTCCTTCGAACCCGCATCCTCATCACGCCGTAGTCTTCCGCCGTGCGCTACTTGGCAGAACCATTCATTCTTGGCGCCCTCGACAGGGGCCGTTCCGTCGAGCAGTTCCTCGGACCATCTGGAAGCCCCGAGCGACTGGGAATCCACTGGGTCGAGATCCGGCCGGTGCGAGGGACCTACGAGGTCTACCTGCACGCCGCTCTCGACTGCGAGCCACTGACCAGCGACCTGGATTCGCTGCCACCGCTGTTTGAGGGCGAGGAAGAAGAGTTCGGCCTCCTCGTGGCAACCACGAACACCGCCCTCGACGCCTTGGACGTTGCCGAGACCCGAACCGGAGCAGTACGCGAACGCTGGGTCAACCAAGCCATGGCAGGCGACGAGTACTCCGACTACGTGCTGGCCGGCCGCCCAGCCATCACGCCTGACGGCCAGCCATGGCCGACCCCGCAGTCGTCCTGATCTGGGATTTCACGGAACTCCGGGCAGAGCCGTTTCCAAGGATCGCCATCACGGCGGCGTGCGTCCACGCCCGCCCGTACAGGAACCCGTGGGACCCGCCCCCATCGCCTGTCGGTGAGGTCGCGGTACTTGAACCGCTCCTGGATCTCCTCCGCGTGCTCGTACGGCGTCCTGCTCCGCTCGGGAGGGCTCGGGTTGTCCTGCCCGAGGCCCGCTCCCCCGTTCCGGCGGGCCGGGCGCCAGGGTCGCGAGCTCGGGCTGGGCGAAGTGGACTGCGGTCAACGCCGTCGCGCTTGGTGCGCACATCTCGCCGCCGGGACTGTCAGCCTCCGTCGGCCGCCGTGCGGGCCCGTACCTCCTCCGGCGTGAGGTAGTGGTCCGTGAACTCGAAGTCGCGCAGCGTCCCCGGCTTGTACGTCTGGAAGCCGGTCCGGACGAAGTCGTCGCCGGCCACGGCGTTCAGGAGCCAGTTCGTCATCACCCGGGTCTTCGCGGCCCCGGTGCGCAGCGCCGCCCAGTGGTAGCCGCGGGCCACGGCCTGGGCGGGCATCCCCCGCAGGCCGATGCCGAGCGGCCGGGAGACGCCGTCGCGGCCGCCGAGGTCCACGACCAGTCCGAGGTCCTTGTGGACGTAACGGCGCAGCGGGGTGCCCCGCAGTGTGGCGACGACGTTGTCGGCGGCGACCCTGCCCTGGCGCTCGGCGTGCTGCGCCGTGGGCGGGCACACCGCGCCGTCCCCGCCGCCGGCGAGGTCGGGGACGGCGGCCGCGTCGCCGAGCGCGAACGCGCCGTCCGCCCCCGGCACCCGCAGGTCCGGAGCGACGACGAGCCGGCCGCTCTTCGCGGTCTCGGCGCCCAGCGTGGCGATGAGTGGGCTCGCGGCGACGCCGGCGGTCCAGATGAGGGTGCGGCTGGGCAGCACGCGCCCGTCGGTGAGGGTGACGTCCTCGGGGCCCGCCTTGGAGACGGAGGCGCCGAGCGAGACCTCGATGCCTCGGCGGCGCAGCACGTCGAGGGCGGCCCGGCCGAGCCTGTCGCCGAGTTCGGGCATCAGTTTCGGGGCCACGTCCACGAGGTGCCAGCTGATCTCGCGCCGGTCCAGCCGGGGGTAGCGGCTGACGGCGTTCGTGGTGAGCCGCTCCAGGGAGGCGGCCGTCTCGGTGCCCGCGTAGCCACCGCCCACCACAACGAAGCCCAGCCGTGAGGCCCGTTCCGACGAGCCCGGTGCGGCGGCGTCGGCCAGGTCGAGCTGGGCGATCACATGGTCGCGCAGGTGGGCGGCTTCGGCGAGGGTCTTCATGCCGCGGCCGTGCTCCACCAGGCCTGGGATGTCGAAGGTGCGGGTCACGCTCCCCGGCGCGAGCACCAGGTAGTCGTACGGCTGGTCCACCAGCTCCCCGGTGATCTTCCGGATGACGCAGACCTTGGCCCGGGTGTCGACGCCGACGGCCCCGCCGGGCACGATCTGGGTCCGGTGGCGGCGGCTGCGGCGCAGCGACACCGCCACGGACTGCGGGGTGAGTACCCCGGAGGCCACCTGCGGCAGCAGGGGCAGGTAGAGCTGGTAGGAGAACGGAGTGACCAGCAAGATCTCCGCCTCCCCGGGTGACAGCGTCCGCTCCAGGCGGCGTACGCAGGCGACGCCGGCGAAGCCCGCGCCGACGACCACTATCCTCGGTCGCGCCATGGTGTCCGTCCCTTCTCAGGTCTACGGGTCCCCAGCACGCCTTCCCCGGCAGGCCGTTCCATGCACCCGGAAAGCAGGACGAGCGCCTCCGGAGGGCCTGGACGGCCACCGAACGGAACCAGATGCACCCGACCCGAGGCGCAGGAGCGCTCATCAGGGCTCGCATTCAAATGCTGGGCAAGCCGGCCGACGTGGTTGAGCCGGTTGTCCTTCACGAACTGGCTCCCGACGTAGCAGCGTTGGCCGGAAGCCCGCGTGATCGGGGCGGAGTCGGCGTATGCCTTCGGCCCCACAGCCGTGGCGAACCTGCTCCCCGTCGTCGCCGATCTCGCCCAGAATGCGCCTCGCGCCGTCCTCTGAAGACCGCCGTGCAGAGGAGCACGCCGAAGTCGCGGCGGTTAGCCCGCCCGCCGCGAAACCGCCCAAGGCCGCGCAGCGGCAGTACACGCCTGGCCGAGGCCTGCGAGGAGATGACCCCGGCCTCCGCGGTCTACACCGCGTCATGCCTGAACTGCGGCGGCACCTACGGCAAGCCGTGGCGCCGTATCCGGCCTTGACGAGCGTGAGTGCTACACCCAGGTGTAGTTCGCGTCGGTGACGGCATCCAGCGCCGTGTCGGTGACAGCGGCGTACGGATCGGCGAGGGCGGCAAGGGCGGGGCCGATGGGCGGGAGGATGGACAGCTCGGCGGTGTTGCGGTAGTCGATCCACTCGATGACACCGACCTCGTGGCTGGCATCGGGGAGTTCGTCCAGTTCCTGCTCGGCCGGCTCGGCGGCCTGGCCGCCAAGGAGCCCCTGGTCGCGTTGAAGGCCCTGGCCGACCTGCGGCACGCCATCGCCCAAGTCGGCGAGGACGCCTCCTACGAGCTCGCCGCCGAGGAGGTACCGATCGCCAGGTGGCGACGGCGCTCGACACGAGTGAGACCGCGGCCCGCAGCCACCTCGGGAGCTACCTCCACCGTCCAGGACGTGCAACACGTACGGCTGAAGGCCCCTTCGTCCCGTCCTGGATGGGATTACCTTCCGTCATCCACAACGGATGAGCGGGAGGTTCCATGAGGGTGCAGCGCGTGCTGATGCCGGACTCGGAGGCCGAGTCGTGGACAGAGCTCGGGGACGACCACGTGCCTGTCGCACCGATCGAGCGCTGCCTGGCCTACCTGGCCTGGGGTGACAAGTCACCGAACACGGTCAAGGCGTACGCCCACGATCACCACGGGGTGCCGCTCGGCGAGCTCATGGTGACGATGCGGCCCGCCAGCCGCCGTGGGCGGGGCAGTTCCTACAAGCCGTTCCTGGAGCACATCGCCAAGAGCCGTCCGCAGAAGGCCCGCACGATCCGGTTGCGGCAGCCGCGGCGGCGGCCTGTCGTGTTGTCCGCCGGGGACGCCCAGTCGGTGCTGGACGGGTGCGGGCATCTGCGGAACCGGCTGCTGTTCGCACTGCTGCTGGACACCGGGCTGCGGATCGGCGAAGCCCTGGGCCTGCGGCACGAGGACATCGCGCCCGCCGAGCGGCAGGTGAGCGTCATCCCGCGCCCGAACGCAAACCGGGCACGGGCGAAGGCGGGCCGCTCACGGGAGGTTCCGGCCAGTGCGGAGCCGATGCGGCTGTATGCCGACTACCTCAACCGCGGTTACGGCGACCTCGACTCGGACTACGTGTTCGTCAACCTCTGGGGCCGTCCGCACGGCCGTCCGCTCACCTACTCCGCCGTCTATGACTTGGTGGAACGGCTGCGCCGCAGCAACGGGAAGCGCTGCCCGGTCCCGGGCTGCAACCGCGCCGCGCACGAGCAGGGCATGGGCACCGGACATGCCCAGCGCCGGCGGCGGGACGGGCGCCCTGACCTCGCGGTGTTCGTCGCCGACCCCGGCCCTCCTCTCCCCTGGGCGAGCTCACGCACTGCACCGTTGTGGGCTGCCGCTTCGGCGCCGCCGGCAAGGGACTGTGCTCGCGGCACCGCGACAAGTGGTCCCGCTCCGGAAACATTGATCCCGCCACCTGGGCGGCCTCCGCGCCGCCGCTGCCAGGCACCGACCGCACTGAGTGCACTCTGCCCAACTGCACCCTGTGGGTGGAGAACGCGGCGAACACGTTCTGCAAGAGCCATCGCGTCCGGTGGCGGCAGGACGGCGCCCCGCCGGTCGGGGACTTCATCGTCGAGTGCCAGTCCTTCGGCCTGCCCCGAATGGACTTCCGCGACCTGGCGCCGCAGCTCAGGCTGGAGTTCCAGTACGCCGTCCAGACCCGCCGCGACGAACAGACCGTCACCGCCCCGGCCCGCATGATCGCGGCCGCCATCCCCTGGGCCCGCGAGGAGCATGTGACTTCCCTGCTGGACTACTCCGCCGAGCGATGGCAGCGGGTCGCCAACCCCTCCCAGCGCCGCGGGTCCGGCGGCTACGACAAGCGCGTCGCGGTGTTCCTCCTCTACGCCAGAGACGCGGTCGAGACCCTGCGCGACGGCACCGGCTGGGAAGTCGAGTACGCCCGCGACGTCTGGCGGCTGGGCAAGCTGACCGAGCTCAACCGCAGCGCCAGCCGGCCCCGTCCACGCAGCGAGCTGCGGTTCGACCGGATCACCCAGCCCTGGTTGCGGGTGCTGGCGAAGCGGTGGATCCGGCTGCGGCTGTCGTCCGGCCTGAACGTCGGCACGGTCACCGGCTACATGCAGGCCCTGACCCGCTTCAGCGAATTCATCACCGCCGTCGGCCCAACCGTCCTCCGCGGCCTGGGCGACGTCGACCGGGCCCTGCTGGAGCGCTACCTGGCCTGGCTGACCGACCTCCCCGGCGGGCTCAGCTCGAACGAGAACCGCGTCAACGGCCTGCATCTGTTCTTCCAGGCCATCCGCCAGCAGGGCTGGGACAACTCCCTGCCGACCAGCGCCGCGTTCTTCACCGGCGACTGCCCAAGGCGCCGCACGCGACTGGCCCGCCACCTCGCGGAGCACATCATGACCCAGGCGAGCAGCCCACGAACCTCGATCGGTGGACCGACTCCGCCGCCCGGCTGATCACCCTCGTCCTGTTCCACTGCGGCCTGCGGGTATCCGACGCCTGCACCATCCGCTTCGTGGAACGGGGCACGCTGAACATGTCGGCAATCTGCTGGACAGTCTTCTCCCGGGCGTCGTAGAGCTGCTGGGCGAGCTCAGCCTGGTCGGCTGTGAGCTTCGGCCGGCGCCCGCCGACCCGGCCGAGGGCCCGCGCGGAGGCAAGCCCATCGTTCGTGTTCGCCACGATCATCTCTCTCTGGAGCTCCGCAAGCACGCTAAGCATCCCGAACATGGCCCGGCCCTCCATGGTGGCGCTGTCGATGCCCTGCTCGATGACGTGCAGCCCGATCCCGCGCTCGCGCAGCTCGGCGCCGAGGGTCACCAGGTGCAGGACGGAACGGGAGAGCCTGTCGAGCCGGGTCACGCTTGGCGGCGGCTCGGGGATCAGGGCCTCCTCAACCGCCACCGGCTGCGACGTTCCTGCGCCGCAGCCAGTGCCACCACCGGCTCTGTGGCCGTTGGGTGGACATGGCCAGCGCTGTCTCCAGCGCATTGCGGGTGCTCAAAGTATGCGTGTGCTCGTCGCCCAGGATGCGGACGCGGTCATCGAGGGTTCGGCGCAGCAGTTCTATCGCCTCGGCCTGCTCACCTGCACTGGTCAAAGCGAGAGCGAGGTTGTGGCGACTGGCAAGGGTATCCGGATGCTCGGGGCTCAGGATACGGGTGCGGTCCTCCAGGGTCTGCCGGTGCATGCGCACTGCTTGTGCGTGCTCGCCCATCCCGTCCAACGCGAGACCGAGGCTGCCCCGGCTGGCCAGCGTGTGCGGATGCTCGTCGCCCAGAATGCGGGCGTGGTCGTTGAGCGCCTGCCGCAGCAGCTGTATCGCTTCCGTCTGCTGCCCCGCCCTGGTCAGGGCGCTGGCGAGGTTGTGGCGGCTGAGCAGGGTGAGGTGGTGTTCGGGGCCCAGGACACGGATGCGGTCCTCCAGGGTGCTTCGGTGGATGCGCACTGCTTGTGCGTGCTCGCCCATCCCATCCAGCGCGAGACCGAGGCTGTCCCGGCTGGCCAGGGTATGCGGATGCTCGGGGCCCAGGACACGGGTACGGTCGTTGAGGGTCTGCCGCAGCAGACCCACCGCCTCGGCATGCTCACCCGTCCCGTCCAAAGCGCAGGCGAGGTCATTGCGGCTGATCAAGGTATCGGGGTGCACGGGGCCCAGGATGCGGGCGCGGTCCTCCAGGGTCTGCCGGAGCAGACGCCTTGCCTCGGCCGGCTCGCCCATGCCGAACAAGGCATTGCCCAGGTTGTTGCGGCTGGTCAAGGTATCGGGGTGCTCGGGGCCCAGTATGCGGGTCTCGACCTCGAGGACCCGTTCATGCAGCAGGCGCGCCGCATCGAAAGCGCCAGCCTTCTGCAGCACCTGCGCCAGGGTGTTGAGAGTGGTGCGGTGGTGCGTGGCGGTGCGCGGGTCCGCGTGGTCGAGCAGCAGCGGCAGGTGGGGGGCGAGGAGCACGGCTGCAGGCCAACCAGCGCGCCCGCGCTGGTTGGCCTCGTGCACAGCCGTGGTCAGCCGCTCGGCAAGAGCCCGGTGCCACACGGCGAGATCGGAGGTCTCGGCCGTGAGGGCGACAGCGTTGATCTCTCGGATCAGGGGATGCAGCACCACCTGCGCCCCCTCACTGCTGCCCGACGCCGGGCCGGTGCTGCCGGGAGAGTGGGGCAGGCCGAGGAGACCGTAGCGGTGCAGGCCGGCGAACGCGGCCTCCAGGGCCGCCGCGGTGACGTCGTGTCCGGTGACGAGGGATAGCAGGTCCGGGGTGATCAGGGACAGTGGGACGGGGGCTTGAGCCAGCAGGGCCAGCAGTCGCAACAAGGGGCGGGCCAAAGCGTTGCCCTCCCCGGCGAGTTGGTCCAAGGACACCTCCCAGGTGTGCCGCACCACGGCACGGGCGACCTGCGGATGGGAGGCATTCGGGTGCGCCGCTCCCAACAAGAACCGCAGTTCCTGTTCCAGGGCCTGGCGGTAGGCGGCAAAGGTGCGGTAGCGGCTGGTGGGTCCGGCCAGATAGGTGCCGGCCGCGTGCAACGCCAGTGGCAGCCCGCCCAGTCGCGCCGCCAGCTCCCGGGCCTGCTCGGCGGTGCCGGCCACGGGAGCAGCGTCCAGCAGGACCTGCCCCGCAGGTCGCACCGGCAGCGGCTCCAGTGGCAGCAGTTGTGCGCACGGACCCCAGGTCTGCTCGGTGCCATCCCGGCTGGTCACCACCAGCAGGCCCCGGCCGTGAGGACGGATCCAGCCGCGATAGTCGGCCACCGGCTCCCCTGCCGGGCCGATCTCGTGCGGCTCGTCGGCGTTGTCCACCACGAGCAGCCACCGCCGTACCCGGCCCAACTGTCGCCAGACCACATCCGGCAGGCTCGCCTGCCCCGCTCGCGCGGCCTCCAGCTCTGCCTCTCGCAGGCCGCAGGCCAGCGCCGCCTGCACCATCTGCTGCGCCAGCTCGGCACCGTCGCGCCAGCGCACCCAAAACACTCGCCAGCCCGCCGCCTCGGCCTGGGTGGCCAGTTGCGCGGCCACCGTTGTCTTGCCCATCCCGCCGACCGCGCACAGCACCGCGAACCGGCCTTGTGGCCGCCGAAGCATGCCTGCCAGCACGGCGAGTTCTCCCTCACGCCCCCGCACGCGCTGAACATGCGGGGGGCGTAACGAAGCCTGCTGGCCTCGGGTCAGTCGGCTCACCGGTGCCAGCCGCGCCGGGGGCCTTGGTGCGGCATCCAGTTGGCGGCTCCACAGCAACAGCCCGATGCTGACCACCACCAGCACGGCGAACACCGGCCAGATCACCCACGCCTGCGCCGCCCAGCCAGGCACCGCGTTACTGGCGTAGTTGGTCACCGGCCCCAGCACAGCCGCCACCAATGCGGCCCCTCCCGTTACCGCCGACCCGGCCCACGCACCCCGTCTACGCCCCACGGTCTGCCACCCCCGTCCACCGTCACCAGGATGTTCCCGCTTGGATCACGTCCATGGAAGGGTGCGGGTGGTCACGACGCGGGCAGCGGTGTTGCTCCGGTTCAGCGGCCGGATGCCGAGCCTGCTGCTTGAACGCCGTCATCCGCCGCGCGGCGCGGCGCGGGCACCAGGGCAGGCAGCAGGTCGAGCCGCTTGTCCATGTCGAGGCGGAAGGTGCCGTACGGGTTGATGTTCGACCAGAACAGCGCAGTCAGTCCTCGTCGGACAGCTTCTTCGCCCAGGCCGGTTCGGCGAGGACCAGTTCGCACTCCCTTGGAGACTGCACGTCCGACGGGTATGGCTCCACCATCCAGAACCACTGCACCCTCGTCATTTCGCAGCCCGACCTCTCCCTCTGTGAGATCACCGGCATCATCTCCGACCGGGAACTTGCCGGGGGAAACGGCAGCTACTGGCTCAACACTCCCGACGTGAGGTCCGGTACGAAGGTCCTAGTGATCCCGTTTGAGGGGCTGTCCCAGGCGGAATCGTGGGTCTCGACTGGGGCCAACGAGCCGCTCGCGCAAGAGCAGGTGGCCGAGGTGCTCGGGCAGGAGGATCTGACCACGCTGGCTAAGGCCCTGGGGATCCCCGCCTCCGAAGTATCGGCCGGCCTGGCCGAGAAGATCCCGGCCGTCGTCGATGGCGCCTCGCCGGACGGGAAGCTGGCCGTCGCTTCGGAGCGGCCTCCCGCCGCTGACCTGGGCAGCGGACAGATCGTCATCGTCAAGGTCGCTTAGCCGGGCCAGCGGAGAGGTGGGCAGTCCGAAAGTCAGCGGTCGGCGCCGCAGGCCAGAACAGGTTCTGAGCTCTATCTGGGTGCTTGGCGGCAGGCTGGCCCGGCAGTTCGTTCCCGGCAGCCTGCCAGCCGCCGGGAACGAACTGCCGGTTGAGGTCGACACAGTCTGGGACTTCAAGATCCCTGGTTCAGGGCCCGGGTCAGTTCTCGGTCCGCTGCTCGCGCCGCTTCTAGTACCTCAGTCCGCTCGTCGAGCTCGCCCCGCTTGTCAACGAGGTCTGGTCCGAGCAGGGCGATCCGCCGTTGAGGGCGCCGGCGGGCCGCCTCGACCGCCAGTTCCGCCTCGGCTCAGTCCCGGTATCGGCGGTACGCACGTGCAACAGCCGTTGGACGTGCGTCACCCGTGACACAGACAAGCCTGTTACTTGCAGGCTCGCAGTCAACACCAATGGATACCGGCCACTATCTGGCTGACAGCCAGCTTCGTCACGCTGCGGAACCGGGAGATCGTGAGCTCCATATCGGAAGCTGGTAGGGACTCCACCCGGCCGTGACCAGCTCGCTTCACGGAGGACACGTGCCGCAGGACATCGAGTTCCACCTCCCCTTCCCGAGCTCTCTCAGCCCGGATCTGGCGGGCGCGCGGCAGCGCAATCCGGCCTGGGTACGGGGTACGGGTCTCGTCGGGGAGGGCCGCTCGCACCGACGGCTGTGAGAACGCCCGGTCTGACCATCCGAGCGGACCGTGTGAGGCGCTGTCAGAGCCCCGTGTCAGGATCCTCCCCAGGTCGGTGACGTCGATGCCGTCCCCGGATGCGACCCGTCGGGCGCACCCGGGGCAGCCTGGCGCCCGGCCCGGGCCACCCACCCGGGGCGGCGCGTCAAGAAGGGGTGCGGATGGACATCGACGGCGACGTCGCGGAAGCGTGGCGCCCGGCCACACCGCTGTCACGGCTGCGGGAGCTGGCAGCGCAGGCTCCCGGGCCGGCCCGGATCGTGGCGTCCCGAATAGGGCTGCCGGCCGAGCTGGCCGAAGAGGTGGCCGCTCGGGCCGTCGCCCGCGGCCCGGCCTGGTTCGGGGTGCTGCGCGCGCTCGCGGCCCACCCGGCCACCTCGGCCGAGCGGCTGGCCGAGCTCGCCGCCCACCAGGAGGAGTCGGTGCGCCGGGTGGTGGCAGTGCACCGCGCGACCCCCAAGACGGCGCTCAAAGCGCTGGCCCGGGACGGATCGGCAGCGGTGCGCCGGGCCCTGGCCGGACGTGAAAAACTCCCGCGCAAGGTGGCCGCGCTGCTGGTCACCGACACCTCCGCCGAAGTCCGGCTGACCCTGGTCCGGCGGATCGACGCCCGGCCGGAGCACCTGCGGGCCCTCGCCACCGACCCGGACGCGCGGGTCCGTCGGGTGGTGGCCGCACTCGGCCACGCCGGCGACGCGGACCTCACCGATCCGGACCCGGGCGTGCGCCGCAACGCCGTCAACAAGCGCTCAGCAGGAGAACTCGCGCCGCTGCTCGACGCCCTGGCGCAGGACCCCGACACCCGCGTCCGGGAGCTGATGGGCCAGCAGTACCACAACCGCACCCCGGCCGTGCTGGCCCGACTCGCGGCCGACCCCGAACCGTGCGTCCGGGCCGCCGCGGCGGCCAACGCGTTCACCCCTGTCCAGCAGCTCACCGAACTGGCCGGCGACCCGAACCTGCCCGTGCTCGTCGCGATCAGCCAGAACGAGACAGCCCCGCCCGAAACACTCGCCCGGCTCGTCGACACGATCACGCGCTCGTTCGGTGACGGCGAAAGCATCGCGCACGGGCAGGAGCAGGACGTCCAGCGCCTCGCGTATGCGGCACTGGAACACCCCGCCACCCCGCCCGAGTCACTGCGCGCACTGCACGCACTGGGCCTGTGGCCGTACTTCCACCCCGGGAACGCGATGGACCAGCCGAACTGGCCGGCGGACCTACTGGTCGAGTTCGGGCTGACGTACTGTGCGGGCACGGTGTCGGGCCAGGCGGAAATCGAGAGCTTCGCGGCGATCGACGACGCCCGGCACACCGAGCCGCTGGGGGAGGTGCTCGCCGCCATGGCCCGCAGCCCGATCTACTACTTGCGCCGCGCCGTCGCCAACCGTCACACCCCACCGGAGGCGCTCGCCGAATTCGTCCGCGATCCCGCCCGCGCCGAGGACACCGGCCTCCTCAACGACATCGCCAAGAACCCGGCGACCCCGGTCGAGATCCTGCTGGCCTGGGCCGAGGCGGGCGTGCGCCAATACGGCATGCTGAAGAATCCCGCCCTGCCCGAGCCCGTGCTCGCCGCCATCGCGGCGGGCGCGGACGCCTCGGACGCCGCGCAGGCCCGCGCCATGCTGGAGGTCCGGGCACTCCGGGCCGGAACGGAGACCCCGTGCTGACCATGTCCTCCTGGCGGGCCCGGTTCGACCGGCTCGCAGACACCTCCGCGGTGGCCGAGCGGCTGGGCCCCCAGGCCAACATGGCCGACTACCTCCAGGACACGAGCATCGCGTGGTACCACCACCAGGGTGATCTGGTGGTTCCGGAGGACCTCGACCTCGACATCGCGCTGGTCGTCGACGGCGACCTGATCGTGCACGGCTTCCTGGACGACTACGTCTCCGACATCGGCATGCTGGTGGTGCTCGGCGACCTGGTGGTGCGCGACCTGGTCTCCTGGGGTTCGGTGTATGTCGGAGGCGACCTGCGGGCGGAGGGCATCGTCTACGGCTACTACAACGACTTCACCTTCGAGGTGGAGGGCGCGGTGCATGCCCGGGCGCTGGTGCTGTACGACAAGTCCGCCTCCTACCGCTCGGGCGAGCTGGAGGTGGAGGTGGAGTCCTACTTCCCGCCCAAGGAGCAGCTTCGGGCAGCCCGCGACATCTTCGTCCCGCAGGTGTACGACGGCGGCGCGAAGCGGGCCGGGCAGGGACGGCCGCCGAAGCTCCGCCGCCCGAGCTACCAGCGGGTCTGCCGCCGGCTGAGGGCGGGCAAACCGCTGTTCCGCAGCGCGTAGAAGCGCCGCGTGCTCCGTGACGACAACCTTCCCCAGCGCAGCGCCGTCCTCATCCGGCCTCGGGGGTTGCCGGAACCGTGGTCGGCGCTGAGATTGATCACGCTGGCTGTGGTGGTCGGAGAGACGGGCCGTGTCCTTCCCGCCGCCGTCCCCGCTGGTCGGGTCGACGCGTGCATCGGTTTGGACCCCGCGCCGGGCCGATGCAGTCCGCGGCCCCAGATTCCGCACTCTGATGCTGTTGGTCAATTCCGCCCCGCTGGATCTCATCACGACGACGGCCTGCCCAACCCCAACGGGGTCGTACAGGCCGTCGTCACGCAGGCCCTGAATTTGCCAACAGCGTCCGGGTTCCGGCCGGCGCGGGGGCCTTCGCGCGTACCCGGGCCTACCGCTCGCGGCTACCCAGCAGCAGCGAGCGCGTCCAGCCCACCAGCCGCCGGACGATGTCGGAGGCCTGCGTCGCGCGCCGCCGCGAGAACGGCAGCACCAGCAGGGCGGGCACGGAGGCCAGGGTCACGATCACCACGGGTACGAGCGCGAGGGCGAGGGCGACGATGAGCACGCGGGCGGCCCACCGTGCGCCGGAGACCAGGGAGGTCCAGGTGGCAGTGACGGAGCGTCAGTTCCTTCTGGGAGATGGCTGATTGACATCCCCAGGTTGGGGGCAGCCCGGTACGGTGCGAAAGCCGCAACAGTTGCCATTCCGGTGGCACGGCGATGGGGGAATGCGTGATGCCTGAAGTGGCCCGCCCAGCTGCGAGTTCCTCCGAGGTGGAGCGGGGGGAGGTGCCGGAGGTTGCGGAGCTCGGCAACATGTTGACCGACCTCTTCAACGCCCTCGGCGTCTCGCAGCGCGCCTACGCGGTGCGGGTCCACCTCGACCCGTCTGCCGTCTCCCGGTTCCTGCGCGGCCAGCGAGTAGCGACCGAGGACTTCGTGGACCGGCTGATCCGGGAGGTGGGGCAAAGCGCGGAGCCCCGCTCACGGAGGAAGCGCGGGCCCGAGTCGAAGAACAACGCTTGGAAGCCCTGAAGGCAACGGATGTGGGCCTGTTCGAGCTGGCCCGCCTGCGCCTTGACATGGAGCGCTCGCAGCGCGCCGTCGAGCGGCTGGCCCGCAGGGAGGAGGCGCTGCACGACCTGCTGGCCAAGCGGGAGGCCGAGGTCTCCTCGGTCCGGGGCGAGCTCGATCGGCTGCGCCTGGATTGGACCGAGGACACGCTTGCCGCCGACCGCCGCGAGCTGGAGCTTCGTGCGACGGCGGAGGAGCACGCGTCGGCCCGGGAGACCCTCCTGGCCGAGATCGCGCGGCTGCGCGCCGAGCTCGCCGCCACGGCCGCCAGCAAGGCCGAGGCGGAGAAGCGCTGCCGCGACCTGGAAGACCGGGTGCTGACGATGGAGGAGGAGTTGGCGGGGCTGCGCGCGCCGGCCTCCATGGGCGAGAACATACCGATCGCCGCTCTGGTCGAGCGCCTTCAGGAGTTCGTGGCGGCGGGCGATATGCATGCGGCGGGGCGGGAGCTGGTCGAGGTGGCCAGGTCGCGGCCGGTGAAGGAGATCCACAGGGTGCTCTTCTGGCTGGCGAGAGCTGGGGAGGGCAGCCGGGCCGCGCTGCTGCTCAGGGATGTCGTTCAGCTACGTACCTGGGAGGTGGTCCTGGAGGTGGGTGACGTGGAGTGCGCACCGCATCGGGCCCGCTCGTCGAGCCCGCTGCGGTCCGCCTTCTTCGAGGCCGTCGCGCGTTTCCGGTCCGTACCTGAGCTGGCCGACGCGCACCAGCGCTGGTCGGGTGCCTTCCTCATCGAGACAGTAACCCGGGACGACTTGGTGCCCCAACTGGTCGCCACACCCTCGAGCCGCAGTCGGCCCCACAGAAGCCGCCTCGAGGAAACCGTGCTGGTGAAGGTGATCGCCGCCGACCGGCCGTGGAGCGACGCGCTGGAGCTCATCGGCCTGCTCCAGGAACGTTGCGAGCCCATCGGCTTGAGCCTGTCGGTGGCCGTCCGGCTCTGCCCGCCGGAGCGGACCGTGCCCATCCTTGCCGAACTGGCCCGTCCCGTGCTCCTCGACCGCGCCGATGACGTCGACCAGGTCGGCGAGCGGCTGGCCGATCTTATGGCGCAGGGGCCCGAGCGCCAGTTCACCGAGGCTCTCCTGGCCCTGCCCGTGGACGAGCGGGCCCGCCTGCTGGACCGGATGGCGACGGTATCCGCCCCGGTCCTGCTGACCTTCCTGAACAGGCTCCATGTCTCCGGCCAGGCCGCTCTGCTGGCGGATGCGCTGATCGGTCGGGTCCGGGCGGTGGGGCGCTCGGAAGAGCTCCGGCGTCTCGCCGCCGACGCGCGGTTCCTTTCCGGACCGCTCGGCCAGGGCCTCGGGGCTCTGTGACTGAGGGCTCAGGAGCGGACCCCGGGTGTCGCCGGGGCGTGTGATTCCGGATCACGGAAGATCTGACGTACTCACGGGCGTGATTCCCCCCGAAACGGCATTAGGCCGGGCCTGCCGGGTACTTCATCCCCGACATCCTCGAAGTACACCTCGTGTCCGACAGGAGTCGCCCATGAGCGTCCAGGCCTGGATCGGCGCCTGGTTCGCGCTCGCGTTGCTGCTCGCCGCCGTCAACAAGTGCGGCCGCATCCGGTACAAGCGCGCCCGCAGGTGAAGGCCCCGGACAAGCGAAGGAGCCCCGGCCGCCTCAAATTCGGGGCTTCGCGTGACGTCGGCCTTCAAGACCTGGTTGTGGTCTTGAAGGCCGACGTTGTTGTTTGGGGTGGGTGTTGATGTCGATGCAGCCGAAGAGGCCGGGGGAGATTCCGCTTCGCCAACGCGGTCGGCGAGGAAGAAGCCCGCGAACTGTACGACACCTTCGCCGTCCCCACCCCGGGAAAGCCCTCTCCTCCAGCCGGCCACGGTGAACGTCAACCCGTGGGCCGACGCCAAGGTCGACACCACCTCCGCCGACCGCAGACCGCTGCTCATCGTCTCCGGGGAGAAGGACCACACCGTCCCCTGGGCCATCGCCAACACCTCGTACAAGAAGCAGGCCCACAACGCGCACGCGCTCACGGAGATCACCGAGATCTCCGGCCGCGGCCACTCCCTGACCGTCGACCACGGCTGGCGCGAGGTCGCCGACACCGCCCTCATCTTCGTCCGCCGGTTCACCGACCCGGCCTCGTAACGCGCGGCGGAAGTTGAGGTCTGAGGGGGTTCCACCACGTCGAACGCCCCGAAGCCGCGACGAGGGGGCTCGCCTCTTGATCGCCCCAGGCCTCCGCCAACAACCATCGGTTCGGGCCCGGTCACGGACAACAAGGCGACCTCGTTCCCCGCCAACCAGGATCCGGGCCAGTCACGGGCCAGCACCCCTCCGCGGAAGGCCGATGCCGCCATTTCGCCTGGTCAGAAGCGGCCCGGCGCAGGTACCACCAGCACTCCAAGAACCTCCTCGTCTCGTACTTGTCCGCCATCGGGCGCTGGAGCCCCAACGCCCGTATGCCGGCGGCCGCGCCCCGGCGGTCGCGGCCGTCCAGAAGTAGTCCGGGACGTGCCGGTGGGCCGGCAGGCGCTCGCCAGGCGCCAGGCGTATCTCCCGGACCCGGACACGGACCCGGACCCGGTCCGTCTCGCCGAGCAGCCGGCCGCCCGCCTGTCCGTTGGTCGCGTGGGCGGCGCCCGCATGGGCCTCGGCCGTCGGTGTTCCGGCGAGCGGCAGGCCGTCGGTGCTCACCGGGTGGTAGTAGGCACTGATCGAGCCGCTGCTGCCGCCCTGGCTGGTACCGACGGCCAGAGCGGTCGGCGCAGCAGCGACAGCGGCTCACGGGGAGGATCGGGGCGTCTTGCCGCTGCACCCGGCGGTCCCCGGAATCCCTAGGCCATCCGCAGGATGGCGCAGGTCGTCGTCCCGTGGGCGTAGAGCTTGCCGTCGGCGCCCGTGATCCGGGCCTCCGCGGTGGCCGTGGTGCGACCCACGTGCAGGGTCGTGCCCTCGCAGCGCAGGGTCGGGGTGTCCGCCAGGACCGGGCGGATCATGTGGACCCCCAGCTGCACCGTCGTGTACATCGTGCCCGCGGGCAGGCGGGTCATCACCGCCGAGCCGAGCGCCGAGTCCAGCAGCGTCGCCAGGAAACCACCGTGCACCGTTCCCATCGGATTGAGCAGGTGGTCGCCCGGATCCCCTTCGAAGACGGTGAAGCCCTCGCCGGCGTCCGTCAGCCTGAAGCCCATGGTGCTCATGATCGAGGCACCGGGCAGTTCGCCCTTCAGGCTCGCCCGGAGGATTTCCAGCCCGCTCATGCCGAGGATCTGAGGAGTCAGTTCGGGCCTGGGGAGCCAGGTGTGGGTGCGGGAGCGCTCGGCGCCCTTTGTCTCGTACGTGGTCATGGCCCGACCCTAAGACCGGCACCGGCGCCTTCGGGAGTGTCGGATCCGACGCTTTGCGGTCCGAATCCGACAGCACGGGAAGGCTAGGGTGAGCCCGTGAAAATAGCTGTCCTGGCTCTCGACGGCGTCTTCGACTCCGGGATCTCGGCCGTCCTGGACGTCCTCCACACCGCCAACGCCCTGCGCGGCCAGCTCCCCGGAGCCGCGCCCCCGCCCTTCGGCGTCCACACCGTCGGCGTCCGCCGGAGCGTACGCAGCGGGCTGGGCCACCGCATCCGCACCGAGCCCGTCGCCACGGCGGAGGACGCGGCCCTCCTGGTCCTGCCCGCGCTCGCGGAACGACGCCCCGAGGCGCTCGTGGAGACGGTGGCCTCCTCCGGACACCGCACGGCCCGCACGGTGCTGGCCGAGGCCCGGGAGCGCGGCACCCCCCTCGCCACCTCCTGTACGGGAACGTTCCTGCTCGCCGAGTCAGGGGTGCTCGACGGGCTGCGGGCGACGACGAGCTGGTGGCTGGCACCGGTGTTCCGGAACCGCTACCGCCGCGTGGCGGTGGACGAGACCCGGATGGTGACGACTTCGGACGGGGTCACCACGGCGGGTGCGGCGTTCAGCCACATCGACCTCGCGCTGGCCATCGTCGGAATGCGCAGCCAGGCACTGGCCGGCCTCGTCCGGCACTACCTCGTCGTCGACGACCGCGCTTCCCAGGCCGCGTACACGATTCCCAGCGCCCTGGCCCGTCAGGAACCGCTGGTCGCCTCCTTCGAGCAGTGGGTGCGCGCCCGGATCACGGAGCCGCTGTCCGTCGCAGAGGCGGCCCGCGCGCTCGGCGTCAGCGAACGCACCCTCCAGCGCACCGTGGCCCGCACGCTGGGCTGCACGCCCATCCGCCTCATCCAGGACCTCCGGGTGGAGCAGGCCGAACACCTGCTGCGCACGACCGCCCTGCCCCTGGCGGCGGTGGCCCGGCGGGTCGGGTACGAGAGCCCCGGCCCGCTGCGCGCCCTGCTGCGCCGGCGCCTCCCCCCGGCCGTCCGGCCCTGACCCGGCCGGGGGGTGGGGCGGTATCCGGGCCGTGCCCACCGGCACTCACCCACCCGATGGGGGTCAGGTGTGTGAGTGCCGGTGGGATCCCCGACCGCCGTTCCGGACAAACCGCCTACGACTTCTGGTTTCCGATCATCGACGCGAGTACCGAGTGCAGGTCCTCGCCCGGCACCGGGCGCAGTGCCGGTGCGAGGCGGGCCGCGTCGTAGTGCCAGCGGTGGTCGAGGTCACGGTGGACCTCGTCGTCGAAGGTGGCGACGCTGTCACTGCCGAGCAGCGCCGCCAGCTCCGCGGTCAGGTCGGCCCAGGCCACGTGGCCGCTCACCGCATTGGCCACGCCATGGACGGGCGCGTCCAGACACGAGGTCACGGCGCGCGCCAGGGCCGCCGCGTGCACCCAGGGCGCCCCGTACCAGTCGTGGCCACCGGCACCGGGTGCGGGCAGGCTGACGGGTCCGCCCGCCAGGACCGCTTGGTACAGCACCCCGGTCGCACCCCAGCGCAGTTGGTCACGGAGCCGGTCGTGCGCTCCCCAGACGATGGGCGAGCGGACGGCGCTGGCACCGCCCCGCCCCTCGGTGCCCGCCGCGGCCAGCAGGAGGCGCTCGCAGTCGATTTTGGCCCGACCGTACGCGCTCAGCGGCTCCAGCGACGCCGATGCCTCCGCGACCCGGCCGCTCGCCGGCTGACCGTAGGCGTCCACGCTGCTGACGAAGACGAACGGCCCTCTGCGCCAGGCGCCGACCATGGCCTCCATCGCCGCCACGTCCACGTCGGGTCGTGTGAAGGTGGACGCGGCGTGGATCACGGCGTCCGCGCTCTCGACGGCGGCGCGCAGGCTGTCCAGGTCACCGAGATCGCCCTCGATCACCTCGACGCCGTCGCCGCCGACCAGGTGCGCGGACTCGGGCCGGGCCAGCGCGAGCACCGGCCTGCCCCGCGCCGCCAGTTCACGCAGCACGAACGCCCCGACGCCGCCCGTGCCGCCGGTCACCAGGACTGCGCCCTCGCGCACCCGGTGCGGTCGTGCGGCGGTGGTCGCCGTGGCAACGGCCTTGGCCCGCTCGGCCGCACGCGTGTCCAGGAGGGCCGCGATGGCCCGTGGCGTGCGGGTCTGCATGATGTCGAGGCCGACCAGCGGCAGGGTGAGCGCGGACCGCAGGCGCTCGGCGAGTTGGACGGCGGCCAGCGAGTGTCCGCCGAGTGCGAAGAAGTCGTCGTCCGGAGCGGGCCGCCGCTCGAGCAGACCCACGAACGCCTCCGTCACCGCGTCGAGGTGGGGGCTCTTCCGTACCGCGGGAGCCGGGGCCACGGGCAGCTTGGCCGTGTCCACGGCCCCGTCGGCCGTTCGCGGCATCTCGTCGAGCAGGGTGACGCCGGCCGGGACGAGTTCGCGTGCGAGCACACCGCGCAGGTGGGTACGGAGCTGGACGGGCGAGGGCCCACCGGTACGGCTCAGTACCGCATAGGCGAGCAGGGGGCCGCCCGCCGGGTCCGCCACGTATGCGTCGGCCACCTCCGGGTGGGCCAAGAGGGCTACCCGGGCCGGGTGTCCGGCGTCGGCCCGCGGCCGGGCGAGGCGGCCGGGAAGTGCGGAGAGCCGCAGTGCGGGGTCGGCGGCGACGGCCGTCAGCAGTTCGGCGAAGGACGCGCCGAGTTCCCGGCCCGTCTGCTCGTCGAGGGCGGCCCGCCCGTACTGGACCAGGCTCTCCGGGGCCTCCGAGTCGAGCAGGCCGAAGGTGAGGTCGAACTTGCCCTCCGAGACGCCGACGTCGACGGCTCGTGCCCGGAGTCCCGGCAGCCGCAACGCCGTCTGCTCGCCGATGACGTCCGAGGTGACGCGGACGAGGGCCGTCCCGTCATCTCCGCGGGCCGCGGCCCCGAGTCCCTCCAGGATCAGGTCGAACGGCACCTCGCGGTGTTGCCGGGCTTCCAGGAGCGCGTCGCGCACGCGCTCGACGAGGGTGCTGAACTCGGGGTCGCCGGACAGGTCGACGCGTATCGGAAGGGTGTTGACGCACAGGCCCACCAGGTGGCGCATCGCCCGGCCCTCGCGATGGGTGGCGGCGCAGCCGATGACGAGGTCCGGCTCGCCGGTGAGGCGGTGCAGTGCGGCGAACGCGGCGGCGAGGGTCACGGTGAACACCGTGGCCCGGCGCTCCCGGCCCAGCTCGCGCAGTGCGGGAAGGACCTTCTCGCCGAGGGCGGTGGCACGGATCGCCGCCGGGCGCGCGGCCACGCCGTCCGAGGGCACGGTCGGCCGGGGAAGCCGCGGTGGGGTGGCTCCGGAGAGGCGGCGCGTCCAGTGTGCGAGGCCATCGGTCAGCCGGGCCGCTTCGGTGTGCTCGCGCCGCGCGAAGTCCGCGTACTGCGGCGCCTCGGGCAGCGTGGGGGCGTGGCCGCCCACCACGGCCCCGTACAACGCGGAGAGTTCTTCGGCCACGATCTCCAACGAGGCACCGTCGATCGCGATGTGATGGAACGTCACCAGCACGGTGTGGTCCTCGGGACCGTGGCGCAGGACGAGCACGCGCGGGACCGTGCCGTGGGCCAGGTCGAACGGGCGGCGGGCCTCCTCGGCCAGGAGTTCACCGCCGTCGTCCGGGGCCTCGACCAGGTTCACCGCGACCGCGGAGGGGGCGGGCAGTACCTCCTGGTACGGCTCCTCGCCCTCGCGGCCGTATCGGGTGCGCAGGATCTCGTGACGGCTCACCAGCTCGGTGAGTGCGGCGCCCAGGGCGTCCAGATCGAGCGAACCGTCCAGTCGGGTCGCGAAGGGCACGCTGTACTGGGCACCGCTCTGCCCGAGCCGGTCCATCAGCCACATGCGGCGCTGGGCGTGGGTGAGCGGGGCGCGGGTGAGCAGGGCGTGCCCGGCCGGGCGGTGCGCCTCGGGCGCCGGGGCCGTGGAGCGGCCGACGGCACGGGAACGAGCCCTGCGCAGCAGCTCTTCCTGCAGGGCGGCGGAGGTGTCAGTGGCCATCGGTGTCCTCGTGCGCGTCGGGGTGCAGATCGGTGTGGGCGGCGAGCAGGGCGCGTTCGACCAGAGCGGCGTGTCCGGCCACCGTGGGCGCGGCGAAGAATTCGGCGAGCGTCAGCTCGACACCCAGTTCCTCGCGCAGGTCTTCGGCGACGACGAGGGCGAGCATCGAATGGCCGCCCAGGCCGATGAAGTCGGCGTCGGGTCGCATGACTTCGGAGCCGAGGGAGCGGCTCCACACCTCGGCGACGGCCTGCTGGAGCGGGGTCAGCGGCTCGGCCTCGCCGATGGTCTCGGCGGCCGTGGCGAGGTCCGTCAGGGCGCGGCGGTCGACCTTGCCGGAGGTGGTGAGCGGCAGCCGGTCGACGACGGTCAGCTCGTCCGGGACCAGGTGCGCGGGCAGGAGCGTGGCGAGCCGGGCCAGCAGGGCCTCGGCGCGGGGCACCCGCCCGGTGGCCGCCACCACGAAGGCGGCCAGGCGGGCGTCGTCGGCGGCTGCACGGCGCACGGTGACGGCCGCGTCGTCCACCTCCGGCTGCTCGCGCAGCACGTGTTCGATCTCTCCCGGTTCGATCCGGAAGCCGCGCACCTTGACCTGGTCGTCGGTGCGCCCGTGGAATTCGAGGACGCCGTCCGGGCGGGCGGAGGCGAGGTCGCCAGTGCGGTAGAGACGGCCGAGCGCCGGGTGGTCCAGGAAGCGTTCGGCGGTCAGCTCGGGCCGCCGGGTGTACCCGTGTGCCAAGCGGCTCCCGCCGATCCACAGTTCGCCGCGCACCCCGTCGTCGACGGGCATGTCCGTCTCGTCGAGGATGTGGGCCGTGGCGCCGGCCAGGGGGCGGCCGATGGGCACCGGCCCGTCGCAGTCGGCGTCACTGACGCGATGGGCGGTGGCGAAGGTGGTGGTCTCGGTCGGGCCGTAGCCGTTGACGAGTTCGACCCACGGGAAGGCGCGCAGCACGGCGCGCGCGTGCTGGGCGGCCATCGCCTCGCCTCCGACGATCACGGTGCGCAGCAGCGAGAAGACGCGGGAGCGGCGTACGGCGAGCTGGTGGAACAGAGCCGTGGTGAAGAACGCGACGGTGACGCCGTGCCGCTCCACCTCCTTGGCCAGGTCCTCGAACGAGGGCCGTTCGGTCGTGCACACCACGACGGCCGCGCCGTTGGCGAGCGCCGACCACACCTCGAACGTCGACCCGTCGAACGTCGCCGGGGAGTGCAGCAGCACCCGGTCGCGCGCGGTGACGGTCACGTAGTCCGGGTCGGTGACGAGTTCGGCGATGGCGCCGTGCCGGATCGCGACGCCCTTGGGGCGGCCGGTGGAGCCGGAGGTGAACATGACGAACGCGGTGTCGTCCCCTCCGGGGCCCTCTCCGTCCGTCTCCGCGCCGGCGACCTGTTCGTCACCGGGCAGGGCGAGGACGGCGCCGGCCGGTCGGGCCGCCTCCAGCAGTTTGCCGTCGCCGACGGTCAGGGTGGCGCCGGAGTCTTCGAGCATGGCCGCGGTTCGGGGCCGGGGGTGTGCCGGATCGAGCGGGACGCAGACGGCGCCGGCCCACCACAGGGCGAGCTGGGCGACGACGGTCCGGGCCGAGCGCGGCATGAGGAGCGCCACGGAGTCGCCGGGGCGTACGCCGTGGTCGTGGAGGTGGGTGGCGAGCCGGCGGGCGGCGGAGGCGAGCTGCGCGTACGTCAGGGTGGTGTCGCCGTCGGCCACCGCGAGGGCGTTCGGGGTGTTCTCGGCGTGCCGTGCCACCAGGGCGGGCAGGCCGGTCTGCGTCACGGTCACGGCGGTTTCCTTCCTGTCGTCGGAGAAGGCAGGCGAGGTCGTCATGTCAGGCCCCCGGGTTACGGGCGGCGGTGCGGCGCTTGCCGATCACTGCGGCGATCGCGCGCAGGTCGGGCTGGCGCAGCAACTCGGGTGCGCGCAGGCGGACCTGGGTCGCTCCCTCCAGCTTCTCCAGGAGCCGGGCCACGAGGATGGAGGTGCCTCCGGCGTCCGTGAAGTTGTCGTCCAGGGTGGTCTCGGGGCGGCCGAGCAGGTCGCGGACCGTGACGAGGACGAGCCGTTCGTCGGCGGTCGCGTCGTCGGGAACGGCGGCTTCGGCGGCGGTGCGTTCCAGTGCCTCTTCGGCCTGGTTGCGCAGGGCGGCGCGGTCCACCTTGCCGTTGGCGTCCAGGGGGAAGGCGTCCACGAGGTGCACCGTCGAGGGCACGGCCTGCTCGGGCAGCCAGGCCCGTACGGCGGCGAGGAGCTCGTCGGCGGCTGGCGTGGCCCCTGCGGAGGGGAGGACGTACGCCACGAGGCGGGCGCGGCCCTCGGCGTCGCGCGGGGCCGTCACCACGGCGCTGCGGACGGCCGTGTCGTGCTCGAACGCGGCCTCGACCTCGGCGGGTTCGATCCGCACGCCGCTGATCTTGACCTGGTCGTCCAGGCGGCCGAGGAACTCAATGCGGCCGTCCGCCAGCATGCGCACGCGGTCGCCTGTGCGGTACATGCGGTCCAGGTCCGGCAGTTCGGCGGGCGGGGCGGTGAAGCGGTCGGCGGTCAGCTCCGGATCGAGGTAGCCGAGAGCCAGACAGGTTCCGCCGATGCGCAGTTCGCCGTCCTCGCCACGGGCCAGGACGGTGCCGGCCGCGTCGGTGACGGCGACGGTAGCGCCCGCGATCGGGGTGCCGATGGGCGGTGCGGCGTCGCCGTGAACATCCGGGTCGCTCGCCCGCATCGCGTGGGTGGTGGTGATCACGGTCGCCTCGGCCGGGCCGTATGCGTTGTGGACCGTGGCGGTCACGTCCGGGCCGGGTCGGCGGCGCATCCGGTCTCCGCCGACCACGAGGTGACGGATTTCCAGCTCATGAGGCCAGGGCCGGTCCAGCAGCGGTTCGATCACGGGGGTGGCCGCGACGCTGACCGTGACCCCGGCGTCGCGCCACCAGTCGGTGAGAGCGGCCGGGCCCCAGCGGACCTCGTCGGGGGCGGGTATGAGCGCGGCGCCGGAGGTCAGGCCGCCCCACAGCTCCATCAGGTGCGGGTCGAAGGCGACGCCGATGAGCAGGGACTGGCGGTCGCCGGGGGCGAGCCCGGTCTCCGTGCGGTACCAGTCGAGGAGCGAGGCCAGGGCCGGTTCGGCGACGGCGACGGCCTTGGGGCGGCCGGTGGAGCCGGAGGTGAGCACGGCGTACAGGGAGCCGGGCAGCGCGGTGCGTGCGCCGGGCGCGAGCGGACCGAAGGCGGCCACGACCGAGGCGGTGGCGTTCGCCCCTTCACCGGGGAGCGGCAGCTCGAACTGCTGCACGGCGTTGTGCGACACCGGCAGAACCGTCGGATCGCCGATGAGACAGACGACGCCGAGGTCCTCGGTGACGGCGTTGATGCGGCGCTCACCCGGCCGCGGGCCGAGCGGCAGGTAGACCGCGCCGATCCGGTTCAGCGCGACCGCGGTGGCCACCAGGGCGGCCGACCGGTCCAGGCAGACCCCGACGAGGTCGCCGGGGCGGACCCGGCCGGCCAGCGCCTCGGCGACCGCGTCCGCCGCCTCGTCGAGCTGGGCGTAGGTCCAGCGGTGCTCCCCGTCGATCACCGCGGGGGCCTCGGGTGCGCTGCGCACCCACTCCTCGTAGCGCGCCAGCACTCCGGGCGCGGCGGGCCCGGCGAGAGGGGCACCGTGCAGGATGCTCGGCGCCGCCTCCGTGGGGGCCACGTCCTGTCGATTGATCATTTGTACGGTCATCACGACTCCTTCGGCGCGCTGAGGGCGGGGGCAGCCTGCGCGAGGGCGCGGGCCTGGTCGGTGAGGACCGGGTGCTGGAAGAGCAGGCGCATCGAGGGCCGCTCGCCCAGGCGTGGCTCCAGCCAGGCCGCCAGCTGCGCGGCGAGCAGCGAGTGGCCGCCGACGTGGAAGAAGTGCGAGCCCTCTTCGAAGCGGTCGTGTCCGAGCGCCTCGCGCCAGCCCTCCGCGAGCAGCACGACGGCCGGGTCGTCCGACCGCGCGGGGTCGGTCAGCGCCGCGGCGTCCCCGGCCGGGGACGCCGCGGCCGCCGGGGCCTGCTCGGCGGCCATGCGGGCGAGGGCGGCCCGGTTCGGCTTGCCCCCGGGCAGTGTCGGCATGGTGTCGAGGAGGACCCAGCTGCCGGGCACCAGCGCGCCGGGGAGGCGGGTGCTCAGCTCGGCGTGCAGCACCCGCTCGTCCCACTCCCCGGCCTCGTCGGCACGCTCGCGGAACGCGACCAGGCGGGGGCCGCCACTGGCCTCCTTGTCGAGGACGACGGCGCAGGACCGGCCACCGAGCACGGCGGAGGCGGCGGCCTCGACCTCTTCGAGTTCGATGCGGTAGCCGCGCAGCTTGATCTGGTTGTCGCGGCGGCCCAGGAAGCGCAGCAGTCCGTCCTCGCCGCGGTAGCCGAGGTCGCCGGTGAGGTAGACGCGTTCGCCGCCGAGGGCCGGGGCGCTGACGAAGCGGGCGGCGGTGACCTCGGCGTTGCCGACGTAGCCCTCGGCCAGGCCGGCCCCGGCGATGGCGAGTTCGCCGACCGCGCCGGTGGGCAGCGGGCGCAGTCCCTCGTCCAGGACGTGGATCCGCTGGCCGGGCAGCTCGCCGCCGAGCGGGATCTCGGCGCCGTCGACCAGGCTGTCGCGGGTGATCTCGTGCACCGTGGAACTGATGGCCGCCTCGGTTACGCCGTACACGTTGAGCACGGAGAACGGCGTGGCCCCGTCGGTGGCGTCGAAGAAGGCGCGCAGCACGTCGGAGGGGATGCGCTCGCCGCCGAGGACGATCAGGCGCGGCGCCCAGCGGCCCTGGCTGATGACGGGGAGTAGCTCTTCGCGGGTGGCGAGGAAGTAGCTGGTGGGCAGGTTGGCCACGGTGATGCGCGCGGAGGCGAGGAACTGCGCCAGCTCGCCGCCGGTCGGCACGTCCTGCTCGGGGACGACGAGGCAGGCGCCCGCGTACAGCGAGGGCAGCACCTCTTCGAGGGCGACGTCGAACGACGGCTGGGCGAACAGGAGCACCTGGTCACCTGTCCCGAGGCCGAACCGCTCCGCGGCGCCGGTGAGGTGGTTGACCAGGGCCTCGCGCCCGACGGCCACCGCCTTGGGTATGCCGGTCGAGCCGGAGGTGTGGATGATGTAGGCCGTGTTCGGCACGACGTCCGCCGGCCTGGCCGTGGGCAGGTTCGCGGCGCCGACGTGGGCGCTCGGCATGCCGTCGGGGATGTGGACCGGGCTGTCTTCGGCGGTCAGGACGAGCGCGGGAGCCAGTCGGCCGAGCAGCAGTTCGAGGCGGGCGGCCGGGTCGGACGGGGACAGCGGACAGTACACCGCTCCGGTCCGAAGACAGGCGAGGAGCGTGACCACCGAGTCGATGCCGCGCGGCAGCACGACGGCGACGGGCTGGCCGGCGGTGACTCCGGCGGCCAGCATCCGCTCGGCGAGCGAGGAGACCCGGGCGTCGAGGTCGCCGTAGGTGAGACGGCGGGCCCCGCTCAGGAGGGCGGGCAGCGACGGGTCCTGGCCGGCGACCGGGTCGAGCGGGTCGAGCGGGTCACGGTCCGGCGCCACGGCGATGGCGGCAGGCGCCGCCTGCGGCGCCGCGGGGAGGGCGAGTGAACCGAGGTCGGTCTCCGGCGCGTCCAGGTAGGCGCGCAGCAGGTCGAGGAAGCGTTCGGAGAGGAGCTTCGCCACGTCCTCTCCGAACAGGTCGGCGTCGTAGTCCCAGACGAGGGTCATGCCCGGCGCGCCGTGCCGCAGGCTCACCCCGCGCCGGTCGTCGGGGAGCAGCACCACGTCGAGGTCGAAGCGGGTGGTGCCGGTGTTGAACCCCTCGAACAGGGTGATCTCCAGGCCCGGCACGTCCAGTTCGGGAAGCGGCGCATCGTGCGCACTGAACATGACGCTGAACAGCGGGTTGTCGGCCCCGGAGGTGTGCAGGCCGAGTGCCCTGGTCAGCTCCTGGACCGGCACCTCCTGGTGCGACAAGGCACGGATGAGGGTGTCGGTCACCTCGTCCATGGTGTCCTCGGCCGGGGCGGCCGCGTCCAGGGTGAGTCGCAGCGGGATGGTGTTGACGAACATGCCGACGGCGTCCTCGAAGCCGCGCGGCCGGTTGCCGACGGCGGTGCCCACCACCATCTGGCTGCGACCGCTGTGGCGTCGCAGCAGTTCCGCGAAGAGGCCGAGCAGGGTGGCGAACGGGGTCAGCCCGCGCTCCCGGGTGTGGGCGCGCAGTCGCTCGGCGAGGTCCGCGCCGATCGACTGGCGCAATTGGCCGCCGTGGTGGCGGCGGCGCGCGCCGGGTCGGGTGAGGCCGGGCAGCGGCATGTCGTACGAGGCGTCCCGCAGCGTCTCGGACCAGTACGCCAGGCCGGCGGCGAGCTCCTCCCCCGGTACGCCCTCGGCTCGGGCACGCACGTGGTCGGCGTACGAGCTGGGAGTGCCCAACTCGAGCTCCTCGCCAAGCACGTGGGAACGGTAGACGCTGAACACGTCGCCCAGCAGGATCGCGAACGAGTGCCCGTCGTGGATCAGGTGGTGTTCCACGTGGATGAGCCGGTGCTGGTCCTCGGCGAGCCTGACGAGGGTCCAGCGCAGCAGCGGCGCCTCGAAGGTGTCCAGGGGGGTCTCCGCCTCGGTACGCAGCAGCTCCTCGAAGGCGGCCTCGGGGTCGGCTTCGTGGGAGATGTCCACGGTGCGCAGCCGTGGCGGGCAGACGTCGGCCACCCGCTGACCCGGCATCGCACCGGCCACGGGCACGAGTTCGAGCCGCAGGCCGGTGTGGCGGGCGAGCGTGGCGGTGAGGCCGCTGCGCAGCGCGTCGACGTCGAGGGTGCCCCAGAGGTCGAGGGAGGCGGTGAAGTTGTAGGCACGACTGCCCGGCTGCACTTCTTCGTGCAGCCAGACGATCTCCTGCGAGGAGGAGAGGGGGAGCATGGGCGATCCCTTGGGTTGGCGGGTCGGTTGGTGCGGCACACGGTCGTGCGCCCGCACGGCGGGGCGCCGGCCGGTCCGCGGATCGCGCGGCACGGCCGGATTCTGGGGGTTCGGTTCGCAGGGGACGCAGCCGTACGGCCGCGTCTGCGGGGCACTACCGCGTCGGCTCGGCGGGCAGCGCGCGGCACAGGGCCGCGAAGGCGTCCTCGGCCGCGTCGTCGGTGAGGACCGTGCGGTCCCACACCATGCGGAGGTGGAGTTCGGGTCCCTGAGTGGCGGACACCGCGAACGGGGCACGGACCTGTCGGCCGCCGACGTGAACCTCGCGGCCGGTGGTCGCGCCGAGCCGGAGGGGATCGCGGCTGCGGGCGTCGTCCACGGTGAGCAGGCCGTCCAGCCTGCCGGACCAGGCGGAGCCGCCCGCGCGGGCCGCCCGTACCACCTCGTCGAACGGGGTGTCGGCACGGTCCAGGTCGTCCCACCAGCCGGCGGCCGTGGCTTCCGGTGACGTGGCGCTGCCGGTGTCGGCAGGGTGGACGACGGTGTTGAGGAAGCAGCCGAGCACCGGGGCCGCGCCGGCCGGGCGGCCGCCCCACGGGTAGCCGATGGGAGGCACCGGCCCCGTGCCGTACAGCACGGTGGCCGCCGCCCGGCAGGCGTCGAGCAGCGCCGGGAAGGGCACGCCGCCGGCGGGTGCCGGGGCCTTCCACTCGGCCGCGCCGCTGGGGAGTCCGGCGGGTATGGGGCGCGTACCGGGCAGCGGGGCCTGCTCGTGAACCGTGCGCAGCCGTTCTCCCCAGTACGCGAGTGCCCGGGGGGAGGCGGCGCGGTCCTCGGAGTCGAGCTGGCGCAGGACGACGTCCCGGTAGGCGGCGAGTTCGGCGGCGGCCTCGGCGGGCGACAGGTCGTCGGGGCCGAGGCGGTCGCGGTAGGCGGCGCCGAGTTCCCCGACGATGCGGGCGAGGGACTGGCCGTCGCAGGCGGTGTGGTCCAGGACGACCGCGAGGATTTCCTCCTCGGGGTACGAGGCGTCGTGGGCGAGGAACAGCCGCAGCGGCGGGCCCTGTGCGGCCCAGTCCTCGAGCGTACGGCGCAGTGCGTCCTCGGCGCTCTCGCCGGGCGCGCCGTCCACGTGGTCCAGCGGTACGTCGGCCGGTTCCGGTCGCAGCACGGGCGTTCCACGTACGACGCACGGCCGGGAGCGCAGGACGGGGTGGCGGGCGGCCAGGTGGTTGGCGGCTGCACGCAGCCGTGCCGGTTCGACGGTGCCGCGCGGGAACGCGAAGAACATCGGGACGATGTCCGCCTTGCCGGCGGGATCGAGGGAGCGTACGAGCAGGAAGCGCCGCTGGGCCCCGGTGGCGGGCAGCAGCGCGAAGTCCGGGTCACCCGCGCCGAGGCGCTGGTAGCGGGCCAGATACTGGCCGGTGATGCTGGGGAGCACGTGGTCCTCTCTCGGGAAGACAGTCTCGGCGCGATGGGCGTGAACGCGCCTACAGCACGCCGGAGTTGTCGGGAGCTACGGCGGGCGCCAGGGGTCAGGAGACGGGGACGGACTCGTCGCGATCGGACGCGGCGTCCTGCTGGTCGTCACCCTCGGAGTGGACGCCCTCGGGGAGTTCGCGCATCCGGCGCAGCGGGGAGAGCAGCAGCGGCAGGGGCACGGCGAGGAAGCCGATGGCGCAGATCCACAGCGCGGCACGGGCCCCGGACGCCTCGGCGACGGCGCCGCCGACGAGCGCGCCGATCGGCAGGGTGCCCCACATCAGGAAACGCAGCGTGGCGTTCATTCGCCCCAGCAGGCGGGGCGGGCACAGACTCTGGCGGAAGCTCACCTGGGCGACGTTGTACACGACGGCACCGAAGAAGACGGCGGCGGAGGCGAGGGCGAAGAGCGCGGCGGCGGCGCCCTTGCCGGAGAGCGGCCAGAGCAGCGCGAACGGCCCGGTGGCCAGGGCGGACAGCCAGATGATGCGTGCCTGCCCGAACCGGCGGGCCAGCCGGCCCGCGCAGAGCGCGCCGGCGAGTCCGCCGACGGCGGAGGCCGAGAGCATCACGCCGACCGCGGTGGGCACCAGACCGAGGACCCTCACCAGGAACACGGTCTGTGTGGCCATCAGCATGGCGGTGAAGAAGTTGCCGAGACCGGTGGTGACCGCGATGACGCGCAGCAGCGGGTGACCGAGGACGAAGCGCAGCCCTTCGCCCACCTCCTTGCGCAACGATGCGCCGGGAACGGGTTCGGGCGTGCTCTCAGGGCGGCGGATGGCCAGGAGGAACAGGGCGGAGACGGCGTAGCCGATGGCGTCGACCAGGATCGCCAGATGCGCCCCGACGAGCTGAACGAGTCCGCCTCCGAGGCCGGGGCCGGTCACCTGCGCCGAGGAACGCACCGTCTCCAGGGCCCCGTTGCCCTGCACCAGGTGCTCCCTGGGCAGGAGCCGGGGCAGATAGCTCTGGTGGGCCACGTCGAAGAAGACGGTGGCGACGCCCACCACCAGGGCGACGACGTACAGCTGCGCCATGGTCAGGATGCCCGCCACTCCGGCAAGCGGGACGCTGGCCATGGCCAGGGAGCGCACGACGTTGGCGCGGACCATCAGCGACAGCTTGCGCATCCGGTCGACCCAGGCTCCCGCGGGCAGCCCGATCAGCAGGAACGCGGCGGTCTCGGCCGCGGTGAGCAGTCCCACTTGGAAGGCGGGAGCCTTGAGTTCGAGCACGGCCACCAGAGGCAGTGCGACGAGCGTGACCTGGGCACCCACCTGCCCGGCCGCGGCTCCGGCGAGCAGGAAGCGGAAATCACGCACACGGAACAGACCGCCGGAAGCGGCCTGGGACGAAGGGGACATGCGCCAGACCTTCACCGCAGACCGATCAGGAGTCAAAGCAAACAGGTCACTTTCGGTCGTTGTTGCGCCATCGCGGCAGTGGATCAAGAGAATTGAAGGTCATATCACGGCAACGGCCGCATGAATAGCTCTCTTTGGCGCCTACAGGCGAAGAACTTACATCGCGGTGGAGCCAGCCCATCCCAAGGGACGACGCCTCCGGGGACCGATGACTACAGGTATGTCCGAAACTCACCATCCCTACACATTCACAAGCAACCTCGGGCACGCCAATGCAGTCAGGGGACCCGGCACCGCACCCGGCACCAGCGAGTGGACGACGCGCGAGCCGCCGAAGGACCGGACCAGTCGCGGACCAGGCCCGGCTCACCGGGCGGGTTGCACGCCCTGGCTGATGCGGTCTCGCGGACTCGGTCGCGGACGGTCGAGGTACGCGTCAGCTGACCCGTAGACCGACCGCCAGCGTCAGCTCGAGGACCCGGTGTGGCGATGCGAGGTCCGGAAACAGCTCCCGCAGCTGCGACATCCGGTACCGGACGGTCTGGGGATGGACGAACAACGCCGCCGCCACCTCGTCCCGCCTGCCCTGGTGCAGCAGCCACGCCCGCAACGTCTCCTCCAGCCGCCGTGCGGTCGTGACGGGCAAGGTCCGCAACGGTGCGAGGGCTCGGGCCCGCAGGTCTGCGAACGCGTCCACGTCGGCGCTCAGCACCAGCTCGGGCAGGTGCTCCTCGGTGTCGCGGATATCGGAGGAGAGGGAGCGCGCGCGTGCGGCTCGTGCGTACGAGGCGGATGCACGAGTCCATGGCCGGGCCGGGCCGACCACGGCGGTGCGCTCGGTTAGCTGCCGCAAGAGATGTGACCGGTCGGCATCGGGGACGAGCAGCACACCGAAGGCGTCCGGCAGATCGTCGAGGACGAGGGTGCTCGGGTCGAGCGCGCGGTAGGCAGGCCGGGCCTGGGCGGCGGGCAGCAAGACGGCGGTCAGCGAAACCGGAGGCTGCCACCTGGCCCGTTGAACAGAGGCCAGCAGCACGTCCGGGCTCGCGCCGGCGAGGAGGTCGCGGGCCAGGTGTTCCAGGTGGCGCTCGTGGTCCCGGCCCCGGGCGGCCAGTTCGTCGGCGTGGCCCGCGGCGCTCGCGGCGGAGAGCTCGTCGATGTAGGCGAAGGTCAGCTCGGCGAACTTGGCGACCTCGGCGGCAGGCAGACCTGCGGGTACGGCACCCGCTGCCAGGCATCGCCAAGCCACGCGGGCGCCGACGCGGTAGGCGCTGAGCAGGGCATCCATCGAACGCCCGTCGCGCACCTCGCCGCGGCCCAGCTCGTAGGCTGCGTCACCGGCGTCGCCGCCTGTGGCGTTCCCGCTCGCGAGGTCCAGGTAGTGCCCCAGGGCGGTGCGGACCGCTCGGCGGATGGTGACGCCCATGCGGCCGGAAAGGGCGTTGGCGTAGGGAGGGACCTCGTCGATGATCGCCTGGACGACCTCGTCGGCGGTGGTCTTCAGCGCGGCCCTAAGTGCGGTGACCGTTGTCTGATCCAGGGCCAGTTCGGTGACTCTCCGTATTGGATGGCTCATGTTTTATTCCCTGCGAACAATTCGGCCGGCCAAATTTACGTCTTGCGGTCAGGACTTTACGCCTTGAGGCGCATCAAGCTGGGGTCATGACGAGTACAACCCTCCGCAGTAGTGCGTGGAAACTGCTGGAGATGATCACGACGCCGCTGTTGCCGTCGGACTACCTCGACCTGGTCAGCCCGCTGCGTGCGGGCGCTGACCTGCGTGGGCGCATCGAGGCCGTGCACCCCGAGACGGGGGACGCCGCGACCATCGTGATCAGGCCGGGACGGGGCTGGCGCGGCCACACGGCCGGTCAGTACGTGCGGATCGGGGTCGACGTGGACGGGGTGCGCCTGTGGCGCGCCTACTCCATCACCTCACCGACGAACCGCCGGGACGGCCTCGTCACGATCACCGTGAAGGCGATCCCGGACGGCAAGGCCAGCAACCACCTGGTCCGCAGTGCGAAACCGGGCACGCTGATCCAGCTCGACCAGCCGACCGGTGACTTCGTGCTGCCGCAGCCCAAGCCCGCCAAGGTGCTCTACCTGACGGCCGGCAGCGGCATCACGCCTGTGATGGGCATGCTGCGCGACATCGAGTTCGACGACGTCGTCATGGTCCACAGCGCGCCACGGCCGCAAGACGTGATCTTCCGCAGCGAGCTGCACGACCTGGTCGCGGACAAGAAGCTGCGGCTCATCGAGGTGCACACCGACACGGACGGCATGCTCGACATCGCCCGTCTCGACGAACTCGTGCCCGACTGGGCCGAGCGCGAGACCTGGGCCTGCGGGCCCGCGGGCCTGCTCGACGCCGCCGAAGAGCACTGGACCGAGCACGGCGTACAAGAGCGCCTGCACACCGAACGCTTCCGCGCCGGCATCGTCGTCGCCGGTGATGGCGGGGAGGTCACGTTCAGCGCCACCGGCAAGACCGTCGACGCGGACGGCGCCACGCCGTTGCTGGACGTCGGCGAGGAGGCCGGCGTGCTCATGCCGTCCGGGTGCCGTATGGGCATCTGCTTCGGCTGCGTCACGCCGCTCAAGGCGGGCGCCGTCCGCGACCTGCGCACCGGGGAGATCACCGAGGCCGAGCCGGGCGTCCTCATCCAGACCTGCGTGTCCGCCGCGGCGGGCCCTTGCGACATCGAACGGTAGGAGCACCTTGACCGCCATCGACCCCACCGCCCACCTGACCGCGGAGCAGATCGAGGAGCTCGGCCGCGAGCTGGACGCGATCCGCGATGAGGTGATCGCCAGCCGAGGTGAGAAGGACGCCGGCTACATCCGCAAGGTCATCTCGGCGCAGCGCAAGCTCGAGCTGGTCAGCCGGGGTGTGCTGCTGTTCTCGATCTTCCCGCCCGCGTGGCTGATCGGCACCGCCGGTCTGTCCGTGGCGAAGATCATGGACAACATGGAGATCGGCCACAACATCCTGCACGGCCAGTGGGACTGGATGCGAGACCCGAAGATTCACTCCACCACCTGGGAGTGGGACCACGTCTCGCCGTCCGACCAGTGGAAGCACTCGCACAACGAGCTGCACCACACCTACACCAACGTGATCGGCAAGGACAACGACCTCGGCTACGGCATCATGCGCGTCGACGAGGACCAGAGGTGGCACCCGTTCCACCTAGGCCAGCCGCTGTGGAACTTCCTCAACGCCTGCTTCTTCGAGTACGGCATCGCGGCGTACGACCTGGAGCTCGGCAAGAACCTGCACAAGCGCCGCCGCAAGAACCCGGAGTTCCGTGCGCGGGCCAAGGCCGTGGGCCGCAAGATCCGCAAGCAGGTGCTCAAGGACTACGTGATCCACCCGCTGCTGTCGGGCCCCTCGTTCCTCCCCACGCTCGCCGCCACCTTCACCGCGAACCTGGTCCGCAACATCTGGACCCATTCGGTGATCATGTGCGGGCACTTCCCCGAGGGCGTGCAGGTCTTCGAGCGCCGGTCGATCAAGGGCGAGACGCGCGGCCAGTGGTACCTGCGCCAGATGATGGGCTCGGCGAACATCAGCGGCAGCAGGGCCATGCACTTCATGACCGGCAACCTGTCGCACCAGATCGAGCACCACCTGTTCCCGGACCTGCCGAGCAACCGGTACGCCGAGGTCGCGGTGAAGGTGCGCGCGCTGTTCGAGAAGTACGAGCTGGAGTACGTCACCGGGCCGCTCCCCAAGCAGGTGTTCTCCGCGTGGCACAAGGTCTTCCGGCTCTCGCTGCCGAACAAGAAGCCCAAGGTCAAAACGCCGGACCGCGAGCAGGAGCTCGTCGCTGCCTGATTCCCGGTAGGGGTAGCCGTGGGCGGTGGCGCCTGCTGCTGCGGACGGATCGAGGGCAAGTTCACGCTGCGGGTTTCGGGGCTCCTCGGCCCGATCGTCGGCCGGGCCGAACGACGTCTGGAGCTCGTACCCACGGCACCGACACGCACGCGAACCAGTACCGGCCATGCTCAGCGCACGTCCGGCGGCCGACACCCCCGTCAGCGACGCGGGGTGGGCAACGGCAGGGCGAACCAAACGGCCTTGCCCTCCGCCGTCGGGAGGGTGCCCCAGGAGCTGGCGAGGGAGTCGACGAGGAGCAGGCCTCGGCCCGATTCCGCTTCCGGGGCGGCAAAGCGGGCTTGGGGAAGCACCGGGCTCCCGTCGCAGACCTCTACCCCCAGCTCCCGTCCGGCCTGCCGCAGCCGGAGCCGGAGCGGGCCACGGCCGTGGCGCACCGCGTTGGAAAGGAGCTCGGAGACCAGCAGACAGGCCGTCTCTCGCAGCTGTTCGTCGTCCTTGCCCCACGCGGCCAGGGTGGATCTCAGGAACCGGCGGCCTTCACCCACGCTCTTCGGATCGGCGTCCAGGACCACGGTCCGCGAAGTGGCCGGGATCTCCGGGATACGCACGATCAGGAGGGTAACGTCGTCCGAATTGTCGTCTACGTCCGGAAGAAGCTCACTCAGCAGCAGGTCGGCTGCCGCTTCCAGGCATCCTGTCGTCGCGAGGCCCTTCTCCAGCACAGCGGCGAGCCCGTCGACCTGCCCTTCGATGTCGCTGCCCGGGGTCTCCACGAGCCCGTCCGTGTACAGCGCCAGCACCGATCCGGGTGCGACTCTGTGCCGGCTCTCGTGGTGGGGTACCTCGCCGACCCCGAGCGGGACGCTCACGTCCGCCGGGAGCCGGGTCACCTCTCCCCCGGGACCGGCCAGCAGGACGGGCAGGTGTCCGGCCGAACAGACGGTGACCTCGGCCGCGTCGGCGTCGACGACGAGGTAGCAACAGGTGACGAACTGGTCCGGGAGTTCGCTCACCACGGCGTCGAGGGCGCGCATCAGCTGCCAGGGCGGCATCCCGGTCTTGGCCAGGGCGTGGGAGGCGGATCGCAGCTGCCCCATGACAGCGGCGGCATCCAGGCCGCGCCCCATCACATCGCCGATCATGACTCCGACACGGCCACCCCCCAGAGGGATCAGGTCGAACCAGTCGCCACCCACCCCGGCGCCCTGCCGGGCCGGGAAGTAGCGGCTGGCCGTCGGCATCCCCGGCACGTCGGGCGGCGAGCCCATGAGACTGCGCTGGAGGGTGAGGGCGACATGACGCTGCTGCTCGTAGAGCCGGGCGAGCGTCTCCTCGGCGGCCTTGCGTTCGGTGACGTCACGAATGGCCGCGGAGACAAGGGTACCGTCAGGGGTCTCCAGGGGGCTGAGACTGATCTCGACCGGGAACTCGCCCCCGTCCCGGCGCAGCCCGTGCAGCTCCAGGCCCGCGCCCATGGGCCTGACCTGCCGGTTGACGAAGTAGCCCTCCCGGAAGTCGGCGTGACCGCCGCGGAACCGGTGGGGTACGAGGACCTCGACGGCCCGCCCCAGCAGGTCCTCGCGGGCATATCCGAAGAGCGCCTCGGTCTGGGCATTGACCAGCTGGATGGTGCCCCTCTCGTCGACGATCACCATCGCGTCGGGCGCCGACTCCAGCAAGGCCCGGAAGCGCGCGTCGGCGGCCCTGCGCTCGCTGACGTCCCGTACGGCCGCCGAAATCAGCAGGCCTACAGGAGTCTCCAGCGGGCTCAGGCTGATCTCCACGGGGAACTCGCGCCCGTCCCGGCGCAGCCCGTACAGTTCCAGACCCGCTCCCATCGGGCGCACCTGGCGGCTGGCCGCGTAGCCGATCCGATGGCCGGGGTGCTGGCCGCGGAAGCGCTCGGGCACCAGGACGTCGATGGAGTGCCCCAGGAGTTCCTCGCGCGGGTAGCCGAACAGGGCTTCGGTCTGAGCGTTCACCAGACGGATCACCCCGGCGTCGTCCACGATGACCATCGCGTCCGGTGCCGCTTCCAGCAGAGCCCTGAAGGGCTCTTCGGTCGTCGCTGCCATGCTGCCTCGCACTCGCCGGATCCCACAGAAGGGAACATCCGACCACGCGGCCGAAAACCGCACCCCTGATTGACCGGGATCCATCCACAATTGACCGGCTGTGAGCGCGCCCGCACGGCCGAACGGGACTGAGGGATGCCCCACAGGAGGTCAACCTCCCGAAGGGCACGGGCCTCTTCCACGCCCGGGGACGGGCTCAAGGACGCGGTTCCGTCGAGGAACGGTCCTGCCTCACATCCGTTGGTATGCGTCGTCGCGCAGTGACTGGGCATCGGTTCTGACCACGCCGGAAGGCCCGGACAGCTGTGGATCTGGATCGACGTCGCAGCGCGTGCTCCGGACACACTTCCAGGGCGGCTGCGGTACCGACGGGATTTGAACCCGCGGACAGATGGGGGCAGGCCCGCCCCGTCTCCGTCAGTCGCCGTGAACGGGACCTCGCCCACGGCGATCGCAATGGACCGCTCTGCCACGGCACCGCAGCCTGCGGGAATGCGCGCCGTCCCGCTCCGGCTCAACGTAGAGGATCGCCCTCTACGCAGCGAGCGTTTATCGAGCACCGGCAACCACTGCACCAGGACCACAGGAGCAGTCGGAGCCATTCGGCCATGTCTCGCCGTTGTCCGGCTCGCACCAATTCCTCGGCGGTGCCCTCGGTCAGTCCGGCCCTGATTCCATCCTCAGGCAGCTGCCATGACTCTGCGTCAGCGGGAGAGTGGAAGTACCGGCGGGCAAGGAACCCACACTGGACACTCGTGACCAGGCGCAATGTTGCGAGCGTCAACATCACTATCGCGGGGCCAGGTCACCGAAACTTCTCAGCGTCTGCACCGATCACGCCGGACCGTCGCGGAGCAGGTGGAACACCTGACGACGCCGTACCGAAGCCGCACCCAGGCGATCGGACCGGCCGTCGCCGACAGGGCCGGCGCCCGGCTCGCCAGCTACCTGCCGGTACGTGCGAGCCGGGCCGCGCTGCGGGCACAAAGACGCCGAGACCGCCTGTCCGAGCCCGTCCAGGAGCCGTCGGATCCCGGGGCTGATTCGTTTCAAGCCTTACCTGCAACAACGCCTCCGCGGCGTCGCGTCCAACTCCGCCGCCCTCACCAGGCCCAGCCGGCGGGCGCGGGTGTTCCCGTTGAGCTCTGTCAGCGGAGCGGCACCACGTTCTCGGCTTGGGGGCCCTTCGGGCCCTGGGTGACGTCGTACTCGACCGACGCGCCCTCGGCCAGCTCCTTGAAGCCTGTCGTCTGGATGGCGGAGAAGTGGACGAACACGTCCGGACCGCCGTCGTCCTGCTGGATGAAGCCGAAACCCTTCTCCGAGTTGAACCACTTCACAGTGCCCGTTGCCATCAGTGCGCATCCTTCTCGACGTGCCACACGGGCCGCGGTATGCAGCCGTCTCCATAGTCCCCACCCATCCCCCACTCCACACACGCGGCGGGGCCGGACGGACCATGAGGCTAGTATGTGGATATGGTTTCCATTACCAATAAGCGGTAGCCAGAGAAAGGCAGGTCCCCACCATGTCCGCCCACTGCCAACTGACCGGCGCCAAGCCCGGGTTCGGCAACAACATCTCCCACTCCCACCGGCGCACGTCACGCCGCTTCGACCCGAACATCCAGAGGAAGCGTTACTGGCTGCCCGGCGAGGGCCGCACCGTCCGCCTGACCCTGAGTGCCAAGGCGATCAAGACGGTGGACTCGATCGGCATCGAAGCGGCCGTGGCCCGAGTGCGGGCGCGCGGAGGGAAGGTCTGATGGCGAAGAAGAGCAAGATCGCGCAGAACGAGAAGCGAAAGGCGATCGTCGAACGGTACGCAGCCCGGCGAGCCGAGCTGAAGGCGATCATCGGCAGCCCGTCGTCCGCCGATGCCGAACGGCAGGCCGCCGTTGCGGAGCTGCGACGACAGCCCCGCGACGCCAGTGCCACGCGCATACGCAACCGCGACAGCGTGGACGGCCGCCCCCGCGGCTACCTCCGCAAGTTCGGACTCTCCCGGGTTCGCGCCCGCCGGCAGGCGCACGCCGGATTCCTTCCGGGAGTGACCAAGTCCTCCTGGTGATCCGAGCCCAATGACGTCGCAGCCGCGACGCGCACCCCACCACACGCGCCCGGTGGGGTGCCCAGGCGGCAGCAGACACCGGACGCCGGCGCGGACTGAGGGCCGGCGAAGATCCACGCACCTCCGGCCACCACCTCTTCGGTAATTGAAAATGGTCGTCATTTTCATGTAGGCTCGCGCCGAGCACTTCGATACCTCACAGGAGATCCCCATGGCCGTCCCCAAGCGGAAGATGTCCCGCAGCAACACCCGCCACCGCCGGGCCCAGTGGAAGGCCACGACGCCGCAGCTCGTCCCGATCACGGTCGACGGCTCCGTGTACCAGGTTCCCCAGCGGCTGGTGAAGGCGTACGAACGCGGCCTGCTGCGCCCCGAAGGCTGAACCGGTGGCACGCCCGACCGACACTGCGCTCCCGGTCACCGTCCTGTCCGGGTTCCTCGGAGCCGGCAAGACCACCCTGCTCAACCACGTGCTCGGCAACCGCGAGGGCCTGCGCGTCGCGGTCATCGTCAACGACATGAGCGAGGTCAACATCGACGCCGCGCTCGTCCGCGGCGGAGAGGCGGCGCTGTCGCGCACCGAGGAGCGACTGGTCGAGATGACCAACGGGTGCATCTGCTGCACCCTGCGCGACGACCTACTGGAGGAGGTCGACCGGCTGGCCCGCGAAGGGCGCTTCGACTACCTCCTCATCGAGTCCAGCGGAATCTCCGAGCCGATGCCCGTGGCGGCGACGTTCTCGTTCCCGCGCGACGACGGCGCCACCCTGGGCGATCTCGCCCGCCTCGACACCATGGTCACCGTCGTGGACGCCGCGAACTTCCTGCCGGAACTCGCCGGCGGCGACGAACTCACCGCCCGCGGCCTCGACCAGTACGAGGACGACGAACGCACCGTCAGCGACCTCCTCATGGACCAGATCGAGTTCGCGGACGTCATCGTCCTCAACAAACTCGACCTGGTCGGGCCGACCGACGCCTCCAGGCTGCGCGCGACGCTCTCGCGGCTGAACCCCGAGGCCAGGATCGTTCCCGCCGTCCGCGGCCAGGTGATGCTCGAACAGGTACTGGGCACCGGGCTGTTCGACGTCGAGCGTGCTCAGCAGGCCCCGGGCTGGGTCAAGGAGCTCAACGGCGACCACGTCCCGGAAACCGAGGAGTACGGAATCTCCTCACTCGTGTTCCGCGCCGACCTCCCCTTCCACCCCGGCCGGCTGTGGACCTTCGTGACCAAGGGCCTCGACAGCGGCACCTTCGGACAGATCCTGCGCTCCAAGGGCTTCTTCCGGCTCGCCAGCCGCCCCCGCGTGACCGGCCTCTGGTCCCAGGCCGGCGCCGTCGCCCGCTTCGAGCCCTCGGGCGCCCGCGGACCGGACACCCCGCAGGGCCAGGAGCTCGTCTTCATCGGCACGGGCCTGCGCGGCGACGCACTGCGGGCGGCCCTCAACGCCTGCCTCCTCAGCCCCGGCGAAGCCGTGCCCGCGGTGGACGAGTTCCCGGACTGGGAGACGTACGGGATCGACGACGCCTGCGAGCACGAACACGGGCAGGCCGTGAGCGCGGTCGCCTGAAGGCTCCGGGCCGGACGGTGGTCGCAGCCACGGCACCGTCCGGCCCGGCTTCACCCACCACGCTGCGTGCGCCGCCCTGCCCCGTGATGCCCTTTGTGCCTGATTCATTCGCCCTGTGATTCCGGCCACCGGGTCGGCAGCGTGCCCCGTACACGGGTCGTCCCGCAGCCTGTAAGCGCTGGATAAGTTGTGCCGGTGCGCGGACCGGACAGATGGCTGAGGCGGACCTCGAGGGGTCTGCTCTGCGCTTCCGCCTGCCTGTCCCTGGGCGCGGCCGGCCATATCGCGGCCGGGGGGCGGCTGCCCGGAGCCGGCGACCTGGCTCTCGTGTTCGCCGGCCTGACCGTTCTGGGCACGCTCCTCTTCGGTGGGCGCCGACGACGCTTCGACGTGACCACCCTGGTGCTGGGCGCCACCCAGTTCGTCCTTCACCTGGCCTTCCACCGCCTGTCGATGCCGGGCGGCAGCCCACTGCCGGCCATGGCCTCGATGTCCGACGGCATGGGCGGCCGGCAGGCCATGGCCGGTCACGCGCCACCGGGCGCCCATGAAGCCATGAGTGCGGCGGCGATGACGCACCCGGGCTCCGGGCATGCGATGACCACCACGATGACGCTCGCCCACGCCCTGGCGACGTTCGGTACGGTCCTGTGCGTCGTCTACGGGGAGCGAGTCCTGCGGCGGCTGGGCTCTCTGCTCCGCCCCCGCCTCCGCCTTCGCCTTCGCCGAGCAGCGCCCCTGCCCGTACCGGCCGAGCGCCGACTGCCGCTCCCTGACGCCCCCCTCCACGTCCGTCCCGACGTGCTCCTCACCCGCTGCCGGCCCCGGCGTGGCCCTCCCCCGGTGATGTCCGCCTGATCGCTCGCACGCGATCGCGACACCCGCCTTCGCGGCGGCTCCCCTCACCTGTCGGCTTCGTCGTACGCGCACCCTGCGGGGCAGCGCGTACCCATTGGGGAACCCACATGACTTCGACCACCGAGCAAGACCCGCATGGACCGACCACGCCCTCACCGGAAGAGCCGTCCGGACGCTCCTGGCAGGGAGTACGTGCCCTGCTGGTCCGGCTGCACTTCTACGCCGGGGTGTTCATCGCCCCGTTCCTCCTCGTCGCCGCGCTCACCGGCCTGATCTACACCTTCACCCCACAGCTGGACCAGCTCGTCTACGGCGACCAGCTGCGCGTCGAGCAGGTCGGCGAGCAGCCGCGCCCGCTGTCCGAGCAGATCTCCGCGGCCCGCGCCGCGCACCCGGAGGGCACCCTCGCCTCCGTCAGCACCCCGGCCGGTCCCGAGGACACCACCCGCGTGGTGCTGAGCCTTCCCGAGCTCGGCGAGAAGCAGCGCACCGTTTTCGTCGACCCGTACACCGCGAAGGTGCACGGCGAGCTCACCACCTGGTACGGATCGACTCCGCTGACCACCTGGCTCGACGATCTCCACCGCAACCTGCACCTGGGCGAGACCGGCCGCCTGTACTCCGAGGTCGCGGCCAGCTGGCTCTGGGTGATCGTCGCGGGCGGCCTCGTCCTGTGGATCGGCCGCGCCCGCGGGCAGCGCGCCAAGTCGGCGCGGGGAGTCCTGCTGCCCGACCGCGGCGCCGCCCGTGGCGTCCGGCGGACCCGCAGCTTCCACGCGGCGACCGGTGTCTGGCTCGCCCTCGGCCTGTTCTTCCTGAGCGCCACCGGCCTGACCTGGTCCCACTACTCCGGCGAGCGCTTCGGGCAGCTGCTGGACGCCGCCAAGGGCCACGCCCCGGAACTCGACACCCTGCTACCCGGCGCCCAGCCGCCGGCCGAAAGCGAGGGCGGCGAGCACGCGGACCACGAGGCGCACGGCGGCGGCGAGAAGCCTGCCGACCCCGATCCGGCCGCCTTCGACGCGGCACTGGCCACCGCCCGCGAGGCCGGTCTGGGCGGCGGCGTCGACGTGACCCCTCCCGCAGACGCCTCCAGCACCTGGGTGGTGGCGCAGACCGACAACGTCTGGCCGGTGCACTACGACCGAGTCGCCGTCGACGCAGGAAAGGGCGAGGTCACCTCCCACACCCGGTGGGCGGACCACCCGCTGCTGGCCAAGCTCAGCAAGCTCGGCGTGCAGGGCCACATGGGCGTGCTCTTCGGCATCGTCAACCAGATCGTTCTTGCCGTCATCGCGCTCGGCCTGATCCTGGTGACGCTGTGGGGCTACCGCATGTGGTGGCTGCGCCGGCCCACCCGTGAGGACAGAAGGGCCGCGATGGGCAAGGCCCCGGCACGCGGCACCTGGCGCGGCCTCCCGCTGCCCGTCCTCGTGGTGGGGGTGCCGGCGGTGGCCGCCCTGGGCTGGGCCCTGCCGGTGCTGGGCGTGACCCTGCTCGCGTTCCTGGTGGTGGACGTCGTCGTCGGTCTCGTACGCCGGGGCCAGGCGGCTTAGCAGGCCGGGGAGCGCGCCTCCCCACCCCCGTGTGGGCCCGGGCAGCAGCAGGCTGCCCGGGCCCACCTGCATCCGGCCGGCGGGACCGCCTCCGCGTCTCTCGCGCAAGCCGGTTGGGGTCTCACCTTCGTACGAGGGTGAGTTGCCGGTTCATCTCCGCGAGGAAGCGCACCACCACGTGGAGCTCGTCCTGGGTGAAGCCGGCTCGGGCGGCGTCCGTGCCGTGCGCCAGCGGGCGGAAGTAGTCACGGGCGACCTGCTTGGCCGCCTGGGCGTAGTGGAGATGGACCACGCGGCGGTCGTCGGCCGCCCTGACGCGGTGGATGTGGCCGGCCTTCTCCAGTCGGTCCAGGCAGGCGGTCATGGCGCCGGAGGTGAGGTTCATCTGCTTGCGCAGCCGGCCGGGTGTCATGGGGCTGGCGTCTTCGGAATCCGCGCCCGCGTCCGCGTCCAGCACGGCGATGAGCGCCTGCACGTCGGTGAGGTGGAGGCCCTGCGCATGAGCGAACTCCTGCGCGATGCGATTGAACTCGGCGTTCATCCGGCGCAGCAGAACGGCGAAGGACTGCAACCCGATCGGGTCATCGGCCGGAAGTGGGAGTGAGGGGTTGTCCGTGTCACGCATGACCTCAGCATATGATCTCTCGATGATTGACATTCTTTACGGCTGACTTAAATGTCGTGATCAAGGGGCTCGCATTGAAGAACACACCACGCTGGGCCCGCTGGATCGTGCCACTCGTGCTTGTGATCGTTTGGCTCGGCATCGGCGGGACGCTCGGACCGTACGCGGGGAAGCTGGGCGAGGTCGCCACGAACGACCAGGCGGCGTTCCTGCCGCGCAATGCCGAGTCGACGCAGGTCCTCGAAGCCCGGAAGGCGTTCGAGACGTCGCCGTCCATCCCCGCCATCGTCGTCTGGACAGCGGACGGCGGCCGGGTGACGGCCCGACAGCAGGAGGCTGCCACTCTGGCGGTCAGCGGCCTTGCCGACCGTCCTGGGATCGCCGCTCCGCCTTCCCCGGCCATCGTTTCCGGTGACGGCCAGGCGATCCAGGCCGTCGTGCCGCTCGCCACCCACCTGGGCGAGGAGATCCCGGCCGTCCTGGAAGAGGTGCGGCAGACGGCGGAGCGGGTTCCCGGCACCTCGGTCCGGATCGCCGGCCCCGCGGCCAGCCAGGCGGATCTGTCCGACGCGTTCGCCGGCATCGACGGGCTGCTGGTCGGCGTGGCGCTCGGGGCAGTGTTGCTGATCCTGCTGCTGGTCTACCGCAGCGTGCTGCTGCCCCTCGTGATCATCGTCAGCGCGGTGTTCGCCCTCGGCCTGGCCTGCGCGTTGGTCTACGCACTGGCCGACCGGGGTGTCGTCCGCGTGGACGGCCAGGTCCAGGGGATCCTGTCGATCCTGGTGATCGGGGCGGCGACCGACTACGCCCTCCTCCTGGCAGCGCGCTTCCGCGAGGAACTCACCCGACAGGGCGACCGTGTGAAGGCGGCAGCAGCAGCCGTGCGCCGCTCGGCCGGAGCGATCACCGCGAGCGCGGCGACCGTGGCCCTGGGCCTCTTGGCCCTGCTGGCGAGCGATCTCACGAACAACCGCGCCCTCGGACCGGTCGGCGCCATCGGCATCGTCTGCTCGGTCGTCACCACCCTCACGTTCCTGCCCGCAGTGCTGGTCCTGCTGGGCCGAGCCGCCTACTGGCCCGCCACGCCCAAACCCACCAACGGGACCGACGGCACCGACGAAGGCCATGGCGTGTGGCGCCGCGTCGCCGCGGTGATCGACCGGGCACCACGGCGGGTGTGGGTGTCCACGGCCCTGCTGCTCGTGGTGCTGGCCGGGTTCTCCCCCGCCCTGTCGTCCAAGGGCGTGCCGCTGGACGAGATCTTCGTCAACGACGCCCCTTCGGTCGCCGCCCAACAGACCCTCGCCCGGCACTTCCCCGGCGGCTCGGGCAACCCCGCCGTGATCATCACCGACGCCGGCCGAGTGGCCGACGTACAAGCAGTGGCCGAGGCAACGGACGGCGTCGCCACCGTCTCACCGATCACCGCGAGCGGCCGGCCGGGCACGGGGGATCCGCTCGTCGTGGACGGCCGCGTCCGCCTGGACGCCACACTCAAGGCGGCGGCCGACAGCGACGCCGCACGGGAGACGGTCCAGCGGCTGCGACACGGCGTGCACGCGGTGCAGGGAGCCGACGCACTGGTCGGCGGCTACACGGCCCAGCAGTACGACACCCAGCAGACCTCCGCCCGCGACCGCACCGTGATCGTCCCGGTCGTCCTCGGCATCATCCTGCTGATTCTGATCGCACTGTTGCGCTCCGTGCTCGTGCCGGTCCTGCTGGTGGCGACGGTCGCCCTCAACTTCCTCGCGACACTGGGCGTGTCCGCCCTCGTCTTCGAGCGTCTGCTGGGCTTCAGCGGGACGGACGCCTCCGTACCGCTCTACGGCTTCGTGTTCCTCGTCGCCCTCGGCGTCGACTACAACATCTTTCTGATGTCCCGCGTCCGCGAAGAATCCCTCACCCTGGGGACCCGCCGGGGGGTCCTGCGTGGTCTCACCACTACCGGAGGCGTGATCACCTCGGCCGGCGTCGTCCTCGCCGCGACCTTCGCCGCGCTGATGGTCATCCCCCTGGCCTTCATGGTCCAGATCGCCTTCATCGTCGCCTTCGGCGTCCTGCTCGACACTCTCGTCGTGCGTTCCCTGCTGGTACCGGCCCTCGTCATCGACATCGGCCCGCGCGCCTGGTGGCCCAGCAGACTGTCCCGGCCCACCGAGGAGGCCACCAAGCAGGCCACCACGGACGCAGCCCCGGCGCAGCCGGGAGGCCGGCCATGACCCACACACAGGTCTACCTCTGCCTCTGCGGGGGGGGCCTGCGCAATGGACTGGACGGCGAGGTGGGCCTCCGTATCCCGTATCCCAGGCCGGAAGGGGATCTCTGATGGCCGGCGCCGAGAAGAACTCCGACGGCCTGCGACAGCCGCGCTCCTCATGGGCCGTGTCACCCGACGGAGGACGTCCGCAAGGGCGCACGTGCTCCCACTTGGGAATGCTGCCCGCATCTCCGGGGACGCTGTACGAGGTGTGCGCGCCATGCCGTGCCCGCGGCTGGACCTGGACCCGGCTGAGGTGGTGCCCCACGTGCGGGAACATCGGATGCTGCGACAGCTCCCGAGGCCGGCACGCCTACGCTCACCATGCGCGGACGGGACACCCCGTGGTGCTGTCCCTGGCCCCCGACGAGCCCTGGGCCTGGTGTTTCGTCGACGAAGTCTTTCTCGTTCGGGTGTCTGAGGGACACGGGACAGGCGCCCATCGCTGAGGCCGAAGGCATTCGCTCCGCCATGGCGGCAGACAGGATTGGCACACTCACTGCATCCGCTGCTGCCGAAGCCGGGGAAGAACGGGTGGAGGTGCATACGCGATGAGCGAGGCTCAGGGAACGGATGGCCCACTGCCGGCTGAATCGGTGTGGGAGTATCCGCGGCCGCCGCGCGTGGAGCGGGATGCGCGGCACGTGGTGATCAGGCACCGGGGCGTGACGCTCGCCGACTCCCGGGATTGCCGACGCGTGCTGGAAACGAGTCATCCTCCGGTCTTCTACGTACCTGTCGACGATGTGCGCACCGACCTGTTGTCGCGGTCGGAGGCGACAACGGTCTGCGAGTGGAAGGGCTCGGCCACGTACTGGTCGTTGACCGTGGCCGGGCACACCATCAGGGACGTGGCCTGGAGCTATGAGGCTCCTTCGCCGGATTACCGGAGCATCGCCCGCCACCTGGCCTTCTACCCGGGGAAAGTTGACCTTTGCTCGGTGGACGGGGAGCGGGTGGTGGCCCAGCCTGGTGACTTCTACGGCGGCTGGATCACCGCCGAGATTCTGGGCCCGTTCAAGGGCGGTCCGGGAACGACCCGCTGGTGAGACCAGACCGGGGCGGGACGTGGGCATGCGGCGTGTGGCATGCGGCGTGCGTCAGGACGTTCCCGGAGCCCGGAGGTCGGCGAGGACCTCGCGGGCTGCCCTCGCTCCCGAGGCCAGTGCTCCCTGGAGCGAGCCCGTCGCGCGGTGGTCCCCGCAGACATAGCGGCCCGGGGCGAACCGGGTGGTCCGAGTGAGGGGCAACGGCGGGGACATGCCGGGCAGGGCGTTGCGTACCGTCACGCGGTGCACCGGCTCCCAGGTTCCGGTGTCCGCGCCGTACGCCTCGGCGAGCGCGGTGAGCACGGCAGCCTCTTCCGCGGGAGCCGGGGCGCCGAGCACGGAGGTCGACACCAGGCTCCTTCCGTCGTCGGAGTAACCGGGCTGGACCTCGGTCAGCACGCATGTGTTCAGGAATCTGCGGCGTGCATCGACGAGCAGGGTGGGTTCCCGCAAGGGGGAACGCTCGACCGCGTGGTAGAGGGTCGTAACGGTCCGGCCCACCGGCGGCTCGATGCCGGGCAGCAGGCGTGCCGCCGCGCCGGCTCCGGTGGCCACGACGACCACGGGCGCCCGCAGCTCCCCTTCGCCGAACACCACTCCCCCTGGGGTCAGCGCGGAGACCGGCGACGAGGTGCGCACGGCCCTCTGGGGCAGCCCGGCTGCGAGTTGAGCCGGCACGGCGCCGATGCCGTCGCGGGGCAGGCAGAGCGTGCCGCGCAGCATGCTGCGCCAGACCAGGTGGAAGAAGCGGGCGGAGGTATCCAGGGAGTCCTCGAGGAAGACCCCTGACAGGAAGGGCCGGAAGAAGGTTTCGACGAAGTCCTCGGAGAAGCCAGCGTCGGCCAGGGCCGTACGGGTGGTGACGTCGGGGCGGGCCCGCACACGGGAGGCGGGTGCGAGCATGGCGTGGGCCGACAGGGCGCCGAAGGCAAGCAGGTCGCGCGGCTTGACCCGCCCGCCGGTGACGAGACCGATGCCGTCGCGGGGGCGCCGTGTGGGATCGGCGAGCCGCAGCCGTCCGCCGTCGGTGTGGACCAACACACCGGCGGTGAACGGCCGCAGGAAGAGGGCGGGCAGGTCGAGGCGGCGTCTGACCTGCGGGTAGGAGGTGTTGAACACTTGGAAGCCGCGGTCAGTGGTGAAGCCCGCGACCCGGTCGGTACGGATGCGGCCGCCCACCGTGTCCTCGGCTTCCAGCACGCGCACGCGCAGGCCGGCCGTGGCGAGGTCTGCCGCGCATGCCAGTCCGGCGGCTCCCGCACCGATGACCAATACGTCGGGGCGGTCGTCCTGCGTTTCGGCCATGGCCGCCCTCACGCTCCTTGCCCGACTTGTGTGGCTGCCCCTGTCACCAGGGTATGCGCGGCGTCTGCGGGAGGAGGGTGGGCACGCCGCCCTTGCCTGCTCGGGATGCTCGCTTCGTCGGCCGAAGCGGTGGCAGGAGTTCTCGTCGCAGAGCACACCCCTTTCTCCGCACCTCGACCCACGCAGCCACTCGCCCTCGCGTCGTGGCAGCGGCCGTTCCGGACGTCAGGGCATGACGGCGACCGCCGAGGCGGCCCATCCGCGCACACCGAGTCCTACCGGAATCTCGCCCGGACCGAGGTCCGGGCCATTTCCGCGGCGCGTTCGGTTGCCGAACCGGCCGAGCGCGCCGACGTCGAACGGGGAACCGGTTCGCGGACTGTCAGCGACCCGCGATCACGACTATGAGGAGAGTCATCGAGACCACCACGACCATCACGCCCCCGACGGCGAAGGCCCGTTCGAGGCCGAAGCGTTCGCGTCCCTGGACGACCACGTGGCGTGGGTCGGCCGGATCGTAGGTGACCAGGATGTTGTCGCCGTCGTGGAGCGGTCGGCGCCGGTTCGAGCGGACGGGGGAGGTGACTTCCATGACCCTGTCGTCCTCGGTCACGAACTGGAGCAGCGTGGGCGGCTCATCGCCGGGCTGCCCCGGGTGTCGCTTGACCAGGGCCTCAACACGGACGCCTGTGCCACTCACACGGCGCGCCTCGCGCAGGCCGTAGACGCCTGCGAGGGCGGCGAGCAGGCCACCGAACACCGCGATTCCCGCAAGCACGACCACAGCCCCCGTGTCCATGCCACCTCCCTGCGCGGGCTCTCCTCGCCGCATCCGCGGTGCGCCGCCCACCTGCTCCCGCCCACTTGCCCGGACCGCGCACGGCGCGACGCGGCGCCGGCCCAACTGGCCGAAGTTGCGGAGGATCTGCCGCGCACCGCGTGCACCGCCGCGGCCCGTGGCGTGCCGCAGGCGAGGCCTGCCGGCCGGGGTGATCGTTTCTTCCTACTCCGCACGGATGACGCCATGTGTCCACGCCCGACTGCCCGGGGAGTAACGCCCCGACGAGATGAGGTGCGGCATCGTGTGGGAACGGATGTGCCCGCCGCGGGTTCGAGGCTTCCGGGAGGGGGCGGTGCGCGCCGCGGCCGCGGGGGTCACCCCCGGCGTGTGGCAGTCGGCATCGGACGTGCCGTACGCGGGGTTCTGGGCGCAGCCGGCCGACGCGGCGGCCGTGCTCGGCAACGACGACGTGCTGATCGCGGGCGGCGAGGACGGGCGGCGGCTGCCGACCGACAGCAGCTCGGTCCTCACCCCCTCGACCGGCGTGTGGACCTCCACACCACCGCTCAACCAGGCGCGTCGGCTGCACACCGTGACGCGGCTGGGGAACGGGCAGGTGCTGGTGGTCGGCGGCCTCGGCGCGGGCCCCGGAGCGCCCCCGGCAGGGCTTGCCTCGGCCGAGCTGTACGACCCCGGAAGTGGTGGCTGGATCCCTGTCGGCGGACTCGGCGAGGGCAGGTTCTCGCATTCGGCGACGGCTCTGAAGGACGGCCGCGTCCTCGTCGCGGGCGGCTGCACGGCCCGCGACGACCTCTCCCTGCGCACGCTGCGGTCTGCCGAGTTGTACGACCCCGACAGCCGGCGGTGGACGCCGGTGCGCGCGCCGATGACGGACGCCCGGTTCGGACATCCGGCGGTGCGGCTCGGCGAGGACGGCCGGGTGCTCCTGGTCGGCGGGGCGCTCGCGGTGGGACGGGGCAGCTACGCGGCGCTCGGCCACTGCGAGCTGTTCCACCCCTCGGATTCGACCTGGACGCCCACCGGCACGCTGGCCACGGCCCGCAAGGGCCACCAGGCCACCTTGCTCCTTGACGGCGGCGTGCTCGTCACGGGCGGGGACATGCGGGGCTTCCGGGACGACGACTGGGCCTTCGACCCGTACAGCCAGTGGACCACCGAGCGCTACGACCCGGCGGCGGGCACCTGGAGCGCCGACGCCCACATGCCGTGGGGCCGCAGCCACCACCGGGCGGTGCGGCTCACGTCCGGTGCCGTGCTCGTGCTCGGCGGCACGGACGATGCCTCGCTCGCCGTCGGCTTCCAGAACGCCGTGCTGTACGACCCGGGCGCCCGCGCCTGGTCGGCCGAGTTCCCGATGGCCGAGGGCCGCTGGGCTCCGGCCGCGGTCGCCCTGCCCGACGGGCGGGTCCTGGTCGTCGGCGGTCTCACCCACTCCGGCGCGGCGGCGCCGGTGCCGGGCGAGGACCGGGTCACCGCCACCACCGAGACGTACACGCCCTGACCGGCCGTCCCGGCCGACGCACGGTGCGAAGGAGTCGAATTGCGCGACCTACTGGCTGGCGGAGCGGGCGCGGCGGCGGATCCGGCCCGGCACGCCGTGACCGTACGGTCCGCCGGGGGCCGTTGGGCGGCCGCCGGGGAGCCGCCGATGCGCCTGGTCTACTGGCACGGCCAGTACGAGGGGCCGGTCACCCTCAAGGACGGCCGGGCCCTGGTCGCGGGTGGCGCGGGGCCCCTGCTGGTCTCGCTGGACGACTCCGGCGTGTACGGCCCCGGCCCCGGCGCATGGACGGTGACCGGCCCCCTGGTCCAGGCCCGGCGCCTGCACTCGCTGACCGCCCTTCCCGACGGCCGCGCGCTGGCCGCCGGGGGCGTTCCCGGGCGGCAGGCCTTTCCCCAGCCGACGACCGGCCACGCCGAGCTGTTCGACCCCGTCAGCGGGACCTGGCAGGCCACGACGCAGATGACGGAGGCACGCAACGGGCACTCGGCGACGGTGCTCGGCGACGGGCGGGTGCTCGTGGCCGGAGGTCAGCGCCCCCGTTCGCGCCAGGACATGCTCACCCTCGCCACCGCCGAGGTCTTCGACCCGGTCCACGAGACCTGGTCGGCGACGGGCCCCATGACCGTGGCCCGCTGGGACCACCTGGCGGTCCCGCTGCCCGGCGGCCGCGTCCTCGCCGTGGGCGGGCTGGTCAGCACCACGCGGCACGGCGGCGGCCCTGCCCTCGGCCTGTGCGAGGTGTACGACCCGGGGAGCGGGACCTGGGAGCCGACCGGCTCGCTGCGCGCGGCCCGCGGCGTGCACCAGGCCGTACCCCTCCCCGACGGTTCCGTCCTCGCGATCGGCGGCGAACCCGGCCGCGCCGCGGACGACGCCCGCTTGCGCCCGTACAGCCTGGCGAGCACGGAGATCTACGACGTCACGACCGGCGCGTGGCGCCCGGGTCCTCCCCTGCCGTGGGGGCGCTCCTATCACCGCGCGGTGGCGGCAGCGGACGGGGTGCTGGTCTTCGGGGGTACCGAAAGCGCCTGTCTGGACGTGGGGTTCGCGAGCACGCTGTGCTGGGCGGACGGTGCCCGGCACTGGTCGCCCGCGGCTCCCCTGCTCACCGGCCGCTGGGCGTTCGGGGCGACCGTGCTCGGCGACGGGCGGGTACTCGCGGCGGGCGGCGTCTCCCGCGCGGGCACGGCCGCTCCCCGGGCCGACAAGGACGTCCCGGCCGGCCCGGCGGAGGTGTTCACGCCGTGAGCCGAGGACAGTGGGCGCCGGCCGGCGAACTGCCGTGGGAGCGGAACCTGTTCGGTGCGGTGAGCTCCGCCGTGCGGCTCGCGGACGGCCGCGTCCTGATCGCGGGCGGCGCCGACGGCCGGCTCACCGCCCAGGACGGGACCGCGCTCTTCGACCCGCGCTCCGGGGTGTGGGCCGGGGCCGCGCCGCTGCGGGAGACCCGTCAGACGCACACGACCACGGTGCTCGCCGATGGGCGCGTGCTGGTCGCCGGCGGCTGCGGCGGTCCGGTGAGCTATCCGGCCCGGGCGCTGGACTGCGCCGAGGTGTACGACCCGGTCGAGCGGAGCTGGTCGGACGCGGGGCGGATGGGGCAGGCACGGTGCGGGCATTCCGCGACCCGGTTGCCGGACGGCCGGGTGCTCGTGGCCGGCGGCACCGCGGCCCGCTCCCGCGACAGCGAGCGCTCCCTCGCCTCGGCCGAGCTCTTCGACCCGGCGTCGGGGCGCTGGACCCCGACCGGCACGATGCTCGACGCCCGCTCGCTCCACCCGGCGGTGGCCCTGCCCGACGGCGGGGTGCTCGTCGCGGGCGGCTGGGCGACGACGCGCCACGACTGGCGGGGCGGCGCCGGACTCGCGTACTGCGAGCGGTACGACCCCGCGAGCGGCCGCTGGTCGGCGACGGGCAGCTTCGTCGCGGCGCGCGCGGGGCACCGGCTGACGGCCCTGGCCGACGGAACGGTGCTCGCCACCGGCGGAGGCGACCCGGACGCCGGCTCTCAGGGCCTCCTGGACCCGTACAGCCGCGCGACCACCGAGCGCTACGACCCCGCGACGGGAGCGTGGAGCCGGGAGGCGGACATGCCCTGCGGCCGGGCGCTGCACCAGGCCGTGTGCCTGCCCACCGGAGAGGTGCTGGTCATGGGCGGCGCCAACGACATCCTCGGGGAGGCCGGTTACCTCAGCGCCGCGCGCTACGACCCGCGCTTCGGGACCTGGTCCGAGGTGCCGGGGATGGCCGTCGGCCGGCTCAGTTTCGCCGCGGCCGTCCTCGCCGACGGCCGGGTCCTGGTCGCGGGCGGTGCGGTGCGGACCGGGCCCGCCACGCCTTCGGGCGGCTACTTCCAACTCACGCGTACCAGCGAGTTGTTCACCGCATAGTCCGTCACCATCCCCACCGCACGGAGGAGTTCCGCCATGACCGAAGCGACCGCCGGACCGCCCGGCTCCGCCCCGCCACCGGTGCGGCGCCTCGTCACCGGCACCGTTTCCGACGACGGCCGGCGGGCAGCCGCCGGGACCCGGGTCGAGCTCGTCTCCCGGCGGCTGCGCTCCACGAACCGGCTCGGGGAGACCCGGACGGGCAGCGACGGCCGCTACCGGCTGGAGTACGAGCCGCCGGCCGGGCCCGCCGGTCTGGTGGTGCGGGTCTCGTCCCCCGACGGCAGGTCCGCCGAGGTCTCCTGCCCGGCGCCCCGACGCGAGGAGGTCCTGGACGTCGCCCTGCCCGCCGACCCGCGCAGCGAGTACGCCCGGCTCCTCGCGGCGGTGGCACCGCTGCTCGACGGCGCCGATCCCGCCGGACTGAGCGCCGAGGAGGCGGGGTTCCTAGGGCACGCCGCCGGCAGCGATCCGGGGCACGTCCGCCACCTCGCCACGGCCGCCGGGCTCGCCGCCGCCACGGGCCGGTCGCCCCAGCTGTTCTACGGTCTGCTGCGCCGGGGCCTGCCGGAGGATCTCGGGGAGCTCGCGCTGCGGCGTACCCGTGCCGTGCGGGACGCGCTCGCGACGGCCGTCGAGGCCCGCCTCATCGACTCGGCGGACGGGGCCGAGGAGCTGGTCTCGGCCCTCCGCGCCCGCCATCTCGGCGTCGACGGCGTCGACGGCTCCGAGGGCATCTCGGGCATCGGCGGTCCGCAGGGTGTCGGCCGCTCGCCGGGTGTCGACGGTTTCGGCGGCGGGACACCGCCGCCCGCCCTGGCCCGCCTCTTCACGATCACGATCGCGGACCCGGAGGCGCGCCGGCGCCTGTTTTCCGCCCACCTCGACCACGACGGCCCCGAGGACACCGCCCACGAGGCCCTCCTCGCCGCCGACGCTCCGCCCGCCGCGACGCAACGACTCAGCCTGGCACTCGAGTTGAGCCGGGTCGTCGACGGGCACCCCGAGCTGGTGGGCGCGCTCCTGGGCCGCTTCGACAGCGGAGAGCTCGCCCATCCGCGCGAGCTCGTACGGCTCGACGGGCATTGGGAGGGCCTCGTGACGGAGGCCGGCGGCCCGCCACACGCCGGGCCGGCGGCCTTCTCCCCCGCGGAGTACGCCGACGAGCTGCGCTCCCGGGTCGAGCGGACCCATCCGACCGCGTACGTGGCCCACCGGCTCGCCGTCGCCCCGGAGCCGGACAGCGCCCCCGCCGCCCGCTTCCTTGCCGCGAACCCGGACTTCGACCTGCTGGGCACCCCGGTCGACGTGCGCAGCGTGCCCGACGAGGAGGCGCGGCCCGAACTGGCGGCCATCCAGCGGGTGTACCGGGTGGCCCCGCGCTTCGACGCGATGCGGGCGCTGCGGGACCGGGGGTTTTCCTCCGCCGCCGCCATCGCGGGGCTGGCCCGGGACACCTTCGCCGCGCGGATGGCCGAGCACCTCGACGAGGGGGAGGCGCACGCGGTGCACGCGCGGGCGCTGCGGGTGCACGCCGCCGCCGTCAACCTGGTGGCGGACCTGCGAACCGCGGGGCAGTTCGAGGTGCCGTGGCTGCCCCGGGTGGAGGCGCACACCGACCTGGTCCCGGACTGGGCGGAGCTGTTCGGCTCCGCCGACCAGTGCGCCTGCAAGGAGTGCCGCACGCTCTACAGCCAGCCCGCCTACCTGGTGGACCTGCTGTACTTCCTCAAGCGGGCCCCCAGCTCGGGCACGATGGGCGAGCTGGGCGAGAGCCCGATGGCGGACACGCTGTACTCCCGGCGGCCGGACCTGTGGCACGTGAAGCTCAGCTGCGACAACACCAACCTCATGCTCCCGTACGTCGACCTCGTCAACGAGGTGCTGGAGAACGCCATCGTCCAGGACCCCGCCACCGGGGACGGGTTGCGCCAGAGCAGTGGCGACTCCGCGCACCTGCGGATCCAGCCGCAGTGGACCAACCACGGCGCCTACAGCCGGCTGGCCAACTCCTCGTACCCGTGGACGCTGCCGTACGACCTCTGGGCCGACCGCGCCCGGACCTACCTCGGGCTGCTCGGGGTGGCGCGCGCCGAGCTCATGGCGACGCTGCACCCGGCCGGCGCCGATTCCGTCGAGGTGGTCGCGGAGAGCCTGGGCATCACCCTGGCCGGCCTGCGGATGATGACGCGCGAGACCACCGAGCCCGGCTATACCCTGGCCGCCTTCTACGGCAAGCCCTCCGGCATGCCGCCGGCCCAGCTCCTGAACTCGGTGGCGACGGTGCGGGCCATGATGGACACCGCTCAACTCGACTATCCAGAGCTTGAGTCGGTGCTCGACACCCGCTTCGTCGACCCGGGCCGCACCCTGGTGGTCGAGCCGACCGACCCCGACCACCCCTGCGACACGCGGCTGCTGCGGATCAACGGCCTGACCGAGGACACCCTCGACCGGCTGCACCGGTTCGAGCGCTTGCGGAGGGTGCTCGACTGGCCGGCGCACCGGCTCGACCGGGTCATCGCCACCTGCACACCGGGCGAGCTGACCGCCGCGACCCTGTCCTGTGTGGTCGCCGTACGGCGCCTGTCCGACCGGCTCGGCCTGCCGGTCGAGCGGCTGCTGTGCCTGTACGGCCCGCTGGACACCCACCGGTACCGCACGGGCGACGACCTTCCGCTGTACGACCGCCTGTTCCTCGACGACACGGTGATCAGCGCCGTGCCGGGCGGCCGCAACCCGTTCACGCTGAACGCGTCCCGCACCGAGGTCGAGGCCGCGGGTGATCTGCGGTCCTATCCCGTGTCGGCCGCCCTGCTCGGGAGCCTGGAGGTCACGGACACCGAGCTGAACCTCCTCGTCGCGGGGCCGAGGGCCGTCGTCGCAGACACGCACCTGACGCTCGCCAACCTGTCCGCGCTGGTGCGGACGGTGACGCTGGCCCGCGCTCTGCGGCTGCCGGTCGCCGACCTGCTGCGGCTGTTCGAGCTGCGTGGGGGCAGCCCGCTGCGCCCCGGCGGACGGCCGGCGGACGGCGACGGGACGGCGCACGGCGGCGAGACGGAGCTGCCCGCCGGCCGGCCCGTACGGCTGAGCCCCTCGCCGGCCTGGGACCCAGGACGCAGGGGGTCCCAGGCCGGCGCCGGGGGCGCGGTGGGCGCGCCGCCGGCGGCCGGGGACTCCGCCGCGTCGGTGCGCGCCTCGCTCGCGGACACGGCCCGGTTCGCCGACGAGGTGGAGTCGGTCCTGGCCGGCGGCCTGACCGTCGCCGAAGCCGACGCCGTACTGACCGCGACGACCGGCCCCGAGGGCTCGGCCGTGCCGTCCGACGCCACCCTCGGCTCGACGCTCACCGCACTGCGCGCGGCCCTGCGCGCCGTGTCCGAGCAGACCGCGCAGACCGGCGACGACAAGGGCGTCCTGACGGGGCGCCGGCTCTCCCTGCTGGGCTGGGAGCCGGCCCGGGTGGAGCAGGCGGTCGCCACCCTGCTCGGCACCGCCGTGTACGGCGCCCCGGTCGCCAACGACGTCGGGGCCCGCCCGTATCCGCCGGACCTCCCGGTGCGCTTCGAGCCCGGTCCGGGCGGGCAGGGCATGCTCCGGTTCACCGGGCCGATGACGCTCGGCCAGAAGGAGCGGATGTACGGCCTGGGCTCCGGCGAGTTGTGGGGCATCACCGTACGGAGCCTGTTCTCGGCCCCCCGGCAGTTCGTGGCCACTCAGATGAACGCCTTCCGCGTCCCCGTGTACCGCACGCCTCTGGCGGCCATGCCCGCCGATCTCGTCCTGCCGCCCGGGCTCGTCGGCAAGGTGTTCCACGATCCGTCGGCCCGGACGCTGTGCTCCCACGGCTACCGCGGTCAGGACGAGATCGACGCGCTGGCCGCCGCGTCGAGCGACGGCGACTTCCAACAGGCGGTGTACCTGCTGCAGGGTGCGCAGGGCGAACCGGTCGAGCGGGAGAACCGGTTCCTGGAGGCGTCGCACGCCGACGCCCTGTTCGACCAGCCGCTGGCGCCCTCCGACCGCTTCGGCCTCGTCCTGTCGGTGCTTCTGCCGGAGCTGCGTCGGCGGCTCAGCGAGACGACGGTGAAGCTCCAGCTCGGCCAGGCGGCCGGTCTCGACGCCATCGCGGCGGACACCCTGCTCGGGACGTGGCTGCGGTCCCTGTCCGGGACCGGGCCGCTCGTCCTGGACTTCCTCACACCCTCGTTCGTCGGCAGCGACGAGGCGGTGTCCGTCACCCGCACGGGCTTCCCCGTCCAGTTCACGGCCCTGGCGCTGCTGCACCGGGTCGCGCTGGCCCTGTCGCGGCTGCGGGTCACGGGTGAGGAGCTGGCATGGGTGATGGGACACGCCCCGGGCGCCGGCTGGCTCGATCTGGCGGCGCTGCCGCCGTCCCGGGTCGAGGGTGCCTCCCCGCTGTACCGGCCGTTCGTCCGGCTGCTCGATCTGCTCGCCCTGCGCGACACCGTGCCGGGCGGCTCCGGCACGCTCGCGGCCGCGCTCGCCGCGGGCCGCGGACCGGGAGCGTCCGGGGACCGGGTGTTCGACACCCTGAGCGAGCGGACCGGATGGAACCGGGACGACATCGAGGTGCTGTGCGCGGGCGGCATGCTGGAGATCACCGTGCCGGGCGAGCTCGCGGACGAGCGGGGCCTCGGCAAACTCCGGGCGGCCGTCTCGCTGCTGCGCCGGCTGGGAGTGTCGGCGGCGCGTGCGGGCGCCTGGATCCCGTCGGTGCTGGCGATGGACATCGTGCAGTCGACCATGATGGCCGCGCGGGCGCGGTTCTCGCCCGAGGACTGGCTGACCGCCGCCGTTCCGGTGGCGGACGCGCTGCGCGAGCGGCAGCGGGCCGCGCTGGTGTCCTACCTCGTCGCGTACCCGATGACCACCAGCGTCGGATTCCCGTACTGGCAGGACGTCAACGGCCTGTTCGACCACTTCCTGCTCGACGTCGAGATGGGCAGCTGCCGGCTCACGACCCGGATGGCGCAGGCGCTCTACACGGTCCAGCTGTTCGTCCAGCGGGTGCTGCTCGGCCTGGAGGTCCGGGTGCGGCCCGGTGACGACGCCACCTGGGAGCAGTGGGAGTGGATGAAGCGCTACCGGCTGTGGGAGGCGAACCAGAAGGTCTTCCTGTACCCGGAGAACTACTTCCAGCCCGATCTGCGGGCCGACGCGTCCCCGTTCTTCACCAGCCTGTGCAACGAGCTGATGCAGAAGGAGGTGGTCGGCGACAACATGGAGGAGGTCTACCGCAACTACGTCGACCGGCTCGACTCGGTGGCCCGGCTCCACCCGTGCGCCATCCACCACGACTGGTCCACGGGCACGGAGGTGACACACCTGTTCGCGTGCACGGGGTCGGCGCCGCGCACCTTCCACCACCGCCGCTGGATCAAGAACCGGACCGCCTGGACGCCCTGGGAGAAGATCGACCTCGACATCGACACCCCGGCGCTGGTGCCCGTGGTGTGGAACCGGCGACTCCTGCTGATGTGGCCGACCTTCGTCAAGGTGGGGGATCCCAAGGCGATCACGACGCTGCCCGTCGAGGGCCGGGACGAAACGGCGATCGACGCGCCGTCCCCGTACTGGAGGATCCAGCTCAACTGGACCCAGTACGCGGGCGGTGCGTGGCAGCCGAAGCGGATCACGCAGGACACGATCAGCACGCTCAAGTGGCCGCTGAGGATCGTGGAGGACGAGGCCGACCCCTTCCAGACCACGGGCCCCTACCGCTTCTATCCGCAGGTCGATCCCGTCAGCGGGGAGCTGACGGTGTGGAGCGTCCACAACTTCGCGAGCTTCGTCAACCCCGATCCCGCGCGGGGCACGGTCTCCGGGGCCTTCCGGTTCGGCCCGCGCACGGGCGCGGTGAGCACCGTCCCGACGCTCTTCGTCCACGAGGACGACCCGCAGCACAACGCGAGGGGGCAGAGGTTCATCGCGCCGACGGACACGCAGAACATCAACAACGAGTTCGTCCAGCACCACCCCTCCAACACCCCGGCCGGCTACCGCGACCGGGTGCACCTGCCCGAGCTGACCCAGTTCTGGGGCAGTGACCCGGTCCTGGCCAATCCGCTGGGCGGCCATCTCTTCCGGATCCAGCTTCCGGTCACCTTCGCCTCGCCGACGGGCTGGTTCAAGGACTCCGCCACCGTCACCGACGGTGCCCGCAGCTACCACGTCACGGCGGACACCCGGACCACTCGGCCCCGGTTCCGGTTCACGCCGATGTACCACCCGCAGGTCGACCTGTTCCTGAGCCTCCTCAACCACGGCGGCACGAAAGCGCTGTTCGAGCGGTCGGTCCAGCTCGATCCGGGAGCGCGGTGGCCGCTGTTCGACTTTGCCTCGTACGACCCGCAGGACAACGTGTCACCGGAGCGCCCGTCCGAGAGCGACGTGGACTTCACGCCGGAGGGCACGTACGCCGACTACAACTGGGAACTGTTCTTCCACATCCCGCTGCTCATGGCGCGGCGGCTGAGCGCCAACCAGCGCTTCGCCGAGGCGCAGCAGTGGTTCCACAAGATCTTCGACCCGACCTCGCGGTCCGGCGGCGAGTCGCCCGCGCGCTACTGGATCACCAAGCCGTTCCATCTGCGCAAGGACTATCAGCGGGAGCGGATCGAGGACATCCTGGAGCGCCTCGCGCGGGGTGAAGTGGACGAGCTGCGCCTGGTCGAGGAGTGGCTGGCGCATCCGTTCCAGCCGGACGTGATCGCCAAGTTCCGCACCACCGCCTACCAGAAGGCGGTGGTGATGGCGTACCTGGACAACCTGATCTCGTGGGGCGACCACCTCTTCCGCGAGGGAACCCTGGAATCCGCGAACATCGCGGCACAGATGTACGTGCTCGCCGCCGAACTCCTCGGGCCGCGCCCCGTGCCCGTACCGCCGCCGAACGAGCCCGGGCCGCTCAGCTACGCCGAGCTGCGCGCCCGCGACGCGGCGGCGCCGGACCCGGTGACGGCGGCCGAGCACCTGATCCCGCCGGGCGGGACGGAGCCGCCGCCGGCGACGATCTCACCCGGTCTCGGCCTCGGCTGGCTGGCCTACTTCCGCATCCCGCCCAACGACAAGCTGCTCGGTTACTGGGACACGGTCGAGGACCGGCTGTACAAGATCCGGCACTGCCAGGACATCGAGGGCGTCCAGCGCGCGTTCGAGCTGTTCGGCGCCCCGGTCGACCCCGGCCTGCTCGTCGGCGCCGTGGCGGCGGGCGCCGGCCCGGAGTCCGTGGCCGAGGACCTGGGCGGGCCCCTCCCCCACTACCGCTTCACCACGATGGTCGCGAAGGCCCGGGAGTACACCGCCGAGGTCAAGTCCTTCGGCGCGCTGCTGCTGGCCGCGCTGGAGAAGCGGGACGCGGAGGCGCTCGCCCGGCTGCGCTCCGGCCACGAGACCTCCCTGCTCGACGCGGTACGGGAGGTGCGGAACGTCCAGGTCACGGAGGCGGCCCACACCGTGGCGGGGCTGCGGCAGGCACGCGCCGGGGCGAAGAAGAGGCAGGACTACTACGCGACGCGCCGGAAGATGAACGCCGGGGAGAAGGCCCACGAGGTGCTCAGCGGCCTGGGCATCGGCACCCAGTTCATCGCCGCGGCCATCGACATGACGGTGAGCGTCATGCGGCTGCTTCCGGAGCTGAAGCTCGGCTCGCCGACCACGATCGGCGCGACCTGGGGCGGCACCAACCTCGGTGAGGCGCTCAAGGGCCTGTCGGGCTCGCTGTCGCAGATCGCCGGCACGTTCCACTCCGGGGCCTCGCTGGCGGCCACGCTCGCCGGCTACGAGCGGCGTTCGGAGGAGTGGGAGTTCCAGAAGGGGCAGGCCGACTCGGAGATCGCGAACCACGACGCCCAGATCGAGGCGGCGGTCGTCCGCCACGAGATCGCCCGGCGGGAGCTCGCCAACCACGACCTCCAGGCCGCCCACACCCGGGAGGCGGACCGCTTCCTGCACGGCAAGTACACCGGGCAGGAGCTGTACGACTGGATGGCGGGCCAGCTGTCCACCTCGTACTTCCAGGCGTACCAGCTCGCCTACGAGACGGCCAAGCGGGCCGAGCAGGCGATGCGGTACGAGCTGGGCGCCGACGGCCCGCCCCTCGTGCGCTTCGGGCACTGGGACACCCTGCACAAGGGTCTCCTGGCGGGCGAGCGGCTCGCGAGCGACCTGAACCGGCTCGACGCCGCCTATCTCGCCGCGAACGCCCGGGAGTTCGAGCTGTCGAAGGCGGTGTCCCTCGCCCAGACCGACCCGAACGCCCTGCTGGCGCTCAAGGAGACGGGCAGCTGCTACGTGTCACTGCCGGAGGCCCTGTTCGACCTGGACACGCCCGGCCACTATCTGCGGCGGATCAAGACGGTGAGCTTCACCGTGCCGTGCGTCAGCGGCCCCTACACCAGCGTGAGCCTGACGGCCACGCTGATGCGGAGCAGTGTGCGGACCGACCCCCGGCTGCCGGGCAACCGCTATGCGCGGCAGACGCCGGACGCCCGCTTCCGGGACTACTCGGGGCCGGTCCGGTCGGTCGTGACCAGCACCGGCCAGGACGACAGCGGGCTGTTCGAGCCGAGTCTGCGCGACGAGCGCTTCCTGCCCTTCGAGGGGGCGGGCGTCATCAGCGAGTGGAAGCTCGCTCTGCCGCAGGAATTCCGGCAGTTCGACTACGAGTCGATCGCCGACGTCGTCATGCACCTGCAGTACACGGCGCGGGACGGTGGGCCCGGCCTCGCCGACCGGGCCGTGCTCGAGCTCCGCGAGGGCCTCAACGGCTGGCTCCACGCGCACGGCGGCAAGGGCCTGCTGCGGGCGTTCAGCGCCCGTCGCGAGCTCGGCGACCAGTGGTACCGGTTCGTGAGCGGGACCACCCCGGCGCTGCGGTTCGCGGTGTCCAAGCGCTGGTTCCCGCGCCTGTTCGGCGGCGAGGGCATCGGCCTCGCCGACCCGCAGATCGTCCTCGTGCTCTCCACCGACCTCGTCCCCGACGGGAGCCAACGGTACGTGGACTGCTATGCGGACGGGGCCGCCGGCCTGACCGTGACGCTGACTCCCCCCGGGGGCGACCCCGTCCCGGCCTCGCTCACCGCCGACCCGCAGCTGAAGGGCCAGCCGCGGGCGCGCTTCGACACCGAGGGGCAGGTCGCCGAGCACGACGAGGACTGGCTGGTGACCGTACCGGTGCAAGACCTCGACCCGCGGCTGCGGAAGGAGGGCGGGCTGAACCCGGACGCGGTGGTGGACCTGCTGCTGGTGTGGCAGTACGAGGTGACGCGGGTGTCGTGACGTGCGGGCGGGGCGGCGCCTCGGGACGCCGCCCCGCCCGGCTCACTTCCGGGTCACGAGGTCGTTCAGGCGGCTGCCCTTCCTCTGCAGGTCCTGCTTCAGCAGGTGCAACGCGTCCTTGAGGGCGTCCCGGTATTCGGAGGTGCACGAGGCCTTGCCGGCGAGGGCGTCCTGGAGCCGGTTGAGGACGGCCTTGTGGTAGTCCGCGCCGTGCGGCCCCTGGTGGCCTTCGATCCTGACGAGGTTCTCGTCACTGTTCAGCGTCAGGTCGGGCAGTCCGGGAACGCTCGCCCTGTCGAAGATCTCCTCGAACTGCGGCTTGTACGTCGAGTCCTTGTTCGTGGCGACGTGGTGCAACTGCGTATCTTCCGTGATGTATTCGATCGCGCCGCCGGCGTCCAGGTACGTCCTGACCGCGGCGTCGTTCGCCTCCTGCCGCTTCTCCTTGTCCCGGCGGCACTGGTCCAGCCAGCGGTTCGAGGGCTGGGGGGCGGTCTTGCGCCCTGTGCCGGACTGCTCTCCGGTGCCGGGGCCGGTCCGTTTGCCCGCGCCACCTGTCGAGGTGGCGGGCTTCCCGCCCTGTGTGTCCTGCGGGACGGCGGGCACGAACTTCCCGTTCACCACGTTGCCGTGGATCCGCTCGACGCCGGGGTCGGGCTGCGTCTGCGGCGGCGGAACGACGACCGGCTTCGCGGGCGGCGGAGTACTGGGAGGCGGCGGCCCGGGCGGCGTCACGGGTGGCGCGGGCGCCGGGGTGTTGGGCGCGCTCGGCTTCCTGTCGCCGAGCGCGGAGAGGCCGATGCCCAACGCGGCGACGGCGACGACCACGCCGGCCACCAACTTCAACGGGACCGTCGGGGCCGCCTTGACCGCGGGCGCGCCCGCCCTGAGTGCGGCCGCGGCCGCCGCGGCGGCCGCCGCGAACTTTCCGCTCTCGTCCACCAGCCGCCCGTCCGGGTCGTGGAACCGCACCGGCCCGCATCGCGCGTACGCGTAGCGGCACGGCCCGTCCGCCAGCCCCGCCGGGTCGCAGCCGGCCCAACGTCCCAGCCAGGGGGCGTAGTAGCGGGCGCCGAAGTAGGAGAGTCCGGTCTCGTCGTCGCGTTCCTTGCCGGTGTGGCGATAGCGCTTGAGGCCGGTCTCGGCGGCGGTGCGGCCGGCCTGGAAGGCGGTCGTGCCGTAGGGGTGGTACTCCTCGTGGCCCACCAAGGCGCCGTTCTGGTCGAGTTCGACGCAGACGGACTCCTGGTGGTCGGCGTACCGGTACCGGATCGCGGGCCGGCCGGCGGGGAGCGAGGCCGTCTCGACGAGGGCGATGCGCTCGCCGTCGTCACCGATGTGCAGGGTCTCGCGTTCGAGGACCGTCCCGCCGGCGCCGCCGTACTCGCGGTAGAGCTCGAAACCGCCCAGGTAGCGGCGCTCGTTCTTGAGGGCCCCGCCGGCAGTGACGGTCACCTTGCGGACCCGCTCGCCGGCGGAGTCGTAGACGTAGTACGTCGTCTCGGGCGTGCCGTCGTTGACCACCTGCCGTGCGGTGGCGGCCAGTCGGTCGCCGTGGTCCCAGCGCATCAGCGGCAGGTGCGGCATGCGGGTCATGTTGCCGTGCGCGTCGTGGCCGTACCGGGCGCCGTAGCCGCCCTCCGTCGCGTAGTCGGGCAGGCCGCCGGTCTCGCCGGGCAGGCTGGTGGCGAGCAGCCGGTTGCTGTCGAGGGCGTACTGGTGGTGGCGCCGCCACAGGGTGGGGCCGGGCGCCTCGACGTCGGCGCCCTCGTGGTGGGCCAGGTGCATGAGGTTGCCGACGGCGTCGTAGCGGTAGCGCTCGACGTAGCCGCGCAGGCCCTGGATGTCGTTCGGGTGGACGCGGGCGCCGGCGAAGGGGTAGTCCCGGCGGCCGGCGTCGGGCGGGTCCAGGAGGAACCCGGTCTGGCCGGTGTGCTCGCGGCCGCTCGCGGCGACGAGCCGGTAGAGCGCGTCGTGGGTGTGGTCGCGGGCGGCGGCGACACCCGCGATCGTGGCGAGCGAGGCGTCCTCGATGCGGGTGATGTTGCCGACCGGGTCGTAGGTGTAGTGGAGGTCCTGCACCACGGACGCGTTCGCGAAGAGCAGCGAGGCGGTGGTGTCGGGGTCGGCCGGCCGGGTCGTGCGCACGCCGGTGAGGCGGAAGGTGAACGGGTCGTACGTGTACCCGCTGCGGGCGCCGTTGCCGTGGGCGACGCGGGTGCGCCGGCCGTGGGCGTCGTAGTCGACGTCGGTGACGAACGCGGTGGCCGCCGCCGCGCCCCGCAGGCGCACCTCGACGCGCTCGTGCAGGCCCGCCTCGTTGTACGCCCACCGGGTGACGCTGCCGTCGGGGGCGGTGGTTTCGACGGGGCGGTCGAGGGCGTCGTACGCGGTGCTCGTGGTCAGCGCCGGGCCCGGTTCGAGCAGGGGTTCGGCGGCCCCGGCGATCCGGTCCGGGTCGGTGAGGGGGCCGAGGGCGGACCAGTCGGGTGTGCCGGTGTGGTCGCGGGCGAAGCGGCGGGCGGTGGCGAGCAGGTTGCCCTTGAAGTCGTAGCGCTCGCTGGTGGTCACCCCGGCTGCGTCGTAGACGCGGAAGGCCCGGCCGCGCAGGTTCCGGTCCGGGTCGGGGTGCGTCTCGCCGTAGACGCGGTGCTCGACCAGCACCTCGGGCTCCGGTGGTGTCGCGGGGTCGCGCGGGGCTCCGGAGACGGTCGTGTCGCCGGTCGCCGTGACGTACGTGCCGACGGGGCGGCGCAGGGCGTCGTACGTCGTGCGGGTACGGAATCCCCGGCCGTTCCAGGTGAAGAGAAGTCCGTCCGCCGCGTCCCGGAGGGTCCAGCGGGCGCCGGAGTCCGGGCCGTACTCGAACAGCGCGCGCCCGGTCAGGTCGTAGCCGGGGCTGAAGCCGCGCGGGAACAGGTTCTGCGGGTCGTCGAGGGGATGGACACCGGGCGGGAGGGGCGGGACGGCGTGCTGGAGCACCCGGTTGCCGCGTGGGTCCTGGATCCACAGCGGAGCGCCTTCCACGTCCCGCCGGGTGAAGGTGACGTGCTTCTCGTCGACGCCGTCGACCCTGTTGTGGGCGATCGTCACCACGGTGTGCCCGAGGCTGTCGAGCAGGACGCGCCCGGGGGTGCCCGCGTGGGCGGCGGCCTGGCGGGCCGCACGGCGTTCGGCGGGCAGGGCGGAGGTGCTCGTCCGCGCGTACCAGCCGTTGCCCGGTTCGAGGACGGTGTCGTTCTGGTCGTGGTCGGTGACGTGCCAGGGCGAGAAGTCGACGCGGTGGTGGCTGCCGTCGGGGAAGTCGGTGCGGATCAGCCGCCCGATCGCGTCGTAGAAGTGCAGCGGGGTGACGCCGTGCTCGCCCGGCTCCTCGAAGCGGTGTCCGCTCCCGGGCGGACTGAAGTACGGCTCGTACCGCTTGACCGGGTTCCCCTTGTTGTTGACGACGGTCTTGCCGTTGACGACCCAGCGCAGCGGGCCGCCCGGCTCGTCGGGTTCGGCCTGGACCTTGCTCACCAGGGGGTTGCCAAGGCCGTCCGCGTAGAGGAAGGCGGCCTGCAAGGGGCTCTCGGCCTGCTCGTCGGCGTGCCGTTCGCGGGTGAGCGCGGCCGTGCAGGGCGGGTGCCGGGCCCAGACGACCTCGCCGTCGCGCAGTTCCTCGCCGAAGTGGAACAGCCACCGGCTGCCCGCGCCGAGGAGCAGGGTCCGGGCGCGCGCCGGATCGTAGGCGTCGGTGGCGAAGAAGGCGGTGAGGGTGGAGAGTTCGGGGTTGAGCGCGGCCGTGTCGAGCCCGGTGAGGCGGTCGCCGGTGCCGTCCTTGCCGCTGCGCGCGGTGGCGGCCGGGAGGCCCAGGGCGTCGAAGCGGACCTCGGCGCTGTTGCCGTTGATGTCGCGGATCCGGCGGGGCGCCATGACCCGGTAGTCGTGGGCGAGCACATCGGTGCGGTTGCCGAGGGGGTCGGTGCTCGCCTTCAGGGAAAGGCCGTACGGGTCGTGTTCGAGGCGGGTGGTGCTGCCGAACGCGTCGGTCCACCGGGCGGGCAGGAAGAACCGGAGCGGTGCGTCGGGGTCGTACTCCGCGCCTCCCGAGCAGCGCCAGTACCGGCCGGCGGCGTCCTCGCCGAGGAGCCGGACGGCGGCCGGGCCTGCGAGGTGTCCGCTGGCGGCCCGGTCCGCCGCCGCGGCCCTGACCTCGGGGGTCGCCTCGTCGCCCAGCACCGTCGTCAGCATCGCGTCGGTCCAGGCGAGGGTGTACGCCCCGTACGGCAGGGCGCGGGCGGTCAGGCCGCCCAAGGGCAGGGGCGCATTGATCGTCTCGTCGTAGTAGAGCGTGCGGACCAGTTCGAGGAGCCGCTTCTGGGGTGTCGTCCGGTCGGGCAGTTGGTGGTGGTCGAGTTCCGCCACCGGTGTCCCGCCGCTCTGGTACCGCTCGCCGAGCCGGTACCGGCGCAGCCCGTCCAGGGTGACCCACCGTCCATCGCCCGCGTGGGCGGGTCCGACACCGGTCAGCTCGTACGTGCGCGCCTCGCAGGGCAGCGGAAGGCGGTGCCGGTCGGGGTCGGGCGGGGGCGGGTCGGTGGTGCGGCTCTCGGTGTAGACGGCGTGGAGTTCGCCCTGGACGGAGGCGACGAGGGTCTCGGTGCCGGGTGGCAGGAGGGGGTCGGCGAGGGGGGCGGGCCGGGTGCGCGGGTAGGCGACGGCGACGGACTGGAGGACGTTTCCGTAGGTGTCGACGGTGACGTTGAGGGTGTGGACGATCCTCGGATCGGGCGCGGGTGGCGGTGCGGTTTCGGATGCGGGGGCGGGGGCGGGGGCGGGTGCGGGTGCCGGTGCGGGTGCCGGTGCGGGTGCGGGTGCCGGTGCGCGCAGGTCGAGTTCGTAGTGGTGGGCGACGGTCTCGCTCTCGAAGGTGTGGAAGACCGCGTGGTGTTGGCCGCCGCGCGGCTGAACGAGGCGGATGCGGTGGGCGTACGAGGTGGCCGCGAGGATGCGGACCGGGACCGGGGGCCGTTCGCCGCCCGTCGCGGCGGTGAGGTCGAGTTCGTACGTCTCCTCGCGCAGCAGGGCGCCTTTGAACGCCCGTACGGCTTCCTGCCGTTCGCCGGAACCGAGCGGCAGGGTGCCGAGGTCCGGGCCCGGCGGCGCGTACTCGTCGGACGCGCGGAAGTATTCGTGCCGCAACGGGTGCAGCGGGTCCCGGCCCTCGACGGGCACTCCGGTGTGGTGCCAGGTGACCGTTCGCACGGGCGGCTGGTAGAGCCGGTGGTCGGCGGTGACGTACGGGCTGTCCGCGTTGGCCGTCGCGAACGTCCCGTAGTCCTCGACGTCGGTCCGCTCCACGCGCCCGAACCCGCGGAACTCTCGCTCGGTCCCGTCGAAGCAGCCGTGGTGGTAGCTGTAGCTGCTGGTGAAGGCCGTGCCGCGCCACTTGTCACGGGCGGTCGTCCGCTCGACCACGTGGACGGGGAAGGGCAGCTTCGTCGCCCAGGGGGTGCCGGCCCGCCGGTCGCGCAGGGAGAAGGCGGTGGAGGGCGCGTACACGATCTCGGTCTCCGCACCGAGGTTGTTGCGCACCCGGGTGAGCAGATGGGGCTTCACCCCGCCCATCAGGTCGAGGTAGCGCAGGGGGCGGCGGGCGTCCGCCGGCAGGGGCGAGGACCACACCAGACAGGCCGTGCCGTTGCCGAGCAGGTCGACGGCGAGGACTCCGGTGAGGTCGTCCGCCGGGGGCAGTGTCGGCAGCGGTACGGGCGGCGCGAAGTCGTTGCCGGACCGGTTGAAGTGGATCCGTGCGCCGTCGGCGTGCAGGTGGAGGATGTCGGTGGTGCCGGAGCCGTCGACATCGGCGAGGATGATGCGCCGCTGGTCGAAGCGGTCAGGGTGGTCGGACGGGGCCCCGGCCATCACGATCTTCGGGCCGAAGCGGCCGTGGCCCAGGTTCGGCCAGTAGCAGAGCTCACCGTTGCGGATGCGGACGAGATCGGTGAGACCGTCCCCGCTCATGTCCGCCAGATGGACCGACTGCCCGGCGTCGGCGAAGACGAGCACCGGTCCGCGCTCCTCGTCCCGGGCGCGGGTCTCGCGCCGCTCGGGTCCGAAGCCGTCCTCGCCGAGCGAGGGATGCCAGACCAGGGCGTCGTCCTCGGTGACGAGGACGTCGGCGAGTCCGTCGCCGTCGAGATCGACGAACCGCAGGTTCGGATCCGCCCAGTCGCGGTCGGGCAGCGAGACGAAGGGGGTGTACGACTCCCATGTCCCATCGGCGGCGTGTTCCTGGAACCCGGGGTCGGGACCGTCGAAGCGCACGAGGTCGGGGCGCCCGTCTCCCGCGAGGTCGAGGAACCGGGCCCCGGTGGCCAGGGCGAGTGAGGGGCGGGACGGGACGGTCTCGGCCGGCCCGAACCGGGCCCGGGTGGAGGTGAGCGGGCTGAGGTTGCGTTTGTAGAACCATCCGCCGCCCTGTTCGGTGAGGATGCCCGGCAATCCCTCGCCGTCGAGGTCGACCCACTGGTACCGGGTGCCGTCCAGGCCGGTGGGCAGTCCGTCCAGGCTCTCCTCGTCGAGCTCGCGGAGGGTGTGGTCGACGACCGCCTCGGAGTAGCCGAACTCGGCCGGGGGCAGGGAGCGGGAGCGATAGCCGCCGCCGTCGCGCTGGTAGCCGCGGTGGGTGGCCGCTGCGAGGGTCGCGTGCACCCCGTAGGCGTACCGGAGGTCCGTCGAGCGGACGAGACAGCCGGCGCCGACCTCCGGCTCGTCGGGGAAGTGGTGGAACATCAGGACGCGGTGGCAGAGCCGGTGGGTCCGCACCTCGAATCCGGAGCGGTACGACGAGAAGGGGTCGGGGCGGGCGCTCCAGGCGCCGGCGGCGTGCGGGGTGGGAGCGGCCGGGTCGTGCTCTCCGTAGTCGAGGACGAGTTCGAAGTGCCACTGGTCGTCGGCGGGCAGCGGCCGCCGGCCGGTGGCGGCGTCGAGGGGGGACGGCCAGGGTGCGCGGTTGCCGTAGCGGATCCGCTTGAGGTGGCGGTTGGCGGCGCGCTGCCGGTTCCGCTCGTGGCCGGCGGTCGTGTCCACGCCCTCGTCGTCCTCGGGCTTGTAGCCGTACGCGATGAGGTTGCCCCGGTCGTCGTGGCTCTCGCAGATCAGCCAGCCGAACACGCGCGAGGGGTCGGCCGGGTCGGTGATCCGGGACTCGGGGGTGCGGCCGTACCAGGTGGTGACGTCGTCGCGGGAGATCGAGCGCCAGAAGACGTCGGCCGGGTCCAGGGTGTTCGTCCAGCGCTCGACGCGGGCGAAGAGGCCCTCGACACGGGGCCGGTAGCGCCGGACGGTGTAGTGGGTGGCGCCGATCGTGCGCGGCGGCAGCACTTCCGGCACCCAGCGGTCGCCCTCGGGGACCAGTACGGGTACGAGGTCCTCGGCGCCGGACAGGATGAACACGTCGGAGTCGGCCGCGTCGTCGTAGCGGGGCACGCCCTTGTCGGTCCTGCGGGTGATCGCGGGCAGCCCGAGGCTCCAGCCGAGCCCGAAGGGCCCGTTGCCCGCGCCCGAGTCGTAACGGAGCACCGGGTCCGGTCCGAAGCCCGACCGCCCGGGGGTGGCCGCGACCGGCACGGTCAGGGCACCGGCGCCGGTCACCGGATCGGCCGCGAACTTCTCACCGATGCCCTTGATCGCCCCGCCGCCCTTCGGCAAGCTCACGGCGGGGGGACGCTGCGGCGCGGATGCGGGTGTGCTCCTCGCGCCGGGCCCGCCGCCGGCTTCGCTCGTCGCGGATTCGCTGCTGACGGCCACCACAACCCCCACGTGATCATCGGCCCCGGTGTACGGAAGCTAGTACACCGATCCTTTCTGCTGCATGCCTGACATACACCCCATTCGAAGCACACCCCCGGCCTCGCGCGCCGAAGTGCGCCGCACGCGCCCCGCCCCTTCCGGAGGCCGAAGAGGCGGTTGCCGGTGGCCGGGCTGGGGGCGACAGCGCGCCGGAACTCCCGTCCAGGAACTTGGCGTAGAAGCGGAAGAGGACAGCCTGCATGACGCCGATGGGCGCCGGGCAGTCGCGACGAGTTCCCGTTCACCCCAACGTTCAGGGGTGGGTGTCCGAGGGAAGCGTGAGCATGCTCGCCGTCGCCGGGGTCGGTGAGACGCCCAACTCCTGCCTGAGTACCTGTCGGCATGTTGCGTACGCGCGCCGGGCTTCGCCGATGTTTCCTTCGGCGAGGTGGATGCGGATCACCGAGCGGTGCGCGCTCTCGCGAAGAACATCCAGTCGTAGCGTGGCGAGGGCGACTTCCAGGGCGAGTCCGAAACGGCCCTCGGAAGTCAGCCGTTCCGCGAGGGCCTCCTGCAGATGCAGTTGCAGCTGGCGCAGCCGCTCCCGTTCGCCACTGAGCCACTCCTCTTCCCAGTCGGGGAGCAGCTCGCGGGCGTCCCCGAGCATGTGCTGCAGCGGGGCGATGGACGACGGCGTCTCTTGGAGTGCGGCTCCGGCCCGCCGTACCAGATTCTGTACGTCCACCACGACGGAGGCGGCCAGCCCGGCTTCCGCGGTCGTGGTGGAGACGAGTCCGGGTACCGCCTGGTTCACCCGCCAGATTGCGGTGCGGAGACTCGCCAGAGCTCGGTCCTCTGTGGAGTCCGGCCAGAGGGTTCCCGCCAGGCGGCTGCGGCTCATCCGCCCTTGGAGCGCCAGAAGCGCGGTCATTCGCTGGGCGCCGGCCGGAAGCCGGACCTCTCGGCTGCCCACCTGCAGCCGGAAGGGGCCGAGGAGAGTCAGGAATGTCGCATCGGTGGCGGACGGGCCCATGGGGTCGTGGTGATCGGTCCCGTTTCGGCGGCTGTCGACGGAGCTGCCATGGGCGGATGCCGTGTCTGGCATGGCTTTCCCCTCGTGCTGGACGCGCCCGCAAGATCAATGCAAATAGTGCTGTTCAGGAAAGAGTCTGTCAAAAACCGACATGGCCTAGGCGGGTGCACATTGCGCACGCTGTCGCACCCTCCGTGACGTGTGCGTGACGGCGGGGTGACGGGTTACGGACATGCTGCTGTCCATGAGTAGTTTTCCGGGCAGTCCGCGCACCCTGCGCGGGGCTGTCGTCGCAGTCGACGCCAGTAGTCCGCTGTCCCGGCTCGCCGTCTTCCAGTACAACCCCGACCAGGTGGTGCGCACACTGCGCCCTCGCGGCACCTCTTCGTCACATTCCATCACCGCCGCGGATCCCCATGGGCTGTGGGGCGCGCCCGTGGAGACCTTCTCGCTCACGATCGACGTCGATGCCACCGACCAGCTGGAGCACGGCGATCCAGTGGCCTCGCTCACGGGTATCGCGCCCCAACTGGCCGCGCTGGAAATGCTGCTGTACCCGGGGATCGCGACAGTCATCGAGAACGCAGCCCTGTTGAGCGCCGGCACCATCGAGATCCTTCCCATGGAAAGCCCTCTGACCCTGCTGGTCTGGGGGCCCGGGCGGGCGGTACCCGTCCGCATCGAGAGTCTCACCATCACCGAACAGGCTTTCTCACCCGCGCTGTTCCCCACCAGGGCCTCGGTCGAGTTGTCTGCGCAGGTGCTCTCCTACAACGACCTGCCGGCCAGTGACCCGGGCTACGCCCTCTTCCTGGTGCACCATGTGCTGAAGGAAACGATGGCTGTGGTGGCCGGCGTGTCGGGTGCGGCCGCCGCGATTTCGGCCGGGTTCTGAGGTGACCGCCGGAATCAGCCGCTACGACGGTACCGGGATCGCGACCACCACCGTCCGCGAGGCGGACGGCGGTGAACGCCAAGTGCGCTACCTGCGGAGACGGGCCGCTCCCAGCCCCAGTGACGGGCGTCCGCTCGCGGTCCACCGGGTGGCCGAGGGCGATCGCCTTGACCTGGTCACCCACCGCTACCTCGGGGACCCCCTCGCCTTCTGGCTCATCGCCGACGCCAACGCGGCGCTGGACCCCGACGAACTGGTGGCCCCGCAGGCCGTCGGGACTCTCTTGGCGATCCCGGCACCGGGAGGGTGACCAAGTGCCCAAGCCAAGCCTGCGGCTCACCGTGCTCGTCGGGGCGACCATTCCGGCACCGCTTCCCCCGGACCTCACTTCCCGCCTCCTCTCGGTGCGCGTCAGGGAGAACGACCAGGACAGGTCCGTGTTCACCCTCACGTTCGACGCCGGGCGCTCGGGCCCGCGCGCCGTCCGGGACACACCCGTGCTGAGAGCCCCCCTCGAACCCTTCGCCCGGGTGACCGTCGTTCTCACCTTCGGAGCGCTGCCCCGCGTCCTGATCGACGGAGTCATCACCGGTCTCGAACTCGTCCCCGGCGCCGCTTCAGGAACCGCTGCTCTGACGGTCACGGGAGAGGACGTCTCCTACCTGCTCGATCGTGTGGAGGTGGATGCGGAGCACCCCGCACTCGATGACTTCGCACAGGTGATCAAAATTCTCGGCCCCTATGCGGCCCGCAGGATCCTTCCGATGGTCACCCCGCCGAAGGACATGGATCCGCCACTCCCGATCGAACGGATTCCCACCCAGAACGGCACTGATCTCGCCCACCTCCGCGATCTGGCCGGCAGGCACGGCTACGTCTGCTACGCGATCCCCGGCCCGGCAATCGGTGTCAGCACCTTGTACTGGGGCCCTCCGGTACGTGCCGGTGCACCTCAGCCCGCTCTCTCGGTGGATCTCGGAGCCGAGACCAACGTCCGCTCGATGCGCTTTCGCACCGACGCCCTCGCGCCGCTCCTTGTCGAAGGAGATCTCCAGGACCCTCGCACCGGTATGCACCTCCCGCTGAACACCGTCGGCAGCTCGCGTCAGCCACTCACGTCGATGCCCCTGTGGGCGCGCCATCAGGGCGACATCCGCCGACGGCGCAGGGCGCGGGACAGCGGTACCGGGACGATCGGCGCGTTCGCACGCGGCCAGGCGCAGGTGGACCAGAGTGCCGATGCCGTGGTCGCCGAGGGCGAGGCCGACGGCACGCGCTATGGCACCGTCCTGCGCCCCCGGGAGCTGGTCGGTGTCCGAGGCGCCGGCTGGTCCCACGACGGGCTCTGGTACGTACGACAGGTGGAACACGAACTGGCGCCGGGTTCCTATGCCCAGCGCTTCACTCTGGCGCGCGACGGCCACGGGTCGACGGTGCCGGTGGTGCCGCCGTGAAGGGGCGACTGTGCCCGTACGACGACTGGAGATCACGCGCTTGACCAAGTTCTACGGAAAGTACCGCGGGAAGGTCACCTGCAACACCGATCCCCTGATGCGGGGCCGGGTACAGGTCAGCGTACCCGCCGTGCTGGGCAAGGGCCGGCTGTCCTGGGCGGAGCCCTGCGTCCCGTACGCCGGCCGCGGGGTCGGCCTCTTCGCCGTCCCGCCGGAGGGGGCCAACGTATGGGTCGAGTTCGAGGCGGGGAACCCTGATCACCCCATCCTCGGGGGGTGTTTCTGGGGAACCGGCGAGGCGCCGGCCTCCCCTGCGGTTCCTCATGTCAAGATGTGGAAGACAGACGCCGTAACCATCACTCTCAGCGACATCCCCGGGAGTGGCGGCCTGACCATCGAGGTCGGCCCACCGGTCTCCGCACTGCCCATGAAGATCTCCTGCACCACCGGCGGCATCGAGCTCTCCATCGGCGCCTCCAGCGTGAAGCTGAGCGCCGCCAGCGTGTCAGTGAACAAGGGCGCCCTGGAGGTGACGTAGTGCCCGGCTTCCTCGCGCACCAGGGCGCAACAACCCTGTGCATTCATCTCGGTCAGGCACAGCCCGTCGCTCCCAACCCGCGAGTCACCGTCAGCGGGCAGGCAACCGTCGTCCTTGGCATGTCGTGGCTGATTGCCGGATGCCTGCCCCAGCCGCCCGGCAATCCGCCATGCGCCACGGCCCAGTGGACGACCGGCACCACCAGGGTCAGGTCCGTCGGCATGCCGCTGGTCCTCCAGGGCGGCACGGCGGTGTGCGTCCCGACCGGCGGACCGCTGACGGTCGCAGTCGTGCAGGTTCGGGTGCGGGGGATCTGATGCACTTCGGCTTTCCCCTGCGCTTGGACGCGCGCGGACGGCTGGCAGCCGTCGACGACGACGAATACCTCCGCGGTCTGGTCGAGATGCTGCTGTTCACCCGGCCCGGTGAGCGGGTCAACCGCCCCGAGTTCGGCAGCGGCCTGGACCGACTGGTCTTCTCTCCGGGGAGTGACGAACTTGCCGGGGCGACACAGGCTCTGGTCCACGCGGCGCTGCAGCAGTGGCTCGGCGACCTGCTGAGAGTGGAGGAGGTCCGCGTCGAGGCGGTGGACACGGTCCTCACCGTCACGGTCCGCTACACACGGCCGGACGGGCCGGCCACAGGGCCCCGCGTGCTGCGGCTGACCGGCCGGGGCGCACAATGACCGGTCAAGACCCCAGCGCAGCAACGGACCCGCCTGGTGACAGCACCATCCGCGGAATCGACCTTGATCGTAGACGCGCGTTGGTCACCACCGTCGAACCGGCTCTCGACGGAATCGATTTCATCGAGGTGCTCTCCAACCGCGCGGGTACGCCCGGACACGTACCCGGCGCCCCACAGGAGTGCACCCTTGCCGTCCATCTGCTGCACGGTCCAGTGGCAGACGGTCTGGGCGCGGGACCTGGTGATCAACGAGTCGTCATCCTCGGCGGCGTCCGTGACGACCCACGCGTCAATCCGGTCCACATCCTCTGGGCCTACCCCGCCATCGCCCTGGCCGGTGACGCGGAGCACCCGCCGGCCGTCCTCGACGCCCAGGTGACACACGCCGACCGCGATCTGGTCGCCGCTGGCGTACCCGCAGCCATCCGGTCCAGAGTGCTCGTTGTCAGGACGGCCGCGCCGGGCGATCGATCGACGTACGTGCTGCGTCTGCACGGCACAACCGGCCGGACCGCCCCCGCCGGGTTCGACGGTCCGCTGGCACAGGTCCCATTCAGATTCGACGTGGACTGCCCTTCGGCCCTGGACTGCCGGCAACGCGCGACGCCACCCCCACCGGACGTCGCCTCCCCGGTCCAGGACTACCTCGCCCGGGACTACGAAGCGCTGCGCACCCGGCTGCTCGACCGCATGGCCGTCCTGCTCCCGGAGTGGACGGACCGTTCAGCCGCCGACGTCGGGGTCACCCTGATCGAGCTCTTCGCCTACATCGGCGACAGACTCGCCTACCGGCAGGACTCGATCGCGCAGGAGGCCCATCTCGGCACGGCGCGTCTCAGGACCTCGGCGCGTCGGCACGCCCGACTGCTCGACCACCGGGTCCACGAAGGGTGCTCGGCGCGCACCTGGCTCGCGTTCACCACCACGGCGGACGTGCCGCTGCCTGCCGGCACGGCAGTGAGCGGAGGCGGGACCGTACGCGGCCAGGACAAGCCCTCCGTGGATGACGTGGCGCAGTCCGGTGCGGTCGTGTTCGAGACCTGTCATCCGGTCCACCTCACGCGAGCTCGTAACCGCCTGGCCCTGCATGCATGGGGAGACGCCGACCGGGTGCTTCCCGTGGGCACCACTTCGGCCTTCATCTCGGTCCCACGTGCTCTGGATCCTGCCCTGAAGGCCGGCGATGTGCTGGTACTGGCCGAACTCGGACCCACGGGGAGGCTTGGGGAAGGCGATCCGGCCCGCCGCTGCGCGGTACGCCTCGACCGGGTCCCGATCGAGCGCACGGATGCCCTGACGCCCACTCGGCGGGTGCTGGAGCTCCACTGGCACCGCGATGACGCCTTGCGCACGCCGCTGACCATTTCGCAGCCCGGCACCGACCGGGCAAGGACTGGTGCGGTGGCGCTTGCCAACATCGCCCTTGCGGACCACGGAATCTCGATCCACGGCGACGCCCCCGACCCCGCGCAGGTACCCGAGGGCGGCAGGTACCGGCCGTATCTGCGGCGGACCAACCTTGCCTGGACGGTGCCTGCCGACCCCGCTCCCGTCGAAGGGCTGTCGCCCGACTCTCCGGGCTGGCAGAGCGCCAACGACGCCCTGCACCCCGACGCCCGCCTTGCGGTCGCCCAGCTGGAGCTCGACGACGGTGCTCGCCGCTGGCTGCCACGCAACGATCTCCTGGGCAGCACGGGGACCGCACCCCACATGGTCGTCGAGACGGAGGAGAACGGATCGAGCAGGCTGCGCTTCGGTGACGGCATCAGCGGGCGGCGGCCCACACCCGGGTCGATCATGACGGTGCGCTATCGAATCGGCGGAGGCTCGCACGGCAATGTCGGCGTCGATACCCTGAATGCGATCCTGCGCCTTCCGTCTGGCAGTTCCCTGGAGGGCGTAGCCGTCACCAACCCTCTGCCTGCCGCCGGCGGACTCGACCCCCAGCCGTCGGCAGAGGTGCGCGAGCTGGCCCCGCGCGCCTTCCACGGTCGAATGCAGGCGGTCACCCCCGAGGACTACGCTCGGATCGCCGTCGCAGACAGCGCGGTGCGCCAAGCTGTGGCCCGTCCCCGATGGACCGGCTCCTGGTACGCGCTGCAGGTGGCCGTGGATCCCGTCGTGACGGCAGACTTCGAGCTCCCCGACCGGCTGGCAGCCCTGATGGAGCTCCGCCGGACCGCGGGTGTCGACGTCGAATTCAGGCAGACGGCCGCCGTCCCGCTGGACATCGCCCTCGTCTGTTGCCTGTACGAGGGAACGCTGCGCTCGGAGGCCGAGCAGCAGGTGCGCGACGTGCTGTCCGCGTCGGTGCTTTCGGACGGACGCCGAGGATTCTTCCACCCGGACCGTCTCACGCTGGGGTCGTCAGTCTTCCTGAGCGACCTGATCGCCCACGCGATGTCCGTCCCGGGCGTATTCCATGTCGAAGTCGAGCGGTTCTGCCGTGCCGGAGCAGGAGCCCAGGAGAACCACGCGGGCCTGGCCCGCGGACGCCTCGATGCATCTCCTCGGGAGAGTTTCCGCTGCGCGAGCGACCCGAGGCAGCCGGAGGCCGGCCGCGTGGAGCTCACGATGAGAGGCGGGGCATGACTGCTTCAACCGATCCGGAGAACCGAGCCGACTCGGAGCAGCAGCGTTCGCCGCGTACCCGCTCCATGGCCTACGGCCGGTCCTTGGCCAGGATGCGTGCGGCGTTGGCGGATCCGGCGCACCCGCTTGGCGTCCGCGCGCTTGCCCGCCGACCGGTGGACGAGCCGGCGATCGCTCTCCTCGACAGCTGGGCCATCGTCACGGACATCGTGTCCTTCTACACAGAACGCTTGACGCAGGAGGGGTTCCTCGGCACGGCGACCGAGCTGGAGTCGGTGCGGGAACTGGTGCGGACCCTGGGATACGAGCTGCGACCCGGCATCGCGGCCCAGGCCGACCTGGCCTTCTCCGTCGAGGACACGGTGGCATCGCCGGAGACGGTCACCGTTCCACGTGGCACGCCGGTGCAGAGCATCCCGGGCCAGGACCAGACCCCTCAAGTCTTCGAAACCGAGACGAACCTGGAGGCCAGGGCCGCGTGGAACGCGATCCCGGCCATCGCCACGAGTCCACAACAGCTGGATGCGGACGTGACCGGGATCTGGCTCACCGGCGGGGACTCCGGAATCCGCCCAGGCGATTCGCTCATCGTCGTCGACGGAGAGCTCGGTGCGGACGTGGGCTGGGCGTTCCTCGTCGTGACCGGCGTCGTAGTGGAGCCCGACGGGCGTACGGGGTGGACGCTCCTGACGGTACGACGCCCGGGGGGCACCGACCGCCCCGAACACGGGCCGATCTTCAGCAAGGGCACGCATGTGTACGTGTTCGCCGAGCGAGCCAACCTGTTCGGCTGGAACGCTCAGGCCACACAGCCGTCCGCATCCTCCTCGACGACCACTCCGCAGGAGACCAGGGAGAGAACCCAGGAGGCCCCCCCACAGCATTTCTTGGAGCTCGACGGCGACCACCCGCGCCTCCTCCCCGACACCTGGCTGGTCGTGGAGTCGAACGACAAGCGCTGGCTGTACCGTGCCCTGGCGGTCACCCCGTCCGGCAACACGCACAGCGGCTTCAGCGCTCGGACCACCAAAGTGAGCACGGACGGCACACTCTCAGGGGATTTCGTCCCACGCAGCACTCTGGTGCACTGCCAGTCTGTGAAGTTGCCCGCGGAGCGGCAGCCGCGCTCGGCTCCAGTGGCCGGCCGGATGCTGGAACTCGCGGTGACCGAGCCGTTGTTGCCGGTAGGGCGCGTCGTAGTCGTCCAAGGCACGGATGTTCGCAGCGGCGCTGTCCAGGCCGAGCGAGCACAGGTCGCAGCCCGCACCGTCGATGTCGCAGGCACCGTCATGACAGTCACCCTGGACCGGGAACTCGAGCACACCTACCACCCCGACACCGTCGCCGTCCTGGGCAATGTCGTGACGGCCACCCACGGAGAGACCGTGAGCCACGTCCTCGGCAGCGGCGACGGGGCACAGCAGTTCACCGCGTTGTCCATCTGGCGCCTGCCTCTGACGTACGTCAGAGGTGTCGTATCGGGGGCCGCCACGAGCACGCTTGCGATTCGGGTGGACGGTGAGCTGTGGCGCGAGGTCTCCTCCCTGCACGAGGCCGGACCGAACGACCGGGTCTTCGTGGTCCGCAACGCAGAGGGCGGCACGGCGACCGCCATCTTCGGAGACGGCGTGCACGGTGCACGGCTGCCGACCGGTAGCGAGAACATCACGGCGACCTACCGAGTGGGGAACGGACCCGCCGGGGCGGTCTCAGCAGGTCAACTCACCCTGCTTCCACGCCGCCCGCTGGGCATCTCGGCAGTGGTCAACCCGTTGGCCTCGCACGACTGGGCATCCGCAGAGAACCTGGGTGACGCACGTGCCGGTGCTCCCCGCCGCACCCGCACCCTCGATCGTGTCGTGTCGGTCAACGACTACGAGGACTTCGCACGAGGGTTCGCCGGCGTCGGCGCCGCACAGGCGGACATGGTGTGGGACGGCAATCGGCGGACCGTCGTTCTCTCCCTGGTCGGCACCGGCGGCCGACCAGTTGGAGACGGGTTGCTGACCGACCTCGGCGCTGCGATCGCGAGCGCCCGCCCACCTGGCGGGTCCTTGCGTGTAATGCGGGCCGCCACCCTTTGGTTCGGTGTCCGTATCGAGGTACTGCACGATCCCTCCTACGAGTGGACAACAGTGAGAGAGGCTGTCGCCACGGCCCTCGATCTCCGTTTCGCACCGGCTCGCCAAGCCTTCGGCGCACCCGTGACGACTTCCGCCGTGCTGATGGTCGTGAAGGCCGTTGTCGGCGTCGCCGCCTGCAGCATGCCACGGCTCCTGCGGCTGCCGGCTCCGCCCGTCTCCTCCGTGTCGAGCCCGTACCTTCCTCCTGACACGCAGGCCGAGCAGGTTCTCGCGTCCACGCCCGCGCGCTGGGAGACGGGCGAGGTACGGCCCGCACATTTCCCGGCTCTTGCCGCCGGTAGGGTGGAAATCGCGGTGATGGCTCCGTGAGCATGGCGAAGACACCGCACGGTGGCGATCCGGACCGCTTGTTGTCACTGCTACCCACCCACCTGCGCACGCGTGACGACCAATCTGGAGGAGCGCTCCGGGCGATGCTCTCCGTCGTCGCCGGCGAGTTGGACCTGCTTGAGCAGGACCTGGTCGACCTGTACGACGGCTGGTTCGTGGAGACCTGCGACAAAGGACTCCTCCCCTATGTCGCCGACCTGATCGGCATGGCGGAAGCTCTCCCCGACCTCGGCGAGGGGACCAGTTGGCGACCCGTCGTCGCCAACACGATCTCCTACCGCCGCCGCAAGGGGACGGTCGCAGTGCTGGAACAAGTGGCGAGAGACGTCACCGGCTGGCAGGCGCGAGCCGTCGAGTACTTCCGGCTGGTGGCCACTGCGGCTCACGTCAACCATCCCCGCTGCGACAGGCCCGCCGTGGCCTCACTCCGACAATCGGACCGTCTCGACCAGACTGGCGGCGGATACGACCTGCGGAGCGACCGCGCCAACCCGCCGCCTGAGGTGCATGACCTGACCCATGGCGCCTTCGAGCCGCTGGCACGCAGCGCGGAGGTGCGGCGTATCGGTACGGGCCGCGGCCGGTACGGCATCACCCAGGTGGGGATCTTCCTCTTCCCCCTGCACAGCTGTCAGGTGGGAACCGCCGATGCCGTCGACCGCTGGCCGCAGGCCCGAGACACCGGCACGGGCTGGACCTTCGACCCGCTCGGCAGGCCAACCCCTCTGTTCCCCGCCATGCCGCGCGAGAGGGGTGCCCAGGAATGCCTCGCTTCCGAGGACGAACTGCCCGTTCCCCTTCGCCCGCGCAGACTGAGGGCACTGTTGGAGGAGGCTCGCAACGGAGTGCTGGACCCACGACATCTGCCCCTCGGCGTTCGGATCGGCCGTGACGGCGATCCGCTGCCACCCGAACGGCTGCGCGTGTCCGGCCTGGAAGGCCTTGAGCCCGGGAAGGGTGACCAGGTGTGCGTGGACGCGGCGGCGGGCCGACTGACGGTCTACCGTGACGAAGAACCGCTCAAGTCGGCCGAGGTCTTCGTCCGCTACCACTACGGCCGGCTGGCCGAGGTGGGGGCCGGCTCCTACGACCGCTCCGAGGGACTGCACCGTGCCCTGGCAGCCGACGGATACGGCAACGAAGGCATTGTCCGACGCATCGATGTCCGCTCGAACCCCGGTCCCCAGACCCCTGCTGACTCCTCCTCGCTTGCGGAGGCCCTCGCCGGAGTCGAGGGATTCCAGCCGCCCGACGGTTCACCGCCAGAACACACCCTGGTCGTCGCGATCGGCGACAGCACATCCCACGTAGGTGACCTGGCGGTGGCCATCCCGAAGGGAACGCGCCTCGTGCTGGTCGCAGCCTCCGCTCCGCACCGCGTGCCCGCCTCGGAATCCGCAGGACTCAACATCGGCACAGCCTGCGTCACCGAAGCTTTGCTCCCCCATCTCCATGGCTCGCTCACCGTCACAGGCGGCCCTGGCAGCAGCCTCGTGCTGGACGGAATCACGATCGAGGGCGACCTGACAGTGTCGGCAGGGAAGCTCGCCCGGTTGACCGTCTCCCACTGCACGGTGGCCGGCAGGGTCACGGTGGCACGGGATGCACCGCGCGCGCCGACCGGGATCGAGAGCACCCTCCGAGTCAGCCTGTTCCGCAGTGTGGTGAAGGCCGTCGAACTCCCCCGCAGCGTCCCCGCTCTCGTGATCAGCGACTCCATCGTCGACGCACGCTCCGCCGGGCCGGCCGTCACGGCACCGGGCGCGCACCTGTCGATCAGCGGAAGCACGGTGCGCGGCGACATCCAGGTCCGCAGCATCGACGCCGACAGCGCCCTGCTCGACGGCCTGCTCCTGGCGGAGAACCGGCAGGCAGGCTGTCTGCGCTACAGCTACCTCCGTCCCGGCTCCCGAGCGCCCCGGCGCTTCCGTTGCGTACCGGCGAGCGCTGCCGACTCGGGCCTCGCCCCGGTGTACGCCTCGGAGAAGCCGGGCTCGCCGCTCTACCTCTCTCTGGCGCACACCTGCCCCGCCGCGATCAGTGAGGGCGGAGAGGGCGATACGGAGATGGGTGCGCACCACCACCTTCACAGGCCTCAGCGCCGGGACGCCCTACGTCGGCACCTCGCGCCCTACGTACCGGCTGAACTGGAATTCAGAATCATCGGGAGCTGAAAAGCATGCAAGGCGACTTCAGCCGCTGGACCTTCGCCCCTCAGGAGGCGTACCGGTCGGTCCTCCTCCAACAGGGGCGAGTCCTGCTGGATGCCGACTGGAACGAGCACGCCGCCATCACTGCCCATCACGACGAGATCCGCACCACGGACCTTGTCGGACCGAGCGGCGGTCCCCTCGCGGGGGCGGGCTTCGCCATCGTCGACGCCGACGGGGAACGACCGGAGGCGACGCTCTGGGAGAACCTGCGGATCGCGCAAGGCCGCTACTACGTCGAAGGAATGGTCGTCGAGGCCCCCTCCCCTCCGAAGCCGGGCGGAAGCGACGAGACGGCACCCTTCGTCGGGTGGCCCCTGGACCACCAGCCTCACGTACGGGCGATCGCCGACGACTCGCCCTTCCCGGACCCGGGGAAGAACGGCCGCTATGTGGCCCTGCTTGACGTGTGGACCCATCTGGTCACCGCTGACGAGCAGCCCGCCCTGCTGGAACCCGCCCTGGGCGGTCCCGACACCACCAGTCGTGCGCAGACAGTGTGGCAGGTGCGCCTCCAGGAGCTGCCTGAAGGAACCGCCCATGGAGCCCTGCACGATCACGACTACTTCAGGGCAACTCCCCGGACGATGGCGGCCTCACTGCGGAAGGCGCCCAGGGACCTCGATCCGTGCCAGGTCCACCCTGCCTCCGGCGGCTATCTCGGACTGGAGAACCAGCTCTACCGGGTGCAGATCCACGAATCGGGCGCAACCCCCACGTTCCTCTGGTCGCGGGAGAACGGCAGTGTCGTCGCCGTACTCACCGCCCTTGCCGACGGCGCGGACGCTGACGCAGACGGCATGACGTTTCTGACCCTGGACAGGGAAGGCCGCGACGAGGAACTGTCCATCACGAGAGACGACATCGTCGAAGTCACCAGCGTCGACCTGCAGATGCGCCGCCAACCCGGATTCCTGGCCACCGCGGGCGCGCCCCATGGGCTCCTGCTCCCCGTACGCTGGACCGGTCCGGCCCCGGCGTCCCTGGCCGCACTCGGCCGAACACCCCTGGTGCGCCGCTGGGAGGGGACTCTGCCGGTGAGCGAACAGCTCCAGGACCTCGAGGACGGCATCCAGGTGCGCTTCCCCGGCAGCGGGACGCTCAGCAGCGGCGATCACTGGCTGATCCCGGCTCGCACCACCCGACAGGTGTACGGGCAGAGCACGCGCGCCGGAAGCATCGACTGGCCGAAGGGAGACGGGCAGGGTGAGCCCAGGATTCCCAACGGCCCGCTGCCCCGCAGTACGCCTCTGGCCGTCCTCACCAGGGCGGACACGGGGTGGAGCCTGGAATCCGACTGTCGGCGTCTGTTTCCGGCCCTGACCGGGATGACCACGCTGGACCTGGCGGGCGGCGACGGTCAACAGGCGCTCCCGGGAACGCCGCTGCCCCAGGCCGTACGCGTGATCGCCCGCAACGGTGGGCTTCCTCTCTCGACGCTGGTTCGGTTTTCGACTCAGGGCGGAAGACTCACCGGCAGCGAAGGCGCCGAGGGAGAGGGCATCGACGAACCGACGGGTTCCGGCGGGGTCGCGGAGGTCACCTGGACCCTGGATGCCCACGGCCCACCGACCCAGATGCTGTGGGCGACACTCCTCAACCATCAAGGCGCACCGACCGGTGCGCCTCTCGTGGTGACCGCCGGCCTCAGCACCGCCTCGCAGGTCTCGTGGGTACCGCCGTCCGGTTGCGGGGGCTTCCCGCAACCGCCCACGGTCCAAAGCGCCCTCAACAGGCTCGCGACCCGGCGTGAACTGCGGTTGCTCGGGGGAGACGGCCAGCATCTCGGTCCGCAGGACAAGATTCTGCCCCGGGCCGTGCGCGCCGTGGTGGACAGTGGCTGCGGGCCCGTCGAAGGCGTGGTCGTCGTCGCGAAGGGGACCAGCGGTGCTCTCGTGGCCAGAGCCGACGGCGAAACGGCCCCCACGACGCTTCCCGCGGACAGCACGGAGACCGGGAACGACACGACCGGGGAGAAAGGCACGGTCGCCTTCTGGTGGCAGCCGGCCCCAGGTCCAGACAGTGACACTCTGCAGATCCAGCTGGGTGATGGCTCTGGGACACCGTTGACCGTCACTGCTCAGAAGCTCTCGGAACGTGCGGACGCCTCCCAGGTTGTCTGGACCCCGCCGGCTCAGTGCGATCTCCAGACTTCGACGGTCAAGGCTGTTCTCGACTTGCTGGCGAAACGGAGTCAGCTCCGTGTGATCGAGGGAGACGGCCAACGCCCCGGGCTACTGCCCAAGCCACTGCCCCAGCCGGTACGAGCCGTCGTGGAAAACCTCTGTGGACCTGTCCCGAATGTCAAGGTGATCGCGACCGCGAGCAGCAAGGCACGCGTGGCCAGGAAGACCGGTTCCACACCACCGAGTCCGTTGCCCGAAGGCAGCGAGAAGAATGACACGACGGACGAGGACGGAGTGGTGGCGTTCTGGTGGCAGCCTGCTGCGGGGGCTGCCGGTGACACGTTGAAGCTGCGGCTGGGCGACGACTCGGGGACACCGTTGACCGTTACCTTGGCGCCCCGGACAGGCGTTCACATCACAGAACTGAAGCTGAAGAATGCTGACTTCCCCAGCGACGACATCGTCTCGCTCGAGAAGTTGATCGGCGGAATCACTGCCGTACTGGATGGAGACATCGACACGCGCAGCATCAACGGCAACGTGTGTCGTGTCCTGTTGGACCTGCCATGGTCGCTCGGCAACGAATCGCCGTGGGGGTCGGAAGACATCGAGTTCGCTCAGGCGGGTTACACGACAATCGCGCTCCCGGCTGCCCCCTTGGGTGCCACCGCACTCTTGAACAAGCGCGCTGTTCCCTGGAAGCCGGACGCCAGAACCCAAGGGTGGCTCGACAAGTCGGTGAAGAACAAGTTGACTGCACTGGGATCAGCGCTGAAGAGGCAGATCATCGGACGCTTCGTCATCGAAGGCTCTGCGATCGTGACTGCCGACGATGCCTGCCTCCACTGCCACGCTCCTTATGAAGTGGGCGCCGACGGCAAGCCCCGGATTCACCTGCCCACCGACGACGCAATCGCCGGCGGACAGTTCGTCAAGTGGTTTGAGCTCCGCGCCCAGTAGGGTGGCGCCCCGCACATCACAGGTCATGCCGACGCCCCGCCGGCGACCGGGGACCTGCCGGATTTGGCCAGTTCCCATCGTGTGGCTGCCCGCACATGCTCGATCGTGACCGGGCTGTTGTCTGCGGCAGCGAGGTAAGCGGCCGAGAGTGCCACAGCCGCGATGGCGCCGCCTGTCAGATCCATGGCCGCCAGGCTGGGCAGGTCGAGGCCGTCGACCGGGGTGTGCGGTGGAAATGCCTTGCGCCACAACGCTTCTCGCATCGCCGGATCGGGATGCGGGAAGTTCACCACGGTGTGGAGCCGTCGCGTGAACGCCTGGTCCATGGCCGATCGGGCGTTCGTGGTGAGAATCGCCAGCCCGCGGAACGTCTCCAGGCGCTGCAGCAGGTAGCCGATCTCAAGGTTGGCGTAGCGGTCGTGGCTGTCGCGGGCCTCGGTGCGCTTGCCGAACAGGGTGTCGGCCTCGTCGAAGAGGAGCACGGCAGCGCTGTCCTCGGCCGCGTCGAACACCCTGCTCAGGTTCTTCTCGGTCTCGCCGATGTACTTGTTCACGACCTGGCTCAGGTCGATGTGCACCAGGTCGAGTTCCAGATCGCCCGCCAAGACCTCGGCCGCGAGGGTCTTCCCGGTCCCGCTCGGACCGGTGAACAGTGCGGTCGTTCCCAGACCCCGTGCCGAACGGCCGGCGAAGCCCCAATCGTCCAGGACGGTGGTGCGGTGGCGGATCGAGGCAGCCAGAGCCCGCAACTGCGCCGCCTGGCCAGGAGGCAGCACCAAGTCTCCCCAAGTGGCTCTGGCACGTTGGACTTTGGCCAGACCGGAGAAGGACGGACGTGCCCTCTCTCGGCATGCGTGCCACAGAGAGACCCCCGAAGCGACGTCTCCCGCTGCGGCCTCCGCAGCGTCCAGGGAGAGGTCGAAGATCCCCGCTGTGCCATCCGCGTCCGCCACGGGTGCACCGGCCCGGTCCAGCGCGGACCGCAACAACTCGCGGCGGTCGGCCGGTGCCAGCCGCTCGAGCCTGACGCTGGTCAGGCCGTGCCCGAGAGCAGGTGTTCCTTCGTCGGCGAGCAAGGCGATGGGCGCGTCGAAGGCCGATGCCAGACGGGCGATGGCGTCGCACTCCGCGGTCCCGGCGTACTCGAGATCGACGGCCCAGGCACAGTTGCCCAGGACTGTTTCACGCTCCATCAATCGCATGGCCCGCTGACGCTCGCCTGCACTGCTCGCCAGGTCGGCGACAGCGACCAACATCAGCTGCAGGCCTTGGGAGCAGGCTGCCGTCGCGGTGACTGTGCGGAGGTTTGCCCGCTGCGGGCCGGAGACCACGACGGCCTGCCGGCGGCTCAAGGCCTGGGCGATCGCTTCAGCGGCGTGCCGCATCGGTGCGGGCAACTGCGGGTGGGCCGACACAGGCCGCGACACCGCGGCCAGTTCGGCATCCAGTCGGCCGGCGCCCGCAAGGTGGTGGAGTACGCGTTCATCCACTGCCAAGGGACTACGGGTCAGCGACGACGGGTCGAGCAGCCGCACCAAGTCCCAGTGCCGCAGTGGTGCAGAGGGGGTCAGCGCGCTCCAGTGGGGCTCCGGCAGAACGCAGAGGGCGGCGCTGAAGGACAGGTGTGGCGAACCACAGGCCGTCAGGAGTTCACCGGCGACCTCTCGGATGAACTCGGGCCCGGCGGCGAGCAGCAGGAGTGACCGTTCGAAGCGGGTCAGTCCGAAGCCGCGCGCGACCTGATCGAGGGCACTGTCGCCGGAGAGGCGGAGTCGCGACGCGGACAGGGCTTCGTCCGCCTCACGGCGGTCGGACTCGGTGGAGTCAGGTCGCAGGAACAGCCGGAGGAGCCTGAGTTCGGCGACCAGGTGGTCACGGTTGGCCTCCTCCCACCCGGTGTCGGTGCCTGTCCCGATCACGACGGTGGAAGTGCGACCGTGGGTGACCCGTAGATGCCGCACACCAGTTCCGGAAGGCTGACGACGCCATCCACCTGGATACGGACCAGCCACTTGCCGTCGGGGACATCCCGGCGAGGTACCCGAACCGACGGCTGCGGCGGCGTCTCGGCCGTGAGCGGCGGCAGCACGAAGTCCACCTTGTCGGGTAGTGCATCGGCATTCGCCACGTCCCGGGAGAACGAGACGGTGGCGCGCTGTCCGGCGAACAGAGGGGGGCTCAGGTCCAGCACGACATCGGAGTCACCTACGTTCACCCGCGCAACAGTCGGTCGCACCGTGACGGGCAGGGCATTCGACGTTGCGGCGACTCTGATCGGCGGCGGTCCGTCCGGTGGCATATGGAGGACCTGGACTGCGTGCAACCCTGCCGGCACTCTTCCGTCGACCGCCACGGTGAGCAGCGAGGCAGTAGCTCCCGGGAGCGGCTCGAGCCCGACCGGTCCCAGCCGAACCCGGGTCTTCCGGCTCAGGAGGTGTTCCCCGCGCAGGTGCAGACGGGTGTCCTCCCCCGCCGGCTCGCCCATTTCGGCGGAAACCAGCCGAGGAGCGGGCGTGGTGGCGAGGCTGAAAGCCCGCTCTCGCACCGGCAGCGCGGCCCTCGGGACGGCCGGCAACTCGAGCAGCACCACCGCGGCCGAGTAGGTCACGGACAGTTGGTACGGGGTCTGCGGGAAGACCGACCAGAGCTTGGACAGGTCGTCCAGGGACAGAATGGTGGGAGAGAGCCTGACCGGCTCGATCTGATGGGCGAGATCTGACTCGGTGAGGAAGGCGGTGTCCTCCGAGTCGGAGTATTCCTCCACGGCGGCGGCGACGACCTCCGAGCTCAGTACGGGGGTGACGGAGAGCGCGGTGAGGGCCCTTCCCAGCAGCCGTTGCCCCTCCAACGCTGCTTCTCTGCCGTAGCAGGTGATGAGGTAGTGCAGATCAAGGGCGCACAGTGGGCGTTTGAGGAAGGCGGCGTCGTCGTCGCGCGTCGGCAGGGCCGCGAGGTTCCACGCCGGATTGGGCGTCACGAGGTAGAGAAAGACGTTGATACCCGTCGACTGCACGAGATCGGGAGTGCCGAGCTGATCGGGCCTCAGGGTCGTCACCTGGGCGTACCCGACGGGCCCGAGCCGCACGGGCTGCAGGGCGCGGTCGAGGACATAGCGCAGTGCCGAGGTCGCGGCAGCGATGGCCAGGTGGTTGCTCACCGGTCCTCCCTGCGCCTCGTCAGATAGGCGTCGAGGTCTACGCGCGGCAGGGGACGACGGGTGGGCGTATTCGGCGGTGCAGCCTCATGCCGCACAACTTCGATCCGCTCGATGTGCACGTGCACGGCCGGTGCGGAGTCCTCCGGCCCGTCACCGATGGCGGAGAGCGTCGTATGGGCCTCCCCCACCGTCACGGTCGCCCGATTCCGGGATGACGCCGAAGTGGGCCCGCGATCGTCGGACGCTCTCACCTGGATGTGATCACTTGACGGGACCACCCCTCTGTCGGCGAGCATCGGCACCACATGGTCGCGCACGAGGTCCATGGCGCTGGGAACCGTTCTCACCGCCCCCGCGGTGCGCGCCGTTGGTCTCTCCGGCTTCCGGCCGAGGGACGGGGCAGGTGGGGCGGAGTCGGGCGGCTGACCGGCAGAAACGCCGGCAGTGCCTGCCGTGGGGGGCACTGCCTTCGAAGCCGCAGAGGGGAAATCGGGCGTCTGCGGTGGACGCCTCCGCTCTCCCGGTGCGCGAACGGGATCCTCGCCGGAGTGTGCCGGCAGCTGGGCCGACTCCATGGCCCGGTTGGTGACGGCTCCGCCCTTCACCAAGGTACTCGCCTCCCCGGACAGCGGCGCGGGTGCGGTGGGCGCGACCGACGGCGAGGCCGACGCTTCGTTGCCGGTTGTCGCCCTTGGGCCGACGGGGCTCCCGGGACGGCTCGGTGCAGTGCCGCGGCCGGATGGCGGACCGGGCCTGTCGGCAGGTGCCTGCGCGGTGCCGACGTGACTCGGCGGAGCTTCGGTCGGTGTGGGCTGCGCCGTGGACGGCGCTGCGGTCACCGACCTCCCGAACTCAACACCCTGCCCCGGACCGGCCGACAAGGAAAGCCGATCGGTCGTGCGAGAGAAAGCCTCGTCAGCCACGGAGGCACGTACGGCGTCGGTCGGCGGCCGATGTTGAGGCTCAGGTGCGTCCGGCTCGTACGAGGGGCCGTGTGGGGCGGAATGGGCGCTGAGGGTGTAGGGATCACGGGGCGGGGCCTGGAGGGAAGGCGGCGGATCCGTTCTCGCTCGCTCTTCGTGGTCGTTGTTCGTTCGGCCGATTGGTGGTGCGGTGTCGACGGCTGACGAGGGGTCGGTGTCGATGCCCTCCCGCACCACTGATGGGGATGTGTGATTCGCCTGCTCGAGGGCAGGGAAGGCACCGTGTTCGTGCGATCCGCTCGGCTGCGTGGGACTGGACGCGAGGTCGTGCCCTTCGCCGGACAGCGATCGCTGGTGCTGCGGATCCGTAGGCGGTGAGCCGGGGGGCACGCCACCGCTCACGCGTGTGCGGTCCGCGGGCAGGGCGCTGAGCTGGGCGGGCGGCTCCGGTCTCCACGCGAGCTCGGCCTCTGGCGCGCCGACGGCGGGAGGGGGCGTGGCGTCGTGGGAGGCAACCCCGTGGTCGTGAACTGCAGCGCTGGCGCGGCGCAGGTGGTGGGACGGGGCGTCTGAGGTTGGTGTGGTGGCTGGCACCTGCGGGCGACGCTCAGACCCGGTGAACGGGTTTTCACCTGTCGCCGGGGTCGCTCCCCGGTGGTGCTGTGAGGACGCGGTGTGCGGTTCGGTGCCTTGATCGGCGGTGGGCGAACTGACGCTGACGTCGCGATCGCCGGGGTGGGCCTGGATGTCCGGCTCGGGTGGCAGTTGCAGGGCACGGGCAGGTGCGCTGCCCCTGTCTATGGCGACCTCCGACGGCCCACCGTCCGCCGTGTCGACAGCATGAGAGTCCGCTGACCCCGAGTCCGACATGGAGGAGGCACGCTCCCACACGTGCTCCACTGTAGGAACCCATGGCTCGAACCGCGTGCGTCGGCGCAGGGCCAGCCGTGGCTCCGTGCCAAGGGCCCGCTGCGCCATCCGCTCGAAGAACCCCGTCACGACTCCGCCCTCTCCAGATAAGCGTTCCTGCGCGACGTCGGCATGGCCAGTACGTCGGGCTCGCTCCAGCCGAAGGCACGGGCGAGGACCGCCACGTCCTCCATCAGACGGAGGGCTGCCATGTCGATCTGGTCCCAGAGCACCGCTCCGGGGTCGAGCGCAGCCGGCACCGGTCGATCACACTGCGGACACTGCATATGCAGCATCAGCAGTGCCTGGCCTGTGAGCCGTTCCGCCGTGACGTCCAGAAGCATCTCCTCCTCCGCCGTGAGACAAGAAGGGTCGAAGGGAGTTCCGTCGGACCGCCGCACACAGCACGACAGCAGCACGGTACGCGCCTTGTCGGGCTCGGCGGTTGCGGCGATCAAGTGGCGCGTCGTCAGTGGACGGACAGTGAAGTCGCCCACCACGACATCCTGCTCCCGAGGAGCCGGAACAACCGTGAGATCCTCTGCGGGAGGCAGGGAGACCTGCGCGTCCATCAGCTCTCCGCAGGACTGGCAGGCGACCACCCCCGCCACCTCGCGCCCGAAGGCGACCGCGTGAGCATGGGCGGCGAGCGCGGCGCACGCGCCGACGTCGAGGTCGAGGGCGGAGTCCAGGTCCGGTGAGAGGCCGGCGAGATGGACAAAGACCGCACTTCGGGCCGCTGCGGGAGCCGACGATGCCTGCTCCCAGGCTCTCAGAAGGAGTTCCGGATCGGCGAGGCTGCGCACCATGACCTCCCTGCATCGTGCCTGTGGTCGGCACCTTCTCTCACAGTGCGGCGGAAGTGGGCTCCGTCGGCTCGGTCACCGTGGTGTCGCGTTCCCATCCCTCGTTCTCCAGCTTGATCGACTGAATGGCCACGGCGTTGGCGTTGGCATCAAGGTCGGGCAGCGCAAGGAACTCCGACACCCAGCAGCGGTACACCTTGTAGGCGAGCACCAACTGGCCCGCCTCGTTGTAGACCTCGATGATGACGTCCTTGCGAAAGTCCTTGAGCGACGTCTCGGCACCCATACCGGAGCCCCAGCTCCATACTTTGCTCGCCCACTGCTCGAAGTCCGGATCGTGGGTGACGCCCCGCTCCAGCGTGACCGCGTCGTACTCGGTACGCCCAGGGGATTTCCGACTACTGCTCGGATCACCACCGTGGCGATGCTTCACGACTTCCGTGGTCCGCTTCAGCGCGCTCACCTTACTGATCCCGGCGACGTATCGGCCGTCCCACTTCACCCGGAACTTGAAGTTCTTGTACGGGTCGAAGCGAGTCGCATTGACGGTGAAGTCGGCCATGCTGCACCTTCCGGTGAACGAGTCATCCCGCTGCTTCGGCGGTCTTCTGCTGGATCCCGATGACAACGAACTCGGTCGGCTTGAGCGGAGCGAAGCCGACAACGATGTTGACAATCCCGCGGTCGATGTCGTACTGCGTGGTTGTCTCGGAGTCGCACGCGACGAAATAGGCCTCACGCGGGGTGCGCCCTTGGAAAGCGCCCTGTCGGAACAGGTCCTGCATGAACGCTCCCAACGAGGTGCGGATCTGACTCCACAACCGTTCGTCGTTGGGCTCGAAGACGACCCACTGGGTGCCGCGGACGAGACTCTCCTCGACGAAGAGGGCTAGCCTGCGCACGGGCACGTACTTGTACTCGTCGGCGAGTGCGTTGGCACCACGAAGTGTGCGAGCACCCCACACCACCGACCCGACCTGCGGGAACGTGCGCAAGCAGTTGATCCCCAACGGATTGAGCTGCTCGCTCTCCCCCTCTGACATCGGGTACGTGAGGCCGCTTGCGCCCACGACGCCGGCATCCACGCCGGCCGGGGCCTTCCACACTCCCCGAGTCGCGTCGGTGCGCGCCATGACGCCGGCGACCGCTCCGCTCGGCACGAAATCACCCATTGCCCCGTCGCGCAGAGGGTCGGCAGAGCGGAGACGCGGCACGTACACGGCACCATTGCGGTTCATCGGGCCGGACATGCCGAGCTTCGCCAGCCAAGCAGGGGAGTCTGCGGGCGCAGTTCCGGCCGGAGTGTCCACGAGAAGGAACGCTCTGCGCTGCTGGCACAGCCTCAGCGCTTTCGCCCACACGTCCTCGGGCAGATTGCCATCAGGCCGTGAAGGTGGCAGGCAAAGGAGGTTGAAGTCCGTCGTGACCAGTGCGTCCAAGCCCTGTTCGCCGGCGTAGTCCGCCAGGTCAAGCTGATCGCCGTCTGTGCCCAGCCCTGCATCGGTCACCTTGTAGACGCCCTTCGCGGGACGCTTGGAGGCGGACGGCATGCGCTTCACCCGGACGAACTGCGAACTGCGAAGCATCGCGTCCACACGGCGGGGACCGTCGACCGTGGTGAGGTTGAGAAAGGTTTCGAGGACGGTAGCGGCATCCCTGTCGTCATCGCGGACCTCGAGGATCTTCAGTTCGAAGAGGTCTGTCGCGCCGAAGTCGGCGCTGCCGCTGGCGACCTCCTCCGCGTTACCGGACTGCGGGTGGACGACCTCGACCTGCAGCCGGTTCCCCCAAATGCCGGGCCCCGATGCCTCGAGAAGGAGGCCGTCCACGTCAAGGAGCGCGGATTCGGCTCCCCCGGCGAGGCGCAGCACCCGTGCGGTGCCACCGCCGTTGAGATAGAAGTCGCGGACCGCATAAGACAGACCGCTCTCCCGCCACAGTCCGCCGAACACGCGGTCGAACTGCGCCATGGAGGTGATCGTCACTGGTTCGCCGACGGGCCCGCGGGCGGCGCGGCCGACGAACGCGGTGACGGAGGTGGAGACTCCGGTGACTGCCCTGATGCCACTGGGAATCTCTGTGATGTAGACACCTGGGGCGGCAAGGGGTTCTGGCATGGATGGCTCCTTCGGCGATGACCTCCGAGCGGATCGTGCCAGCAGCACATCACCGAGCCGTCACAGCAGCATCAAGCCCGGGCCCCGTGACGAGGGCGTGACACCTGGTTGATGCCGCGGTGCGAGCCTCACCATCCCGGTGCTGCGCAGCCGAGGCCCGAGCTGGAGGCTTTGAAATGGTAAATGTGTCAGTGACCTCGTCCGTCATGATTGAAGACGGGCCCGTGCTCTCCCTGGCGATGGACCTCGACCCTGAGTCGTACACGGTCGCCAGCGTGACGCTCGATGCCGGGGGCGAACGCACTGTGGGTCTGTCCCCGGAGAGTGGGGCTCCGATTCTGCTGGCTGTCAGGGCCACCACAGAGTCGGGCAACGCTGCCGATGTGTCGCTCCAGCCCAATCCGGACGCTCCCGCTCCGGACACTCCCGCTCCGGCCGCCCAGGGCGTCACTCCTCAGCCCCTTCAACTCAAGGTGCGAACGGTGCTGCTGATCAGCGGAGCCGAGGTCTTGCAGAGCATTGGTACGCCCAGATCCCTCGGCGTCACGAATCACGGCAGCGAACCCGTGACCGTCGACATCCTGGCCTGCCTCGACCTTCCCGACAAGGCTGAGACGGAACGGTCGAGCGAGCGGTCGAGCGAGCGGTACTGACGGAGCGGGCGAACTACGACGGGACCGTCACGACCTCAGGCACGGTCTCGGTCTGCGGCCCCTTCGTCGCGCCGTTCGGCCTGTCGGCGGTGTGCGAGCCGCTGCCGTCCTTGTTCTCCTGGTCGCTCGACAGCAGCTCCTGCAGCATCTGAATCGCTCCGCTTATGCGCAGCAGAGTCTCGCGCAGCCCCGCCTCCTGCTCGACCAGCTTTCTCAGCTGTCCTTCACCAAGCTGGTACTCCTTCTGGAGCTCGGCGAGGCGTGACTCGAGTTGATCCCGCATGATTACCGCTCCGTTCCGGGTGAGGAGATGTTCGATTCAGGTTCCTGCGGAGTAGCGTCGCCCTTCGGTTGCGCCGGCGCCTCGGCACTACGGCGGAGCCCTCGCTCCCCCTCCGGCTTGTCCAATTCGGCCGCCATGCGGTTGGCATTGGCCCACGCGTCCTGGCGGATGCCAGTCACCTGCCACGAGACTTTGACGTTGGGTTTGTCGGTCCGGATGGTGAACCGATTGTCCTCGATCTCATCGACCACTATTGCGACCGCCAAGCAACCGACCGGTGTGAGCTGATAGCGGAATTCGCCGTCCTGGCGACGATCGCCGTTGAGCTTCTCGAAATAGCCGGGAAGCTCTACCGTCGCCTCACCTTGGTCGTCCGTGACGATCGTACCGTTGTAGAACGTCGTCATCTCGGGGGACGTCACGGCCGTATGCGACAGGTATCTGTTGGCCGGGTCCTCAGGGTGGTCGATCGTAACCATCTGAGCTCTGCCGGTGATCGTTCCGATCACGCGGACGTTACCATCGACGTATATCGCACTATAGCCCTCGTAACCCGTTACTTGCAGTGTGCCGTGGATGTCTGCGGCGTTGTAGGCCTGCTTCTGCTCGATAGTCAGGCCCGCGTAGCCCGACCTCGCCTCGATCTCTATCTGTCCGCGCACGTCGATAGACGGGTACCCTGGGTACCCCTCGACGTCCACTTTCCCCACCGCCGCCACCGCCGTGCCGCCCTGACCCACTCGGACGTCAAGTCGCCCATTCTGCGGATTGGTCGTCCCCATCCCGACTTTGCCGTTGACGGTGTTCATCACCATTCCCCAGCCGGCGCCCCCGGTACCGTAGAGCCCCACGGTGGAGTCGGTCTCCATGCCGACGAAGGCGCGGTCGGTATTCGCGGACGCCTGGCGGAACCAAATACCCGCAGAGCTGTCGTTGCCCTGCCGCACGCGCATGCGACGCGGAACGTCGAGAGCGTCCCCATCACCGCCCTTCCCAACAGAGATCTGGTCAGTGCCGGACCACAACCGCGCCTGCCCACCCTGCGCATACCACCTCCACCGCTCACCCGCAGTCGGACTCTCAACGAAAGCCCCCGAAGAAGCCGTCCGGTCAGCGAAGGAGAAACCCCCAGAAGCTCCACCACTGTGCACCTCAGTGCCCTCCACATGCAAAGCACACCGGGGCGAGAGGGAAAGGGCTTTGCCAAGCCTGACGTTGCCGGTGACCGTGTCCATCACCAGTCCCCAGCCGGCGCCCCCGGTACCGTAGAGCCCCACGGTGGAGTCGCTTTCCATGCCGACGAAGGCGCGGTCGGTATTTACGGACGCCTGGCGGAACCAAATACCCGCGGAAGGGTCGCCGCCCTGGCGCACGCGCATGCGACGTGGAACGTCGAGAGCGTCCCCGTTGCCGCCCTTGCCGACGGAGATCTGGTCAGTGCCGGACCACAACCGCGCCTGCCCACCCTGCGCATACCACCTCCACCGCTCACCCCCGGTCGGGTTCTCAACGAAAGCCCCCGAAGAAGCCGACCTGTCGGCGAAGGAGAAACCCCCAGAAGCTCCACCACTGTGCACCTCGGTGCCCTCCACATGCAGGGCCCGCTGAGCCGTGAACGCGGCAGCCTTGCCAAGTCTGACGTTGCCGCTGGCGGTGTCCATCACCATTCCCCAGCCGGCGCCCCCGTTGCCGTAAAGGCCCACGGTGGAGTCGGTCTCCATGCCGACGAAGGCGCGGTCGGTATTTACGGACGCCTGGCGGAACCAAATACCCGCGGAAGGGTCGCCGCCCTGGCGCACGCGCATGCGACGTGGAACGTCGAGAGCGTCCCCATCACCGCCCTTCCCAACAGAGATCTGGTCAGTGCCGGACCACAACCGCGCCTGCCCACCCTGCGCATACCACCTCCACCGCTCACCCCCGGTCGGGTTCTCAACGAAAGCCCCCGAAGAAGCCGACCTGTCGGCGAAGGAGAAACCCCCAGAAGCTCCACCACTGTGCACCTCGGTGCCCTCCACATGCAGGGCCCGCTGAGCCGTGAACGCGGCAGCCTTGCCAAGTCTGACGTTGCCGCTGGCGGTGTCCATCACCATTCCCCAGCCGGCGCCCCCGTTGCCGTAAAGGCCCACGGTGGAGTCGGTCTCCATGCCGACGAAGGCGCGGTCGGTATTCGCGGACGCCTGGCGGAACCAAATACCCGCAGAGCTGTCGTTGCCCTGCCGCACGCGCATGCGACGCGGAACGTCGAGAGCGTCCCCATCACCGCCCTTCCCAACAGAGATCTGGTCAGTGCCGGACCACAACCGCGCCTGCCCACCCTGCGCATACCACCTCCACCGCTCACCCGCAGTCGGACTCTCAACGAAAGCCCCCGAAGAAGCCGTCCGGTCAGCGAAGGAGAAACCCCCAGAAGCTCCACCACTGTGCACCTCAGTGCCCTCCACATGCAAAGCACACCGAGGCGAGGCCGAGCCGATGGCCACGTTGCCCGTGGCGTCGATCAACAATCGGTCGCGGTCGGCGTTCCTGTCCGCGAAGTGCCAACGACCGTCAGAACCTGCGTATGTGACGTAGCTCCGGGCATCCGACGCCGAGCTCTCCAGTCGCAGCCCTGACCCGTTTCCGGAGCTTGACGAGGTGAGGCGCAAACCGTGCTTGTCCCACGATCCCCCCTCGATCTGCAGCCCACTCTGCACCTTGAGCGTCCCGGTGCCGCCCTCCACCGAGAGAGCAGGAGCCCCGGTCCCGTCGGCCGAAGGGACATTCACGTCCAGACCCCCGTCGGCCCGCGCACGGAGATCAGCAGCCGGGGCGTCTTCGACTTTCAACGTCGCACTGTTCGACCCCGAAGGGTGGCGGAACTCGAGCCGTTCCACAGGAACCCCCACCGCCCGGCGGAGTCCTGGAGACAGGGTCTTCACCTTGCCCCCGGAGCCGAACGTCAGCTGCGCCAGTACCACTTGCTGCCCTGTGTCCTCGAATCCGCTCAACGGCAACAGGCGGAGCCACGGCGCCAGGAGCCAACCCTGCTGCTGCGAACCTCCCATCGCATCGAAAATGCCCATGACCTCCTGCCAGGTCAACGTCAGCACCTGATCACCAGGCAGCGTCAGCCCCCCAGTGTCCAGCGTGAGGCCGTCTGCTGACACCTTGACAGTTCGGTCTGCCACGTCCTGATCCACCACCGCCCGCCCCCCGTCGGCCAGCACGATCACGCGACCCGCTGCATCCAACGCTGAACCGGTGGAGACCTTCACCCCGGCGCTCCCTGCAGTCGCAGTCACCCGCAAACCGCTGGCCACCCCCCAGCTATGCAAAGCGGAATCCCGCACTCGCCCGAGAGGGAGCAGATAGCCTTCAACATCCGCGTAGTTCTGGGCTTGATAGGAGAAATTTCCGGCAGCTTGATACCGGATACGCTCTAGTGCCATGTCATTCACCGCTACGTCGCTCGTCGCGTCGAACCGGGGTTTGAGGACGTCATTCTCGCGTCCTTCAAGCGGGTTCGTCAGGAGGAGGCGCGCACGGTCAGCGCCGAGTGCGCGCCGTTGCCAAACCGCCCGCTCCTGTTGTTCCAGCCCAAGGGGCAGCGTGGCGTTTCGCCTGCTGTTCACAAGGATACGCCGGCGGTCTGGCGGTCGCCTCCGTAAACAGTGGTGGTACCTACAGTGAATGAAACCTCCCGATGAAACCTCCGCCAGAACACGGATCCCCTTACGGTTGACCGCCCCGCGTCGCGGTCCCCAACGCTCTGCTCGTATCGTAGGGATCAGCACTGGGAGGCGTTTGAGCCCGGGGAGTGACAGCGATGGCCGAGCGAGCAGTTCTTCACGCGGCGTCGAGTACGTCGACAAGGACGCCTCTCATGGACCGGAGCCCACACCGGAACGATGTTGGACTTTCGCACGCCAGTCGAGGAGTGTCCGGCCCAGGCCGTCCTATCGGTCCGGATGTCCGAGGGGACATGGAGGCGCACCTCGGTCACGACTTGAGCCATGTCCGCATTCACACGGACGAGTCTGCAGCGATTTCGGCACGGGCGATCGGTGCTCCCGCATTCACGGTGGGCCGCGATATCGCGTTTGCAGCAGGAGAGTACGCGCCGGGAACCGATCAAGGTCGACTTCTGCTCGGTCACGAGTTGACTCATGTGATTCAGCAGGCTGCCTCCGTCCCTTCACATGGCGACGGACTCGCCAGCGCGGCAGGTGCAGCGGGGCGGGATGCCGAGGTCGAGGCGGCGGCGATGTCCGAGGCTCTGCGTGATGGATCTGCCACAGGGCCACCGCGGGTTCGAACGGGATCCGCGCCCGTACTCCAGAGATACGAGGCGGGAGAGCACGCCAAGTTCGGTGAGGCGCGCGAGGAACTGAAGAGACTCGTCAGCAAACGCGCCCTCGCCCACAAGGTCAAACGCGGTGAAACGCCCGCCTCCATCGCGGCGCGGTACGGGATCTCCGAGGCGGAACTCCGGTCGGCCAACGCGGCACAGATCAGGACCTGGAAGTCGGCCAAGAGAGACGGAAAGACGGTTCAGGGCTTCAACGCCGGAGAGACGATCTTGATCCCTCCGGTAGTCAACGAGGCGATCAAAGACGCCTTGAGCCGTAATGAGTTGACCATCGTCGTGGGAGGTGTCCATCTTGACTACGGTGAGGGCATCGCGATGGGTGACTTCTTCGCAGACCCCGCACAGATGCTCACTGCACCGGACGCCACGCTCCAGGAGCTGTCCCGTCTCATCAAAAAGGACAAGGCGAGCCCCGCGGGTTCCGTGAAGACTGCAGAGTGGGATGCGGTGACCAGCGGAAGATACACGAGTCTGGCACTCAGGAATGAATCTCATTTCTCCCCCTCGAACCCCGCCTTCGCCCCAGCCGCCGGCTCACCGGGGGACCACAAGTCCTCTTGGGAGAGGCACCACGCCGAAGCCATCACCGAGTCCCGGAAGGGAAACAAGGAGAAGGCACTGGCGATCAACGCGTTTGCCGACCACTTCCTCACCGATGCCTTCGCTGCCGGACACCTCATCAACAAGCGGGACGTCATGGAAGCATTCAAACGCAACATCACGGTGAAAGCAGACAAGAAATTCACTGCCCAGTCGGTGGCCTTCTTCGACGCCGTGGCTTCCAAGTCGTTCGTCGGCGCCGTCAAGACTGCTTTCTCCGCGTACGAGACGGTCGAATGGAAAGGGTATGTATTCCGGCCCGACATTGACTCGGCGGGTCGATTTTCGACCCTGCTGCAAGGGATCCACGAGAGGGAGCCGGACCTCCTATCAAATGCGGTGGTCAAGGGCGTCCACGACAGGCTGAACACACTTCAGGACGGCGTTCCGGTGGAGAACAATGTGGGCGACAAGTGGAATCTGTCCGGGGACACGTCGCTCAACTCGGACAGTATGCGGGTGGCCCGCAAAGCAGTCGCCCAATCGCAACTCAATGTGCTCAGCGCATTCAAATCACAAGGAGTTGCACTCGCCGACCTCTACAGAAGCGTCTGGGATCATGTGCCGCACGTCACGACTCACGGCGAGACGATAGTGAAGGACAAGGTGACGAGCGGTACGGATCCGAAGTCGGCAGCGCTGATCGACGCCACGGTCTCTCTCATCAGAGAGAACTACCTACTGATCATCAAAGAGCTCGAAAGGCGCAACGTCCTCAGGAAGGCGTGAACAGTGAGCCCATTCCAACCTGGCGGCGAGGCTGGGTGGTGGCCCCCTGAGCGCGGGTACGTACACGAGGCCGTCGACGTGCCGGCCGGCCTCGCACCCACCCTGGCCTAGGCCATGAACGTCGCAGGCCCAAGGTGTTGCTGGTGCCGTTGCCACTGCCCGGGACTAGCGGGACGATAGAGGGGTGCGATCGCACCAGCTACCTGCCGCGTTGAGCCCCGCCGCACGGCAGCACGGAACGAGCGAAGTCCCACGATCCGGCGACTTCGTGGCTCGAACCGTGGCGCATGCCGCCGAGTCGAGCGGCGCAGCGCTGGACCCGGTGACCCGGACCTGGGCAGACAGCCACTTCGGACATGACTTCGGCGACATCCGGGTTCACAGCGACCCTGTCTCTACGGCCGCGCTGGGCGCGGCCGCGTACACGACCGGCACCACGATCGTCTTCGCGCCGGGACGTTACGCTCCCGGCACCGCATCGGGCCGTCGGCTCCTCGCCCACGAGCTCGCCCATGTGCGTCAGCAGCGCGGCAGCACCGCGCCGCCATGGTCGGTGGGAAGCCCAGACGCCGCAACCGAGCGGGAGGCTGACCGGCTCGCCGACCTGGCCGCAGGCCCTGCGTACCCGGGTCGACCACCACCTGAGATCCGATACGCGCCCGCAGCCGGGACGGTCCAGCTCCACCCCGAGGAGCCGTGCCCGGCACCCCCGGAGTGGCAGCCGGAAAGTGCGGCACCACGTACGATCTACGGCCCGGCGAACCGGCTTCTCGAAAGGAACTATCGGGCCACGCACGCGGGGCCCAAGGAGCAGATCCTGGTCGGCTCCGACTTTCTCTACGGCGGGAACCCTGAATACGGGATCACGCTCCCGAAGGACGCGCAGGACGCCAGGTTCGCCCAAGAGTTCCTGGGTGAGCTCCGCGGATTGAGGCGCCAACGGGCGCCCGACATCATGGACTTCACTGCCCACACGATCTACGAGATCAAAACCGTCGGCTACGCGAACGAGGGGCAGGAGCAGCTCCGGGACGAGTACCGGCTGGCCGAGGCGCTCCGGGTCAAGCACGGAGGACGGCCTTGGAACCGGGTGCACGCCACGTGGTTCCCGCCTCACATACTGGGGCCGCTGGAGGGCAACCCCGACTGCAAGATCTGCACCGCCGCGACCGAACACCCGGTGGGAGAAGAGGGTCTGGTTCTCTATCAGGTCTACCGCCGCAGCGGCGAGGAGCGGAAGAAGGAGAATGCCCCTACCCCGGAGAAGGCCAAAGCGTTGGCCGCGCTGGCCGAGGGCGCGCAGAAGTTGCGACGTCAGCTCGATCACTACTCCGGCGAGCATAAGGTCCAAGCCGAGCTGATCGACCGGCCGTCGGTTGCCGGCTTCGCGGGCTACTGGACCAACCAGCTCTTCAACGGGCCCGTCCCTCCCGAGACCCTCTGGCTCAACGCCTTCGCCTCACTCGCGGCCGTGGACTCATCAGTACGGACCGGGGACGTCCGCCGCGCCACCGAGAGCCTGGTCCGGGGCCGTCGAGAGTTCCTGCTGGCGCAGCGACGCTACCTGATCTGGAAGGAGGGGATAGAGCCGGCCGGTCGAAAGGCGAAGATCGCCATCGGCGTTCTGGCCGTCGCGGCGATTGCGGCTTTCGTGGCACCCCAGCTCCTCACACCGGAGAAGGCACCGGAAGCCGAACAGCTGGTCGTGCGCATTGCCGAGCTGGTCGCGGAGAACGACGCCAAGATGCTGGCGACGGATGCACTCATGACAGAGGCCGAGATCACGGCCGAGGCAGAGCTTGAGGTGGAGCTCCTGCTCCGCGGACCGTAGCCAGGGCAGTGCAGCACGTCGGGCCGGAACATGCGTGAGTGCTCCTCATGTTCCGGAACGCTGGAGCGGCTGCTCATGTGCCAACGGCGGTGATCTCACGCACGGCGCCGGGCCAGACGACGAGGGTACTTCCAGGGGGCTGTGCGCGGTGCAGTGACACCGACTCCGGGACGGGATCGCGAGCGCGGCGGCGCCCTCGGGGAGCGGGTCGGCAGCGTTGGGCATGCCACCGCCTTCGAGGTGGAGGCCTTCAGCGAGAGCGGTACAGGGCCAGGCATTGCGGTTGACCGTGCAGGCCACCACGGCGAGGAGGAGTGGGGGTGGCCTCGGCCGGTGGGCCGTCCTGGAGGGTACGGCCGCCGGCCAGGACCAGGCCCCTGCGGGCGAGCGAGATCGCCTCTACGAGGTCTTGGCGGCCAGGGGTTCCTCGATGTGGTGCAGGTGCCGCCGGGCAGCGAGGGAGAGCGGGGCAGGACGACACGCGGGGCCTGGCCGCCGGAGAGTTCGGCGGGATGGGTGTGGGCGAGGTGGCCGCCAGGGCCAAGAGCGCACCTCCTGCACCCTCGAAGACCGTCTTCGGTGAGCCACGCGTTCGGCGTTGGGCAGCTGCGGGCGAGCTGGCATGCCTCGCGGGCGGGATCGACAATGTATGCAAGGAGGACAGTGTGTTCGTACGTTTCGAACCCGAAAAGGTTGATCGCACGAAGTTCGTCGTACATCTCTGGAAGGGGATCCGAGCATTCGGTGAAGCCCCGAACGAGCGGCGCGGAAGACTCACGCCGTCGGCCCCGCTCCTTCTGGGCTGGGAGAGCCCCGAGGCCCCAAGGCCAGGCTTGTGCCCGTCCCCGAGCACGGCGCGCCCTCCCCCAGCCCTTCCCACGCGATCCGGGAGTGAACGAAGGGAACCCGCCAGATGAGCCACCGCCTCAACGGCCCGTCCGTTCCGGGACGCACCGCTGCGAGTGGGGCCGCCGCTCGCACTGACAACCTGCGCGATGGCCACGCTCCGATCAAAGGGCACGGCCTTGCCAGTGGCGGCCAAACCCTGTTCGACGACTTCTCCTACACCTCGCCCACGGACCCGGCGCTCGCGGCCCATGGCTGGAGGATCCGCGCCGGCTCCGGCGGTCCCGGCATACCCGGCGCTACCTGGGACCCCACCAAGGTCACCTTCCTCATCGAGGACAACACCACCGTGATGAACCTGGAGACCTCCACCGCTGGCACGGCTCAGTCCACCCGTCATACTCAAGTCTTCACCAAGGCCCGGAAGTTCCGGAACGGCACGTACGCCGCCCGGGTCAGATTCGCCGACACCCCAACGTCCGGACCCGACGGGGATCATCTCGTACAGGCCTTCTTCATCATCAACGACCTCACGGCCCCGATGGCCGACGACTACGCCGAGTACGACTTCGAGTATCTGCCCAATGGCGGCTGGGGCGAGCCCGCCAACGTCCTCTACACCACCTCTTGGGAGACCTACCAGCTCGACCCATGGCGAGTCGACAACTATCAGACCAAGAGTCCACAAAGCTATGCCGGTTGGCGCGAGCTGGTCCTGACCATCGACGACACCGCAATCGCCTACTACATCGACGGGCACCTCTTCGGCACACACGACGCCGCCTATCTCCCTGAGCGTCCGATGACGATCAGCTTCAATCAGTGGCTGATCGATCTGAGCAGTTCGGCCTCCCTCACACCACGCACCTACAACCAGCAGGTCGACTACGTCCTCCACGTCAAGGACCAGGTCCTCCTTCCGTCTCAGATCGCCGCGAAGGTAGCCGACTACCGCACTGCCGGAACCAGCTACATCGACGACGTCCCTGCGACCTCCTGACTGCCTCAGCAGCGACACGAAAGGCCTCAACGGCCACGGGCAGGAAGGAAAGGACGTGCGGAAGTCCCGGAGACTCCGCTATCGGGCGGAGTGCAGCAGGAACTTCCGCCGCGCCGCCAGTCCACGGCCGTCCAGCAGGCCTTACGGTGCCGGCACTCCCGTGCGCCACGCGACCGGGCTCTACCCCACCGCGTCGCTGCCCCTTACCAAGATCCGGACCATACGCGGTCCAGTTCCCTGCCGATGGCGTACCGAACCATCGTGACGCTCAGTGCAGATGGGGGCTGCTCGGCACTACCTCGCTTGGGACACGAGTCGGCGGGATCCGCTGAACTGCGGCCATGCCTCCGGTCACGCGCTTTCGGCCGGCCCGTGGCCCGGCGGGTGCCGGTTCGGCGAGAGCGAGGCTGCAGCGGTCGAGCGGGCGTACTCGGTGGGAGTCTGGCCGTAGTGCTTCTTGAAGGCCCGGGTGAAGTGACTGCCGTCCGCGAACTGCCAGTGTGCGGCGAGTTCCGAGATACTCAGGCGCCCTGGCGGCGAGCCAAGGGCGAGCCGGGCCTCATGCAGTCGACGGTGGCGGATGTAGGTGGTCACCTGCTCACCCACCGCGGCGAATGCCCGGTGCAGCGTACGGACGGAGACGTTGAGTTCACGCGCAAGCATCGCCGGAGACAGTTCGGGATCGGCGAGCCGACGGTCCGCGAGGTCCTTGGCTGCCTGGGTGAGCGCGGGAGCCAGCCGGGGTTCCGCGTCGTCGAACCGGCCCTTCGCCACCGCCTTGGTCAGCTCGATCAGGGTGCCTTGGGCAGCTACCAGACCGGCCGGGCCGAGGTCGGCCACGGTTGCGTGAATCATGTCGGTAAGGGCCGTCAGCAAGCGCATCTCGGCCGAGTCCGCCGGCCCGGTGATGACCCGGGTCCCGAGCAGGGGTCTGAGCTCGCCGGGGGGCAGGACGAGGAACTTCGCCGTGAGGTGCGCCGACGTCTCGAAGGCCGTCAGGCGCCCGAGGTGCCGCACGAGGAACTGCCCGGCCGACACGGTCTGGTCGCCGTAACCGGGCGGGCCGCCCAGAGTCCATGCGCCGCTCCGCACGACGTACATGGCAACCAGATCCTGATCGCCGCCCGGGACGTCCGCGGTCCGGGTGGCCGACGCGGCGTGAAGATCGGCGATCGCCGCGCCGTGCACCTTGGCCACCTTGCCCTTGACCCGGAAGTCACCGATCGTGTCCGGGCTGAAGGCCGGCAGTTGGAAGACATCGTCGCCGACCTGCGTCTCCCACCCGCGCCGGAAAGCGTCGAGTCCCCGCGGTGCGGAGCCGGGGGCGGTCGAGTCCACTGCGAACACCCCGCGCGCGCCGTCGACCTCCGCTCCAGTGCCGTGCATCCCTCGCCGATCCTCTCGTATTCATTGCTCCAACGCCGTCCCGTGGTGATCGTGTTCCGCGGGACGCCGCCATGACTCATGTGGACACCGTGCCAATCTTCCTACAACGAAAGACGCGACCCCTGACGTTCAGGCTTCTCGCAGCCTGAACGTCAGGGGTCGCGCTCGCGCTCCATCTTCCGTCGTGAGCTCGTGCATGGGTTGGCGCTGAGACATCGAGCGCGCGATCGTTGGTCATGGTCGTGTGGTGAGGAATGCGACGCTCAGAGCGGTGCCGAGGTGGGCCGTTGTGGCGGGTACGGCATCAGGCCAGGCTCGCCTCGCGGCCGGCGCGCAGTTCGCCGTGCGGGCCGATGGCGTCGGCCACGCCCAGGCAGGTGCTGCCTCGGAAGACACCGAGTTCGTAGTGCACAGACCCGGTGTCGACGGAACGGACCGTGAGCGCGATCTCGTAGGTGCCCGGGTAGGTCACCTCACCGAGATACTGGATCTGGGACGACCAGGGCGGCAGATCCGGTACCGAGCGCCCCGCAGCCGTCCCGATCGAGTCCAAGGTGAATGCGGCGACGGCCTCGTCGTACCAAGTTGCCAGTGCGATGAAGTTGACATGCTGGTTGGAATCGACGTCACCGATCCGGGAACGCAGCGGGGCCCAGTACGAGTAGTGGGCACGGCGCAGGCGCTCTGGGCGCAGACGGGGATCCGCCGGCCTTCCTGCCAGCCCTGTCTCCGGTAGCCGCATCACGTCGAGATCGGCGATCAGCTCGTCCGGAAGCCGGAGCGGCCCCGACTTGTCGGCCAGCACGACCGTCGCGTCGCCACTGCCCACACGCTTGTCGCCGACCATGACCTCCTGTCCGAAGGTGACGGAGGAGCGCCCGACCCGGCGAACGCCGGTGTGCACCTGCACGCGGGTACCGACCGGTCCGGCCGGAGCGAGCCGGCTGACCCCTTGGCCCACGAGCAGTATCCGGAACGGGCCGAACCTCCCCTCGCCGACGAGGCGTTCGAAGCGGTGCAGCCGCAGCCGAATCCGGGCGTCTTCCAGCCAGCGGGCCGTGCCGATCGTACTGGTCGAGCCATCTCGGCCGAGATCAGCCTGTCGCACCCGGACGTCGACCTGGACGCCGGCACTCTGATTTTCAGGAAGGTTCATGCATGACCCATCCGTGCCGGTGCCGGCTCCGGCTCCGGCTCCGGTCACGTGCAGCTTGTGCGGCTCGACAGTCAGCGGGCGATCGAGATCGCGAAGGGGGTGAATCCGGTGGACCGGATCACGTGGGGAACGAAGAGGATGGCGGCTTCCGTGGCGCGGGCGGTCTGGATCCCGCCGAGGTCGGTGATCCATTCCTTGTGCCAGCCGAGGTCGGTGAGGAGTTCGCGGACGGTCTGCTTGGCCAGCGCGTCCTCGCCGGAGAGGAAGGCGGTTGGCGTCTGGGTGAGCGTGGCCGGCGCGGTCATCACCGGGAAGAGCATGGTGTTGAGCGTCTTGACGACGTGCGTTTCGGGGAGTGCTTCCTGGAGCTGTTCGGCGAGGCTCGAGCCGGGGTAGATCAGGTCGGCGGGCAGGCCGTCCGGTCCGTCGGTGGTGGCGTTGGAGACGTCGACGAGGATCTTGCCGTGCAGCTCTTCGCGCAGGGCGGCGAGACGTTCCAGGGAGCCGGCGCCCGGGGTGGCGTTGATGACGATCTCCGCTGTGCGGGCGGCGTCGGCGGCGGCGCCCGGCGCGCGGTCCACGACGGTCACCTCATGCCCTGCCCCGGTGAGGGCGGTGGCCAGGTTACCGCCGACGCGGCCGTTTCCGAGAACTGCGATCGTGGTCATGATGATGTGGTCCTTGCGTAGGTGCGGGTGCGGGTGCGGGTGCGGGTGCAGGTGTGGTGTGCGGGGTCAGCGGGAGAGCGTGGCGACGGCCTCGGCGTGGACGCCGGGCGCGGCGGCCAGGAAGCTCTCGCTCTGCGGGGTCCAGGGGCGGCCCTCGGCGTCGGAGATCCGTCCGCCGGCCTCGGTGACGAGCAGCGCGCCGGGCAGTAGATCCGCTCGGGCGCCGGCGAACTGCCAGAAGGCGTCGATCCGGCCGGCGGCCACGTTCGTCAGGTGCAGGGTGGCGGGCACGGCGGTGCGGACGACGAGCGCGTCGAAGAGCATCGCGGTGATCGAGGAGCCGACGCGCCGTACGACCTTCTCGTCCTCGTCCGGCCGGGCCTGGCTGGTGGCCACGATGCTCAGGCCGAGGTCCGCGGTGCCGGAGACGTGCAGCGGCCGGCCGTCGAGGTGGGCGCCGGCGCCGGTGAGCGCGGTGTAGGTCTCGCCGGTCAACGGCAGGTGGACCACGGTGAGGACCGGCTGGTTCTCCCGTACGAGGGTGGCGGTCACCGCCCACTCGGGCAGCGCGTGCAGGTGGTTGACGTTGCCTTCGGCCGGGTCCACGACCCACCATTCGCCGGGCGGCAGCGCCCCGCCGTCCAGTTCGTCCTCCACCCAGCGGGCGTCGGGACGCAGCGCCGTGAGGCGGGGGCGCAGGATGTCGAGGGCCGTGTCGTCGTTGACGGCGAGCGCTCGCATCAGCTCTTCGCGGGTCTCGTAGCGGACCACGTCGCCGAAGCGCTCGCGCAGCGCCGAACCGGCGGCGCGCACGGCGGTCGCGGTCTGGTCGAGCAGGCCGGCGTCGGAGGTGACGACGTCAGTGGTCTGAAGCGTTTCGGACATGGTGGTGCTCCTGTCTGAGGAGGGGTGATGAGGCCGGTCGGGGCCGAACTGCGCGTTGGCCCGCCGTGTTCGACGCGCTGCTGGAGGAGGGCAGGGTGGCCGGGGCGGCCGCGCGCCTGCATGTCACCGGGCTCGCGATGAGCCGGAGTCCGGGCCGCATTCAGCGCACGACGGGGGGATGAAGCGCGTTGTGGAGGCGTGTTGTGGAAGCGCTGTGGGCACGGGAGAAGACTCAGTCGAGCAGTTCGGCAGCCCGTTCGGCGATGGCGTAGACGGTCGCGTTGGTGTTGGCCGAGGGGATGGACGGCATCACCGAGGCATCGGCGACCCGCAGTCCGGCGATCCCATGGACGCGAAGGTTCGCGGGGTCGACGACGGCATCGGCGTCGGTTCCCATGCGGCAGGTGCCCGTGAAGTGGAAGTAGGGGCCGGTGGCCTTGCGGAGGAACTCGTCCACGGATTCGCCGCTCGTCCCGGAGCCCGGCACCGCTTCCTGCTTGCGCCAGTCGGCGAACGCGTCGGCCTCCCCGATGCGGCGTGCCACTGCCAGGCCCTTGCGCATGACCTCCAGGTCACGGTCGTCGCTCAGGTAGCCGGGGTCGACGACGGGAGCGCCGGCGGGATCGGCGTCCGCCAGGCGCACGGTGCCGCTGCTGTGCGGAGCCATCGCGGAGAAGGCGATGGAGTAGCCGTTGGCCGGCGGCGGGCCCCATGCCGAGGGGAGCGGTGCGGCGACGACCTAGACCTGAAGGTCCGGCCGGGCCGCGGCGGGGTCGCTGTACAGCAGGCCCATCATCTCGGCCGGCGGGTTGGCAGGAACGAACGGTACGGGCCGGGCGGCCTCGTACACCACTGCCGCCATCGGATGGTCCTGCAGATGGGATCCCACGCCCGGCAGGTCGGCGACGACGCCGATGCCGTGTTCGCCAAGGTGTCGTGCCGGGCCGATCCCTGACAGCATCAGGAGGTGCGCGGAGCCGACGGCCCCGGCGGTCACTATGACCTCGGCGCTCTCGACGGACAGGTGCGCGCCACCCACGGTGTACTCGACGCCGGTGCAGCGGTCCGCGGTGATGCGCAGCCGCCGCACGGTCGCGTCCGTGACGACGTCCAGGTTCGGCCGGTCGAGGAACGGACGGACGTAGGCGTCGGCCGCGCTCTGGCGGGCGCCGCCGGGCAGATTCATGTCACTCCACCCGAATCCGGTCTCCAGCCCGCCGCCGATGTCATCGGCGCGTATGAAACCGGCCTGCACCGCGGCGTCGACACCCGCCGCGGCAAGCGGATGGGGTTCCGGAACCGGGGCGACCACGACCGGCCCGTCCGTGCCCCGCACCGAGGCATCACGACCGCGAGCGCTCTCGCTGCGGCGGAAATAGGGCAGCAGATCGTCGAAACCCCAGCCCGGAGCACCGAGTCCGGGCCATTCGTCGTAACCGGAGCGGTGCCCCCGCAGGTGGTAGAGACCGTTGATGCTCGACGATCCGCCGAGCGCCCTACCGCGCAGCACGTCAGCGGCCCGGCCCGTACCGGCCTGCACGGTCGAGGCGCCCGGCCAGAGGGATGACGGGTCGAACCCCAGGAACCCCCAGGGAGATGCCATCGCCTCGGTCGCGTCCCGGGCTCCCGCCTCCAGCAACAGCACCCGCACGCCGGGGCTTTCCGAAAGCCGGGAGGCAATCACGCACCCCGCTGTCCCCGCTCCCACAACGACATGGTCATAGCGACTCTGGCCCATCATGTCTCCGCTTCCCACGGCAGCACTGTCCGCCCACCGGGTTTCAGGAAAAGAGCTCCTCGACGATCAAAGAGCTGATTGCTTGCATGTACTCAAGGGACCGAAGAGTCGGGATGGTTCTCTTCGGGTCGGCCCTGTGCCTCGCTCGGCCGCCTCCGAGCGCTCGGCGCGCAGAAGGCGTGGAACCGGCTGATCAGCAGCGAGCGGGCTCCAGTGGAGCAGGGCGGTCCGCAGGCAGGCCGCGCGCGCTGCTGGTGCCGACGGACACCGAGGTGGCCCGCTGGCGAACGATCACCTTGATCCGGCGGGCCTGGGCGCACCCGGTCCGGCCATTGCCGATCACCCTGTTGGGGATGTCCATGGCAGCGCCGGTACCTACGATGACGGCTGTGCGGCTGCACTGCTCTTGTTTCACGAGTTTCTTGTCCTTGGTGTGTACCCGTCCAGGAACAGCCCGGGTTTCCCTCCTGCCGTCGAATCTTAGGAATACCGACACGGCACGTACTTGAACCTCCGCGACGTTCGTTCGGAACCTCAGCGCCATACGAGTGGCGAGACGCCCCCCTCCCACCGACGGCCACGTCAACCTGGGTCGGCGGCGAGGACGGTAGGCGGACCCCCAAGGCGTTCACCGGTGACAGATCGAGGCAGGGAGCCCGCAAGGTCGGCGCCCATAGCGTCGCTGCAAGCCCAGTCGCCGACAGTACGAGGTCAACCTGACGCCCACCGCGACGATGCCAAGCAGGCGCTGCATCTCCGCCTCGGCCTCCTCGTCCGAGGGCCCAAGACGATCGGTCTCCGGCCGTCCCGCGCGGCTCGCGGAGCAGCTCCGGGCTCTGGAGAAGTGGAACCCCGATGGTGGAGACCGCTCCACAGCGAGTACTCCCGCAGGTAGCGCCGCATCGTGCGCGAACTGCTGGCACGGGGCCACTCCGCCCACCTCGGCAACGCCTGACCTCCCACGCGCCCTGCGAGGGGCGCTGGACAGGTGCAGCGCACGCGCTCTGGAGACGGATCCGAGCTCGACCGGTTGCGCTCGCTCAGGGCCGGGGCGCCCGGCGGCTTCGAACTTCACGCCTCGGGTGCCTTCTTCGGGTGGGTCCAGCACCCCTCCGCGGCATCCGCCCACGCGGTGGTGCGCGCCCTGGTGCGGGAACAGGACGTCGCCGTGCTCCCGAGCCCCCTCTTCACGCCCTCCGACGAGCGGTACCTGCGGTTCAACGTCCCCACACTGGAGGAGCGCCAACTCGGCGAACTGGGCGCCCGATTACGGGCCTTCGGGGAGGCGCGCGGGAGCGCATGGGAGAGTCGGGCCCGTGTCATGCGCGGCCGATCGCCGCCGTCGTCACCAAGGGCTCCGCACCCTGACGCCGAGGGCCCGGACGCGGTCCTGGGCCTGCGAGTCGAGCTTCAGCAGCAGGTCCTCGCCGACGACTCCGTCGCGCCGCCAGATGGTGCAGAGGGTCTCCAGACCCGCTTCGGCGACCTCCGGCTCCGCGTCGGCCGAGGTCTGCACCAGGGCTTCGACGACCGACCTGCCCTGCAGTCCCGCGAGCGCCCGTGCCATCCGGGCCCGCTGCTCCGCGGGGACGGCCGGGTCGGCGAGCGAGCGCAGCACGTCCGCCGTGTCGCGGGCGTCCTGGCAGGGCAGCACCCACACCAGGTACACGAGCTGCGCGCCGAGCACGATCAGGTACTGCAGTGGCATGAGCAGGGCCACCGGCAGCAGCAGGACCAGGGGCAGCACGATCAGCCAGCCGCCCCGGATCCGCGAGGGACCTCCGGTCGGCGGCTCGAACCGCCGGCCGGCCAGCAGGACGAGTACGAACATGGTCGCGCCCGTCAGGAGCGGCACCACGATCAGCCCCACCCCCAGCCCCGCGCCGAACGACGCCCAGAAGGGATCGTCGCCCAGAACGGGCAGTACCAGGGCCGCGGCCACCCCGCTGAGAGCGACGGTCATGACGTAGCGCTGTAGGCAGACCCACAGCCATCTTCCCGTGCTCATGGCAGCTTCCTCATCTCAGCAGCTCTTCGCGCAGGTGCCATTGACCCACGTCCTGTCGTCACGGTCCGACCACGCTGCTCGGTGGCCCGCTGCCGCCCGGGTCAGGTGAGGGCGGCGGCCAGCAGGGCGAAGGCGCCGATGATGACGGCGACGCGGACGTAGTGGAAGCGGTCCCAGCGGTTCATCTGCTGCTTCCAGTCGGCGGGCCGGTTCTCGGGGGTCCACGTCTTGCTCCGGTTGTTGATCGGGACGAGCAGCAGGATCGACATGATCACGCTGAGGATCAGCAGTGCGCCGGCGGTGACGACGAGGCCGGTGTCGGGGCTGTGCCATCCGGCAACGGCCCAGACCGCGACGAGGATGAGCGAGGTGATGTACCAGACCGGCATCACGGCGCCGAGCATCCGGCCCCCGTGGGCGCGGCCGAGTTGGCCACTGTCCTCGGGGAGGGCGCTGAGGATCGGGTTGATGACGAAGGCGACGGCGAACTCCACCCCCACCATCACGCCGACGACCACGGTGGTGAACACCTCGAGTGCGTTGAGCATGATGACCCCTCCAAGAATCTAGCGTTGCTAGCTGATGAGGCAACGCTAATACTACTGCCGCTCGATTGTCTAGCGATGCTAGGATCGAATCATGTCGGTACAGGAACGCAAGCAGCGCGAACGGGCGGACCGTGAGCGCCTCATCGTGGCGACGGCCCGCGAACTCGCCGAGCAGCAGGGGTGGGACGCGGTCACCACCCGCCGGCTCGCCGAGCGCATCGAATACAGCCAGCCCGTCCTCTACAGCCATTTCCGCGGCAAGCGCGAGATCATCGGCGCCGTCGCCTTGGAGGGTGCCGCCGAGATGGCCGCCGCGCTGCGGGCCACGGCCTCCGCCGCGGACGGCCTCCGCCCCCGGGTCACCGCTCTCGCCCGCGCCTACCTCGACTTCGCCGCGCGCAACCCGGCGGTCTACGACGCCATGTTCCAGCTCGACGGCGGCCTGGCGTTCGCGAGCGAGGACACGCCGGAGCCGCTGAAGGACGCCTTCGCCGCCCTGCTGGAGACGCTCGGCGAGGTCGCCGGCGACGGCGTCCACCCGGGACTGTTCACCGAGGTGTTCTGGGCGGCCCTCCACGGGCTGGCCACCCTGACCCGCGCGGGACGGCTGCCACCCGGAGACGCCGAGCGGAGGGTGGACCTGCTGGTGGACCGTCTCGCCATCATCTGACCCACCATCCCGGCGGGCACCCAGTCGGGGTCCTCGCGCCCTGTTGCCTGCCTGCGGCTGCTGGGCGTCGTACGGCCGGACGGGCCATTGGCCGCAGGCGAGCCGTGGCCCCTTCGTCGCGGCGGGCACCAGGCCTGGCGCCAGGGCGTCAGGTGGGGGTGGGGGCGGTTTTGCTTGTCGTGGTGCCGTCTTCGGCCTGGGGCTCCGACGTAGCGGGCTGTGGCGGAGCGGGCGGGGTGCGGATCAGCAGCGCGACCAGCACGGCCAGGGCGCCGATCCCGGCGCCGATGCCGAATCCCCACCGGATGCCCGTGGCGAGGGCGCCGGTGGTGTCGGCGCCCTCGGCTACGGCCGTGGCGGCGCGTCCCGACATGACACTGATGACCAGGGCGGTGCCGGCGGCGGCCGCGACCTGCTGGAGCGAGCCCAGGATGGCGGAGCCGTGGGGGTAGAGGTGCGGCGGCAGTACGGACAGGCCGGAGGTGAAGACGGGGGTGAAGACGAACGCCATACCCGCGCTCAGGGCCACGTGAAGGGCGAGCACCAGCCACGGTGAGGTCTGTTCGCCCGTGAAGGCGAACAGCGCGAGGCAAAGGGCTGTGAGTGCGGCTCCGGGTACGACCAGGCGTGGTGCGCCGAGTCGGTCGTAGAGCTTGCCGACCTGTGGTCCGAGCAGGCCCATGGTCAGGCCACCGGGGATGAGGAGCAGCCCGGTCTGCAGTGAGGTCAGGCCGCACACCTCCTGCAGGTAGATCGGCAACAGGATGAACGCGCCCATGAGGGCCATGAAGGACAGGCACATCAGGCCCAGCGCCACGGAGAAGTGACGGAACGTCAGTGCACGCAGGTCCAGCAGCGGGGTGGAGGAGCGCTGCAGTGCCAGCTGTCGCCATACGAACAGCCCGACGAGCACGACCCCGGCCAGGGTGATGGCCTCCGGGGGCACGGGGGCCTGGGCCGCGTTCTCGGCACCGAGCCCGCTCAGGCCGTACACCAGGGCGCCGAAGCCCACGGCCGCTAGGGGGACGGACATCCAGTCGATGGGGGCGGCCTGCGGTTCGCCGATGTTGACCAGGTTGCGCCGACCGAATATGGCCATGGCTCCGGCGATGGGAATGACGGCCAGGAACAGCAGGCGCCATGACCCCAGCTGCAGCAGCACACCGGAGACGGCGGGGCCGAGGGCGGGTGCGACGGAGATGACGAGGGTGATGTTGCCCATGACACGGCCGCGGTCGTGCGGGGGCACGAGGGTCATCAGCGTCGTCATGAGCAGCGGCATCATGACGGCGGTGCCACTGGCCTGGATGACGCGGGCGGCCAGCAGTACGGGGAAGGCGGGCGCGGCCGCGGCCAGGGCCGTGCCGGCGAGGAACAGCGCCATGGCGAGACCGAAGGCGGTTCGGGTCGTCACGCGCTGGAGGAACCACCCCGTCACCGGGATGACGACGGCCATGGTGAGCATGAAGGCCGTGGACAGCCACCCCGCCGCGGCTGCGGTGACCTCGAACTCGCGCATGAGCCGCGGGATCGCGTTGACCATGATCGTCTCGTTGAGGAGGACGACGAACGTGGACAGCACGAGAATCCGCAGTACGGCGGTGACGCGGGCGGGCGAGAGGGTGGGCGCGAGGGTGGGCGTTTCGTGTGGTGCGGGCATGGTGCCTTCCGTCATGTGAGTGTCCTCCGCGCGTGGCGGTCACACTGGCAGACTGCGGCGCCGGGAAAAACTCATCGGTCTTTCCCGATCCTGTCGCTGTCGCCGCCCGAGCTCAAACCATTTTGCCGACCCGGAACGGCCGACCGCAGGGGGTAGGCGGCACAGCGACGAGACGTTCGGCACCCGGTTCCCCGCCGGGCGGGGAACCCGCCGGGGAACCCGGCTCAGCCTTCGTTCAGTCGCAGCAGTCGCAGCAGCACTTGCAGGGATTGCAGCAGCCCCCGCCACCGCCGCCGCAGCCGTCACCCGAGCCACCGCCGGAACCACCAGAGCCACCGGACCCATGACCGCCGCCCGAACCTCCCGAACCGCCCGAGGAGCCGCTCGAGCTGCCGCCGCCCTGGCCGCCGAACCAGCCATCGCTCCCGGAACCGTCCCTGCCGGAACCCTCCCGGTTCGAGCCGCCGTTGCGGTTGCCGTCGCCGAACTGCACGGGCTCTGCGTCATCCTCGCCGGCGTCCTCGTCGCAGCGGCAGCATCTGTAGCACAACCTGCAATCGCCGCACAGCCGGCCCCACTCGCGACACCGCCGACACTCCCCCTCCGAAGACCGACCCGACGCCATCACCCCGCCCTCCCGGGCCGCGCCCGCAAGCTCCCCTACGCCGCAGGCCGTGCCCGCGCCCGTTCCGGTACCGGCCTCCGAGGGCGTTTCCGTCTCCGTACGGCGTCCCAGCCAGGGCAGCATGCGCGGGCCCCGCACCGGGCGGCGGTGCTGATGGTGACGATGCCGAGGGTCGAAGACCCGATCGACGGCACGCTCCAACTCGACGCCCAGAAGCGCCCGCACCAGCCGGTCGTCGACGAACACGGCTTCGGACAGGGCGAGTCGGATTCCATGGACGGCGTCGTCGCAGAGCCGGCGCACCTCGGCGCGGTCCGCACCGGTCACGGCGATCGGGTTCCACGCACCGGACGCCGCGTCCGCGTCCAGGTCCTCCACCGCGTCCAGCAGATGCGCCAGCCGACCGAACAGACGGCCGGCTTCCGCCAGCGGTTCGGCGTTGCCCGGGCGGTCCGTGAGCACTGCGGTGTACGCGAAGGCGGCTGCGGTCGCCGTCTCCGCGGGCTCCGTGACCGTCAGCAGCGAGCCACCGGGGCCGGTCGACCGCTCGATGTCCGGCTGGCGCTCGACCGCCGCGAGGAGCAGCGCGGTGTCGAAGCCGAGTCGTTCGCCGCCTGCGACGCCCGCACGGTCCCAGTTGCGGGCGATCCGGCGTGCCGCCATCGCGACCGGGCGGCGCCCCACCAGGCCGTCGCCGTCGGCCGCATGGTCACGCATCTTCGCTGCGGCCAGCACCAGCGACACCGTCGCCGCCAGCCGCGCGCCCTCACCCTGTGCCACGTCCGCCGACCGCATCCCTCGCAGCGGGCACGGACCGGCACCCCGCCGCCAGTCCCCAGTACGCTCCGACTGCGCTTCGGTCAGCACCGAGACGATCAGGCCGTCGTAGTTGGTGGCCACCCTCGCGAACTGCCCGTACTCGCTGCGCAGAGCCAGGCACAGCCCGCACAGATGCGCCATCCACTCGGTACGCAAGCCCTCGCCCAGGCGATGACGGCATGGCCTGATGATTCCGAACACCGAAGTTCTCCCCCGTAGAAACAGCCAACCGGACGCGTCCGCTCGGACGGCTCACGGACGGCTCACGGCTCACAGACGCAAGGCCGCACATGAGGCACGACCCGGCGTGACGTCAACCGCACGTGACATCAACGCGCGGCCGACATCCTAAATGGTCCCTTCCGAGGGGTGTCTGCGGAGCCGGGTACCCGTCGCGACCAAGATCCGGACCGTTCCCGGACCGCGACATCGGCTGGGAGGCCCTTGAGAGGCTTTTCTGCCGGTCAGCTACTCGCCCAAGCGCCTCGGTCTCTTCCCATCCTTGGACTGCCCGATCGGGCGTTTCGCCTGTTCCGGCACGTCATCGAGGAACTTCGCGTGGTATCTGACAGGACCCGGATAAACGAGATGCTGACGCGCCCAACGCCGTACGGCATCCTCGCGAGCGCTCGGCGCCGCGTGTCCCGCACCCCATGGCACTCCGGACACCTCGCACTCCTCGGCAGCCCACGGCATTCACCACCCGAGCCGCTCCCACCGCAGTGACCACCGATCGGCCCCGAGGGACTCCAAAGCGATCTCGAGGCCGTATCGGATGAGTCCGATACGGCCTCGACGAGAGGATTGCGGCTGCGGCCTGCTACCAGAGCACCCGTGCACGGCGCTCGCTGTTGAACCCAAGACCGTGTCGATAGATCTCCGGTACCCAGTAGCGCCCGTCAGCACCCTTACTGAAGACCCCGGATTCAATCAGCAGGTCCGCATCCACCACATTCAACTCGACCTGCTCGAGGTCGAACGGGACCAGGACAGGGTGGCTGAGCCCCTGCATGTGCACCAGCAGCCGCCCAATCTCCTTGTTCTCCTCCCCCACCGAGATGATCTTGTTTCTGCTGCACTCCAGCAAGGCCTTACGCATCGCAGTAGGTACGAGCACACGGTCCTCCACCGTCTCGTTGTACTGCTCAGAGTTCTTGGCTGCTGTTGCGAGGAACATCACTACATCGCGCGCCTGCACCTGGCCGTTGAAGTCACCCAGGGCCGCAGGGACCCACAGGTGGGAGCGCGCTTCGCGGGACTTCGCGCTGCCCATCTTCCAGCCCCACACTTGGATGAGACTGTCGATCAACTCGTCCGCCGAGAGATCGGTGATCCCTGAAAGCGGAACGGATTTGGGCAGCGCATCAGCGTGCGCTGTCACCCAGAGGGCGAGCCGAAGGGCCTCATCCTTGCTCCAATGCAGGGCGTAGTGATCGTACCGACCCAGGAGCTGGCCGCTGTTCTGCCGAACCGCACCGGTGACGAGGTCACGCCGGACGAAGACCACAAGGCCAAAGGGGCGGCCGCGCAGGGAGCGGAGCCATCCGAGGACGTCAATCAGCAGAACTCTCAGTGCAGTGCGCTTCGTGTCACTGTCCAGGTTCTGCATGAGGTCCTCGAGGCCGTCGATCACGAAGACCGCCTTGGCCCGCCGGCCGAGCTCGATCAGTGCCTCTTCTGAAGTCCGCTGCTCCGAGACGTCCAGTCCGCAGGCCATGGCCAGGCATTCCAGCCACAGGCTCCGCCAGCCGAGCTCATCCTTACCACCGAGCGTGCCCAGACCGGCCTTGAGCCGATCCGAGATGCTGGAGCTCGACAAACTCCTGCGCGAGGCCTCCCAAGCACTCCTCGCGGATCTACTGGGGATACTGATCCACCGCTGACGCGGGCTCCGGCCCGCGGACCGCTCGCTCCCCCTGGCCGGGCCCGGCATGCGCCGGGCCCGGCCGGCATCCCACCGCTCGCACCGTCCACACCAAGGAGCCCCCGTGCCCACACACCGGATCGGCATGACACTGACCGCGATCGGCGCGGCCGTCACCGTGGCAGGCGCCGCGATGTACGTCCTCCCCGGCCCCGGCCTGCCCTTCCTCATGCTCTGCCTGCTGCTCCTCGTCGCAGGCATCGCCACCACCGTCCTCGGCCGCGGGCAGGGCAGGACGCCGCGCGACTGAGCCCGGCCGCGGGTCAGCCCTGCCCGGTGGGACGCAGTTCGCGTTCGAGAGCGGCCAGGGCGAACGCGTGTGCGGAGGTGTGCTGCCAGCGGGACCGTCCGAACATCACGTCCTCGGAGATCCCGCTCAGCATGGCCACCGCCCGGATGGTGAACTCGGTGAGGTCCACGTCGGCGAAGTGTCCCAGGTCCCGGCCCTCCCGAAGGATGGCTTCCAGGCGCTCGTCCCAGCCGTCCAGCAGCTCGGTGAGGATCTTTCGGCCGGCTTCGTCGTTGCCCTGGGCCAGTACCTGCGTCCACAGCGCGTAGCGTTCGTCGCCCTGGTGGCGGGGCAGGTAGAAGCGGACGAACAGGTCCAGCTTCTCGGCAGGGGATGCGGCCTGGTCGGAGGCCCGCTGGAACCGGGCCCAGAGATCCGCCTGGCTCCATGCGAGGACTTCGAGCAGGAGCCGGTCCTTCCTGCCGAAGTGGTAGAGGATGTGCCCGGTGCTCATGCCGGCCCGCGCGGCGATGTCCGACATCCGCAGGGCCGCCGTGCCCTTCTCGGCGATGACGCTGATGGCGGCCCGCATCGCCCGCCCCCGCGCCTCGTCCCCGCTGGGCTGACGCTTCCTGTCGACCGGGGCCAGGTCCGCGGACCTGGAAGCGGACGGCAGCGCGGGCCCGGTCTCTGACGTCGGCATGAGCTCACTTTCGGTTCCGGAAATCCAGCCCTCAGTCTAGGTTCCCAGAATTTAGATCCTTGGTCTAGACTGAAAATCTAGTCAGTGCGATGGGGCCTGTCCCCCTCACCACCCAGGAGACACCCACATGACGCGCGGATTCGATGTCGTGGAGACCTGTATCGCCGACCTGCGCGCAGCGCTGGAGAAGGGCGAGACCACCGCGGTCGGCCTGCTCGACGCCTACCTCGCGCGGATCGACGCGTACGACCGGCCCGGCACGGCCACCGCTCTGAACGCGATGGTCGTGATGAACCCGCGCGCCCGCGCGGAAGCGGAGGCCTCCGACGCACGCCGCGCCCGCGGCGAGACGCTGGGCCCGCTGGACGGCGTCCCGTACACCGCGAAGGACAGCTACCTCGCCGAGGGGCTCACGGCCGCGTCCGGCTCCCCGGCGTTCGAGCACCTCGTCGCCCAGCGCGACGCCTTCGCCATCGAGCGGCTGCGCGCGGGCGGCGCGGTCCTCATCGGCCTGACCAACATGCCGCCGATGGCGAACGGCGGCATGCAGCGCGGCGTGTACGGCCGCGCGGAGAGCCCGTACAGCGCCGACTGGCTCACCAGCGCCTACGGCTCCGGCTCCTCCAACGGCTCCGGCACCGCGACGGCGGCGTCCTTCGGCGCGTTCGGCCTCGGCGAGGAGACCTGGTCCTCGGGCCGCGCCCCCGCGTCGAACAACGCGCTGTGCGCCTACACCCCCAGCCGCGGGGTGATCTCGGTCCGCGGCAACTGGCCGCTCGTACCGACCATGGACGTCGTCGTCCCGCACACCCGCACCATGGCGGACCTGCTCGAACTGCTCGACGTCATCGTGGCCGACGACGCGCAGACGCGCGGGGACCTGTGGCGCGCACAGCCGTGGGTGGCGCTGCCCTCCCCCTCGCAGGTACGCCCCGCCTCGTACCCGGCCCTCGCGCCCGCCGACGCCGCGGCCGCATCCGACGCGCTCGCCGGAAAGCGCGTCGGCGTGCCCCGGATGTACATCAACGCCGACCCCGACGCCGGAACGAACCCCGACGGAGGCATCGGCGGCCAGACCGGGCAGCGCATCGACACGCGTCCCTCGGTGATCACCCTGTGGGAAGCCGCGCGCCACGACCTGGAGGCCGCCGGCGCCGAGGTGGTCGAGGTCGACTTCCCCGTGGTGTCGCACTACGAGTCCGACCGCCCCGGAGCGCCCTCGCTGCTCACCCGCGGACTGGTCAGCAGCGAGTACCTCACCTTCGAGATCGAGGACCTGTCCGCCTGGGCCTGGGACGACTTCCTGCGCGCCAACGGCGACCCGGCGCTCTCCACCCTGGCCGAGGTCGACGGCACCCGCATCTGGCCCAAGCAGGAGGGCGAACTGCCCGACCGCTACGACGGCTTCGACGACACGGTCGGCGACTACCCGCGCTTCGTGCGCGAGCGCCCGTACGCCTCCCTCGCCGACATGCCGCACCTGGAGCAGGGGCTGCGCGGGCTGGAGGAGACGCGCCGCGTCGACCTGGAGCTGTGGATGGACGGACTGGGCCTGGACGCGGTGCTCTTCCCCGCGGTCGCCGACGTGGGCCCCGCGGACATGGACGTCGACGTGGCGTCCGCCGACCTCGGCTGGCGCAACGGCGTCTGGGTCGCGAACGGCAACCTGGTCCCCCGCCACCTCGGCATCCCGACCGTGACCGTGCCCATGGGCACCATGACGGACACCGGCATGCCCGTCGGGCTGACCTTCGCGGGCCGCGCCTACGACGACAACGCCCTGCTGGCCCTCGCCGCGGCCTTCGAGAAGACCGGCAGCCGGCGCACCGCACCGCCGCGCACGCCGCGTCTGTCCGCACAGTGACCTGACGGGGAGGGTGGCGGCGTGATGGCCCCGCCCTCCCCGTCAGTCCGTCCCCACCGCGCTCAGGACGTGCATCCTGCCCGTTCGGCACGCCGGGCCGAGTGCGGCGACGAGTCCGATCAGGAGGGAGGCCGCCACGACGGAGGCGATCGCATCCAGGGGTACGGCAATCCGGTCCAGCCCCCGGGGGGCCAGCAGCCTGCACGTGCACACTCCCCACGCAAGGCCGAGACCGCACCCCAGAACCGCCCCGAACAGGCTGATCACCACGGACTCCACACGGATCATCCGGCGCAGCTGCCGCCGAGAGAGGCCGATGGCCCGGAGCAGACCGATCTCCCGGGTGCGCTCGACCACCGAAAGGGCGAGGGTGTTGACCACGCCGAGCAAGGCGATGGTGATGGCGAGGGCGAGCAGGGCGTAGACGAGGTACAGCACGGTCCCGATCTGTTCCCGGACGCCCTTCTTGTAGCCGGCCCGGTCCTGGACCGTCAGCCGGGGATAGGGCCTGACCGCGCGCTTCAGGTCGGCCATCACCCGCCGCTCGTCGGCGCCGGAGGCCGCCTGGGCGAACAGCCTGCGGGCGCCCGGCTGCTCGGCCTCCGGGACCGCGCTCGTGTAGGTGGGGAGGCCGGTGTAGAACGCGCCGTCGAACAGCCCGCTGCCGACCGTGGTGATCAGGGCCACCGGCAGCGCCTGTCGCCGGCCGCCGGCGTAGACGACCGTCAGGCGGGAACCCGGTACGAGGTGGTGTTCGGCCGCGAAGTCCGCGTCCACGGAGATTCCGCCCGCGAAGGCTCCCTCCCTCGTGCCTGCGGTGACGGGCAGGCGCAGGTCGTGGAGCACCGACGGGGAACAGGCGCGCACCATGGGTGTGGGCGTGCGCTGTCCGTCGGGAGTGAGGACGACCGCCTCGACCTCCTTCTCCACGGTGACGTGCCGCAAGCCGGGGACGGCCTGCACGGCTGCCACGGCGGGCTGGGGCAGCGCACCGTGCGGAGTCAGCACGGCGTAGTCGGCACCGATCGAGCGGTCGATCTGGGAGTCGACCGAGCGGGTCAGGGAGGTGGTCACCACAGCGGCGAAGGTCACCAGGGACATGCCGATCAGCAGAGCGGCGGCCGTGGCACCGGTGCGGCGCGGACTGCGCACGGCGTTGCGCCGGGCGAGCCGGCCCGCGACTCCGAACAGCGCGGCCGGCGCCCCGAGGAGACGGATCGCCGCCGTGGCGAGCACCGGACCTCCCGCCACCGATCCGGTGAGCGTGAGGAGGACGCCCAGGGCGAGGACCAGTCCTCCGGTGGTGGTGTCCGCCGGTGCGTCGGCCTGGACGAGGCACACGGCGCCGACTGCGGTCAGCAGCAGTGCGGTGCCGGTCAGGACGCGGCCGGCTCCTCGGTCAGGGGGGACCGCGTGGTGGCGCATCGCCGCGAGGGGGGAGACCTTGGCGACCCTGTGCGCGGGCGCCCAGGCGGCGACCACGGTGACCACGACGCCGACGGTGATCGAAACGGCCGGAACACCGGCCGGGAGGACCAGGGACGCGTCGGTGAGGTCCATGCCGACGGTGGTCATCAGGCGGGTCAGCAGAACGGCGAGGCCGAGACCGGCCGGCTGGCCCAGGACGGAGCCCAGGACGCCCAGGGCCGCTGCTTCCAGCAGCAGCGCTCGGGACAGTTGCGCATGGCCGGCGCCGATGGCGCGCAGCAGCCCGTACTCACGGGTGCGCTGGGAGACGAGCATGGAGAAGGTGTTGACGATCAGGAAGCCGCTGATCAGAAGGGAGATGCCGGCGAAGCCCATGAGGGCGTAGGTGAGGAAGCCGAGCAGGGAGTGGAGCTCGGTGATGTCCTGCCGGCGTTGCTCGGCCGCGGTGAGCACCCGGTAACCGGGCCCGAGGTCGCGCGCGATGTCGGCTTCGAGGCGGCCGGCATCGCGGGTTCCGTCGCCACTGATCTCGACCGAGGTGAACCCCGCGGCGCCCAGCAGGATCCGCTGGGCCGTGGCGGGTTCGATCAGGGCCAGGGCCGCACCGGGGCTGACCGTGGTGAAGCGGGCGGTGCCGGAGACGGTGAAGTCGTGGGAGCCCGCCCTGGCGATGACGCGCAGCCGGTCGCCGGTCCGGATCCGTGAGGCGGCGGCGGAGTCCGCGTCCAGGAGGATCTCGTGGCCGCCGGCCGGAGGGCGCCCGGAGGTCAGGGCCAGCCGGCGTGCGGCGTCGGCGGTCCAGGCTCCGACGGTGACCGGCGCGCCTTCGTGCGGTCCGACCGGCCGGTTCCGGGCCGGGTCCACCAGCGCCGCGTCGTCGACCTTGACGTCTCCCACGGCGGTGCGGACGCCGGGCAGGGCGGCGATGCGGCCGGCGGTCGCCACCGGGAGGATCCCGTTTCCCGCGCGCCGCACCGACAGGTCGGAGGTGGTGGCGGCGAAGAGTCCCTCGAACGCGCCGGCAGCCGTACGCGAGAACACGAGCGAGCCGACGACGAACGCCACCGACAGCACGACGGCCATCAGGGAGCACGCCATCCGGCCCTTGTGGGCGAGGGCGCTTCGCAGGGCGATCCTCAGCAGCACCATGGCGTCCTCATCGGCTCACTCGCGTCGCGTCCTCTGACGGGAACGGGCGTGGGCCGGCCTCCCGTCAGGGCGCCGGTTCGGGCGTCAGGGCCCGCTCGATGGCGTCCGCCGCGGCAATCGCCCCACCCGCCTCGTCGATCGTCCGACGGAACTCGGCGACGGCTCGGGCGATGTCCTGGTCGGTGGTGACGCGCTGCACCGATGCGCGCAGTGCCTGGGGGGTGGCCTGCTCACGGGGCAGGTGCAGGCCGAGCGAGAGGCGCTCGACCTGGTGGGCGTTGGTCTGCTGTTCCGCCATCTGCGGGACGACGACGAGCGGCACTCCATGGGCCAGTGCTTCCATGACGCTGCCCATGCCGCCGTGCGTGACGAACGCCGCCGCGCGGGCGAGCACGTCGAGCTGGGGCACTCGGGTGTGGATCTCCATCGTCTTCGGCACGGGTCCGAGGCCGGCCGGGTCGACGCCGTGTCCGACGGTCATCACGACGTGCAGGTCGGTGTCCGCGAACGCCTCGATGCACGCCCGGTAGAACTCGGGGCGCCGGGTGAACTGCGTGCCGAGCGAAACGAAGAGGACCGGGCGCCCGTCCTTCGGGGCGCTCCAACTCCCCTGGTACGAGCGATTGCCCAGCGCCGGCCCCGCGTACGTGACGGACTCGGCCGTGACGGTGTCGGGCTTGCGCTGGAAGGCCCGGGGAAAGAAGGCCACGGCGTGGCGAGGCGCGAGGATCAGCTCCTCCAGCGACTCCCGCACTCCACGGGCCGCGAGCACCATCCTGAGCAGGTCGGCCCCGGGGATGTGATCCAGGTCCGGCACCCCGTACATCTCCGGCAGGACACCCTCGTACGGCAGGTGGGTCGGAGCGAGGAGCATCGCGGGAACGCGCCAGTGCGCGGCGAGCAGTCTCCCCGCGGCGGCGGCCAGGTCGTACAGGACGAGATCCGGTGTGTCGTCGCCGAAGGCTGCCGCCAGCTCGGGCAGGGCGCGCATGTTCTGCTGCATCGCTTCCGTTGCCCCGGCCGTCAGGTTCTCCGTCGGTTCGAGGCTGTCGCCCGGAAGGCGGTAGGTGACGACGTCCGCTCCCGCTTCCTTCACCTGGGGCGCGAATTCCTCGGTGATCGCATAGCTGACCCGGTGGCCCCGGGCGACCAGCTCGGTCACGACGGCCAGCGTGGGATTGACGTGTCCCGGCTGTGGCGCATTGATCACGGCGATGTGCCGGCCGCCCCCGGTGGGGAGCGCGGGCGTCGACGCCTCGGTGGACGCAAGGACGGATGGCATGGTTCCTCCGATTGCTTCGGCGGTGGTGGTCCAAAGAGGTGCAGGCCTCGGCCGGTTCAGTCGAGGCGTGCGGCGATGGCAGCGGCGCGCTGCTCGAAGCGGCGGACCCATCGCGGCTGGGGAAACAGGTGCGTTCGGCGTTCTGCCATGCCGCGGACCACGACCTCGGCGACCTCGGCGGGGGAAATGCCGGCTTCGATCTCGCGGTAGCCCGCCTGTCGGCGTTCGTCGAGGTCCGGATCGGACCGGGACCGGATCACATGGCCTGCGGGGGCGTTGCGTTCGTCGTGGCGGATGTTGGTGGCGGTGTAGGCGGGGCACAACACCGCCACACCCACGTGGGGGAACTCCGTCGCGAACTCGGCGCTCATGGACTCCGACAGGGCGATCACGGCGGCCTTCGAGGCGCAGTACGGGCCCAGGTAGGGGGCGGCCAGGAATCCGGCCATGGACGCCGTGTTGACGATGTAGGCCTCCTCCTGAGCGGCGAGCACGGGCAGGAAGAGGCTGCAACCGAAGATGACACCCTGCAGGTTGACGCCCAGGGTCCACTCCCAGGTGGCGGGTGCGGTATGCGCGAACCGTTGCAGCCCGCCCACACCCGCGTTGTTGCACAGGACGTGGACCGCGCCGAACCGATCGACCGCGGCATCCCGGAGGGCTTCGACCGAAGCCGCGTTCGCCACGTCCGCAGGGACGGCCAGGACCGGCCCGATCGGCGCGAGTGAGGCCTCGGCACGCTCCAGGGCGCCATGGTCGTTGTCCGCGACGACCACGCGCATCCCCTCGCCGAGGAACCTCTCGGCCAGTGCCAGTCCGATGCCACTCGCCCCGCCGGTGATGACCGCCACACGATCCTTCAGGATCTTCATGCCGCTCCGTTCCTCGCGGCCGCGCGGTCGACTTCGGCGTCCGGGGATGTGCGGGTGACGGGGAGGGTCAGGAACGTGCGCAGATTGAGCCCCGGGGGACGAGCCGCCGGCCCCACGGTTCGCAAGGCGGGGAAGCGGTGCAGGAGTTCGGGGAGGAATTCGGAGGCGTTCATCCGCGCGAGGGGTGCTCCGAGGCAGTAGTGGATCCCGGCCCCGAAGTTGAGACTGCGCTGTGGGCGGCGCCGGAAGTCCAGGGCATCAGGGCGGGGGAAGTGCGCGGGGTCTCGGTTGGCGGCCGCGATCAGCGCGTGGACAAGGGTCCCGGCGGGTACGGGAATCCCGGCCAGGTGGGTGTCCTGCGCGGGAACGCGGACGGCGTTCTGCACGGACGGATCCCAGCGGGTGAGTTCCTCGATGGCCTGGGGCATGGCTTCCGGATGAGCGGCCAGCCAACGCGCCTGATCAGGATGTCTTTCCAGGGCCTGGAGGGCGGTGGCGAACAGGGACGAGGTGGTTTCGGCGCCGGCGCCGACCAGGAAGACGACATGGGCGGCCAGCTCGTCCCGGGACACGGTGCCGGATCCCCCGTGTGCTTGCGTCAGCCACCGGGACAGCAGGTCGTCGCCGGGAGTGCGGGCCCGCTCGTCGAGCAGGGCCATGACGTAGGCGTGGAAATCGGCGGCTGCCGCGTCCGCGGCCGCCGTCTGCTCGGGCGTGGCGAATGGTTCGGTCAACGCGGCGGTCGCGATGCTGTACCGGGCGAGGAGGTCCCGGTCTGCTGCGGGCAGTCCGAGGATCACGGACATGACGGCGATCGGCAGCGCCCGGGCCACTGTTTCGACGAAGTCCACGCGGCCGCAGCGGGACAGCTGGGCGTCCAACTCGTCGAGGTGGGTGCGTACGAGCCTCCGGACGGTGGGACGCAGCCGTTCCAGGGCAGTGGCCGTGAACGGGCCGGACTGCAGCCGACGCATCTGTCCGTGGCGGGGAGGGTTGAGACGTGGCAGGGTTGCCAGGATCTGTGAACCGGGGCTGTCGGTGTCCAGACCGCGGGCGGTGCGCCAGTCACGGTCGGGGACCTGCCAGACCCGGTCGGTCAGGACCTGGAGGCACTCGCCGTATCCGGTGACCAGGAGCGAGCTCGGTCCCAGGCTGACCACCGGTCCGGCCTGGCGGACCTCCTCGAACAGCGGGAAAGGGTCCTCGCGCCCCTGGCGCGACTGCAACCGCCGGATGATGCCGCGCGGGGCGGGCGGCGCGGCCAGGTGCGTGGTGGCGGTGCCCATGGGCGACGGACCTCCTGTGGCAGGGGAAGCGTTGCTATGCGTGGCGGAAGGCCAGGACGACGTTGTGGCCTCCGAAGCCGAAGGAGTTGGACAGAGCCGCGCGCACCGGCAGGCGCGAGGCGGTCTTGGAGACGAGGTTCAGCTCCCCGCCGGGACCGGGGCTCTCCAGATTCGCCGTGGGCGGGACGGTCGACTGCTGGATCGCCAGCACCGTCAGCGCCGCTTCGACCGCGCCGGCCGCACCCAGCATGTGCCCGAGTACGCCCTTGGTGGAGGTGACCTGCGGTCCGTGCGGCAGCAGGTCGCCGATGACGGCTGCTTCGACCTCGTCGTTCAACACCGTCGACGTGCCGTGGGCGTTGACGTGGTCGACGTCCCCCGCCACGAGGTCCGCATCGCGCAGTGCCGACCGCAGGGCCTGCCGCGCCCCTCTGCCCTCGGGGTGTGCCGCCGTGGCGTGGTGGGCGTCGGACGCGGCGCCGCATCCGGCCAGCAGGACGCTGGGGCGCCGGCCGCGGGCGACGGCGTGCTCGGCCCTCTCGAGCACGAGTACCGCCGCCCCCTCGGACATCACGAATCCGTCCCGGTCGATGTCGAAGGGCCGCGACGCGGCCCCCGGGTTCCCCCGCCGCTGCGACAGCGTCCCGAGGTTGGCGAAAGCCGCGACCGTCAACGGAGTGATCGCGGCTTCCGTTCCGCCCGCGATGACGATGTCGCACCGGCCGGAGGCGAGCAGGTCGCGAGCCACTGCGATGGCCGTCGCACCGGACGCGCAGGCCGTGCACACGACGGAGCCCGGACCTCTCGCCCCGAAGGCCAGGGCGAGCTCACCGGCGGCGGAGTTCGGCGTCATCATCGGGATCAGCAACGGTGAGACCCGCTCGGGCCCGTGCCCGAGGAGCCGGGCGTGCTGCTTCTCCCAGGTGGCGACGCCGCCCATGCCGCACCCGATCACCACGCCCACCCGGTCGGCGTCCCATTCCGCCGCTGTCAGACCGGCGTCGGCCAGTGCCTCGTGCGCGGCCACCAGCACGAACTGCACGAACCGGTCCTGCCGGTAGACGTTCCGGCGCCCCACCACGCCGATGTCGATCTCACCGACGGAGGCGCAGAAGTCCACCGGCATGCCGACCAGCGCCGGGCTCGTCGCCGCGACGGTGGAGCCGCCCTCGCACACCCGGCGCCATGTGGCGTCCGTCCCCGCGCCGGCCGGGGTGAGCATCCCCAGTCCGGTGACCGCGATGTCCGGAGCGCTCATCGGCCCGCGATCGGCGCGGGTGCCTCCTCGGAGGCGATCAGTGCGGCCAGCTCGTCGAGCGTGGTGCCCTTGCCCACGTCACGGCCGCTGACCTTGACCCCGAACTGCTCCTGGATGATGGCGGCGAGCTCCGCCACCGCCAGGGAATCCAGCTCCAACTCGTCCAGGGTCGCGTCGGCGCGGATCATCTCCGGCTCGACGCGGAACGTCTCGTCCAGAATGCCGAGCAGTGCGTCGTAGACAGTGCTCACCGTGGTTCGCCTCCCGTTGGGTGCCGGTTCGAGGGCGCTCGCCGCCCACAGGGGGCGGCGTCACACCACGAACCTTTCGGCATGATCAACGATCGACTCACGACGGGGAAACGTGCCGTATTCCCCGATTGTCCGGTGTTGACGTCTGCCGCGGCCCGCCTCCCCGTGCGCGCATCGGCCCATGGGGACGGCGAGGGTCGGCAGTCGGCCGAGGCGCGTCACCCATCCGGATGATCAAGCTCCGTGCGCACCGGGGAGCGCTGCTACAAAGGCCCTTCGACGACCGCTGCGGAGAGGCGCCGGCCACTGCGGCAGTCCGCCACGAGCGCAGGAGGAACGTACCCCGATGGAGCGACGCGACGTCAGCATCCGCACGATCCGCAGTGGACCGCTGGTCTTCGAAGTCGATGCCCGTACGTGTGCCGAACCGCGCATCCCGCCCGTCCTCTTCGTCCGCGCGCGGGCTGAGGGCGAGGCGACCATCCACCCCCAGAACGAAGCGCTCCTGCCGCTCGCGGACCTCGTGGGCGTACGCATCGCCGGACTGTCCGGCCCGGGAACGCTACCCCCGGACAGCACGATCGGCGACCTCGCGGACGGCCTCGCCGTCGTGCTGGACGAGCTCGGCCTCGCTCGGGTCAACGTCTGCGGGACCTCCCACGGCGGAGAGATCGCCTATCGCTTCGCCCAACGCCATCCCGGGCGCACCGAACGCGTCGTGCTGACCGGCGCCAGCGGACACCCCCCGGTCCTCGTCGACGGCACCACCCCGGCCGGCCTGGTGGCCCGCGCGAAGGGTGCCACCCGGCAGGAACTGGTGGACGAGGTCGTCTCCCGTCTGCTGTGCCTCGACCCCGAACTGCCGGTACGCGGACGGGAGACCCTGCGCTGGATCCTCACCGACCTCTTCCGCAGTTCGGACGACACCCACATCGACGTGTGGGCCCGGTGCCTGCAATTGGTCTGCAACGCACCGCAGCCCACCGGGCTGTCGGTCCCGCTCCTGGCCGTCACCGGTGAACACGACGTCGCCGTCCGTCCCGCCGACTGCCGGGCGCTGGCCGCCATGTCGTCCGACGCGGTGTTCGCCACCATCCGGGAAGCCGACCACTGGGTCTTCCTCACCCGCGCCCGGGACCACCTCGACCTGACCCGCAGGTTCCTCCTCGGCGAGGCCCTGGACGACGCGCCCTACCTCGCCGCGCTGGAGCACTTCCCGCGGCCCCGGACCGCGTTGAGCGGGTAGCGTGATCGTCTACCGCATGGAGTGACCGTGCGCCCGGCCGGTCTGTACGAGGGACTCCGGCGGAGAGCGATGAGGCGGCGATGAGTGAACTGACGAAGCCCGTGATCGAAGTTCCGGAGGGTGATGCTCCCGAGGAGCTGACCGTCCGGGATCTCGTCGTCGGGGACGGGCCCGAGGCGAAGCCGGGCAGGGTGGTCCGGGTTCACTACGTCGGGGTCACCTTCGAGTCCGGAGTGGAGTTCGACGCCTCCTGGGACCGGGGCGAGCCGTTCAAGTTCGCCGTGGGGGGCGGCAGGGTCATCAAGGGCTGGGACCGGGGGCTCAGGGGGATGAAGGTCGGCGGTCGGCGCGAGATCGTCATTCCCCCGCGCCTCGGCTACGGCAACCAGTCCCCCTCGCCGTTGATCCCGGCGGGTTCCACGCTCGTCTTCGTGGTGGACCTGCTCTCCGTGGTCTGAGGAAGGGCCGATTCGCCCCTGGCCTCGCTCTGTCGGAACGAAGTGGATTGGGTACGCTCTCGGTTGACTTCGGGGCGCCGGCAGGTGCTGAACGGCCGCAATCAGAGATGGATCCCATGGGCAGCGCACCTTCCGCCGACTTCTTCCAGCCGCTCAAGGCGGACGACCCGCCCGTCGTGGGCGGCTACCGCCTGGCGGCCGTGCTGGGCGCGGGCGGCATGGGCAAGGTCTACCTCTCCTACACGCCGGGCGGTCGGCCCATCGCCATCAAGGTGATCCGGCCCGAGTTCAGCGAGGACCCCGAGTTCCGGCGGCGCTTCCAACAGGAAGTGCGGGCCGCGGAGCGGGTCCAGGGGCTCTACACCGCGCCGGTCATCGACTCGGACACCGAGGGCCCCCAACCCTGGCTGGCCACGGCGTACGTACCCGGTCCCTCGCTCGCCCACGCCGTCGCCCGGCACGGCGCGCTGCCGGTGCGCAGCGTGCTGCTGCTGACCGTCGGGGTCGCCGAGGCACTGCACGTCATCCACGGTGCGGGCATCGTCCACCGGGACCTGAAGCCCGCCAACGTGCTGCTCGCCTCCGACGGCCCGCGCGTCATCGACTTCGGGATCGCCCGGGCCGCCGACTCCACCGCTCTGACCAGTACCGGTGTCAGCGTCGGCACCCCGGCGTTCATGGCGCCCGAACAGGCTTCGGCCGGCACGATCACCCCGGCCACCGACGTCTTCGCCCTCGGGCAGATCGCGGCCTTCACCGCGATCGGGTCCTCCGTGTTCGGCGACGGGCCCTCGCACGCGGTGCTCTACCGGATCGTGCACGAGGACCCCGACCTCAGCGCCCTGCCCGAGGAGTTGCGGCCGGTGGTGACCCGCTGCCTCAGTCGCGATCCGGCCGACCGCCCGACCCTGACCGAGGTCATCGAGCTGTGCAACGCGGCCTCGGAGACCCCGCTCCGCCAGGGCGAGGACTGGCTGCCGCAGGCCGTCGCCGGTTCCATCACCGAGCGGCTGCAGCTGCCCGCGCCGGCGCCCACCCCGCCGCCGCAGCCGCCGACGGCCGCGCCGACTCCGGCTCCGACTCCGACTCCGACCGAGGTCTCGCCGCAGTCACCGGCCGCGGGTGCGCCCGCGGCACCCGCCGCCGCGCCCGGACACATCCCGACCGGTGTGGCCGCCGCGCCGACGCAGACGGCTCCGGCCGCGGGGGCCGTGCCGCCGGGATACCCGACGCCGGCCCCGCACGCGCAGGCCCCGTACCCCCAGCCGCAGTACAACCAGCAGCAGTACAGCCAACCCCCGTACACGCAGCCCTCGTACGCCCCGGGCCACAGCACGCACGTGCCGTTCCACCCCCCGGGCTTCGTCACCGGCCCGCCCACCGCGCCGCGCCCCAAGCGGACGGCGCTGATCGTCATCGGGGCGGTGGCGGCCGCGGTCATCGGGCTCGCGGTCATCGGGTCCATGCTGCCGGACGGCACCGGCAAGGACGGGGGCGACAAGGCGTCGGGCGGCGGCAGCGCCTCGCAGCAGCGGCCCGACCCGCAGCCGGTCTCATACCAGGGCATCGACGTGCCCCAGAACCACGAGCTGATGTTCGCCGACAATCCGCCGCGCCCGGCCGAGGAGCCGACCGGCGCCGGGGTGCTCTACGGGCACGCCGACCTCTTCTACTACCGGGACACCCTGTTCGGGGACGAGAAGTTCGGCACCACGAACGGCAAGCTCGTCCTGCTCAACAACTCCGAGAAGGGCTCCCTGGAGACCTGCCGCGCCGTGACCCGCTTCACCGAGAAGATCGGCCTCGACCAGCTCACGGACGGGTCACAGGTCTGCGTGCTGAGCAAGGCCGGCCACATCACGCTGGCGACCTTCCGCGGCAGGTCGGGCGCGAAGAACGAGACCGCCTTCATCACCGTCGACCTGACGGTCTGGCGCAATGCCGAGGCCGCGGCCAAGAACTGAGGAATCGTCTGCCTGCTGCCCAGTCCTTGCCGGGGCGGTCGAACTCGTCGACGATGCCTTCACGTCCCGGCCGTCCGGATCCCACCGGGCCCGGCTCGGGCAGGGGAGAACAGGGGAGACAGTGACAATGAACAGCAATCCGAAGAGGCGCCCGACGGTCGCGGCGGCCATCATCCCGCTCTTCGTGCTCGCCGGGATGCTCCTGGGTCCTGCGGCAACCGCCTCGGCCGCCGCTCCGGCCGTCCGGCAGGCTCCTGCCGCCGCCGCGGCGCTGCCGCAGGGCGGTCACCTCGCCGGCGCCGGCGTGGCCACCGGTCTCCAGGCACCGACGTCGTCCCAGGTCCGGGCCACCACCGGGACCAAGAAGGGCAAGAAGAAGAGCAAGAAGAAGAGCGGCCTGTTCAAGAAGCTCTTGATCGTCGTGCTCGTGGTCGTCGTGCTGCTCGTCGTCCTGTACGGGGTCCGCCGGGCTCTGCGCCGCAGGTCCGCCTGAGCTCTGAGGGCGTGGGCCGCGGGCGGCTCAGGGCCCGATCTCGAACTCGGGCGCCTTCAGGCTGTCGAGGCACGCGGTCTTCGGCGCGGCCGGGTCGTCGAAGAACGAGACGGAGATCTCCTGGGCGCACTTCGAGGTGGCGAACACCACGTGCGGCTCGTACGGGACCGTGACGACCTTGGCCTTGCTCAGCGTACGGGCGACGTACGGCCCGTTGTCCGCCCCGGTCTGGGAGTCGAACCCGCCCGACAGGGCGAGGGTCGGGATGTCCCCGCTCGTGGCGTCCCGGATCGAGGGCGCCGCCGCGGGGACGTCCCAGGCGGCGCAGTCCGGACGGAGGAAGGTGAGCTGCGGAGCCTGGGCCTGTACCGAGCGGGGGTACGACGGAAAGGCTTTCTGGCCGCCCCGCAGCGCCTGCTCCTGGCTCTCGTACGGTGTCCACTCGCTGCAGAAGACGCCGTAGACGAGCCCGTGCGCGACCCGTCCCATGGCCTGGGGGCTGAGCTTGCCGCCCGCCAACTGCCGGGCGATCCGCTGCGGCTTGCCGTGCGCCAGCTCGTCGAGGGCGGCGGGAACCTGGGGCGCCACGTGGGTGGCTGAGGTCATCCAGTTCACCAGGGCGCCGCCGTCCAGGACGACCTTCACCGGCTTGTCGCTGCCGGGGAGCGTGACGGTGGTGGTGACCGGCTTGGCTTCGAGTTCGCGGACGAGCCGGTCGAAGGTGGCGGACAGGTTCGGATAGCGCTTGTTGCACGCCGGCTGCTCCGCGCAGGCCTTGAACAGGCCGTCGAAGCCCTGCCGGGCGCTGCTCCAGGTCGCGGCCGACCCGGACGTGGACGGCGGCAGTATGCCGTCGAGGCCGACCGAGCGCAGCCCCTCGGGGTGCAGGCGCATGTAGACCAGCGCCAGGTGGGTGCCGTAGGAGATCCCGAACAGGTTCCACTGCTTGAGGCCCAGCGCGGTGCGCAGGTCCTCGTAGTCGGCGGCGCTCTCGGTGTCGTTGTAGGCGCCGAGGTCGATCCCGCGGGCCGCCAGTCGGTCGCGGCAGGCCTTCGTGGCCTCGACGTGCAGGCGTTCGGTGGACGGGGCGTCGGAGACGAGGCCGACCGCTCGTGCGTTGAACTCGTCGATGTTGGGGCAGAGGAGCGTCGGATCCGCCGAGTACGTACCGCGCTGGGACATGAAGATCACGTCACGGTCGCGGTTCAGGCCGCCGTCGATCGCCATCTTCGCCTCCCCCACGGCGTCGTCTCCGGGTCCGCCCGCGAGCCACACGATGGGGTCGGGCTTCGGGGTGTCGGACGCGGCGGGCACGATCGCGACACCGAGTCTGATCATCTTGCCCGTCGACTCGGCGCGGTTCTCGGGCACGGTGAGCGTGCCGCAGCGGGCCCCTTCCAGCTCCTCGATCGGTTCCGGCGTCTTCGGGCAGGGGCCCGGCTCGAAGCGGGCGTCGCCCACCGTCCGCGCGACCGTACCGATCGGCGCTCCGGGGCCGGTGGTGGCGTCGGTCCGGGCCTGTGCCCCGGCGGGCGCCGCGAGCAGACCGGTGACGAGGACACCCGTCGCCATGGCGGCCGACGTGGCCTGGAGTCGTCGTACGGTGCGGCGGCGACCGGGTGCTTGCCGGCGTGTCATCTGGCCTCCCGGTCACTTCGGGATGACGGGAACGAGCGAGGGACGAGGTCGGCACGCGCTGCGCGCAAGGGGACTGCGGGACCACCCATGGGCCGATTCCGGGGGCAGCGGTAGGGGCGGAATGCTCGCTCTCGACGCTACTCGGTGGACCGTACGCACGCACTTGGAGCGACGAGAGGGGTGGCCGGACCGCCGGTCGGACGGCCCGCCGCCGGTCAGGCGGCCCCGTGTCCTGCCGCGGTCCGCCCCATCGTCAGGGCCAGCCGTCGTACCCGGCGCCAGTTCATCGGGGGCGCGGTGTGCGGGACGCCGGGCCGGTGGCGGGGCACGCGCACGCGCAGGGCGCCGGACTCGATGCGACAGCGCACCGGAGTGGGCAGCGTCAGGGCCTCGCCGTCGACGCCGACCGGGATGACGGGAGCGTCGGCGTCGACGACGACCTCGCGGGCGGTGGCCTCGGTCAGCCCGCGGCCCTGCCCGCCGCGCAGCAGGAGTTCCGTGGCTTCGGCGGCGTTGCCGACACCGACGCACAGCACTCCCAGCTCGCCGGAGTCCAGCCGCCCTCGGCGTCCCAGTCCGGCCGAGTCGCCCCTCTCGTAGGGGTTGTTGCTCACGAGGACGGCCTGGGGACTGTCCTTGGTCAGCGAACCGGCACGGACGGTCAGCCGTGCGCCGCTGTGGTGGGTCAGCAGATCCGGCAGCATCTCCAGGATGGTGCGGGCCTTGTCGTCGCGGTAGGCGGGACTCTGCACGACCTCCGCGTACACGCCGAACGAGGCGTTGTTGAGGAAGACGCGCCCCGCGCTCCGCTCCGCGCTCCGGCCCTCGGGCTCTCCCGCGTGGAGGTAGCCGACATCGATGCGCAGTTCGACGCCGTCGGTGAGTGCCTCCAGGCACGTGGAGGGGTCCTGCCGGTCCAGGCCCAGATCCATGGCGAAGTGGTTGCGGGTGCCGGCGCTGATCACTATGAAGGGAAGGTCGTGCTCCATGGCCACACCGGCGACCAGGGCCTGTGTGCCGTCGCCGCCCGCGACGCCGAGCAGGTCGGCGCCGTCCCGTACGGCCTTCCGCGCCAGCTCGGCCACGTCCTGGTGCCGGGCCGGATCCAGCACGACGACCTCGGCGCCCAGGGCCCGGGCGCGCTCCGCCAGCTGGAACTTCTCGACCTTCCCGCCGCCCGAGCGCGGGTTCATGATCAGGAACGGCCGTTCGACCCGGCCGGCGGAGTGCTCCGGCATGCCGGGCGGGGTGTCGTCGACCAGCGCGGCCCTGCCCGCGGACACGGCCAGCGCCCACAGGGCGAGCGAGAGCAGCACGACCCACAGCAGCCCGGCCGCCGTGTAGAGGATCAGGACTCCGAGCGGCGCGGCGATCGCGAGCAGTGCGGCCAGTGCCCTGATCCAGCCGGTGTGGGTGAGCAGCCACCACCCGCCGGCCGCCGTGAGCACGAGCCCCGCCCACCCCACGACCATGAGCAGGAGGCTGCCGAGCCCGGCGAAGACCACCAGCACCGCGATCGCCGCCGCGCCCGCCGCCAAGGCCAGTCGCGCGGCCCAGCGCCTGCTCATGGGGCAACCTCCCGCCGCTCCACGGCTGCCGGACAGGACATTCGATCTCCTCTTCAGGCTACGGGCGCTCACCTTGCGCAGCACGTCCGCCCGGGGCGCCCTCGCGCAGACCGGGGGAGGCGGCCGCGGCCTTCTCGTACCAGCGGCCGTAGCGCTCGGCGAGGGGTACGGCCGAGACGCCGTGCAGGAGGACGCTGAGGCCGACGGTGATCGCGACCACCCGCCCCAGGAGGTCCACCCCCGGAACGTGGTCCTCCACCACGAGCAGCGCCAGCACCACGGACGCGAGACCGCGTGGCCCGAACCAGCCGATGTACGCCACCGTGCCGGGCCGCAGTCCGCTCCCGGCGAGGGAGAGGACCACCGGCAGCATCCTGACGACGGTGAGGCTCAGCACCGCGTAGAGGCAGATCCGCCAGCTGAGGTGTTCGAGGGTGGGGCCGAGCAGCACCGCCCCGAAGACGAGGAGGCTGATCGCCGCCAGGAGCCCTCCGAGGGTCTCGGTGAACTCGGCCGTGCGGTGGACGTCCCCCGGCTCTTCGCCGACCGGGTAGCGGCGCAGGGCGTACCCGCAGGCGAAGCCGGCCACCCAGGCGGCGATGAACCCGCTGCCGTCCGTCACGAAGGCGAGTTCGTACGCCGCTGCCGCGACGGCCAGCGGGTAGACCTGCCACCACTCCCCCGCGACCCACCCCCGGGCCCGGGACCACTGCAGCAGCCGGCCTCCCAGCCACCCGACCAGCAAGCCGATGGCGGTGCTCAGCACCAGGGCGCGCCAGAAGACGCCCGTGACGCCCTCCTGCGCGTAGTGGGTGCCGGGGATGGCCGCGAGGAAGAGGATGAAGAAGGGCAGCACCATGCCGTCGTTGAGGCCGCTCTCGACGTTCAGCCCGTCCCGTACGAGCGCCGGTACCCGGGGGTGGGTCATGGCGGTCTTTCCGAGGGCGGCGTCGGTCGGGGCGAGGATGGCTCCGAGCAGTGCGAGCTCCCACATGGTCAGCCCCGGCAGCAGGGGCCAGGCGAGGAGCCAGCCCGCGCCGATGCTCAGGGGCAGTCCGATGCCCAGCAGCCGCCCGGGCAGGAAGCCGCCGGTCCGGAGGTCCTGTCTGCGCACGGACAGGGCATCGGTGAACAGCACGAGCGTCAGCGTGGTCTCGAGGAGGGCCACGATCGGTGCGGCGTCGTCCCCCAGGTTGACGATGTCCAGCACGGCGGGCCCGAGGAGAACGCCGGCGCCGACGAACACGATCGCCGACGACACGGGCGTGATGGACAGCCTGCGCGAGCCGAGTGCGTACGCGGCCGTGACGGTCGCCGCCGCCGCGACGGTCCAGGCGCCACCGCTCATGAACAGCCCTCCAGATCCACCCGCCGGACCAACCGTGACCTCGTTCCTACAGGTCGGCGGAGCGTGACGGACCGACGTGGGCCGGGACACGCCGCGTGACGGGCCTCGCGGGGCGCCGGATCGCCAGGACCGGGCCTAGAAGGCGGAGTGGGCGAACCAGTGGGTGAGGAGGTCCTGGTCGCCGAGCAGCCGGAAGGCGTCGCTGCGGCGGTCGAGGCGGCCGTAGAGGAGGAGCAGGAGGTCGGCGGCGGTTCCCCGGACGGTGGCGTCCGCCGCGAGGGGCTCGGCCTGGTCGGTCACCAGGGCGAAGCCGTCGGGGCGCAGGCGGACCAGCCAGTCGCCGTCACCGTCGCCTTCGCCGTCCGTGCAGCTGAACCGAATGGTCCGGTCAGGGGCGCGCAGTTGGGCGGTCAGCGGCGCGAAGGGGAACGCGAACGGCAGGTTGGTCAGGAACTCGTCGATGCCGTCGACCGCGAGTGCGCGGTCGATGTGCGGCGGGAGCCCGAGGGCGAGTTGGGCGTCGACCCGGTGGACGAGGGTCTCGAAGAGCATGCGCCGGACCCAGAACCGGGCGTGCTGGTCGACTCCCCAGGCCCACATCGGTGCGTCCGGGTCGGTGGCGGCGAACACCTCGGCGGCCTCCGCCGCGCTCGCGGCCAGCCAGTCGGGCAGGCCGTCGGGCTGCTCCGGCAGCCGCAGGTCCACCTCACGGCTGGTCGGCGGCTGCTGGATGCGCCGGCGCAGCAGCTCGGTGAACCAGCGGTGCACGCTGCCGACGTGCCGCGTGAGGTCTTCTAGGGTCCAGCCGGGGCAGGTCGGCACGGGGGTGGAGAGGTCGGCCGCCTCGACCGCGGCGACGAATGCGGCGGTCTCGGCTGCGACGGCCGCTCCGTGCTGGGCGGGGTTCATGTCCGTGCCCTTCCTCTGCTGGTGCCGCCCCAGGCGGCGGCAATGATTGAGAGAATGGATGTTTTACGTCCTCAAGTAATAAACGACGGTAATTCTCAACCGTTGAGGATGTCAATTTTCTCGCCTGCGCCCGCGCGAGCGGTCAGCGCAGTTGGCGGCGGACCAGGTCGTGGAAGAGGCCGGCCGTGTCGGCGAGCAGCTCGGCCGGTGGGCCCTGCTGGACGACGCGGCCGTCCTTCATGGCGATCACGCGGTCGGCGTCCATGATCGTGCTGAGGCGGTGGGCGATCACGATGCGGGTGGCGTGCAGGGCACGGGTGGATTCGATGACCACGCGCTGGGCCTCGTTGTCCAGCGCGCTGGTCGCCTCGTCGAAGAACAGGATGCGCGGCTTGCGGATGAGGGCCTGGGCGATCATCAGCCGTTGGCGCTGGCCGCCCGAGACGGTGCCGCCGCCGTCGGACAGCATGGTGTGCATGCCCATCGGCATGGCCTTGATGTCCTCCGCCAGGCCCGCCATCGCGGCGGCCTCCCACGCCTCCTCCGGCGAGAACGTCCCGGCGCCGCAGATGCAGTCGAGGATCGAGCCGGTGAAGGGCTGGGCGTTCTGCAGGACGACACCGCACTGGCGGCGCACGGCCGTCTGGTCGAGCGCGGCCAGGTCCTGGCCGTCGTAGAGCACGCTGCCGGCGAGGGGCTTGTCGAAGCCGATGAGCAGCCGCAGCAGCGTCGACTTGCCACAGCCACTGGCGCCGACGATCGCGACGAACTCCCCCGGACGGATGCGGAAGTCGACGTCGTCGAGGACGAGCGGGCCGTCGTCGGCGTAGCGGTACGACAGGCTCTTGGCCTCGATGGCGCCGGTCAGCTCCCCCGGCCGGGTACTGGAGCCGCCCACCTCGGGCAGCTCCCGCAGGACCGGTTTGATCTGCTCGAACATCGGCAGCACGGCGGCCGCCGAGATCAGCGCACCGGTCAGCTGCGTGACCGACGACAGCAGCATCGTCAGCGCGGTGCTGAAGGTCAGGAACTCGCCGGCGGACATGGCGCCGCGGGCCGGTCCGGCCAGCAGGACGAACATCACCAGCGTGCACAGCGGCAGGTAGACGGCGCCCAGGACCGTGATGACGTTCTGGATCCGGCCGGTGCGCTGGTGCAGGTCGCGGGTACGGGCGAACTCGCGTGCCCAGGCCGCGTACGCGAAGCTCTCGGCGGCGGCCACGCGCAGTTTGGGCAGGCCGCGCAGGGTCTGGAAGGCCTGGTTGCCGAGCCGGTGGCCGAGCTTGATCAGCCGGCGCTCGTAGCGCAGCTGCCACAGCCCCAGGCCCAGGAAGACCCCCGCGATGACGACCAGCATGGCGAGCGCGGCCATCGCCAGCGGCACGCTGTAGACGAGGAGCAGCACGAGGTTCACCGTGCCGACCGCGCCCGCCTGGACGCAGACCGGGCCGATGCCGGACAGCACGCGGCGCATCGCGCTGATGCCCATGGCCGCGCCGGCCAGTTCGCCGGTGGAGCGGCCGGCGAAGAACGTCGCCGGCAGCCGCAGCAGCCGGTCCCACACGGCCGGCTGCAGGGTGGCCTCGATGCGGCCCTCCATGCGCAGGAGCGAGGTGTTCTGCAGCAGCATGAACGCGGCCGAGACGATCGCGGTCGCGATCAGGGCCATCCCGGTCTGCACGATGAGGCCGTTCTCGGCCTGCGGGACGTACCGGCCGAGGACCTGTCCGGTGGCGATCGGCACCAGGGCGCCGAGGACCACCGCGACCAGCCCGCCCAGGAGGAGGCTGCGCAGCTCCGGGCCGGTGCCGCGCACGCTGAAGCGGAGCAGGGCCACCAGACCCACCCGCCCCTCGGGCAGGGGGCGGTAGAGCATCACGCCGTGCGGTTCGAAGGCGGCTTCGTTGGTCTTCGAGATGCGCTCGCGCGTGCCGGTGGCGGGGTCGACCGCCTCGTAGCCGCCGCGCCGCCACAGCAGGGCGACCGGCGTGCCGTCCTTCTCCCGCCGACCGACCAGCGGACCGCTGTTCTCCCGCCACCAGCGCCCGCCGAGCCTGACCACCCGGGTGCGGATCCGCGAGGCGAGCGCGATGCGTTCGACGGGATCCAGCTGCTCGGACGCGGCGCCGGCCCCGCCCGGCTCGGACAGGGTGATGCGGGCCGCGGCGGCGACCGTACGGCACACGGCGAAGGTCGCGTCGACGCTGCCGCTCCGGTGGGGGTGGCGGCCGGAGCGGACGATGGAGGCCAGCAGCGTGCGGTCCGCCTGGGTGCGCGCCGCCCGGCCCGCCTCGATGCCGGCCGCGGTGCGGTCCTCGTGCGTGCGCTCGAGCTGTTCGATCCAGCCGTCGAGGGCGTACAGCAGCCGGTGCTGCTGGTCGACCATGCCCTGCCACATCGCCGCGTCGACGAGGAGGGTGCCCACCGCCTCCGCCTCGTACACGGCCCCGTACTGGACGCTGCCCGGGGTGATCTGCATCCACAGGATGTCGTCGTCGGCACCACCGTGCCCGGTGGTGGCGCTGCCGTCGAGCGGGGCCTGGTAGAGCACGCGCAGGCCGCGGCCGACACCGCGCGCGAAGGCGTCCTCCAGGGGGCTCAGCCACCCGCCGTCGGCGGCCCCGTGGTCGACGTGGAACTGGTCGCCGTACTCCGGGCGGTACAGCTCCCGCAGTTCGATGCGGCGCAGCCAACACCCCTCCAGGGGACGGCCGACGAGGGTGTGGTCGGGCCCCTCGGCCGGACCCAGCAGCAGTGTGCCCGGCTCCAGCCGGCCCAGGAAGTGCCAGTGGCCGGCCTGCGCCGCGTCGACGGCGAACAGGTCCAGCTCACCCTGTACGACGAGCCACAGGACGAGCGGGCCCTCCAGGGCCAGGCTGCGCAGGCCCGTGCAGTCGACGGGCGAGCCCAGTCCGCCGAGGGCCGCGACGACCGGGTCCGGCCCGCCCGACGGCCCGGCGCCCGACGGCCCGGCGCCCGACGGCCCGGTGCCCGCCGTGAAGCCCACGGTGCCGTGGTGTGCCTGCGTCACCTCAGTGCTCCTTGACCAATGCGGCGTACGGGCCCCGGGCGGCGAGCAGCCGTTCGTGGCGCCCTCGTTCCACGACCGTGCCCCGGTCGAGTACGACGATCTCGTCGCTGTCGCGCACGGTGCTCAGCCGGTGCGCGATGACCACGCAGGCGCAGCCGCGACGGCGCAGGTTGTCGATGATGACCTGTTCGGTCACCGCGTCCAGGGCGCTGGTCACCTCGTCGAGGACCATGACGCTGGGGCGGCGCACCAGCGCCCGGGCGATCTCCAGCCGTTGGCGCTGGCCGCCGGAGAAGTTGCGGCCGTCCTGCTCGACGCGGCTGTGGATGCCGCCGGGGCGGCGGGAGACCACGTCGTGCACGGCGGCGTCCTCGAGGGCGGCGATGACGGCCTCGTCGGGGATGGAGGGGTCCCACAGGGTGACGTTGTCGCGGACGGTCCCCTCGAAGAGGAAGACGTCCTGGTCGACGAAGGAGACGGAAGCGGCCAGCGCGCCGCGCGGGATGTCCGCGAGCCGCATCCCGTCGATGCGGACGGCCCCCTCCCAGGGGGTGTAGAGGCCGGAGATCAGCCGGGAGACGGTGGACTTGCCGCTGCCGGAGCCGCCGACGAGCGCGACCTGCTGCCCCGGGCCGACCGAGAGCGAGAAGTCCTTGAGCAGCGGGGCGTCCAGCGGGCTGTAGCCGAAGGTGACGTGGTCCAGTTCCACATGGCCCTTGAGGCGGCGGGTGCCGCCGGCGGGCTCGCGCCGCGCGTGGACCGGCGCGACGGGGAAGTTCTCGACGTCCTTGAGCCGGGCGACGTCGGCCGCGAAGTCCTGGATCCGGCCGGCGACGCCGCCCAGCCGGGAGATCGGCGCGGTGAAGCTGGTCACCAGGGCCTGGAAGGCGACGAGCAGGCCCACGGTGAGGTGACCCTCGACCGCCCGCAGGCCGCCGATCATCAGGATCAGCGCGCTGTTGAAGGCCGCCAGCGTGGGCGCGACGATCGCCAGCCACGCGCTGGGCACGCCGAGCCGCTGCTGCACGTCGAGGGTGACGGCGTGCTGTCCGGCCCAGCGACGGAAGAAGCCGTTCTCGGCGCCCGTGGCCTTCATGGTCTCGATGAGCTGGAGACCGCTGTAGGAGGTGTTGGTGAGCCGGGCGCTCTCAGCGCGCAGTTTCCGGGTACCGGTGGCCCTCAGCCCGATCACGATGCGCATCGCCAGGACGTTGAGCAGCGCCACGGCCACGCCGACGAGGGTGAGCTGCGGATCGTAGGTCCACAGCAGCACCGCGTAGAGCACGACCACCACGCCGTCCACGCCCGCGGCGGCCAGGTCCCGGGCGAGGGTCTCGGCGACCGCGTCGTTGGACTGCAGGCGCTGGACCAGGTCGGCCGGGTTGCGCTGGGAGTAGAAGGTGACCGGGAGCCGGAGCAGGTGCCGGAAGAAGCGGGCACTGCCGAGGGTGGAGGAGATGATGCGCCCGCGCAGCAGATTGGCCTGTTGCAGCCCGGTGAGCGTCGCGGTGAGCACGAGGGCGACGGCCATCGCGACGAACAGCACCCCCAGCAGGGACGTCTGCTGCCCGATGAGGAACATGTCGATGTACGTGCGGCTGAGCGCCGGCACCGACGCCCCGACCGCGACCAGGAGCAGGCTGGAGATCACGGCGGCGGCCATGGTGCCCGAAGTGCCGCGCAGGCGGGCCGGCATGGCGCCCAGGACACCCGGCTTGCGGCCGCCGCGGCGGAAGCCCTCGCCGGGCTCGAAGGTGAGGACGACACCGGTGAAGCTGGTGTCGAACTCGTCCATGGGGACGAACCGGCGGCCCTTGCCGGGGTCGTTGACGTACACGCCACGGCGGCCGTACCGGCGGCCCGTGCCGTCGTAGACCACGTAGTGGTTGAACTCCCAGAAGAGGACGGCCGGGGCCCGCACCGCGGCGAGCGCGGCCAGGTCCATCTGCATGCCCTTGGCCGTCAGCCCGTAACCGCGGGCGGCCTTGAGGAGGTTGCTGGCGCGGGAGCCGTCGCGGGAGACGCCGCAGGCGATGCGGAGCTCTTCGAGGGGGACGAAGCGGCGGTAGTGGCCGAGGACCATGGCGAGGGCGGCGGCTCCGCACTCCACCGCCTCCATCTGCAGCACGGTGGGGGTGCGTACGGGGCGGGGCGTCCTGCCCCTGGGGGCCTCGGGGACGCGTGCGGCCCTGCGGCGGGTGCCGCCCTTGGGTTCGGGGCGCCGGCGGCGGCGCCCGGGGGGAGGGAGCTGTGGCGCCTGCGGCGGCGTCCCGGTCCGCGGCGCGGTCATGGCAGCAGCCAGTCGACGGGGCGCCGGGCGGCGAGGTGGACGGCGCCGGTGAGCGGCGTCCGCGAGTCGAGGGCGTACGGGGGCCCGTCCGCGGAGGACCAGCGGTAGCCGGACTTGGTGGAGGGCGAGCGTTCGAGCCGTACGAGTACGGCGACCGGATTGCCGTGGCCGGCGAACTGTTCGGCGAGCCCGCTGTCGCCGAGGAAGCCGCCGATCTGCGCCTGTGTCTGGGGGGCGCGGCCGACCGCCTGGACGCGGCCGCGCAGCGTGCCGAACCGCTGCTGCGGGACGGACTGGACGCTCAGGTCGACCGCGGCGCCCACGGGGATCGCCGAGCCGTCGCCGCCCGGCACGTACAGAACGGCCACCAGCGGGTCCTCCGGATTCTTCACGCGTTCCACGGTCGCCACGTCCGCACCCGTGGCGACGACCGAGCCGACCTTGGCCACCAGTGTCGTCAGCCGGCCGGCGGTCACCACGCGCACGGGGCGTTCCCCCTGTTCCGTACGGACGTTGAGCAGGGGCGCGCCGGCGTCCAGCAGCTGGCCCTCCTCGGCGAGGACTCCGGTCACCTGTCCGGCGACCGGGGTCTGCAGTACGTAACTGCCCTCGGCCCGGGTGAGGATGCCGGGTGCGCTCAGCTTGGAGGCGACGGTGCCCGTGAAGGCCCAGAAGCCGGCGGCGGCCATGACGACGACCGTGACGGCCAGGACGAGGCGCCCCTGCGGGCGCGCGAACCGGACGGGCAAATCCAGTTCTTCGGGCGATTGCAGCTTGGAAAGAGCCTTTTGGCGAAACTGCACGGATCATTCCTTCCACTGCATTCGCATCGATCGGGCGCGCGGGCAGCCAGGAACCCCGGAGCCGTGGGGGACGCTCCGGGGTTCATGGGGATATCCGGATCAGAGACCGGCGCGCCCGGTGTTCACCGAAACGCCGGTGAGGCCCGTGACGAGACCGGGGACGTGGGACACGATGCCCTGCGCGGCCTGGACGGTGTGGAGGGAACCGACGACGCCCACGACGCCGCTGACATCGCTGGTCACGGCGCCGGCCAGGCCGCCGGAGACGCTGATGATGCCGCCGGAGACGGCGTCCAGCTCGGTGTCGGCGATCTCGCGGGTCTCGATGTCGTTACGCATGACGCGCACCTTTCATTGGGGGGAGGAATTCACAGATGCGGCGGCTGGGCGAGCGAAACTCGACCGCCTTTTCCGACTGCCGCAATGCGCAAGATGAAAGCACGCGAACGGGCTGGCCAGCCAATCCCGTTGACGCCCCCCTCACGCGCGGATGATCACCTCCGACGCCTGTCGTGCAGCTTGATTCACCGAATGGTGACGGCTTCTTCACAGGATCGAGTAACAGATATGGCCCGCCCACTGCTTACACAGAACCAAACAGGACAAGCCCCACCAAACGGCGGGGGCGAATCCCCCACATCGTGAAGCGGAGGAGGTCGGCGGAAGCGATCGCGAACACGATGTGCAGGTTTCCGGAAGGCGCGCGGGGTGACCGACCCGTCACGCCTGGTGTGCACTGCGGGGGGGCTGGGCGTTCTCGCTGGAGCAGTGGAGCGCCGAGGGTGTGGAAGCCGCGGCGGCGCGCCGGGTATCGGTGGGAACCGAGTGCATCGCGGTGCTCAACAGCGGCATGCCGCCCGTGTGGTTCCTGCACGCCGTGGACGGAGAGGTCGTGGCGTACTTCGAACCTTCGGACGCCCAGGATGTCGTGGACGAGTCCCCAGGGCAGCTCGCGTCCGGTCTCGTGGCCGCAGGGTTGGTGGCGGCCGGTGTTCCGGAGGGGACCGCCGAGGAGAGCTCCGAAGTGCTCCTCCTGAAACTGGTGGAGCAGCACTTCGGCGTCGAACTGCCACGGGCCTCCCTGGCGGGCCAAGCCCTTCCGGCCCTCGCGTTCACTGCCGTGTGAAGCGCGCCGGGGCGTTCAGTCTCGCGCTCGCGCTTCGATCAGGAACCGGTGGTCGTGCGCCGTGAATCCGCCCGTTCGCCTGATGTGCCGGTCGAGTCGGCGGAGCGCGGGCTCGTGTGCGGACGGGGTGAAGCCGGGGAACTGCCAGGGGATGGCGCGCAGTTGGAAGATCACGGCTCCGATGTCGTGGAAGGTGTAGGGGCTCATCTCCTCGCGCGCCGCGGTCACGCGCAGGCCCGCGGCCTCCAGGGCCCGTACGGCCAGGTCCAGGGTCCACCCGTCGGGATCCGCCGGTGCGGGGATGCCGACGGCTTCGTTCAGTGCGAGCTGGTTGCGGCTGCCCACCTGCTGGGTGAGGAGGCGGCCGCCCGGCGCGAGGGCGGCGCGGATGCCGGCCGCGTCCAGCAGCCCGTGCCGGTTGAGGATCAGGTCGAAGGGTCCGGGGGGCAGGTTGAGCCCCGATGTCCGGTGGACCTCCACGCCCAGCGGGGCGAGCCGCTGCCGGGCCAGGGGGAGGTTCGGCTGCCAGTTCTCGGTGGCCACGGCCACGACCCCGGGCGGGAGCGGGGCGAGCGAGGCGAGGAACTCGCCGCCGCCGGTGTCGATGTCCAGCAGCCGACGGGCGCGCGGGAGCAGGGCGCGGGCGCGCTCCGCGTAGTCCCAGGAGGGGCCCTCGCCGGCCGTGCGGCCCGTCAGCCAGCCGAAGTCCCAGCCCGTCAGGGCGGCCCGTCGGGCTTCCGCGACGTGCGTCTCGTAGTCGTGGGCCATGAGGTGAACCTCCGGGTGGGCTGGCGCGGGAGCGCGGCGGGGTGCTACACAGGACCACCAGAGATGGTTACACGTGTAACAGCAGTCTGTCCGCGTTTTTTCAGCAGCCCGGAGCGCACATGTGCACCACACCCGAGCCGATGCCGCTGCCGTTCTCCTGGACCGAACAGGAACGGCACCTCGTCGGCCACCTCTCGGCGCTGATCCGCCTGGACGCCTCGAACCCGCCGGGCCACGAGATCGCCGTCGCGCGCCACCTCTCCCGGGAGCGTCACCGGCCTGCACAGCACCGCCACCCCGACGCTGCTGTCCGCGGGACGGGTCGCGGCCCACGAACCGGGTGCGCGCGTGGTTCCGTACATCAACCCGGCCGCCACCGACGCCCGTGCCTTCCCCGAGACGAAGGTGGTCGGGTTCTTTCCCTCCGCGAGTGACGCGGACGCCATGCGGCTCATCCACGCGCCGGACGAGCACGCCCGGATCTCCGACCTGATGTTCGGCGGGGCCTGCCTGCTGGACGCGGTCCTCAGGCTCTCCACGTGAAAGCAGCCCCCCATTCAACGGAAGGAAACACCAGATGGGTCTTTCTCAGGACGGCACCGCGCCCGTCGTCACCACCGGCTCGGGCCGGATCCGGGGCGTCGTCGAAGGGGGCCTCGCCGTGTTCAGGGGCGTGCCCTACGCCGCACCGCCCGTCGGGTCCCTCCGATGGCTCCCCGCTCAGCCGCATCCGGGGTGGTCCGGGGTTCTTGACGCCTCGGCGTACGGTCCGAGTGCGCCGCAGGCCGTCCGTGCGGGCGACCCCGTACTCGGCAGCCACGGCCTCCCGCCCTTCGACGAGGACTGCCTGACCCTCAACGTGTGGACGCCCGGCGCGGACGACGCGCGCCGGCCTGTCCTGGTCTGGATCCACGGCGGCGCCTTCCTCTCCGGGTCCGGCGCGATGCCCACCTACTCGGGCGAGACCTTCGCACGCGACGGCGACCTGGTGGTGGTGAACCTCAACTACCGGCTCGGACCGCTCGGCCTGCTCTACTTCGAGTCGGACGACGGCGCCGAGCACGGCAACCTCTGGCTCACCGACCAGCTCGCCGCACTGCGCTGGGTCCACGACAACATCGCCGCGTTCGGCGGAGACCCCGACAACGTCACCGTCGCCGGCCAGTCCGCCGGCGCCCTCTCCACCGCGGCGCTCGCGGGCCACGTGGGCGACGGCCGTCCCTTCCGGCGCGCCGTCCTCCAGAGCGTCCCGCTCGGGATGCCGCTCGCCACACCCGCCGCGTCCCTCGCCCGCACCTCAGCCTTTCTCGGGATCACCGGCGCGAAGGACATGGACGAACTGCGCACCACACCCTGGCCGTTGCTGGTCGAGGCCACCGCCGGACTCCTCGGGAACACCGCGGAATGGGGGCACTGGACCGTGCCGTTCATGCCGGTCCTGGACGGCTCGACGGCCCCGCGGCAACCCGTCGAGAACCTGCTCGACGGTCCCGGCGCCGACATCGACGTCCTCATCGGCTGGACTGCGGAGGAGTCGAGCTTCAGCTTCGCGCTCGGCGAGATGTACGCGTCGGCCACCAGGGAGCAGGTGCTGCGCCGGGCACGGGCCACCTTCGGCGACGGCGCGGCCGATGCCTACGCGGCGTACGAGGCCGCCCGCCCGGGGGCGCGGCCCGTCGACGTCCTCGTCGACCTGAGCACCGACGAGCTGTTCAGGAAGCCCACGCTGGCGTTCGCGCAGGCGCGGGCGGCACGGGGCCGCCCGGTCTGGGCGTACGAGTTCGCCTTCCCCACGCCCGCGTACGAAGGCCGGCTGGGTGCCCCGCACTGCCTGGACCTGCCCTTCGTGTTCGACAACTTCGACGCGTGGGCGCACGCGCCGTTCCTGGCGGGCATGGACACCAGGATCAGGGACGGCCTGGCCAGGACCGTGCACCGGGCCTGGATCTCGTTCGTCCGTACCGGGGACCCCAACCACCCGGCGATGCCGCGCTGGGACCGGTACGACGAGCGGTCCCGCACCACCATGCGCTTCGACACCGTCACCACGGCCGTTTCCCGTCTCACGCCGTACTGAGGGGCCCGCCGATGGGCTGCTCCGTCCAGATCGTCTTCCCGGTGCCGGTGAACCGGCAGCCCCAGCGGTCGGTGAGCTGGGCGACGAGGAACAGGCCGCGTCCGCCCTCGTCCGTCTCCCGTGCACGGCGCAGGCGCGGCTGCGTGCTGCTGGGGTCGGACACCTCGCAGACGAGTACCCGGTCGCGGATCAGCCGGAGCCCGACCGGGCCGCCCGCGTAGCGGATCGCGTTCGTGACGAGCTCGCTGACGACGAGCTCGGTCACGAAGCTCAGTTCGTCCAGCTGCCAGCCGGACAGCCGGCCCCCCACCAGTTCGCGGGCGTGCGCGACGAGGGAAAGGTCTGCTTCGAACTCCCACTCGGCGACCCGGTCGGAGGGGAGGGAGTGGGTGCGGGCGAGCAGCAGGGCGACGTCGTCGGAGGGCTCGTGGTGCAGCACCTTGTCGAACACGCTCTGGCTGACGTCCCCCAGGGGCCGGCTCGATCCGGCGCCGACGAGCGAGCTCCGCAGTCTCTCCATCCCTTCCTCGATGTCGCCGCCGCGGCGGCGCACGAGTCCGTCGGTGAAGAACGCCAGTGTGCTGTCGGGCCGTACGCCGAACTCCGTGACCTCGAAGGGCATTCCGCCGACGCCGAGCGGCGGTCCCGGCACCATGTCCAGGAAGTGCGGCTCCTCCCCCGGGGGCAGCACGGCCGGCGGGGGATGTCCCGCGGTGGCGGCGAGGCAGCGGCTCGTGACCGGGTCGTAGACGGCGTACAGGCACGTCGCTCCGAGCACCGCGGGTTCCGTGCGGGCTTCGCCGGTCATCTGCTCGTTGGAGAATCCGAGCACCAGGTCGTCCAGGTGCGTGAGCAGTTCGCCGGGATCCAGGTCGAGGTCGGCCAGGGTCTGCACCGCGGTCCGCAGCCGGGCCATGGCCGCGGTGGCCTCGAGTCCGTGGCCGACGACGTCCCCGACGACGAACGCCACGCGCAGCGAGGGCAGGGGGATGACGTCGAACCAGTCCCCACCGACCCCGGCGCCGCCGCCCGCCGGCTGGTAGATCCCGGCCGTGTCCGCGGCCGCCGTGTTCAGGACGGACTGCGGGAGCAGGCTTCGCTGCAGGGCCACCACCGACCGGTGTTCCTTCGTGTAGCGGCGCGCGTTGTCCACGCCGAGTGCGGCTCTGGAGGCGACGTCCTGGAGGAGGACCGCGTCCTCCTCGCCGAAGGCGGAGGGCAGCTGGCTGCGCCAGACCGTGACGCAGCCGAGGATCAGACCGCGTGCGTACAGGGGCACCGCGACGGTGGAGTGCGCCCCGCTCGGGACGAACAGGCGCAGGGTCTCGGTGTCCACGCCGAGCGCGGCGCGCAGTACGTCGACGTCGGACACGAGCACGGGCCGTCCCGCCATGAGCGGGCGCATCACCTCGGTGTCCGGTACGGGAGGGAGCGCCTCGCCGACCGGGAGGAGGTCCTCCGCGGAGACCCCCGGGCTCTGCGCGGCGGCGGTCCGGCGCAGGCGGACCTCACCGCTGGTGTCGAGCCGCAGCGGTTCGTCGCCGACCAGCACCGGCTCGGCGAGGTCCACGGTCGCGAAGTCCGCGAAGTCGGGGACGAGCAGGTTCACGAGGACCTGGGCCATGTCCGTGACGTCCAGGGAGGCCCCGATGCTCGTGGCGGCGGTGTGGGACAGCCGCTTCCTACGTCGCTCCGAGTCGGGCTCGGCCGCGTCCACCGCGGTCTCCGCCGGGGTGACCAGGACGAGCCACTGTGCTTCGGCGTCGCGATCGCCGGGTGCGCGGGCCGCGAGCCGGACGACCGTGCAGACCAGAGGCACCTTCGTGCCGATGTGCTCGCCTGCGGGAAGGGTCACCAGGCGCCGGGCCGGTCCCGCCTCCGCCCCGGCGCGCGGCAGCATCCCCAGCAGGGGGGCACAGGTCTGACCCGGCGGGCAGTCGAGCAGCTTCGCAGCCCACTCCGAACGGGCGACGACCACTCCCGCGTCGTCCAGTACGACCGCTGCCGTCTCGGTCACGGGCACCGAGGCCGTCCTCGGGCCACGATGCTCCGGTTCACGCATGTCGCCTCCACGCACCGCAACCTTCAGTATCGACCCCGGGGACGGACCCGGCGACCCGCAGCGGGCTCACGGGCCGTGCCGACCGTCACCGTCGCGCGAGATCTCCGCTCCCTCGGCGGTCGGGGGGCGGCGGCAGACCGGTGGACGCGCGGGTGCGCGGCCGCCGGCCTGCCGCCGGGCGGTTACGGCACCGGCTGCTGCTGGGTGACGCAGTGGATGCCGCCGCCACCGGCGCCGAGGCGGTCGATGTTGAGCCGTTCCACGACGCGGCCGGGGAACAGGCGGGTCAGCGTGGCGCGCGCGGCGGCGTCGGCCTGGGTGTCGCCGAACTGACCGCTGATGACGGCGCCGTTGCACACGTAGTAGTTGGCGTAGGACGCGAGGAAGTCCCGGTTGGTGGAGCGGATCTTGTCGTAGTCGGGGCCCTGGAGCTTCTCGACGGTCATCCGGGTGCCGCCCGCGGTCGTCGCTGCGGACAGGATCTGGAACTGCTGGCGCGCGTCCTTGGCGTAGACGTCGTTGTCCGAGGCCAGCGGCATCTGGACCAGGGCCTTCCCGGGGGCGAGGAACCGGGAGGTCGCGTCGACGTGGTCGTCGGTGATGTCCTGGCCGACCACGCCGTCGAACCAGATCACCTTGGAGGCGCCGTAGGCGGTGCGCAGCGCGGCCTCGATCTGGCTCTGCGACATGTTGGGGTTGCGGTTGCGGTTCACCAGGCTGCTGCGGGTGGCCATCAGGGTGCCCGCGCCGTCCTGTTCGACCGCGCCGCCCTCGCCCACCAGGCCGGCGGCGGTGAAGGGGACGCCGAGGTAGGCGGCGATCCGGCCGGCGACCAGGGTGTCCTTGGAGTGGGCCTGCTTCTTGCCCCAGCCGTTGAAGTTCAGGCCGACCGCGTCCATGCCGCCGGCCCCGTCCGTGCGGAAGACGGGTCCGGTGTCGCGCATCCAGCAGTCGTCGACGGGGATGGTGGTGACGACGGTGACGGTGGAGCCGCACAGGGAACGGGCCTTGGCGGCGCTGCCGGAGTTGGCGCAGATGTAGACCGGCTCGTACTTGGCGATGGTGCGGGCGATGAGCGCGATGTCGGCCTGGACCCCGCTGAGGGTGTTGCCCCAGATGGAGGTGGAGTCCGGCCAGGCCATCCAGGTGCGCGTGTGGCGGACGTCCTCGATCGGCACCCGGAAGGTGCCCGCCGCGGCGGCGGCCGGGCGGACCTCGGCCCGTGCCCGTCCCTCGGTGGCCGCGAGGGCGGCGGCCGCGGCGGTGAGTCCCGCCGCTGCCAGGAACTTGCGCCGGTCCAGGCCCGCACCGGGCGGGTTCACTGCGTGATCGTTCATGAGGGGCTCCCTAGGAGGGTCAACTTCCCGCGCCGACTGCGGGGTTGACCGGAAAGCTAAAACTGGCCAAGCGCTCGGTCAATAGTTTGGACGGGGTCATTCCGGTGGATCACGGAAAGCCGCAGGTGGCGACGCGCAGGCTCGTTAGAGTGACGCCATGGCCGCTTCCGCGAAGAACCCGAACCCGCCCGCCGCCCCTGCCCGCACCGGGCGGCCCCGGGCCTCGGCCAAGGGCGAGCAGACCCGGGCACGGCTGATCACCGCCGCGCGGACCCTGCTGGCGGGCGGGATGAGCGAACGGTTCACCACGCGCAACGTGGCGGCCCTGTCCGGCGTTTCGCACGGAATGTGCCACTACCACTTCCAGGACCGGACCGACCTCGTGCTGGCGGTCGTCGAGGACATCCGCCCCGAGTGGATCCACCCCCTGGAGGAGGCGGCCGCCGCTCCCGGGTCGTTCGCCGAACGGGCCGAGCGCGTGGTCGAGCTGCTGGGCCGGCCCGAGGGCGCGGAACTCTCCCACCTCCACTCTGCGTTGCACTGGCACGCCCTGAACGACGCCCGGGTCCGGGAGTGCCTGGAGGCGGAGTACCGGCGCTGGCGCGGCTGTTTCGTCACCCTGTTCCAGGTCCTGGCGGAGGAACGGGGCGGTGAAATCGACCCGCGCCTGCTGGGCGAAGCGGTGGCCGCCGCCGTGGACGGCCTGGCCGCGGCGGAGTCACTGGGCTCCGAGGTCGACTCCGGGCCGGTGCTGCGCACCCTGATCCGTACGCTCGCCGCCGGCGCCTGATCCGGGCCCCGGAGCGCCCGCTCCCGTACGCCCGCTACAGTGCCCGCCGGGCCGCGGCGATGGCCGCCGGATCCCACCCCGGGCGGGGCACGGACTCCAACAGCAGCCGGGTGTACGGATGCCCGGGCGCGGCGAGCACCTCCTGCGTGCCGCCCTGTTCGGCCACGGCCCCGTGCCGCATCACGACGATCTCGTCGGTCACGCACCGCACCACCCCGAGGTCGTGGGTGATGAACAGGAAGGCGATCCCGGTCTGTTCCCTGACATCGGCCAGCAGGTTGAGGATCTGCGCCTGTACGGAGACGTCGAGCGCGGCGACGGCCTCGTCGAGGACGAGTACGGCCGGTTCCACGGCGAGCGCCCGGGCGATGGCGACCCGCTGGCGCTGCCCGCCGGACAGGCGGCGCGGCAGGGCGTCGGCGGCGCGGGTGCCCAGGCCCACCTGGTCGAGCAGTTCGCGTACGCGCCGCGCGTGGTCGCGGCCGGGGAAGTGCAGGGTCAGGGTCTCCCGCAGGGCCGCTTCGACGCTGGTGCGCGGATCGAGGGAGAGGTACGGGTCCTGGAAGACCATCTGGATCTCACGGGCGCGGGCGAGACGCGCGGCCCGGCCGCGGGTGTGCCCGGTCCGGGACCGGCCGCGGACCAGGACCTCTCCCCCGTCGGCGCGCTCCAGGCCGACGATGATGCGGGCGGTGGTCGTCTTGCCGGAGCCGGACTCGCCGACGATGCCCAGCGATCCGCCCTCGGGGAGGGCGAAGGACACGTCGTCCACCGCGCGGACGGCTCCGAAGGAGCGGCTCAGCCCTTTGACCTCCAGTACGTTCTCAGGCATCGACGACGCTCCCTTCGAGCAGGTCGCTGTGGTGGCAGGCCGCCTGGTGGTCCGGCCGGCCCGGGGCCGCGGAGGGCAGTGGGGCGCGCTGGTCGCAGACCTCCGTGGCGAGCGGGCAGCGGGCCGCGAAGGCGCAGCCGTGCAGTGGTTCCCGCAGGTCCGGGGGCTGGCCCTCGATGGCGGCGAGCCTGCCGCGCGGGCCCTCCATCCGTGGGGTGGAGGCGAGGAGGGCCGCCGTGTACGGGTGCCGGGGGCGGGCGAAGAGGACCTCGGCGGGCCCGGATTCCGCGATCCGGCCGGCGTACATGACGTAGACGCGGTCGCTGATGGCGGCGGCGAGGTCGAGGTCGTGGGTGACGAACAGCAGCCCGGTGCCGAAGCGTTCGCGCAGCGTGGCCAGGAGGGCGATGACCTCGGCCTGGCTGCTGACGTCCAGGGCCGTGGTGGGCTCGTCGGCCAGCAGGAGAGCGGGGTCCCCCATCAGGGCCGCCGCGATCACGACGCGCTGGAGCATGCCGCCGGAGACCTGGCCGGGGTACTTGCGCAGGACGGATTCGTCCAGGCCCACGGCCCGGAGGAGTTCGACCGCACGGGCGGTGGCCTCGGTCCGGTTCATGGCCCCGGTGAGGGTGACGCTCTCGGTGAGGAAGTCGCCGATGCGGCGCAGGGGGTTGACGGCGGCGCGCGGGTCCTGGAAGACCATGGCGACCGTGCCGGCCCGTACGTCGCGCAGGCGGCCGGTGTCCATGGCCAGCACGTCGTGGCCCTCGACCAGGACGGTGCCTTCGACGACCGCGCCGGGTGGCAGCAGCCGCAGGGCGCTGCGGGAGGTGAGGGTCTTGCCGGATCCGGACTCGCCGACGAGGGCGACGGTCTCGCCGGCGGCGACGGCGAGGTCGACGCCGTCGAGGACGGGACGGGCGGTGCCGGGGAGGGTGATCCTCAGCCCTTGGATGTCGAGCGTGTGGGCCGGGCGCCCCGGTTGCGCCGGGGGCGCCTGTCGCGTGGGGTTCATGGGGTCCTCCTGGCTACGCGGTCGGCCCACCGCTCGCCCACCACGTTGAACGCGACGACGGTCAGCACGATGAAGAGGCAGGGAAGGATCGCGGACAGCGGGTAGCCGTGCTGGATGGCGGTCTGCCCGTCGAAGACCATGCGGCCCCAGTCGGGGGTGAGCGCCGGAACGCCGAGCCCGAGGAACGACAGCCCGGCGAGGTCCATCAGGGCGTAGCCGAAGTTGATGGTGGACTGGGCGAGGACGACGGGGGCGATGTTGGGCAGGACGTGGCGCAGGCAGATCTGCACGGCCGAGTGGCCCTGGACCTGGTAGGCGCTGACGTACGGGCGGGTGCGCTCGGCGAGCACGAGGGAGCGGGTGAGGCGGCTGACGTAGGGCAGGTAGGCGACGGCCAGCGCGATGACGGGGGCGAGCAGGCCCTCGCCGTAGACGGAGATGATCAGGATGGCCAGCAGCATGCCGGGGAAGGCGAAGACCAGTTCCGTGCTGCGGGACAGGACGGAGTCGAGCCAGCCGCCGCGCCAGGCGGCGGCCATGCCGATGGCGATGCCCGCCACGGTGGAGAAGGCGACGACGCCCAGCGGGCCGAGGAGCGAGGTCCGCGCGCCCAGCAGCAGCCGGGAGAGCGTGTCACGGCCGGCGGCGTCCACGCCGAGCGGGTGCGCGGCGGAGGGTCCGGCGAGGGCGTTGCCCAGGTCGACGGCGTTGGGGTCCTGCGGTACCACCCAGGGGGCGAGCAGCGCGGCGAGGACGACGAGGGCGACGAGCCCCAGGCAGAGGAGGTGGAGCGGGGAGCCGGTGGCACGGATCCGGGAGAGGCCGGGCCGGCGGACGAGTACGGCGCTCACGCGGCGGCTCCCCTCGTTCCGAGGGTGACCCGGGGGTCGACCAGGGGCAGCAGCAGGTCCACGAACAGGTTCACGATCATGAAGAGGGCGACGATGATCAGGGAGATCGCCTGGACGGTCGGGAAGTCCTTGGTGGTGGTGGACAGTTCGAGGAGCTGGCCGATGCCGCCGATGCTGAAGGCGGTCTCGACCAGGATGGTGCACACGAGGAGGGTGGAGACGATCAGTCCGCCGGTGGTCAGGACGGTCCCGAGGGAGTTGCGGAAGACGTGGCGGCGGATGACCTGGCGCTCCGGGACTCCGCGGCTGCGGGCGACGGTGACGTGCTCGCTGTCGAGGGCTTCGAGCATCGCGGAGCGGGTGACACGGGCGAGCATGCCGATCAGGTAGAGCGCGAGGGCGACCGCGGGGAGCGCGAGGTGCCAGAGCATGTCCGCGAAGCCCTCGCCGGCGCCGCTGCTGGGGAACCACCCCAGCTGGACGGCGAACAGGCCCTGGAGGAGGACGGCCGCGACGAAGGACGGGGTGCCGACGGCGAAGGTGGTCGTGACCAGGATGGCGGAATCGGTGGCCCCGCCCCGGACGGCGGCGGTCCGGCCGAGCAGCAGGCCGACCGCCACGACCACGACGAGAGCCATGGTGATCAGCAGCAGGGTCACGGGGAGCCGGTCCGCCAGGAGCCGCGAGACATCGGTGCGGTAGGTGATCGAGCGCCCGAAGTCCCCCTGGAGCACGTCCCCGAGCCAGCGGAGGTAGCGGGTGAGGAAGGGGTCGTCCAGGTGGTACTGGGCGTTGATCGAGGCCAGGGCCTCCGGGGAGGCCGACCGGCCGGCGAGCAGGAAGCTCGCCGGGCTGCCCGGCGCCAGGTACATGGCGCCGAAGACCACGAACGAGGCGGTGAGGAGGGTGGCGGCCATTTCCGCCACCCGTCGTACGGCGAAGCGGACGAAGCTCACTGTGCGGCCCCCACGTCGGCGGCCCACGGGTAGTACATGTACGAGATCGTGGTGGGCGCTCCCGTGACCCGCTTGCCCAGGAACAGCGCGGTCGGCCACTCCGCCACGGGGATCCACAGCAGCTGCTCGGAGGCCTGGTGCTGGAGTTTCGCCTCGATCTCCATCCGCTGATCGACCGGGTAGAGGGCGGTGGCCTGGTCGACGAGCTGGTCGTACTGGGGGTCGCTGTAGCCGGCGAAGTTCATGTAGGCGCCGGTCTTGAAGTTCGCCAGGAGGTCGAGCGGGTCGGTGATCGAGTCGTAGTAGGTGAGCGGGAACATGTCGATGCCCTCGCGCGCCTTGGGGTCGGTGAACAGTGCGGTGAAGGCGTTGGGGGCGATGGTCTTCAGCCGGACGTCCAGGCCGATCTGTGTGCCGGCCGCCTGGACGGCGGTGGCGAGGAGGGAGACGTCCTGGCCTATGGAACTGGTGGCCATGGTCAGGGTCTTGCCGGTGGCCCCGGCCTCCTGGATCAGGGCCTTGGCCTTCGCGAGGTCCTGGCCGGAGGGCGGGAGGCTGTCGAAGGCCGTCTTCAGGGTGCGCTCGGGGGCGGCGGCCCACGCGGCCCTGGTGGTGAGGGAGTTGGTGACGGTGCCCGCGCCCCCGAGTCCGGCCTTGACGAATCCGGTGCGGTCGAGCGCCAGGGACAGGGCCCGGCGGACGCGGACGTCGCCGAGGGGGCCCTCCATGTTGGTGACGTTGACGTTGACCGTGCTCAGGCCCTCGCCGAAGTAGAGGGTGCCCGTGCCGCCGGCGCGCAGGCGGGCGTAGCTCTCGGTGGGGATCAGGTAGCCCCCGTCGACCTCGCCGCTGAGCATGGCGTTGGTGCGGGCGGAGGGGTCGGTCAGTACGCGGAAGACGGCCTTCTTCGACTTGGCCTTGGTGCCCCAGTAGCCGTCGAAGCGGTTGAGTTCGATCGACTGGCCCTTGTTCCACGTGCCGAGTTCGAAGGGGCCGGTGCAGGCGAGCCCGCCGGCGGTGCCGTAGTCCTCGCCGGCCGCCTCGACGCCGGCCTTGGAGGCCACCACGCCGGCCGCGGTCGCCATGTACTGCGGGAACTGGGAGTCGGGCTTCTTGAGCTTGACGGTGACCTGGAGCGGGCCGCTCTTGGTGACGGCGGAGACGTTCTGGAAGACCTGGGCCCAGGCGGCGGCGTTGTCGGGGTTCATCTGCCGGCCGAGGCTGAAGACCACGTCGTCGGCGGTCATCTCCTTGCCGTCGTGGAAGCGCACGCCGGGGCGCAGGTCGTAGACCCAGGTGGTGGGGTCGGGGTTGGAGGCCTTCTGGGCGAGCCCGGGTTCGGTGGTGAGCGCCGGGGTCCAGCGCATCAGGCTCTCGCACACGTTGGACAGGATGGTGTTCTGCGGGTAGTCGAACGCCACCGTGTAGTCGAGGGTCGGCGGTTCGGCGTAGACGGCCCAGCTGAAGGAGTCGATCTCGCCGCGGGCCGGGGGCGTGGCGGCGGAGAGGTGGACGTCGGTGACGTCGCCCGCGTCGCCCTTGGGCGGGCCGGCACAGGCCGCGAGCAGGGCGAGGGCGGTCAGGACGGCACTGGTGAGGACCGCGTTGCGGCGGCGACGGTGGGGACGTCTTGCCGTGCGGGGTGGGGAGGTGGTCATCGTCGCGCTCTCTTTTCCGTGAGGGGGGCGGGGGAGGAGCGAGCGGACCGCCGGGTGGCTCCGGGTCGGTCCGCCGGGAACGGCGGGAGCCCGGGTCAGCCGGCGGCGTTCGCGCCGGTGCGTGCGGCGGGGATCTGCTGGGTGATGCAGTGGACCCCGCCGCCGCCGAACGCGATGGCGAGCGCCCGTACGCCGACGACCTTGCGGCCGGGGTGGGCGGAGGCGATGACGGCGAGGGCGTCCTCGTCCTGGGCGAGGCCGGCCACCGGGACGACGACGCCGCCGTTGGCCACGTAGTAGTTCAGGTAGGACACCTCGATCTCGCCGTCGGCTACGTCGGCGAAGGCCGTCTGCGGTACGTCGACGATCTCCAGCCGGCGGCCCCGGGCGTCGGTGGCGGCTTCGAGCACCGCACGGTTGGCGCGCATCCGGGCGTAGTCGGGGTGGTTGGGGTTGTCGGGCAGGGAGACGACGACCGTGCCGGGCGCGGCGAAGGCGCAGACGCCGTCGACGTGGCCGTCGGTCTCGGTGTCGAGCAGGCCGCCGTACGGAAGCCAGATGACCTTGGTGACGCCGAGCCGGGCCTTCAGCTCGGCCTCGATCTCGTCGCGGCTCATGCCGGGGTTGCGGTTCGGGTGCAGCAGGCACTGCTCGGTGGTGATGAGGGTGCCCTCGCCGTCGACGGTGATCGCGCCGCCTTCGAGGATCATGTCGGAGGCGATGCGGTCGACTCCGACGTGCTCCAGCAGCAGGGCGCTGACGCGGTCGTCGGCGTCGAACGGGTGGTGCTTGCCGCCCCAGGCGTTGAAGCGGAAGTCCACGCCGGCGCGGTTGCCGTCGGCGTCGAGGACGAAGAGCGGGGCGCAGTCGCGGAACCAGGAGTCGTCGAGCGGCAGCTCGATGACGGTGATGCCGGGGGTGTCCTGGCCGCAGTGGGCGCGGGCGTCCTCGCCGTGGCCGGGCGGGGCGACCATCGTCACGTGCTCGAAGGCCGCGATGGCACGGGCGACGTCGGCGTACTCCTCCTTCACGTCGGCCAGCACGCTTCCCCACAGGTCCTCGCGGGTGGGCCAGGCCATCAGGCAGCCCTCGTGCTCGGACCACTCGGCAGGCATACGATATTCGGACATCGACTGTCTCATTTCTTTCGGTGGAGTCTTTCATCCGACTGAAAATTCAGTCAAGGGTCGATCCGTGCGAGATGACGGCGGGCCGGAGGAAGCCCTCAGAGGTGCGCGGAGCGCCGGGACCGTGGCGGCGGGACGGAGAGCGGGGGCGGGTCATGGCCGGCGTGGACACCTGGGCCCACGGGAGGGCGGGAGCGGGGCTCTGCGGGCCGGCGGCGGCTGGTCCTCACTTTGACATTGACTGAAAATTCAGTCAATAGATGGGACAACGAAAGGTCCAGGGCCCCCGCGGGGCGGGGCGACCCGGGTACGTCAGCTGTGCCGGAGCCCGGCCAGTTCGGCGTAGACGGCCCCGCGCATGAGTTCCCGCGCGTGACCGATCTGGATGCCACCGCTGAGCCAGCGCATGCTGAGCCCCTCCAGGAGGGCGGTGAGCCGTTCGGCCGCGGCCGCGAGCGAGGAGGCGGGCGCCATCGGCTGGACCTGGCCCAGCAGCGCGGCGACCTCCTGGACCCACACCAGGGTCGCCCGGGCGAGATCCTCACGCAGCACTTCGTCGAAGACGGCGCTGGCCCGCAGTTCGCCCCAGGCCGAGCTGTTCTCCCGTACCTCCGCGGTGTCCTGAAGCTCCAGGAGCAAGGTTTCCTCCAGCTCCTCCCGAGGGGTGAGCGGAGGGTCGTCCGGGTCGCGGTCGGTGGTGTAGCGCTCGGCGCGGTCGTTGATGAATTCGAGGGTCTGGCGCAGGACCCCCGTACGGTCCTTGAAGTGGTAGTAGATCAGGGCGGTGGAGACCCCGGCCTCGGCCGCGAGTTCCTCCACGCGCAGCCCGCGGACCCCGCGCCGGGCGATCACCCGTGCGGCCGCTTCGAGGATCTGAGTGCTGCGAGACGCCATGCCCCGCACCTTACCGGGGCCCTCCCGAACAGGTGCACACGGGCCGTCACCGGGAGTTCGGGCGGCGGCGGGCATCAGGCCGCCGGCGGGACGGCGGGGTGCGACTGGGTGGCGCAGTGGATGCCACCGCCCCCGCCGGCGATGTGGTCGATGCCGACCTGGACCACCTGCCGGCCCGGGTACGCGGCCTGCAGGATGGCGTACGCCAGGCCGTCGGCGTGGCCGTCGCCGAACTGCGGGGCGATGACCGCGCCGTTCGCGGTGTAGTAGTTGGTGTAGCTGGACAGGAACTCCGCTCCCCCGCCGCGGATGAGGCGGCGGTCGGGGCCGGGGAGTTCCGTGACGGTGAGACGGCGGCCGCGGGCGTCGGTGGCGCTCTCCAGGGCCCGCTTGGTCTCCTCGTAGACGGCGATCCACTTGCGGTCCGCGCCGGCTCCGGGCTTGTCCAGGATGACCCGCCCCGGGGCGGTGAAGCGGGCCAGGCAGTCGATGTGGCAGTCGGTGATGTCCTGCCCGGCTAGCCCCGGGACCCAGATGACCTTGTCGATGCCGAGCGCCGATTTCAGGGCCTGCTCGACCTGTTCCTGACTCATGCCCGGGTTGCGGTTGGCGTTCACCAGCGAACTGACCGTGGCCAGCAGGGTTCCCTCACCGTCGGTCTCCAGCGAGCCGCCCTCGCCGACGAAGCCGGCGCGGATCCGGCGCACCCCGTACTCGTCGAGGAGGATGCCCGCGGCCGCCGCGTCGTTGGCGAACGGCTGGGCGTACGGCGTGCCCGTCTTGCCCCAGCCGTTGAAGTTGGTGTCCACACCGGCGACGGCTCCCGGGCCCACGACGAAGCTGGGGCCGAAGTCGCGGATCCACAGGTCGTCGTTGGGGATCTCGATGACGTCGACGGCGTGGCGGGCACCGCGCCCGCAGCGGTAGCGGGCTTCGGCGGCCTGCCCGGGGCGGGCCAGCATCACGACCGGCTCGAAGCGCGATATCTCGTACGCGACGTCGGCGATGTCGCCGCGCACCGCCTCCAGCTTGTTGCCCCACACCGAGGAGAGCGCGGGCCAGGACATGTAGGTACGGACGTGGCGCTCGCCCTCGTCGGGCATCCGCAGGGTCGCGGAACCTCCTTCGGGGGCGGCGGCGGAGGCGGGGGCCGCGTGCGCGGCGGTGGGCAGGACCGGGCCGAGGGCGGCGAGCGGCACTGCCGCCGCTCCGAACCGGAGCAGTTGGCGGCGGGTGGTGCTGGGCATGTCCATGGGTCTCCCTGAGGGGTGAACGGGCGGGATGACTCGGCATCCTTGCGTTAACTGAAAATTCAGTCAAGCCTTGTCAGGGGTGTCAGCTCCGTCGGTACTGGTCGACCGCGATCGTGACCGAGCCGTCGGCGGGCGCGGCGACCAGCCGCACGATGGCGATCTCGCTCCGGTCCGGACTGCGCACGCAGAACGGCCGCGCCGGGCCGAGCGTGCCGAAGGGCAGTGCGCCGGCGGGACGCGACTCGATGCCCCGTACGCAGTCGGCCGGGGTCAGCGCGGCGCCGTCGGCGACGAAGGCGTCCGACTCCTCGGACGGCAGGAAGGCCCGGCCGTCGCGGGCCAGGTACCAGGCGGCCGTCTCGGCGGGCACCACCCGGCCCGCCCCCAGATCGAACTCGTAGCCGGAGTCGGGGGCGGTGAGCTGGGACTTCGTATAGCCGGGCAGGTAGGCGGGGCCGGTGGGCGGTGTCGATCCGCCGCCCGACGGTGCCGACCCGCCGCCCCCCGACGGCGTCGACCCGTCGCCGACCGACGGTGTCGATCCGACGGCCGGTCCCGCGTCCGGGTCTTCTCCCCCGGCCACGGGGTCGTCGAAGTAGTACACGGCTCCGCCGCAGGCCAGCAGGGTCGCGGCCACCGCCAGAGCGACCGCCGGCAGCCGCCCGCGCCGAGCGGGACGGCGACGGGTACCCGGCGCAGGGGCCCCCACCGGAGCGGGTATCGGGGTGGGTACGGAGGCGGGCGCGGGCGGGGCGGCCCGGGTGGGGGCCGGGGCCGGGGCGCCGGGGGCCGCCGGGTGGGCGGCCGTGGCCGTCGGGGCGAAGGAGTCGACGCGTGGAGCCGGCGGGGCGGCGTCGCCCGGCCCCGCGACCTCCTCCCGGACCGGACGGGGGAGCCAGCCGTCCGTGAACTCCGGCCGCGGCCCCACCTCGGGGTGCGCGTGCACGGACGCCATCAGCTCGACGGTGGTGGGGCGGTCCCCGGGACGCTTGGCCAGGCACCACGAGATCAGTTCGTGCAGGTCAGGTGGTACGCGGGTGAGGTCGGGAAGCTCATGGACCACCCGGTAGAGGGCGCCGGACTCCGGCCCGTTCCCGAAGGGCGGAACCCCTCCCGCCACGTACGCGGCCAGCGTTCCGAGGGCGAAGACATCGGTCGCCGGTGTCACCTGTTGCCCCAGCGCCTGCTCGGGCGCCATGAAGGCGGCGGTGCCGATCCGCAGCCCCGTCCCGGTGAGGGCGGCCGCGTCCGCCGCGCGCGCGATGCCGAAGTCGATCACTCGGGGGCCGTCCCCGGCGAGCAGCACGTTGGCCGGCTTGAGGTCGCGGTGGACGACGCCCGCCCGGTGGATGGCCTGGAGCGCCTCGGCGATGCCCGCGACCAGCAGCAGGACCGTGCGCACCGGCAGCGGTCCGTGTCTGCGCACCACCTCGTGCAGGGACGGGCCGGGCACATAGGCCGTGGCCAGCCACGGCGTGCGGTCGTCGACCCCGGAGTCGACCACCTGGGCCGTGAAGAGGCCGTGGATCCGGCGGGCGCTGGCCACCTCCTGGGCGAACCGCTCGCGGAACTCGGGATCCGCGGCGAACTCCCCGCGGACGGCCTTCAGTGCGATGGGGCGGCCCCCGGGCGTGTACGCGAGGTAGACCACCCCCATTCCGCCGGAGCCGAGACGGGCGTGGAGGCGGTAGCCGCCGATCTCGTAGGGGTCGTCGGCGGACAGCGCCGTGGGGGTGGGCGGTACGCCGGGGGGCTGCTCGGGCATGCGGTGGCTCTTTCAACGTTGCGGCAATGATCTGGGCGCATCGTGCCGCTAACTAAACTTTCAGTCAATGTGTGACAATGCGAGACGCACACGGCCAGGAGGGATCACACAGTGACCGACCGCAGACGAGCAATCCTCAAGGGCGCCGCGCGGGTCATCGCGCGCCGCGGCGTCCGCGGGCTGCGGGTGGCGGACCTGGCGGCCGAGGCCGGCGTGTCCACCGCCCTGATCTACTACCACTTCAAGGACCGGCCCGGCATCCTGCGGCACGCGCTGGCGTTCATCGGGGACCGGGCGGACCGCTACACCGCGACGGGAGAGGGCCAGGTCGCGGCCCGGCCGTCCGATCCGCGGCTGCTCCTGGAACAGACCCTGCTGCTGGAGTTCCAGGACCTACCCGAGGTCCGCGAGAACAGTACGGCCTGGGGAGAGCTGCGGGCCCACTCGGTCTTCGACCCGGAGCTGCGGGAGGACCTCGCCACGGCGGGGGCGGTCTGGGTGGCGGAGGTCGCCGGCCACCTCGCCGAGCTGTGCCCGGCCGCGCCGGCCGGCGCGGCCACGGCCGCCGCCGAGCGGCTGACCGCCCTACTGGAGGGGCTGAGCGTCCGCTGGCTCAGCGGACTACTCCCCCTCGAACACGCCCGCGGCCTGCTGCGCGAGGCGATCGGAGTGGAAATAGGGCGTTTGGGTTCCCTCGCCTCCACGAATTGACTGAATTTCCAGTCAGTGCGACAGTGACGACACGAGGCCGCATCACTCTCCATGTAGAGCGGCCGTTCGCGGCGCGGAGCGCGCAGTCTTGTTCGTAGGGCCCGGTTTGTCCGCCTACGCCACACCTTCGCGCCCGCCCTGGCCGGATGCACCCCTTCCGCCAGCCCACGATCGGAGTCCCCCGTGTCCTTCCTGCCCCCCACCCGTCGGACCGTCCTTCGCACCCTCGCCGGAATCGGCGCCATCGTCGCGGGCGCCTCGGCCTGCGGCCCCTCCGCCAACGGAGCCACCGCCGGCTCCTCTCAGCCCGCCGCCGCGGGCGGCAAGCGTCGCCTCGGCGCCGAGTGGGAGAGCCACACCCGCACCTTCATGTCCTGGCCGGCCCTGGCATCGGTCTGGGAGGAGGACCTGCCCTACGTACGCGAGGACATCGCGCGGATCGCCCGGGCCGTCGGGGAGTACGAGGCGGTCGTCATGATGGCCCGGCCCGATCAGGTGGACGCGGCCCAGCGGGCCTGTGGATCGCAGGTCGAGGTGATCCCGCTGGCGGTCGACGACCTGTGGGCGCGTGACACCGTTCCCGTCTTCGTCGAGGAGGGCGGGAAGGTCGTCGGTGTCGACTTCAACTTCAACGGCTGGGGCAACAAGCAGGAGCACAAGAACGACGGGGCGGTCGGCCGCACCCTGCTCCAGAAGTACGGGATCCCCCGGACCCAGGCCCCGCTCGTCGCCGAGGGCGGATCCTTCGAGCCCGACGGCGAGGGCACCCTGCTGATCACCGAGAGCTCGATCGTCAACGACAACCGCAACCGGGGCAAGAACCGGGACACGATCGAGGCCGAGCTCAAGCAGACCCTGGGCGTCGAGAAGGTGGTGTGGCTGGCCGGCGTACGCGGTGAGGACATCACCGACGCCCACGTGGACAGCCTCGTCCGCTTCACCGCGCCGGGTGTGGTGCTGCTGGACCGCGCGCACCCCAGCACCCCGCCGGACTCCTGGTCCCGCTCCGCCGACCAGGCCAAGTCCGTCCTGTCGAAGACGACGGACGCGCGCGGCCGGAGCTTCGAGGTCATCGACCTGCCCCAGCCCGACCTGAACAGGATCACGGGCCAGGGCGACGACTTCGTGTCGACGTACGCCAACTTCTACATCGCCAACGACGCCGTCTTCATGCCCAAGTTCGGGGACCGCAAGGCCGACGACAAGGCCCGCGGCATCCTCCAGGAGCACTTCCCGAAGCGGGACGTCGTGCCGGTCGCGATCGACACGATCGCGTCGGGCGGCGGCGGCATCCACTGCTCGACCCACGACCAGCCCGGCAAGCCCGCGGCCTGACCACCCGGCCGATACGAACGACAGTCCGCGGAGCGCGTTGTCAGACCCCTCCCCCATGATGGAGAGCTTCAAGGGGACATGGAGGAGGGGAGAGTTGGAGAAGCTCACCGAGGCGGAGCTGAGGGATGTGTTCCGCCTCTCGGAGGCCGCGTGGTCACGCATCACCACCGGCATGATCGCCCCGATCGATCCCGCCCACACCGAAGGCGAGACGGTGTGGTCAGGGCGCGCCTTCGGCGCCTGGCTCGCCACCGCGCATCCCGGCCTGGCGGGCAAGGGCCCCCTCCTGCTGCGCCCGGCGCCTCCCGCCCCGGCCCGCTACCTCGGCGGTGCGTACCGGACCCCCGAGGACGACACGGCCGTCGACACCGAGCTCTTCGCCGGGCTGTGGCGAACGCCCGCGGGCGTCATCGCCGTCGTCTATCCCCTGCACGGCGGGCTCGACGCGGAGAGCGAGCTCCTCGACGTCCATGACGACGCCGACACCTTCGTCGTCGTCGAGTACGCCTACGACCTCGACGGACCCGGGCTGCGAGCGGTGGACCGGGACCGGCCCGAACTCGTCTACGCCCCCTCCTGGGCACAACTGGCCGCCCGACTGGGGACCCCCGTCCCGTGGTGGCCCGACTCGCTGCGCCGCGAGGAGCACCTGACCGGATGGCGGCCCGGGGACGAACCCCGGCCGGTGGAGGTGATCACCCGCCCCTCCTGGGAGCCGCTCTACGCGCTGGCGGATCAGGAGCCCGAAGGTTCCCCGCTCCGGCACGCCTGTTTCACCATCGGTCACCGGATCCGGGCCGAAGCAGCGGAGAGCGCCGCCACGGAGATGGAGCACCTCCGCGCCTGGAAGCGGTCCGCGACGGCCTCCATGGTGTTCCCGGCCGTACCGGACCCGGCCGACCCCGGTCTCGCGCAGGTCGCGACAGAGGACGTCGTCGGCGCCGGACTCGCCGAGCTCTGCGCACGCACCGACGACCTGGCGGTGGAGTGCCTGGAACAGGTCAGCGGGTGGAGCGGCGCCGAAGACCTTCCGTACGGCGGCACGTTCCACGTGATGCGGACGGAGGTCACCCGGGCCGCGGCCGAGTGGATCAACCGGCTGCGGGCCGTGCCGCCCACCGCGCTCCATCGGGTCTGGGAGGAGGACCACGACACCGTCGGGACCTTCGTCGATCCGGCGACCGGCAGCCCCGTGGTCGCCGTCAAGGGAAAGTTCCGCTTCCGTGCCGCCCGGGAGATCACCTACATCGGACGGGCGCCCAAGCGTCTTCCCGCCGGCTCCGTCCTCAAGGAGGTCGTCCTCGACGAGCCGATCTGGGTGCGCACCGGCGACGGCATGCTGTACCCGGCTCCCGTCATGGACGCCCCGGGGCTGTCCTGGGGATACGGCGGCTCGGGGCCCACGACGCTCGCCGAGTACGTCGGCCGGCTGCTCGACGACGGGGGCAGCCCCGCCGTGACGTACGACGACGACGGCTCGAAGGACGAACCAGGACTCCGCGCGTTCTTCCGGATCAGGCACGAGCGGGGCACGCGCATCTCGCGGCGGCAACTCATACGCGTGCGCACCTCGTCCTGACCGGCCCGCCCGGCCGTGCCGACCGTCGCCCCTCCCGAAAGGCTCTGCGTCCATGCCCCGACACCGCCCGCGCCCCGCATGGCAGGTCGCCGACTTCTTCGCCTCGGAGGGGGAAGCGGCGGTGTACCTCGCGGCGGTGGACGCCTGCGTAGCCGAACCGGCCACCGCGCGGCGCCTCGGCGTGCGTCCGCAGGCGACCGCCGAAAGCACCCGTGCGGCCATGCTCACCGAGGCCAACGTCTCACGTGCCGTGGAACCCTGCCGGGAAACCCAGGCGCGCTTCCGTTCCCTGCTCGAACGGGATCAACGGCTGGGCCGACGGCTGGACTACCTGCGCAACGGCACGCATCCGGCCACCGTGTTGCTCGGCTCGACCACGCTGCTGACGCTCCTGTTCCTCGCCTTCGCGTCCTGGGCCACGGCGCTGGCCGCCGCCGTGGTCCCGCTCCTGACCGCCGCCGCGGTGTGGCGGCACCCGGTGTGGCGCATGAGCGTCCTGCTGAACCTCCGGGAATGGCGACTGCGGCCGGCCGCCCTCCTCTTGAGCAGGAGAACCGCATGGGCCGCCGCCGCCTGGCGCCGGGACCTCGAAGAGAACGGAGTGCGCCCGCTCGTCGCCCGCGTGGTGGAAGCACTGCTCGGTGAGGACCACGACTCGCTGCTCCTCGCCGACAGCTACGACGGCCTGCGCTCCCCGCGCAGCCCGCAGTACGTGATCGACAGTCCGGCGGCCCGGAGCCTCGCCCGGAAGATCACCCAGCTGGAGAGCGGCGGCACCATCGCGGTCAGCGGTTCCCGGGGCGTGGGCAAGTCGACGCTCCTGGAAACCTGCGCGAACGAGGCCGGGTTCGCGGTCGTCGTACAGGCACCGGCCACCTACTCCCCGTACGACTTCCTGCTGTCCCTCTACGTCAGGACGTGCGAGAGCCACCTCGTCCACCAGGGCTACGACCCGCCCGCCTTCGTCCGGCTCTCGACCCTGCGCAGGGCGGCGCGCCGCCTGTTCCCCGCCCTCCGGAAGACGCTCACCCTGCTTGCCTTCGGACTCGCGGCGGGCGCGCTCGTCGTCCTCGGCCTCGCCGCGAGCGCGCGCTCCCTCGCGACCCGGTACGAACGTCCCGTGCGCGCGCACGCGGCGGAGTACGGGCACCGGGCGGCCGACGTGGTGGCGGACGTCTGGCGGGGCGAGCGGATCGGGACGGCCGTTCTCGCCGTCATGGTCGGCGTCGCCCTGTGGAGCCTTCGGCGGTGGAGCCGGTGGGCGGACCTCCGCCGGGGTGCCCGGTACGCGGTCGTCGCGATCGGCGCGCTGCTGAGCCTGGCCGCGCTCGGCTCGCTGCTCGTCGACCGTGGTGTCCGCAGCGCCATGACGGGCTTCGACGAAGACCTGCCGACTCTCCTGCTGCTGACCCTGGTGTCGACCGCGATGGCGAATCTGATGCCTGATCGGCCGTTGGAATTCCGGGGGTGGTTGCTCCTCGGCACGGTCGCCCGCGGCCGGATCGCGGCCGGGTTGCTCCTGGTGTCGCTCGCGCTGTTCCTCACCAGGCCCGTGGCACAGGCGATCGTGACCGACCCCGAGAACCCCCTCCGGCTCGCCTGTCTCCTCGCGGGACTCCTGCTGGTCAGAGCCGGCTCCTGGACCCCTCCGGACCCGGTGCCGTACCTCGTGACGGCCTGCCGCGACGAGCTGTACCGCCTGCAGACCATACAGACGGCGTCCTCCGCGGTCACCGCCGGGGCCGCACAGCTCCTCACCACGCACACCTCCTCACTGTCCACCCTGCCGCCGAACTTCCCCGAGCTGGTTTCCGACTTCCGTGACCTGCTGACGAGGATCGCCGCCGAGCAGCACCGGCGGGAGGAGCGGGTCGTGATCGCGATCGACGAGCTGGACCGGCTGGGCTCCGACACCGAGGCGCTCGCGTTCCTGAACGAGATCAAGGCCATCCTGGGCGTACCCCACGTCCACTACCTGATCTCCGTCGCCGAGGACGTCGGCGCTTCCTTCGTACGGCGGGGGCTTCCGCACCGCGGCGTCACCGACAGCTCGCTGGACGACATCGTGCACGTCCTGCCGTGCACGCTGGAGGAGTCCAAGAAGATCCTCGGGCGCCGGGCGTCAGGTCTCTCCGAGCCGTACAAGGTGCTCACGCACGCCCTCTCGGGCGGAATACCCAGGGATCTCATCCGCTACGGCCTGCGCCTGGACGAGATCACGTCCAAGACCCGGCTCATCGAACTCACCGACATCGCGCGTCAGTTGATCCTGGAGGAGCTCGCCGACACGCTCGCGGGGTTCCGCACGCTCCTGAGCAAGCAGCGGTGGACGCCGCGGACCAGCGCGCTCCTCATCGCCTTCCGGAACCTGACGGGCCATCTGCGGGCCGGCTGCCCCTGTGTCTCCCCCGAGCTCAGACAAGCCCTGGAACACGTGGCCTTCCACGATCTCCACCGGCACCTGGGAGAAGAAGCGGCCGCCGAGATCGCGGAGGCGGCCCGGAACCTCATCGACGAGGCATCGGCGTACGTCCTGTTCTCCCTGACCCTGCTCGACATCTTCGGCGAGGGCGATCTGGCCCGCCGGCGGGACGAGGCGGCATCACGAGGCCCGGAAGGGGACCTGGACCTCCTGGGCCAGGCCCGTCAGGAGCTGGAGGTGTCCCCGTACAGCGCACGACAGCTGATCGGCACCATCCGCACCGCGTGGCGGCTCACGGACGGCTCGGGCGCCGGCCTTCCGCCGACGGTCCCGCCCGCCCGCAGCCATGACTGCCCCCGGCATGCCCGCGGGTAGGGTGTGAGTGCAGCTGGTTCGCCCCCGTCCGCCAGGCGGGACGCGTCGTAAGAGGGAACCCGGTGGGAATCCGGGACTGCCCCGCAGCGGTGAGCGGGAACGACCGCCGTCATACGCACTGGGACCGGAGCCGGTCCTGGGAAGCGACGGCCAGTAGGTGACTGTTGGGAGACCGACAGGCGCGCCCGCGAGTCCGAAGACCTGCCACTGTCCGCGCGGCGAAGTGTCGTGCGGGGTCCCGGTGCCGGGACCTTTCTGCCGCGACTCGCGAAGGAGAGTTGACGTGGCCGATCAGACTTTGGCCGTGGACCCGATGTGCCGCCTGGTGCCGGTGCGCGCCGGTGGCCTGCCGCCGGGACCGATCCCCACCTAGGCCGCCGGTGCGGCTGCCCTGCCGGGCTCCGCCCCGCACCCCGCTCCTCAAACGCCGGAGGGGCTGGATTGTGCGGCGGAGGCCGAAGTGGTGCGGCACAGCCGGATGGTGCGGCCCAAAGATCGGGGCTCCGCCCCGGACCCCGCGCCTCAAACGCCGGCGAGGCTGAATTTGCGCGGCGAGGCTGAAGGATCGGCGCAGCCGGGCCGGTTGGGGCGGGGTCGGGTGTGTGTCGGGGTGATCCCCGCAGGGCGCCGAACACAACAAGGCTCCGTACTCCGACTCCTCGAAACGTTCGGCGTCCGAGGAGACACCCCGGCGCGCGCCCGGCCCCGACCCAACCGGCCCCCCTGCACCCGGCCCGAGCGGCGCAGCCAACCGGCGCCCCGTACCCCCCGAACCATTCGATCCATCCGCGGTGAGAGGACCACCCATGCCCCGCAACCACCACCCGAAAGCCGTGCTGTCCGCGCTGGCCGTGGCTCTGCTGATATCCGGCTGCGGCGGCACCGCCGCGCCCGCCGCACCCGCCGCGCCCTCCGCCACCACACCCGCGGACGCGACCGGCTTTCCGGTCACCCTGGACAACTGCGGGGTGACGAACACCTATCGGCGCCCACCACAGCGCGCCGTATCGCTCAACCAGCACGCGACCGAGGTGATGCTGTCCCTCGGACTGGAGAAGTCGATGGTGGGGACGGGCTATCTCGACGACAAGATCCTCCCCGAGTACCAGGCCGCCTACGACAGCGTGAAGGTCCTCTCCAAGGAGTACCCGTCCTTCGAGGCGCTCCTGGAGGCCGAGCCCGACTTCGTCTACGGCGGGTGGACCTCCACCTTCGACGAGAAGGAAGGCCGAAGCCGGGCCGCCTTCACCAAGGCCGGGATCAACACCCGCCTCAACGCCGAGGAGTGCCCCACCGGTCCGGTGGACGTGGCCACCATGGACGAGGAGATCCGTACGGTCGCCAGGATCTTCGGGGTACCCGAGCGGGCCGAGGAGCGGCTGGGGAAGCTGCACGCCACCCTCGACAAGGTCGAGTCCCAGCTCACGGGGGTCACTCCGGTCAAGCTCTTCGTCTACGACAGCGGCGACAAGACGGCCTTCACCGCCGGCGGCAAGGGCATCGGCAACGAGATGATCCGGCGGGCCGGCGGGGTGAACCTCTTCGCCGACCTGGACAAGGCCTTCGGCGACGTCTCGTTCGAGCAGGTGGCGCAGCGCGCCCCCGAGGCCATCGTCATCTACGACTACGGCGACCAGTCCGTCGAGGACAAGAAGAAGTTCCTGCTCGCCCACCCGGCGCTGAAGGACGTGCCCGCGATCAGGAACCAGCGGTTCGCGGTCCTGCCGCTGTCCTCCACGGTGGTCGGCGTGCGGGTGCCGGCGGCCGTCGAGTCGCTGGCGCGTCAGCTCCACCCGGGCCGCGTCCAGTGACCGGGGCGGGGGCGCGGGCGGGGGCGGGAGCCCCGGCGGTCCCGGAGGCCACGGGGGACGTGGGGGCCGCCCTTCGCGAGGAGGGCCGGCCCGCGCGGCGCCCCGGGATCCCGTACTCCGTGGTGCTGGCCCTCCTGGGCGCCCTGGTGGTCTGCGCCGCCACGGCCGGGATCGCGGCCGGTTCGATCAGTGTCCCGGCCGACCAGGTGTGGGGCATCCTGCTGCACCGGGTGCACCCGTCCCTCGCCGAGCCGACGTGGACCCCGGTGCGCGAGACGATCGTCGTGGACGTCCGCCTCCCCCGGGTGCTGCTGGCCGGGGTGGTCGGCGCGGGTCTGTCGGTGGCCGGTATGGCACTGCAGGCGCTGGTCCGCAATCCGCTGGCCGATCCGATGCTGCTGGGCGTGTCCTCGGGCGCGTCGGTCGGCGCGGTGCTCGTCCTGGTCCTGAACCTGTCGATGTTCGGGCTGTTCACCCTGCCGGTGGCGGCGTTCTGCGGGGCCCTGGCCGCTCTGGTCGCCGTCTACTTCCTGGCCCGCTCCGGCGGGCGGATGACGACGGTACGTCTGGTCCTCGCGGGTGTGGCCACGGCCGAGGTGCTGTCGGCGCTGGCCAGCTTCCTGATCGTCACCTCGAACGATCCGCACAAGACGCAGTCCGCGCTGCGCTGGATGCTCGGCGGGCTGGCCGGCACCACCTGGACGACGGTGTGGATCCCGGTGGGGGCGGTCCTGCTGGGGACGGCCGTCCTCCTGGGTGTCTGCCGTCCGCTGAACCTGCTGCTGGCCGGGGAGGAGGCGGCCGCGGCCCTCGGTCTGGACGTGCACCGGTTCCGCGGCGCCCTGTTCACGCTGGTGGCCCTGATGATCGGCACGATCGTGGCGGTGAGCGGGCAGATCGGGTTCGTCGGGCTGATCATGCCGCACGTGGTGCGGCTGCTCGTGGGCGCCGACCACCGTCGCGCGCTGCCCGCCGCGGTCCTCCTGGGGGCGGCGTTCCTGATCTCCGCCGATCTGGCCGCGCGGACGTTCATGAGCCCGGAGGAGATACCCGTCGGCATCCTCACCGCCCTGGTCGGCGGTCCCTTCTTCCTCTGGCTGATGCGACGAAAGGCGGCCGGGTGAGCAACCGACCGATCGGAGAGCCCGGATCCCTGCGCGTCGAGGAGGTCGGCGTCGTGGTGAACGGCAGGGCGCTGGTCCACCGGGCGTCGCTGCACGCGGCGCCCGGCGAGGTCGTGGGCCTGGTCGGCCCCAACGGCGCCGGCAAGTCGACCCTGCTGCGCACCTTGTACCGGGCGGTGCGCCCCACCTCGGGCCGGGTCCTCCTCGACGGCGAGGACGTCTGGCGGATGCCGGGCAAGCGGCTCGCCCAGCGGCTCGCGGCCGTGCTCCAGGAGACCGCCGGGGACTTCGAACTGACCGTCTACGACGTGGTGGCGATGGGCCGTACCCCGCACAAGCGGGCCTTCGCCGGCGATGACGCGGACGACCGCGACATCATCACGCGGTCCCTGGCGGAACTCCGTGTGGACGCCCTCGCGCACGCGCCGTTCGACCGGCTGTCGGGCGGGGAGAAGCAGCGGGTGCTGATCGCCCGCGCGCTCGCCCAGCGCACGGGAACCATGGTGCTGGACGAGCCGACCAACCACTTGGACCTGCGTCACCAGCTCGACGCGCTCCGGCTCGTGCGCGGGCTCGGCGTCACCGCCGTCGTCGCACTGCACGACCTGAACCTCGCCGCGGCGTTCTGTGACCGGATCTGCGTCATGACGGGCGGCCGCGTCGTCGCCACCGGAACGCCCGAGGAGGTGCTGACGGCGCGGCTGCTGTCCGAGGTGTACGAGGTCGAGGCGGAGGTCATCGAACATCCGCGCACCGGGGTGCCGTTCGTCAGCGTCCTGCCCGGCTGGGAACGGCTGGCCGGCGTTGAACCGGAAGGAGAGGGACCGGAACCGCCCGTTCGCCGGGACTGACCGGCACGCCGTTCAGGCGACCTTCGCCGCGGTGCGGGCCACGGGGTGCAGGGCCGCGTGCTCCAGCGGAGCCGACGGGTCGATCGAGACGTCGAGCTGCGCCGGAGCCGAGCCCGCCCGCACCAGGAGGTCACCGACGGCGGCGATCATCGCCCCGTTGTCGGTGCACAGGGTGAGCGGGGGCACCCGCAGTTCGACCCCGGCCGCCGCGCACCGTTCCTCCGCCAGCGCGCGCACCCTGGAGTTGGCGGCGACCCCGCCCACCACGACGAGCGTGCGCACTCCGTACTCCCGGCAGGCGGCCAGGGCCTTGCGGGTGAGCACGTCCGCCACGGCCTCCTGGAGGGAGGCGGCGCCGTCGGCCAGCGGGATCTCCTCGCCGCGCAGGCGGTGCTGCTCGGCCCAGCGCGCGGCGGCGGTCTTCAGCCCGGAGAAGGAGAAGGCGTACGGGGCGTCTCCGGGGCGCGTCAGCGGGCGCGGGAAGGCCACCGCGCAGCCGTTGCCGCCGCGGGCGGCGCGGTCGATGGCCGGCCCGCCCGGATAGGGCAGGCCGAAGACCCGGGCCGCCTTGTCGAAGCACTCCCCGGCCGCGTCGTCCACGGTGTCGCCGAGGTGCAGGATCGGATCGCGTACGAGGTCCCGTACGAACAGGAGCGAGGTGTGCCCGCCCGACACGATCAGCACCATGCACGGGTTGGGGAGCGGCCCGTGTTCCAAGGTGTCGGCGGCGACGTGTCCGGCCAGGTGGTGCACCCCGTAGAGGGGCACGCCGGCCGCGTAGGCCAGGGTCTTCGCCCCGGCCAGGCCGACCTGCAGGGCGCCCGAGAGGCCCGGTCCGGTGGTGACCGCGACGGCGTCGATGTCGGAGATCCGCAGCCCCGCCTGGTCGAGGGCCTCCCGTACCACGGGGTTGAAGGCGTGCAGGTGGGCGCGGGCGGCGATCTCGGGCACCACCCCGCCGAACCGCGCGTGTTCGTCCATGCTCGACGCCACCACGTGGGCGAGCAGCCGCCCGTCGGACACGATCCCGGCACCGGTCTCGTCACACGACGACTCGATGCCCAGCACCACAGGAGAGCCCACCGGAACCTCTTTCGCACATCCAGATCAATTGCAAACTACTCGCAATAAGGTACGCCGCCGAACGGATCCACCGCGTACCGGCGGCGGACGGGAACTCGGACCGCACCGCGTACGACTACCTCCCCGGCGGCTCCCGCGCGGACGACCACGACGGGCGCAGCGCCGTACACGTACCAGGATCTGGAGAGCCGATGACCGGAAGGCAACCCGAGACCCGCCCCGACCGCGCCTGGCCGCGTGGGGCGCCGCCACCGGCCCTGGCCGGCTTCGTCGTGCTCCTGGCCGCGCTGTTCGCCCTCTCCTACGGGGTGGGTTCGGCCGCCGGGCCGGTCGCCCCCGGCCTGCACCGCACCGGCACCGGGACGGGATCCACCGGCGGTTCGCACAGTGGCGGCGGCACGGGCGGCATGGGCGGCACGCATCCGGGGAGCGCCCGATGACCGCGGACACGGCGGGCGGCACCCTGACGACGACCGATCTGACCGTCGGCGGCATGACGTGCGCCGCCTGTGTGAACCGGGTGGAGAAGCGGCTGGCCCGGATCGACGGGGTGAGCGCGACGGTGAACCTCGCCACCGGGAAGGCACGGGTGAGCCATCCGCCGGCCGTGAGCGTCCAGGACCTGGTCGCAGCGGTGGAACGCGCCGGCTACACCGCCGAACCGCCCCCGCCCCCGCCGGCCGCCGCGCCGCGTGAGCCGGCCGTGCCGCCCGCGGAGCCGCCGGCGGACGGTGAACGCGCGGAGCGCGAACGGCTGTTGATCACCGCGCTGCTCTGCCTGCCGGTCCTCGTGCTGTCGATGGTGCCCGCCCTGCAGTTCCGCAACTGGCAGTGGCTGTGCCTCACCCTGGCCGCTCCGGTCGTCGTGTGGAGCGCCCTGCCGTTCCACCTGCGGGCAGCACGCGGGCTGCGGCACGCGGCGGCCACCATGGACACCCTGGTCTCCCTGGGGGTCCTCGCCTCGTTCTCCTGGTCCCTGTACGCGCTGTTCCTCGGCGGCGCCGGCGATCCGGACATGCGGATGCCGTTCACCTTCCTCCCCTCGGCGGGCGGGGAGGTCGCGCACGTCTACCTGGAAGCCGCCGTCGGAGTTCCCCTGTTCGTCCTGGCGGGCCGCCATCTGGAGGGCAGGGCCCGGCGGAGCACCGGCGCGGCCCTGCGCTCACTGGCCGGGCTCGCCGTCAAGGACGTGACCGTGCGCGAGGACGGCCGGGAGCGGCTGATCCCCGTGGAAGAACTGCGGGTGGGGCAGGAGTTCCTCGTACGGCCGGGCGAACGGGTCGCCACCGACGGTGTGGTGGTCTCCGGCAGCTCGGCCCTGGACCTGTCCCTGGTCACCGGTGAGAGCGATCCCGTGGAAGTGGGGCCCGACCGGAAGGTGGTGGGCGCCGCCGTCAACGCCGGTGGACTGCTCCTCGTACGGGCCACCGCGGTCGGTGCGGACACCCAGCTCGCCCGGATCACCCGCATGGTCACCGAAGCGCAGGCGGGCAAGGCGCGGGCCCAGCGGCTCGCCGACCGCGTGGCGGGGGTCTTCGTCCCGGTCATCCTGGCCCTTGCGGTCACCGTGCTCGGTTTCTGGCTCGGCGCCGGGGCGGATCCGCAGGCGGCCGTGACCGCGGCGGTGGCGATCCTCGTCGTCGCCTGTCCGTGCGCGCTGGGGCTGGCGACGCCCACCGCGCTGCTGGCCGCGACCGGCCGGGGCGCGCAGCTGGGCGTGCTGGTCAGCGGTCCGCAGGCGCTGGAGGCACTGCGGCACGTCGACACCGTGGTCCTGGACAAGACCGGCACGCTCACCACCGGACACATGAGCGTCGTCCAGGTCACCGCGGTCAGCGGCGGCATCGGGCGCGAGGCGGTCCTGCGCCTGGCCGGGGCCGTGGAGCAGGGCTCGGAGCATCCGCTGGGCCGCGCCCTCGCCGCGTACGCGCAGCGCGCGCTGCCCGGGGGCACGCTGCCCCCGGTCACCGACTTCCTGGCGACGGCCGGGGTGGGGGTCACGGGGCTCGTGGAGGGCCGGCGCATCGACCTGCTCTCTCCGGACGACGGCCTGCCGAAGTCGTTGGCGCAGGCGCTGGCCGAGGCGGAGGCGGCCGTGCTCACTCCCGTCCTGGTCCGGGTGGACGGCTTCGACGAGGCCCTGATCACCCTCGGGGACGTGCTGCGGCCCGGGAGCTACCGCGCCGTGGACCGGATGCGCCGGCTGGGAGTGGAACCGGTGCTGGCCACCGGTGACCGCGATGCCACGGCCCTGGCGGTCGCCGCGCAGCTCGGCATCTCCGCGGTCCACGCCCGCTGCACTCCGGAGGGGAAGGCCGAGCTGGTCACGCGCCTGAAGGAGGAGGGCCGCCGGGTGGCGGTGATCGGCGACGGGGTGAACGACGCCGCCGCCCTGGCCCGCGCCGATCTCGGCATCGCGATGGGCAGCGGTACGGACGTGGCGATCGGCGCCGCCGACGTGACGCTGGTGCGCGGTGACATCGAGGCGGTGGCCGACGCGGTCCGGCTGGCCCGTCGCACCCTGGGGACGATCCGCGCCAACCTCGTCTGGGCGTTCGGCTACAACGCGGTCACCGTGCCCCTGGCCGCGGTCGGCTGGCTCAACCCGATGGTCGCCGCCGCCGCGATGTCGGCCAGTTCGCTGCTGGTGGTCGGCAACAGTCTGCGCCTGCGGGCCTGGCAGCCCGTGCCGAAGCGCCACGGCGGTATGTCACCCCGTCCCCGCCGAAAGGGTTTTCAGCGATGACCGATCCTCTCTCCCCCACCTCCTCGGCCGAGCAGTCGCCCGGCGGCCGCCGGCTGCGCGAAGGACTGATCGCCGTACTGGCACCGGTGACCGCGTGTCTCACGGCCCTGGTCGGGCTGACCGCGTGGACCACGGCGGGGGCCGCGGGCACTCCGGCCCGGATCGAGGTCGGCATCGGGCGGGTCTTCCTGCCGTACGCCGACAAGGAGCGCACCGCGGCGTTCTTCCGGATCACGAACACCGGTGGGTCCGGGGACCAGTTGGTCTCCGTGACCTCTCCGGTCGTCGAGGCGGTGATGCTGAGCCGGCACGTGAGCGCCGCGGGAGCGGATTCCATGCGCATGGTCGGCTCGACGGAGATCCCCGCCGGTTCGACGCTGCAGATGACCCCGAGCACGCTGGACGTGATGATGACGGTCAAGGGCCGCTGGCAGGTGGGGGACGCCGTGCCCTTCGTCCTGCACTTCCGCGAGAGCGGGCCCGTGCAGGCCGTGGCGTTCGTCGTACGGCCGGGCAGCTGAGCCGCCTCCCGTCACGGAATGCGGCACGGATCTCGTCGAATCTCGTCGATCTCGTCCATTTCGCCGATCGCGGGAACCCGGAGCCCGCGCCGGCCGACTACTGCCACGTACGAGGCGGACACTGCGCCGAAGTCATCCTGCTGCAGAGGATCGAGGGACGAGAGATGGGCGGGCTGGACGTCCACATGCGCGAAGTGGCCTGCCGGCACGGCCGGGTGGAGGCCGTCGCCGATGTGGATCTGGAGATCGCGGCCGGTGAGCGGGTGGCCCTGACCGGAACGAACGGTTCGGGCAAGACCACGCTGCTGCGTGCCGTGCTCGGCCTCCACCGGCAGGTGTCGGGCGCGATCACGGTCGGCGGACGCGGCACCGGTTCGGCCGCGGAGTGGGCCTGGCGGCGCCGCGCCTGCGCCTGGATCCCGCAGAAGCCGGCCGCGGGGCGCTTCCCGCTGCTCGGCGCCGAGTTGCTGGCGAGCAGCGGCGCCGCGGAGGACGCGGCCGAGGCCGCGGACCGGCTGGGGGTGGGTCCGCTGACCGGGCGGCCGCTGCACACCCTCTCCGGCGGGCAGTTGCAACGCATGTACCTGGCCCGGGCGATCGGCTGTGTCGCCGCCGGGGCCCAGGTGCTCCTGGCCGACGAACCCACCGCGGCCCTCGACTTCGACGGGCAGGAGGAGGCGGCGGACGTCCTCACCTCCCTGCCGGTGACCCTCGTCGTGGTGACGCACGACCGCGCGCTGGCGGAGCGCTGCGACCGGGTGCTGGAGATGGCCGCGGGCCGGCTGCGGGAGGTCCGGTGACACTCGCCACCGCCGACCTCGGCGCACTCCTGCAACTCCTGCCCGTGCAGCGGGCGGGCATCGCCCTGCTGCTGGCCGCCGTCGGGCTGCCCGTGATCGGGGTGGTCATCGTCGGGCTCGACATCATGCCGGTCCGGTTCGCGATGATGCACGTGGCCCTGCTCGGCATCGCGGTCGGCCTGCTCACCGGCCTCGACCCCATGCTGTGCGCGCTGGTGGCCTGCGCCCTGGCCGGCGCGGGCGTCGCACCGCTCGCCCGTACCCCGGACGGGCTGTCGGGGGCGATGGGGCTGCTGATGAGTCTGGCCATCGCGGCGGCCCTCCTCCTGCTCGCCGTGTCGGGCGTCAACGCCTCCGGCGCCTTCGCCCTGCTCTGGGGGTCGATCCTGTCGGTGGGCACGGCCGATCTCGTGGTCCTCGGGGTGCTCGCCGTCGTGGTCCCCGGCCTGTTCTGGTGGCGGCGCCGCGAGATCGGCCTGCTCCTCTACGACCGCGAACTCGCCCAGTGTTCCGGCGTGCCCGTGCGGGCGCTGACCGCGGTCCTCCTGGTCCTCGTCGCCGTCGCGGTCGCCGGCGCCATCAAACTCACCGGCGCCCTGCTCGTCGACGCGCTGACCCTGCTGCCCGCGCTCGCGGCCCGCCGCCTCGGCAGCTCGCTGCGGTCGATCACCCTCTGGGCGGTCGGCATCGGCATCGTCGTCAACCTGACGGGGTTCCTGCTGGCCCTGTGGCTGGACTGGCCTCCCGGCCCGGTCCTCGTCCTGACCGCGGGGGCACTCGTCCTCGCCGTGCACTTCATACCCGAACGGAGAATCAGCACATGGCGCGCACCCGCGGCCGTATCCCTTCCCTCCTCGCACTGAGCGCGGCGGTCCTCCTCACCACGGCCGGCTGCGGAGACGACACCGGCACCGGCGCAGCGGCCGACAGCCCGGCGCCGGCCGGCGCCCCGGCCGCCAAGACCAAGCCCGTGGTGGTCGTGACCACCACCTGGGAGGGCGCCTTCGCCCGGGCCGCGGGCGCCCAGGACGTCAAGGTCATCGTCCCGCAGTCCGTGCACCACGCCCCCGACTACGACCCGAAGCCCTCGGACCTCGCCGCCGTCGCCAGGGCCGACTTCGTGCTCTACGCGCCCTTCGAGCCGTACGCGGCGAAGATCAAGGAGGCGGCGGGCTCCAAGGCGAAGCTGGTCGAGGTCAACCTCGACAACGACCCCGACAAGGTCAAGGCCGAGGTCGACAAGCTGGGCGCCCTCTTCGGCACGGCGGACGCCGCCACGCAGTGGAAGAGCGGCTTCGACACCGAGTACGCGAAGCTGAACAAGGACGTCCAGGCGGCCTGGCCCGGCGGCAAGAGCCCCTCCGTGGTCACCCAGGTCTTCACCGCCTGGGCCGCGAAGCTCGCCGGGGCCACGCCCGTCGGCACGTTCGGGCCGGAGGCCGTCACCCCGTCGCAGCTCGCGGAGCTGTCCGCGAAGAAGCCGGCGCTCGTCCTGGACAACGCGCACATGTCCACCGGCACGGTCCTGCCCGACTCCGGCGCGAAGCAGGTCAAGATCGTCAACTACCCGGGCGAGGACCTCGACCTGCTGCCGGTCTACCGCAACGCGGCGGCCGAGCTGAAGAAGGCCATGGGCGCCCCCTGACCGGGCGCCGGAAGGCATGACGCACACGGGAGGGCACGCGTGGAACGCGTGCCCTCCCCTGTTGCGGTGTACGGGGCCCGGCGGCGGAAGCGCCGCCGGGCCCCGCTCTCTCATCCCGCCTGGGCGAGCGGAACGCTTCCGATCTCCGGCAGCGGACGGACGTCTGTCAGGCATGCGCGCAGGGCCGCCCGGTCGGGCTTGCCCGCCGGGGTCAGCGGGAGTTCGGCGACGATCAGGAGCCGCTCGGGGAACTTGCGCGGTTCGAGCCCGCGCTCCGTGAGGTGCGCGCCGAGCTCCTCCAGGGAGGGCGCCTGCGCCGTGCGGGGTACGACGCAGGCCGCCAGCCTCTCCCCCATGACCGCGTCCGGAACGCCCACGCACACCACGTCGCGCACCAGCGGGTGGGAGGCCAGCTGGCGTTCGACCTCGGCGGGGCTGATGTTGGCGCCGCCCCGGATGACGATGTCCTTGAGCCGTCCGACGATGTGGAGGGTGCCGGCCTCGTCGAGGAAGCCCAGGTCTCCGGTGCGGACCCAGCCGTCGGGCGTGCGGTAGCGGGCGTCGAGGTCCGGGGAGGCGACGTAGCACAGCGGGGTCATCGGGCCGCGCGCGATGATCTCCCCGACCCGGCCGTCCGGCAGCGGCTCGTGCGTCTCGGTGTCGGCGATGCGGATGTCGGCGACCCGGGGGTCGGGGCGCCCGGCCACGACCCCCTGGCCGTCCGCGGGCGGGGTGTCGTGGTCCAGGCCGGTGTGGCAGTTGACGCCGTCGGCGGAGCCGTAGAGGTTGACGACCGGGCAGCCGAAGGCGCGGGCGGCCTCCTTGGCCGTGCGCTCGTCGAGCGCGGACCCGCCCAGGACGAGGGCGGTGGGGGCGGGCAGCGGAGCGGCGTCGCCTTCGAGCCGGTCCAGCATCATCCGCACCATGGTCGGTACGCCGAGGATGTGCGTCGGCGCGTGCTCGCGCACCGCCGCGAGGGCCGCCTCCGGGGTGAAGTGGTCGAGGAGGACGAGCGTGCCGCCGTGCCGGGCCAGGGTGACGGCCGTCCCGTTGGAGCCGAAGGCGGAGCCGAGCGGCACCAGGAACAGGCAGCGCGGCGCGGTCCCGTCGGGCATCAGCGAGGCGAGGAAGTTGCCGCGACCGCCCGCGAGGGCGTTGTGCGAGTACGCGACCATCTTCGGCTCGGCCTCGGAGCCGGAGGAGACCAGGATGCGGGCCGCGCTGTCCGGGTCGGGCCGGGCCGGTACGAAGGCGCTCGCGTCGGAGCGCAGCAGGGCGGAGAAGGAGACCGTTCCCTCGGGGGCCGGCCCGGGTCCGGCGGCGATCACGTGCCGGAGCGCGGGCAGGGCCGGTGCCAGGGTGTGCAGGTCGGCGGCGTGCCGGCTGCCGCGGTGCTCGGTCGCGGCGATGACGGCGACGGCCTCGGCGCGGCGCAGCAGGCATTCCGCTTCCAGGCTGCCGCGGCCGACGGGGAAGGGCAGGGCCACCGCGCCGAGGGCGGCGAGGGCCAGGTCGGCGATGACGGCGTTCCGGTTGTTCGGGAGCTGGACGGCGACCACGTCGCCGGGGCCTATGCCGAGGTCGCGCAGGCCGCTGGCCAGACATCGCACCTTGCGGTCGAGGGCGGTGTAACAGAGCGGGCCCTTGGCGTCGATGACGGCGGTGGCGTGCAGGTCGGCGATCTGCCGGGCCCGGAAGAGGCTGTAGAGGTCGAGGTCGGGGCAGGTGCCGTCGACCACCCAGGAGCGGCGGAGTTCGGCGGGCAGCAGGTCGTGCAGTTCGAGCCTGTTGGCGGTCATGAGAAGCTCCAGGGGTCGGGAACGGCAGGGGCGCCGTGCGCGTCGCGACTGATCGAGCCGGTGAAGCGCTGGTCGTGGTGCAGGTCGGCCAGTTCGGTGGTGACGGCGGTGGCCGTCAGGCCGTGCTCCCGCAGCTGCCCGAGGGCGTCCGCGGTGGGGAGTTCGCGCAGGTCGTACGCTCCGGCGGCGGTGGCGGCCGCGTCGCTCGGGGCGATCCAGCCGTCGGCCGTGGGCAGGGGCCGCCGGAATCCGGCCGGCCGACGGGGGTTCTCGCCGCGTGCCGCGCGTCGCAGGGCGGGGGCGGTCAGGGTGTCGGCGGCGCCGAGCAGGGAGGAGTCCACGCGGACGCCGTGGCCGGTGCGTTCGCGCAGGAGGAGTCCGGCGAGGACCGCCTCGGTGCCGTGCAGTCCGCCGAGGACGTCGAGCAGGGTCATCAGTGACGGGGCGGGGGCCTCGTCCTGGGGGCGGACGGCCTCGCCGACCGCGGTGCGGGCCTGGACCATGAAGTCGGTGCCCATGGGGGCGTCGTCGAGCCGGTCGGCCCAGCCGCTGGTGTACGCGTAGACCAGTGCGGGGTTCACCGCCGCGAGGTCGTCGTGGTCCAGGCCGAGTTCGGCGGCCTTGCCCGGGGCCCAGTTGTGCAGGAAGACGTCGGCCTCCGCGGCCATCTCGCGCAGGCGGCGCCGGTCCGCGTCGGCCTTGATGTCGATCTCCACGGCCCGCTTGCCCCGGTTGAGGGCGAGCCAGCGCGCGGAGATCCCGGAGCAGGCGGGCGGCATACCGCGCAGCGGGTCGCCGCCCGGCGGCTCGATCCGGATCACCTCGGCGCCCAGCAGGCCCAACAGGTGTGCGGCGAGCGGGGCCTGGATGCGCCGGCCGGCCTCCAGGACGGTCAGTCCGGCCAGCGGCCGGCCCACGGAGGGCCGGTCCCCGCGCCCGGAGCCCCGTTGGTCTCCACGTCCGGCCGCCGTCCCCGGGCGGCCCGCTTCCGGCCCGAGGAGCCGGAGTGCCCACGGGGCGGCGCCGTCGTCCTCCAACGCCCTTTCCCCGAGCGTGCGCAGGACGCACACCTCGGCGCCGGAGAGGGCGGCGGCCCGCCGGATGCCCGTCATGGGGGTGGCCCGGGTGATCTCGTGGAGGGCTTCCGGGAAGGGCGCGCAGGCGGTGGCGTACCGGAACTGGAAGGGCCGCCAGCCCGCCCGCATCGCGTCGGCAGGCGCCTCCAGCGCCCGCCAGAAGGCGGCCCAGGCACCCGGGTCGAGGGTCTCCAGTTCGAAGAGGACGCCCTCGGCGGAGCGGAAGGGCGGCCCGCCGGCGTCGAGTTCGGCCGCTTCGCCCTCGTCGGCTCCGGCGGCTGCGAGGTACTGGGACACCGTCAGCAGGCCCGCCCGGTCCGCGCGGGTGGCGACCTGGGCGGCGGCCCCTCCGCGGGCCTGGCCTATGAGGCCGGCGAGCAGCCCCTGCACGGTCAGGACGGCGGTGGCCGTGGCCGCGTAGTCGGCGGCCAGTCCCCGCGGGGAGCCGTCCCGGCGGCCGTGGACGGCCATGATGCCGGTGGCGGCCTGCACGGTCGCCTCGTCGACGAGCCCGCTCGCGGGCCCCGCCCACGTGGCGAGCGCGCGGGCCGGTGCGAAGCCGCCGCCGGTGAGCGTGATGCGGTCCGGCGGAGCGTCCTGGCGGGGATGATCCCCGCTCGCGCCGAGCATGCGCAGGTGGTCGGCGACCACCCCGGTGATCTGCGGCGGCCCCGAGGTGTCGAAGCGCAGTGTGTCGAGCGGCCGGACCGTCTGCGTGGTGGCTGGTGACGCCATGCCTCTCCTCTCCCGGCGCGGCGGTGGCCGTCGCCCGGTTCGTGCGATACGCGGGGAACCGGGGGGCGTCCGCGCCCGACCAGTTCCACGGACAGACAGTCGGACAACCGTTCCCACGAGTTCCCGGGAATGAGGAGGAAAACAGTGACGGATCCAGACACGACCACCCAACACGTGCTCCAGGGAGCCGAGTTGAGAGACAGGATCGCCACATTCGTCCGCGGCCGGGTGATCCCTCAGGAGGGCGTACTGGACGCTGGCGGCCCGGCGGCGGCCGCGGCACTCGCCGAGTTGCGGCGCCAGGCCCGCGAGGAGGGGCTCTGGGCGCTCCCGCTCCCGGCCGAACTGGGCGGCGGCGGCCTGTCCTTCGCCGCGTACGCCGCACTGGCGGAGGACGAGGGCGCCAGTGACCACGGGCCCGCCGCGCTCGGCTCCGCTCCCCTGCTCGACGTCACGATGCTGGCCCGCCACGGCACGCCCCGGGTCCGCGAGGAGTACCTGAAACGGCTGGTCGCCGGGGAGATGCGCACCTGCTACGCGATGACGGAGCCGGACGTGCCCGGCACCGACCCGTTCTCGACCGCCACCGGCGCCGAGCGCCTGGCCGACGGCAGCTGGCGCGTGACCGGCCGCAAGTGGTTCACCTCCGGCGCCGCGGGCGCCGACCTGGTGACCGTCATGGCCCGCACCAGCGGCGCCGCCGGGGACCGCGCGGGGCTCTCCCTGCTCCTGGTGCCGACCTCCTCGCCCGGCTTCCGGGTGGTGCGCGAACTTCCCGTGCTCGGTGGGGCGGGCCAGTACGAGATCGCGCTCGACCGGGTCCGGGTGCCCGCCGACCACCTCCTCGGCGAGCCCGGCGACGCCCTCGCCATCGCGGGTGAGCGGCTGCTCCTCGGGCGTACGCTGCGCTGCCTGCGCTGGCTGGGCCAGGCCCGGCGCGCCTTCGACCTCATGTGTGAACGGGCCGCCACCCGCAGCGGATCCCGTGGGCCCCTCGCCGAGCAACAGCTGGTCCAGCAGCACGTCTTCGACGCGCTGCTCGCGCTGCGCACCACGCGGCCCCTCGTCCACGAGGCGGTGGAGCTGATCGCGTCCGGTCAGGACGCCCGGACGGAGGTCGGGCTCGCCAAGGTCGCCGCCGCGCGGATGCTCCAGCAGGTCACGGACTCGGCCATCCAGGTCCACGGCGCCGCCGGGCTCGGCCCGGACACCCCCCTGCCCGCTCTCTTCCGTACGGGCCGCGCCGCCCGCATCCTCGACGGCCCCGACGAACTCCACATCACCACCGTGGCCCGCCGCGTCCTGCGCGACTACGGCGCGGGGACCGCTACACGCGGGTGATGTCGACGAGGCCGTCCAGGGCGGCCAGGCCGAGCGCGAGGAAGAAGTCGCCCCAGATCAGCTCGTGCCGGACGGCCAGGCCCTTCGCGGCGTCGTAGCAGCCGTCCAGGAGCATCCCGGGCGGGCGGCCGGAGCACGCGCCGGTCAGGTGGGCCTGCGCCAGGCGGTTCAGGATGGCGACGGCCCGGTCCGCGCACGCCTGCGCCCGGGGGCCCGGGACCCGTGCGAGCTTCAGCAGGGCCACCGCGGTGATCGCGGCGGCCGACGTGTCCAGCGGGCCGGCGGGCCGGGAGGCGTCGGCCGGCGGGACCAGCCGCCCGGCCAGCACCTCCCCCTGGGCCAGCAGCTGTCCGACCGCCTCGTCGAGCCGGGCGCGGGCATCGCCCACGAGGTCGGGCCGTACCAGGGCGTCGGCGACGGCCAGGAGCAGCCAGGCCTGGCCGCGGCTCCAGCCCGGCGCGGGATCGTCGCAGGGCTGCCATCCGGTGCTCTCGTCGAACAGCCGCGCGGGCCACAGCCAGGGATGCCGCTCGGCGCCCGAGCCGAGGCAGAGGTCGAGGTGCCGGTGGAGGTGGGCGGCCGCGGCGGCCGTCCCCCGCGCGTCGGCGCCCGCCAGCAGGGGCACCATCCCCGGTACGCCGTCCACGCGGGCCAGCAGGCGGGGCCCGCCCAGCGCCTCGCCCCAGGGAACCAGACCGAGTGCGGGGTCGTAGGCCGACAGGCAGGCCCGGGCGGCCCGTTCCCGCAGCCGGGCGGCTTCGCCGTCGGCCCCGGCGAGCGAGGTCCCGTACCAGAAGATCAGTCCCCGGGTGGCGGTGTCGGCGTCCGCCCACGGGGCGAGCCGGGCCGTGCACGCGGCGGCGGCCCGCCGGTCGGCGTCGGTACCGGTGTAGCGGGCGCGCAGCCACAGCAGCCCCGCCCAGAAGCCTCCGGTCCAGGAACCGCGGCCGGTGCTCGTCCACCGCCCGTCGTCGGGCTGCGCGTAGAGCGGGAAGCGTTCGCCGACCTGGGCCTCGGTCACGCTCACGCGCCCGATGACCGCCGCGAGGGCGTTCTCGGCCCAATCCGTGGGCACCGCGCCGTTCACGAGGCGGCCTTCCGCCGGTCCCGTGCGGCCCACACGAAGGCCACCGCTCCCGCCGCCGCGAACTCCACGGCGACCAGCAGCCACCCGTGGCCGTACCGGCCGCTTCCGGCCAGCAGCCCGAACAGGGGCGGTCCCAGGGCGAATCCGCCGAAGAACCCGGCCGCGACGAGCGCCGAGTCCTGTCCGGCCCGGCCCGGAGCGGCCCGCTGCATGACCAGCACCATGGACACGGCGTTCCCGGACACGGCGAACACACCGACGGCGACGGCCCCGAGCCACACCAACGGGCTCGCGACGAGCGCGGCACCCAGCAGGAGGGCCGCCCCGAGCGCGCCACAGGCGAGCCAGCCCGGCAGCCACTCGGCCCGCCCGGGCCGGGCCGCCTTCGACCAGCCGATCCGGCCGGCGATCCCGGCCACGCCCAGTACGGCGACCAGGGCGCCGGCCGCGGTGGGACCCATCCCCAGGCGCTGCGCCCCGAAGAGGGCCAGGTAGGTGTTGACCGAGGCGATCCCGGCCCCGAGGAACAGGGAGAAGGCCGCCAGCCAGGCGACCATCCCGCGGGGAACGAGTGAGCTCCGCGCGCCGGTCGGGGGCGGCGCGGGATCGTCGGGCAGCGCCCGCATCGCCCACCCCCCGGCGAGCAGGGCCGCGCCCGCCGCCGTCCACACCGCGCCCCGCCAGCCGATCCCGCCCGCCAGCAGCACGAGGGGCAGCCCGGCCACGAAGGCGCCCAGCTGGACGCCGGACTGCTTGAGTCCGGTCACCGCACCGCGCCGGGCCGGCGGGACGACGCGCATGATGGCCTTGTTGGTGGCGGGGTTGGCCAGCGCCTGCGGTACGCCGCCCAGTGCGACGGCGCCCAGCAGCGCGGCGGTGCCGGGCGCGGCGCCGATCAGGGCGAGCGCCGCGGCCGACACCAGCAGCAGGACGACCAGCGAGCGGCGCGGACCGATCCGGTCCACGATCCGGCCGCCGGCCGGGGACAGCAGGGCGGCCGTCCCGAAGCCGAGCGTCGTCGTCAGCCCGAGGACCGCGGGCGAGACTCCGAGTTCGTCCACCAGTCGCGGGCCCAGGGCCCCGAGGAGGAACAGCTGGAGCATCGAGAACGCCATGGCGCACGTGAGCAGCGCCGTCAGCGACCTCCCCGTGCCGTCGTCGGTGCGCGCCGGCACGGTCCCGGGTTCCTCCACCGCCACTGATGGCTCCTTCCCCACGCTGCGCGCACATCGTTCCGACCGGCCAGTCAGTCGGCCGGCAAGGGCTTCCGGTTCCCCGCGGGTTGTGTGGTCCGGGTCACATGGGGCGGGCGCTCAAGGTGTGGCCGGGTCGGCCACCAGAACTTGTCCAGAAGTGCGCAGCATTCTTCGAAGTCCCGGACGCTGGTGCGAGGATGAGCCCCGCCATGAACCCGGGCCGATGTTCACGAGTCGTACGGGCTGCGATGTTCGCAGCCCTCTGCGTGCTGCTCGCAGCCACCGGCCACATCCTCATGTCGGGTACGGCGGTGCCCTGGTGGGCCCTGTCCGCCGCGTTCGCCGGCACGGCGGGAGCGGCCTGGGCCTTCGCGGGCCGTGAGCGCGGGCTGCTCGCCGTCACCGCCGCGACCGTCACCGTCCAGGCCGGGCTCCACGCGGGCTTCTCCCTCGCCCAGTCCCTGGTCCATCCCTCCCTGCCCACCGGCACCTCGTTCGCCCGCCAGTGGGCGGAGTACCTGACCTGCGGAGACGGGGCGACCTCGGCCGTCTCCCCGCGCGAGGCGCTGAGGGTGGTCAACGAGGCAGGGGTCGGCGGGCTGGTCTTCCGGCCGCCGCCCGGCACCGTGCTCTCCGATGCCACCGCCCATGGCCACCACGCCGTGCACGAGATGGCCGGCGCGGTGTCCGCGGGGACTCCGATGCCGGGCGGGGGCCACGACATGGGCGGCATGTCGCCGACGGCGATGCTCGCCGCCCACCTCGTGGCCGCGGTGCTCTGCGGCCTGTGGCTCGCCTACGGAGAGCGAGCCGCCTTCCGCATCCTGCGGGCCGTCGCCGGATGGCTCTGGACTCCGCTGCGCCTGCTGCTTCGGCCGGCCGCGACGGCGCACCCGCCGCGCCTCCTCGTACACCGCGCCCGCCGGCGCCACGCGCTGCGCCGGCTCCTCCTCGTCCACGCCATCACCTCTCGGGGTCCCCCGACGGGAGCCGCTGTCGTCTGACAGCCGGCTCCCCGAGCACGCGTCGGCATCCGCGTTCGCGCCCGCCCTCCGCGCCTCGGGCATCGGCCCTGCCTCCGGCAGGCCGTACACCCTTCACCGGCCCCGCCCCCGCGCGGCGCCGGTCACCCCTTCACCGAAGGACCTGTGGCGATGACTCCTGCCCTGCCCACCCAGAACTGTCCCGCCGTCGAGCAGCCGGACCGGCACACCGCCGACGCGGCGGTGACCCGACTGGCCCTGGACGCCCGCGACGGTGACCCCGCGAAGGCCGACCGCTTCGTCCGCGCACTGCACCGCGACGTCTGGCGCTACGTCGCCTACCTCAGCGCCGACACCCAGGCCGCCGACGACCTCACCCAGGACGTGTTCCTGCGGGCCCTCGCCGCCCTTCCCCGCTTCGAGGGCCGCTCCTCGGCGCGCACCTGGCTGCTGTCCATCGCCCGCCGCACCGTCGTCGACAGCCTCCGCCACGCCGCGGCCCGGCCCAGGCTCTCGGACCGGTACGACTGGCAGACCGCCGCCGAGCAGGCCCAGCCGTACGACGTACCGGGCTTCGACGAGGGCGTCGCGCTGGCCGAACTCCTGGCCACGATCCCGTCCGAACGCCGGGAGGCCTTCGTCCTCACCCAGCTCCTGGGCCTGCCGTACGCCGACGCGGCCGAAGCCATCGGCTGCCCCATCGGCACCGTCCGCTCCCGCGTCGCCCGGGCCCGCACCTCCCTCATCGAACTACTGACGGGCACCGCTCCGTCCGCGCCCGTCCGGGAGCACCCGCACCCGCTCCCGGACCGGGAACTGCGGTTCGTCACACCGGCCGTGCGCAAGGGCGCGCTCACCACGTCGCCCGCCTGATCCGGCCGGGGCGCACGGGAGGGCCCGGCGTGAGCGCCACCCTCCCGTGGCCCCGCGCGAGCCAGGTGCGTACGGGTACTCCGCATTCGGGGGCCGGCGCGCTACCCTCCGCTCCATGATTGACATGGGCATGTTAAATCTCCGGGTGCGCGGGCGCCGACGAGGGCGTACCGGCCGGCACGCCTTCGTCGGCCTCCTGCTGCTGGCCCTCCTCGGCACGGCGAGCGCCGCGACCGCCGCGGCCCCGGCCCGCGCCCCCTCCCCCGTCGCCGCTGCGGCGGGCCCGAGCGCGGCCGCTGCCGCGGCCGCCCGCTGGGGCGACCGGCGCCTGGACGAGGCCACCTTCCTGACCACCCACAACGCCTTCACCAACTACGAGGACTCCCGGTGGAGTTCGGTGAACCAGGCCGAGTCGGTCCGCGCCCAGCTCGACAACGGCGTACGCGGTCTGAGCCTGGACACGCACTGGTACGAGCGCAGCACCTGGCTGTGCGTCATCAGCTTCGGCAGCGACTGCTACCCCAGCGACGTCTACCTCTGCCACGGTGACTGCAAGACCTTCGCCGGAGCCACGTACGCGCTCCCCCGGCAGTCCTTCCACGGCACGATGCAGAGCGTGGTGGACTTCCTCGCCTCCCATCCGCAGGAGGTCGTGACCGTCTTCCTCGAGGACTACGTCAGCGCCGAGCAGCTGGCGCAGTCCCTCGGCAGGGTCAGGGGGCTGCCCGAGATGGTGTTCCGGGCCGACCAGTGGGACGTGCGCGGGCACGGCTGGCCGAAGGTGGCCGACCTCGTCACCGCCAACAAACGGCTGCTGATCTTCTCCGACCGCTCCGACCGCGAGCACCTGGGCGTCATGTACGACAAGTCCTGGACGGTGAGCAACTACTGGAGCCTCGGCGACCTGGGCAACGACCTCGGCTGCGTCAGCCGCTGGTCCGACGTGCCCCTGGACCGTCAGGAGACGGGATTCCGGAGGCTGTTCACCATGAGCCACCACCGCAACGTGCCCACCGTCATGACGGCGGCCCTGGACAACGGCGCCAAACTCAGGGACCGCATCGCCGGGCAGTGCCGGACGGCCACCGGGGGCCGCGATCCGAACTTCGTCTCCGTCGACTTCCACCGGCTGTCGGACGGCAGCGGCCACACCCCCGCCTCGATCGTGGCGGAGCTCAACGCACGCCCCTGACCGGCGCACACACGCACGCACGCCGAAGCGGCCCTCCACGATCTGGAGGGCCGCTCCCGGTCACCGCGCTACCGCATTACTTCGTTGCGGCGTTACGGCGCTACCTTCAGCAGCTTGTTCGCGGTGCCGGAGGACGGGTTCTTGATGGCACCCTTCGTCGCGGCCCCGGTCAGCGCGGCGGCCGTGTCGGCGGGTGTCGCCGACGGGTGGGCCGCCAGGTAGAGGGCTGCGGCTCCCGCCACGTGCGGGGAGGCCATCGACGTCCCGGAGATCGTCTTGACGGCCGTGTCGCTGTCCTTCCAGGCCGACGTGATCTCCGAGCCGGGCGCGTACAGGTCCACCACCGAGCCGAAGTTCGAGAAGTCCGACTGCTGGTCGTCCTCGGTGCTCGACGCCACCGTGAGGGCCTCGGGCACCCGGGAGGGCGAGCCCTGACCGGCGTCGGAGGACTCGTTGCCGGCCGCCACCGCGAAGGTCACGCCGGAGGCGACGGCCCGCTTGACGGCCGCGTCCAGCGCCTCGTCGGCGCCGCCGCCGAGGCTCATGTTGGCGACCGACGGCCCGGAGTGGTTCTTCGTCACCCAGTCGATGCCCGCCACGACCTGCTCGGTCGTACCGGATCCGTTGTCGTCCAGCACCCGCACCGCGACGACCTTGGCCTTCTTGGCGACGCCGTGCGAGGTACCGGCGATGGTGCCCGCCACGTGCGTGCCGTGGCCGTTGCCGTCGTCAGCGGTCTCGTCGTTGTCGACCGCGTCGAAACCGTGCTCGGCGCGGCCGCCGAAGTCCTTGTGCGAGATCCTGACGCCGGTGTCGATGACGTACGCCGTCACCCCCTCGCCGCCGCCGTCCGGATACGTGTACTTCTGGTCGCCGGCCGTGGCCGCCTGGTCGATCCGGTCCAGGCCCCAGGACGGGGGCTTCTCCTGGGTCTCATTGATGCGGAACCGCTTGTTCTGCACGACCGTGCCGACGGCGGGGTCCGCGGCGAGCCGCTTCGCCTCCTTCGGCGTCATGCCGGACGCGGAGAATCCGTTGACCTGGGAGCCGTAGGAGCGCTCCAGCTTGCCGCCGTACTTCTTCGCCAAGTCCTCCTTGTTCGCGGATGCGTCGAGGATGACGACGAAGCTGCCGTCCACGGCGTCCGGGGCGTCGAGTCCGTGCACCGTGCCTTCGGCCGGTGTGGCCGCCCCCGCGAGGGGGCTCGCAAACAGGGCCGCCGCAAACGCAGTTGCTGCGCCCGCCGCTATGCCCGCGTTGCGAAGGGCTTTGGATCGCTTGTGAGTTGCCATGTAGATGGTTCTCCTCGTGTTGACGTGTGGGGCGTCAAACGTTCTGGAGAACCCTGTTCCGATTGACAGGAGCAAATCAAGGGCGAACCCGGGGTAAGAGCTTCTTCAACAAGGTTTCTTAATAGACCCTCCGCACCGCCTCCACCTCGCACACGCGTTCCCTCGAACCCCTTCACGGAATGAACACATGATCGTTTCGGCGGCGGAAGCCCGGGGCGCATGTTTGGCGGGGGCCTGACGGGTTAGGTGCCCGTTGCCGGAAAATCCCGTGAGGAGTGTGAACCGTCATGGGCGCAGACAAGCACCGGACGCCGGACACGGACCGCGGGGAGCGGACCCGCGGGCGGTCTCCGGAACCGGACCGGATGAAGACGGGCGGCCGGCCGCGCAGCCCCGACGAGATTGCGCACGAGCGCGGCCGCGAGGACGCGACGATGCGTGACGTGATGCACGAGCTGCGTGAGGGCGACCTGGACGACATGCGCGACGACCGCTGACGACCGCCCGCCGGCGACTGGCAGGCCTCGACCCGACAGGCTGTCGATGCCCGGGCCCATCGCGACCCTAGGCCCTGTCCGGGCCTCCGATTCCGGCCGCGTAGGCGGCCAGGCCCTCCGCGGTGGTCCCGGCCCAGCCGACGTAGCCGTCGGGGCGGATCAGGAACACCCCGTCGCCGTACGCCTCGTACGAGGGGATCCGGACGGTGCGGACGTCCGCGAGCCCGGGGAGTGCGGACGGGTCCAGGGGCACGTCGGGCCCGGCACCGACCGTCAGCAGCGTCCAGTGCGTTCCCCGGAACGCGTCGAAGAGCCGGAGGCCGCCGCGCACCCCGTCCGGTGCACGGTCACCCGCCTGCAGGGCCTCCTCGGCCAGGCCGTCGCGGGTCTCCACCGCGAGGGCCGAAGCCCGGTAGCCGATGCCGAGCTGCCGGGTGGCCTCGCCGCGCCGGGCCTCGCCGCGGTGGATGCGGGTGGACAGGCCGAGCATCTCGGCGGCGACCGGCAGCCGCTCCTCCTCGTAGGAGTCGAGCAGCGACGCGCGGGCTTCCCCCGCTCAGCACGGCGGCCAGCTTCCAGCCCAGGTTGTACGCGTCCTGGACGCTGGTGTTGAGGCCCTGTCCGCCGGCGGGCGAGTGCACGTGCGCGCTGTCTCCGGCGAGGAACACCCGGTCGTCGCGGAAGCGGTCGGCCATCGCGGCCCGCGGCCGGAAGTCCGAGGCCCAGCGCACCTCCGTCACATCGCCGGGAGCGAGGTGCGAGCGGGCGCCGACCACCTTGCGGATCCCGTCGAGCGAGAGGTCCGGCTCGACGCCCTCCGGGAACGCCGCCACCACCTGGAACTCGTCGGTCCCGGCCAGCGGCCAGATGGCGAGGTAGCCCCCGCCCTCGGCCGGCGGGAAGACGTGCAGGTGGTCGCGGTCGAGGCCGTCGACACGGACGTCGGCGACCAGCATCGGGCTCGGGTCCACGGTCTCGCCGGTCATGCCGATGCCCAGCGCCCGCCGCACGGTGGACCGGCCGCCGTCCGCGGCCACGGCGTACCGCGCCCGGACGGGCGGCCCGGAGACGAAGGTGGCCGTCACCCCTTCCGGGTCCTGCTCGATGCCGGCCACCTCCCGGCCGAAGGCGATCTCCCCGCCCAGTTCCGCGAGCCGCGCGGCGAGGATCTCCTGCGTCCGCCACTGCGGCACCATCCAGGGCTCGGCGTACGGGGCGCCCTCGGTCGGCACGGCCGCGTCGAACATCCGGTGCTCGCCGGTGCGGACTCCGTCCTGCCAGATCACGCCGACCGGGTACGAGCCTCCGGCCGCGCGGATCGCGTCGTGCACGCCGAGGTCGTCGAGCACCTCCAGGGTGCGGGGCTGCAGCCCCTTGCCGCGCGATCCCGGGAAGAGGGCACCGGCCCGCTCGACGACGAGGGCGCCGACTCCGCGCCGGGCGAGGTCGATGGCCAGCGCGAGCCCGGTGGGGCCGGCTCCGACGATGAGCACCTCGGTCTGCAGTGCGGAGGCGGGTGCGGGTGCATGGGCATGGTCGTGCGTGTTCACGGCATTCTCCTTAACGTTGTTAAGTGCTGCGCTCACCAGCATGCATTTAACGGTGTTAAGCTGTCAAGCGTGGCAACCCGGAAACCCCCCAAGCTGGACAAGAAGCAGGCCGTCGACACCGCGCTGCGGCTGTTGAACGAGGTCGGCCTCGACGGACTGACCCTGCGCGCGATCGCCAAGGAGCTGGACGTCCAGGCGCCCGCCCTCTACTGGCACTTCAAGAACAAGCAGGAACTCCTCGACGAGATGGCCACCGAGATGTACCGCCGGATGGTCGCCGGGCAGCGGATCCCCTCCGGCGCCACCTGGCAGGAACAGCTGATGGTCTTCAACACGGGGCTGCGGGCCGCCCTGCTCGGCTACCGCGACGGCGCCAAGGTCTACAGCGGCTCCCGCTTCACCGGCACCGAGCACGCGGTCCAGCTGGAGGAGAACCTCCGCGCCTTCGTCGCAGCCGGCTTCGAGCCCACCCAGGCCGTACGGGCCCTCACCACGGCCTACTACTTCACGCTCGGCTTCGTCACCGAGGAACAAGGGGTCGAACCCCTGCCCGGTGACCGCCGCGACGGCTTCGACGTCGACGAACGCGCCGCGCGCATGGCGGACTTCCCGCTGGCGGCAGCCGCGGGAGCCGAACTCTTCCAGGACTTCGCCGCGGGGTTCGAGGAGGGCGTCCGCCTGCTCATCGCGGGCATCGAGGCGCGCTACGGCATCGCCTGAGCCGCACGCTCGCGCGGGCTCGGGCGTAGGCTTCGCCCAACGGCACGGCGGGGGCGGAGCACATGACGACGGAAACGGCAGACACGGCAGGAACGGCAGGAGTCTGGGGGGCGACCCTCGATTCGGTCGTGGTGTACGCGCAGGGGGCCCTCTGCCGCCGCCTGGCCCGGGGCAGCGTGCCGCCCGACGGCCGGGTGCGGGTGCCGGGGCTGCCCCGCTCGCTGGACCCGGGCTCGCTGCGGGCCCGTGTCCTGGGCGCTCCCGGGGTGCGCGTCACCGAGGCCCGGGTGGAGGTCGAGGCCGAACCGCTCGGCTCGGGCACGCCCGACGCCCTGCGGCGCGAGGCCGAGCGGCTGAGCGACGCGTACGCGGCGGCGCAGGGACGCCGGAACCGGCAGGTCGGCCTGATCGAGGAGGCCCGGTCCCTCCACCCGGTGCCGCCTCCCCGCAAGCGCGACGACCCGCACCGCCGCACCCCCGTCGACGCGTGGCTGGAACTGGCCGACTTCGTCGACGAGCGGCTGGCGACGCTGCACACCCGCCTCGTCGAGCTGGAGGAGGAACTGCGCGTCGCCGAGCACGAGTTCTCCGTCGCCGCCGACCGGCTCGCCCGCGCCTCCACCGACGCGCCCTCCTCGCACGTGGAGACCACGGTCTGCGCGGCCCTGACCCTCGTGGGCGCCGGTGAGGACGAAGTGGAACTGGAGCTGGAGTACGGGGTGCCGGGCGCCGTCTGGGCGCCGGCCTACCGGCTCACCCACCGTCAGGGTGACGACAGCGGCCGCCTCGTGCTTCGTGCCTCGGTCGCCCAGCGGACCGGCGAGGACTGGACCGGGGTGCGCATCGCCCTGGCCACCGCCGATCTCCGGCGCCGCACCGGCCTGCCGAAGCTCCGCTCGGTCCGGATCGGGCGCCGTCAGCCCGCGCCCGCGCCCTCCGGCTGGCGCGAGCCGCCGGCGGGGCTCGCCGGCCTGTTCGCCGGGTACGAGGCGGCCGGCCCGCGCCCCGTCACGGCCGCCGCCCCCGCGGCTGTCGGGGCCGGCTCGGCTCCCATGGCTGCCGCGGCCTACGTGACTTCGGTGACCTCGGTGACTTCCGTGGGCGGCTCCGGGTACGGTCCCGTTCCGCCACCGCCGCCTCCCCCGCCGCCGCCCGCACCGCAGGGCTACGGCGGCGCGATGCCCGACTTCGCGCTGCCGGCCCCCGCGCAGCCCGCCGCCTCGCGGCCGGGTTCCCGGCCGCGTTCCGCCGCCCGGTCCTTCGCAGGGGCCCCCGGCGCGATGCCGTCCGCCGCCATGGCGCCCCCGGCACCCGCGGCTCCGGGCGGGGCGCCGCCGCCCCCTCCGGAACCGGTGGCCGGTCCGCCGCAGCCGAGCGGCGCCGAACTCGACTACGCCGCCCTCGTCCTGTGCGGCCCCGACGAGCAGGGCGGCCGCCGGGGCCGGCTCTTCCCCGGCTCGCCCGTAGATCCGGGGGCAGCCGAGTGCCGGCGCCGCGCCGAGACCGTGGCCTCGCTGCCGCTGCCCGGACAGGCCGTGCGGCCCCGCGAGTCGGCGGGGTCCTTCGACCACCGCTTCGACGCCACCGCGCGCGCCGACGTCCCGTCGGACGGCACCTGGCACACCGTCACCGTCGCCGAGGTCCCGGTCGGCCTGCGCACCGAGTACCTCTGCGTGCCGTCCGTGGAGCAGACTGTGTACGCCACGCTGGTCCTCTCCAACGCCACCGACCAGGCACTGCTGGCCGGCCCGGTGGAGGTCGTCGTCGACGACGAGTTCCTGCTGACCGCCGCGCTGCCCACGCTCGCCCCCGGCGGGGTCCGCCGGGTCGGTCTCGGGTCCGCCGAGGGCATCCGGGTCACCCGCCGTACGAACCTGCGCGAGTCGACCTCGGGCCTGCGCAACAACAACACCGTCCTCGACCACCGCGTGCACGTGGAGCTGGCCAACGGGCTGGCGCGGCCCGTCACCGTCGAAGTCCGCGAGCGGGTTCCGGTCACCTCCGATCCGGACGTCCGCATCGAGGAACGGGCCGACTGGACGGCGCCCGAGGAGGGCGTGGGACCCGAACACCACGCCCCGGGCACCCGTGTCTGGCGGCTGGACCTGCCCGCAGGCGCCACCGCCGCCCTCGACGGCGGCTACGAGATCCGCATCCCGACCGGCAAGGCCCTGGTCGGCGGCAACCGCAGGAGCTGACGCACCCCATGTCCACGGCCCCGAAGCCGATCGCCCTCCCCGTCACCGCCGTCACCTGTCTCGAGGACCGCGCCCATGTCGAGCGCACCGCCGTGCTCGACCTGGAGGCCGGGGTCCAGCGGCTGCGGCTCGGCCCGGTCAGCGCGCTGGCCGTCGACCGCACCCTCCATGCCGAGCTGACCGCCGAACACCCGGCGACCGTGCTCGACGTGCGGATCGTCCGCGGCTGGACCCCGCGCGGGCCGCTGCCGTCCGCCGACGAGGACTCCGCGCTGCGCCGGCGCGCACACGCCCTCGAAGCGGAGCGGCTGGCCACCGGGCAGCGGCACGAGAGGCTGCGCGCCCGCCTCGACCTGCTCGGCCGTCTCACCGCCGACCTGCTGCGGGACATCGGCGAAGGCGCCGGTGCGGGAGAGGCCGAACGGCCCCGCTGGGCGCGCGAACTGGACCGGCTGGACGCCGAGCGCGACACGTGCGGCGAGCAACTGCGCACCGTCGAGGCCCGGCTGACCGCCCTCGGCGCCGAACTCGGGTCCGTTCAGCGCGCCATGGACCTTTCGGAGGAGGAGCCCGCCGAGCTGCTCGCCCATGTCGAGCTGACGGTGGAGACCGCGGTCGCCGGGCCGGTGGGGCTGCGTCTGAGCCACCTCACCCCGTGCGCGCTGTGGCGGCCCGCCTACCGGGCCGTGCTCGACGGGGACGCCCTCACGCTGGAGACGGACGCGGTCGTCTGGCAGCGCACCGGGGAGGACTGGTCGGACGTACGGCTGACCCTGTCGACGGCGCGCTCGGCGCTGGCCACCGACCCGCCGCGGCTCGGCGAGGACCGGCTGACGCTGGGGGACCGCTCCGCGGCGGAGCGCCGGACGGTCGACGTCGAGCTGCGCGAGGAGGAGATCGGGGCCCTCGGCCCGGCCCCGGTGCTCGGCCTGCCCGGGGTGGACGACGGCGGCGAGGCGCGCGTACTGCACTCCCCCGCGCCGGTCTCGGTGCCCGGGGACGGTCGCGCCCACCGGGTGCCGCTGTCCGTCTTCACCACGGCCGCGAGCAGCGAGTACGCCTGCTCACCGGAGGTCTCGCCGCTGGTCACCCAGGTGGTGCGGTTCGACAACGTGTCCGGCCACGCGCTGCTCGCCGGGCCGGTGGACCTGGTCCGCGGCAGCGGGTTCAGCGGCCGCGGCACGCTGGACTTCGCCGCCCCGGGCACCCCCGTCGAGCTGGCCTTCGGCAGCTGCGACGACCACGGGGTGGTCCGGCAGACCGAGGAGGCCCGCGAGTCCGCCGGGATCATGCAGCGGACCGTGGTGACCCGCACGGTCCGGCTGCACCTGTCCCGGTTCTCCGCCCCCGGCGAGCGCGGTGACCGGGTGGTCGTGCTCCGGGAGCGGATCCCGGTCTCCGAGGTCTCGGCGGTGGAGGTGCGGCTGCGCAAGGAGGCCTGTTCCCCGCCGCCCGAGGTGGTCGACGCCGACGGGATCGCCCGCTGGGACGTCGCCCTCCCGCCCGGCGGCCGGCGCACGGTCACCCTGGTCTACGAGCTTTCGGCGAGCTCCAAGGTCGCCGGACTCTGAGCTCACGCGTGCGGCGGACCTGAGGCGCAGGACCGGCCGGCAGCCGCTCCGCCGCGCGGGCGTGCACCGCTTCCGCTTCCGTCACCCTCTGCGTGTTCTCGTGGCTGCGCGGTCTGCGGTGCGCGACCATACGGACGCCGATACGCGCTCGATTATCGGCGCCGTTCGTGAGCAGAGGGAAACACCGAGACAGGAAGAAGGACTGACGTGTCCGGCAGCGAAAGCGAGAACCCAGTCATCCCCGCCCCGGCCCCCGCGTCGACCCGCCCCCGGGCGAACCGGGACTGGTGGCCGAATCAGCTGGACCTTCAGGTTCTCCACCAGCACTCGCCCCTTTCCAATCCGATGGACGAGGGATTCACCTACGCGGAAGCATTCGCCTCCCTGGACCTCGACGCGCTGAAGCGGGACGTCTTCGAGGTGATGACGGCCTCGCAGGACTGGTGGCCCGCCGACTACGGCCACTACGGGCCGCTCTTCATCCGGATGAGCTGGCATGCCGCGGGCACCTACCGCATCGAGGACGGCCGGGGTGGCGGCGGCTCCGGCGCCCAGCGCTTCGCCCCCCTCAACAGCTGGCCGGACAATGCGAGCCTCGACAAGGCGCGCCGGCTGCTCTGGCCGGTGAAGCAGAAGTACGGACGGACGATCTCGTGGGCCGATCTTCTGGTATTCGCCGGTAATTGCGCGATGGAATCCATGGGGTTCAAGACGTTCGGTTTCGGATTCGGACGAGAGGACATCTGGGAACCCGACGAGATCTTCTGGGGGCCCGAGGACACCTGGCTCGGGGACGAGCGCTACAGCGGCGACCGGGAACTCTCCGGTCCTTTCGGCGCCGTGCAGATGGGACTGATCTACGTCAATCCCGAGGGGCCGAACGGCAATCCGGATCCGATCGCCGCCGCCAGGGACATCCGCGAGACGTTCGCGCGCATGGCGATGAACGACGAGGAGACGGTCGCGCTCATCATCGGCGGCCACACGTTCGGCAAGTGCCACGGCGCGGTCGGGGCCGAGTACATCGGTCCGGAACCCGAGGCCTGCCCGATCGAGCAGCAGGGCCTCGGCTGGAAGAACTCGTACGGCAGCGGCAGCGGCGTCGACTCGGTCACCAGCGGGCTGGAGGGGGCATGGACCTCCGAGCCGACGAAGTGGGACAACGGGTACCTGGACAACCTGTTCCGCTACGACTGGGAGCTGACGACGAGCCCGGCCGGTGCGCACCAGTGGACCCCGAAGGATCCCTCGGCCCAGGGCACGGTGCCCGACGCCCACGATCCGTCGAAGCGGCACGCTCCCATGATGCTGACGACGGACCTCTCGCTGAAGCTGGATCCGGTCTACGCGCCGATCGCGAAGGCCTTCCACGAGAACCCGGACCGGCTCGCGGAGGCGTTCGGCAAGGCCTGGTACAAGCTGCTGCACCGCGACATGGGCCCCCTCTCGCGTTACCTCGGCCCGTGGATCCCGGAGCCGCAGCTGTGGCAGGACCCCGTTCCCGCGGTCGATCACGCGCTGGTCGGGGACGCGGAGATCGCCGACCTCAAGGCCCGGATCCTCGCCTCCGGCCGGTCGGTCCCCCAGCTGGTCACCACCGCCTGGGCGGCGGCCGCGAGCTTCCGCGGCACCGACAAGCGGGGCGGGGCCAACGGGGCCCGGATCCGGCTCGCTCCGCAGAAGGACTGGGAGGTCAACGCCCTGCCCGAGGTGGCCGAGACGCTGCGGGCCCTGGAGGGGATCCAGCAGGACTTCAACGGCTCGCAGGGCGGGGCGGCGAAGGTGTCGCTCGCCGACCTGATCGTCCTGGGCGGGTGCGCGGCCGTGGAGCAGGCCGCGAAGAAGGCCGGTCACGCCGTCACGGTCCCGTTCGCACCGGGGCGCACGGACGCCTCGCAGGAGCAGACCGACGTGGAGGCGTTCGCCGTACTCGAACCGCGGGCGGACGGATTCCGCAATTACCTCCCGGCGGGAGAGAAGCTCGCGCCGGAGACCCTGCTGCTGGACCGCGCCAACCTGCTGACGCTGACCGCGCCCGAGATGACGGTCCTGATCGGCGGTATGCGGGCCCTGAACACCGGCTTCGGGGGATCGTCCCACGGCGTCCTCACCCAGCGGCCGGAGACCTTGACCAACGACTTCTTCGTCAACCTGCTCGACATGGGTACGGAGTGGAAGGCGTCGGCCACGGCGGAGAACGTGTTCGAAGGCCAGGACGCCGCCACGGGCAAGGCCAAGTGGACCGCGACCGCCGTCGACCTCGTGTTCGGTTCGCACTCCCAGCTCCGGGCCCTCTCGGAGGTCTACGGGGCCAAGGACGCGGGAGAGAAGTTCGTACGTGATTTCGTGGCGGCCTGGGACAAGGTGATGAACCTCGACCGGTTCGACCTCGCCTGAGCCCGCTGAGCCCGCTGTCCCGGCCGGCCCCTCACCGGCCGGCCGGGACCACACGATCCGACCGGGTGCGTGGCGCCCGGGCCGGGCTCGGTCACGGGGCTAGGCTCGGCGCATGGCACTGGAGTGGGAGCAGCTGGTCGTCGACGCCGGGGACCCGGCCGCCCTGGGGCACTGGTGGGCGCAGGCCCTGGGATGGGTCGTCGTGAACGACGATCCGGACGAGTACGAGATCCGCCCGGCCCCCGAGCGGCTGCCGGGGCTGGTGTTCGTGCCGGTGCCGGACACCAAGACGGTGAAGAACCGCCTCCACCTCGACTTCCGCCCCGACGACCAGGAGGCGGAGGTACGGCGTCTGCTGGCGCACGGCGCGCGCCCGGCCGACGTCGGGCAGGGATCCGAGGTGACGTGGGTCGTGCTCGCCGATCCGGAGGGCAACGAGTTCTGCGTCCTGGCCCCGCGCCGCACCTGACCGGGCGGTAACCTGCGGTGACCCCGCCGGCGCCGCCCCTGGTCAGACGGACCAAGGAGAGGGAACGCGCGGGTCGGGGACGTAGGCGCAGTAGGTTCCCGTGCGGATCGTGCGGTCGAGGTGGTCGGCGAGCTCCGGAGCGGCTTCGCGGAGGTGGCCGATGGCCTTGCGCACGGCCTGGGTGACGGCGGCCCGGGCCCGTTCGGAGGCGGCGCCGGCGCGGCGGTCGCGTCCGCCGAGGCCGACGGCGCGGGCGAGCTCGTCGATCAGGAAGGCGCGTTCGAGTTCGGTCTGTTCGCGCCGGGCGATGTCGTGGTCGGCGCGGGCCTCCTCGATGTCCTCCTCGATCTCGGCGAGCCTTCGGCGGTACATGTCCTTGGCCCGGTCGTCCAGGAGAGGGCCGAGGTCGCCGGCCCGGGAGAGCCTGGCGGCCGCTTCGGGATCGTCGCTGTCGGCGGCCGCGAGGTCGAGGACGTGGAACTCGCGGCCCGGTGCGGCGAGCAGTCGGGCCAGGTGGTGCATGCCCTTGCTGTCGCGGACGCTCACGCGCCGGTCGTCGAGGACGACCTTCCAGTAGTCGCCCTCCCGGACGAAGGTGTTCGGCTCGGGCGGGGCCGGAGGCGGCTCGTCGGGTGCCGGCGCGCGGGCGATCCGGTCCAGCTCGGTACGTGCCGTCTCCCGCTCCAGCGTCTCGGCCGGGAGGTTTCCCATGACTCCGTGGGCGTCCGCGAGCCGCAGCCGGCACTCGGCCGTCTCGTAGGGGGCGCCGAGCGCGCTCCAAGCGCGGACGGCATCGGCGAACAGCGCCGCCGCGCCGCTCGCGTCGCCCTCGGCGAGCAGGACTTCGCCCCGCGCCCGCACGGCCGCGGCGGCGAGCGCGCTGCTTTCGAAGCGGACGGCGACCTCCGCGAGCTCGCGGGCCGCGTCCCGTGCCGTCTCCACGTCGGCGCGGGCCAGGGCGATCCTCACCTGGGCGTCCAGCAGCGGTGCCCGCCGCAGCCCGGTGGTGGGCGGCAGCTCCTTCGACGGCACCGGCAGCGGACGGACCAGCGCCTCCCGGATCGCGGCGGCCGCCGTGTCGATGTCGCCGCCCGCGAGCCGGACGAGCGAGAGCCCGGGTTCGGGATCCCATCCGAGGCGGTGCGCGGCGAGGAGCGCCTCCTCGGCCCCGCTCAGGTCACCGCGCCGCAGCCTGATCCGGCCCAGCTCGGTCAGCGGCCAGCCCAGCTCGCGGCGCAGGTAGGGGCGCAGCTCGTCGCAGGCCAGCAGCACCTGCTGCTCGGCGCCGGCGCACTGGCCGCGCAGGCGAAGGATCTCGGCCCGGTGCACCCGGCACCGGCCGTGCAGGCTGCCGATCGCGTTCGTGCGCGCCCAGCGCTCCATCGCCTCGGTCCACTGCTCGGCCAGGTCGTACTGGGCCAGGCCCTGCAGGGCGCACACCACCTCGCAGTAGACGACTCCGGTCGACAGCGCGTCGAGGTCCCCGGACATCGCCGCCGTCCCGGCGTCGTCGAGGAGCCCCAGGCCCCGCTCGACGTCTCCGTCGAGGATCACCAGCCGGGCCTGCGCCACACGCCCGAGCGCGGCTGCGGCCGGATCGGTGCGCGAGCCGGTGCCAATCGCCCGCCCGGCCCAGTCCCGGGCCGCGTCGAGGTCGCCGCTGAGGAAACGCTCGAAGGTGCGCACCACCGCGAACCACGCGTGGGCGGGGGTCTCCGCGGCAGGGTCGAGGAGGCGTTCCGCACGCCGCAGCCACCCCCGTACCGGTGCCATGAGCGCGGTGTCGAACAGGAGGTGCATGGCCACCCGTACGGCGGCTCCGGCCGCCCCGTTGTCCTCGCCGAGGCCGGCCAGCTGCGCGTGGAGCCGCTCCCAGGTCTCGATCGTCACGTCGAGGTGTCCTGCCGCGTAGGCGACGCCCGCGAACTCGGCGAGCTCCGCGGGGCCCAGCCCGCCCGCCTCCTCCCGGGCTGCCAGATAGCCCTCGTACGCCTCCGCCCACGCGCCGCCGGCGGCGGCGTTCCGTGCCCGCTCCAGCGCGGTCCCGTCGCCGGAGGCATGAGTCATCGAGGTCTTCCTTCGCCGTGCCGGTGGTCCCGGGGGGCGGGCGGGTTACGGCGGTAACGGGCCCGCTTACGCCTCCATGGTGAGCCACAACCTCAGTGGAGGACATCATGGACACCATCACGGTGAACGGCATCCGGCTGGAACACGAGATCCACGGAACCGGGGAGCCGGTCCTGCTGATCAGCCCGGTCCTCGCCGACGGATTCGCCCCGCTCGTCGCGGAACCGGCACTGGCCGGGAGCCACCGGCTCATCCGCTATCACAAGCGGGGCTGGAGCGGCAGCACCCACACCCCCGGGCCGGTCTCCGTCGCCGATCACGCCACCGACGCCCTCGCGCTGCTCGACCACCTCGGCATCGAGCGGGTCCACGTGGCCGGACACTCCAGCGGCGCGGCGGTCGCCGCGCAGCTCGCCCAGGACCGCCCCGACCGCATCGCCACGGTCACCCTGCTGGAGCTCTCGCTGCTGTCGGTGCCCGCGGGCGAGGCGTTCTTCGCCCAGGCTGCGCCGGCGTTCCGGGCGTACGCCGACGGGGACGCCGAACGCGCCCTCGGACTGTTCCTGACCCTGGTCAGCGGCATGGAACCGGAACAATGCCGAGCCCTGCTCGACGCGCGTGTGCCGGGCAGCGTCGAGCAGGCGGTCAAGGACGCCGACACGTTCTTCGGGATCGAGCTGCCCGCCCTGGGCGCATGGCGGTTCGGGCCGGACGACGCGGCGGCGATCCGCCGGCCGGTGCTGTCCGTACGGGGAAGCGCCACCCGGCCTCTGTGGGTGGAGGTGGCGGCGTTCCTCCGCTCGAACGTGCCCGACATCGAGGAGTGCGTCATCGACGGGGTGGGCCATCTGCTGCACATCGAGCGGTCCCGGCCCGTCGCCGAAGAGCTGGCCCGCTTCCTGGCCCGCCACCCGATCGGGTCCTGACCGCGGGAGCCCGGCAGGCGGCGTGCCTGCCGGGCTCCCGGGCCGGGCGCCGGGGACCGGCTACTGCCAGTCCTCCCACGGCGGTTCTTCGTCCAGGTCGTAGGGCGGCTCTTCGTCGGCCGGGCCGTCGGGGGCCGGCCGGGCCGATCCGGCCGGCGGCACTGCGGCGGCGGGCCCGGGCCCGGCGGCGGCAGCGGGGGCAGGGGTGGTGGCGTTGCACTCCGCCAGGGTGTCGAGGACGCCCTGGGCGTACTTGGCGAGCTTGGCCTCGCCGACTCCGCCGATGGTGCCCAACTCCGCCTCGGTGGCGGGAAGTCGCGTGGCGATCTCCCGCAGCGTCGCGTCGTGGAAGACGACGTACGCCGGTACGCCCTGCTCGCGTGCCGTCGCGGCCCGCCAGGCGCGCAGCGCCAGGAAGAACGGCTCGGCTCCGGCCGGCAGGTCGACGGGGACGCGGGCGCCCTTCCCGGAGCGCGACCCGGACTCCTTCTTCGCCGGACCGGCCGGCGCCTTCTCCTTGCGCATCGGGACGCTGCGGCGCCCGCCCAGCACCTCGCCGCTGTCGTCCGTCAGCACGAGCGTCCCGTAGTCGCCCTCCACCGCCAGCAGCCGCGACGCCAGCAGCTGGCGCACGACACCGCGCCACTCCGCGGTGCTCAGATCGGCTCCGATGCCGAACACGGACAGCGCGTCGTGGTCGAACTGGATGACCTTGGCGGTCTTCTTGCCCTGCAGGATGTCGATGATCTGGCCGGCGCCGAACTTCTGGCGCCGCTCCCGCGCGAGCCGCCACACGGTGGACAGCAGTTTCTGCGCCGGGACCGTCCCGTCCCAGGACTCGGCCGGCGTCAGGCAGGTGTCGCAGTTGCCGCACTGCTCGCCCGACTGCCCGAAGTACTCCAGCAGCCGCGTCCGGCGGCAGTCGACCGTCTCGCAGAGCGCCAGCATGGCGTCCAGGTGCATGCCGAGGGACCGGCGGTGGGCCTCGTCGCCCTCGGAGCCCTCGATGAGCTTGCGCTGCTGGACCACGTCCTGCAGACCGTAGGCCAGCCACGCCGTGGCCGGCTCTCCGTCACGGCCGGCGCGGCCGGTCTCCTGGTAGTAGCCCTCGACCGACTTCGGCAGGTCCAGGTGCGCGACGAAGCGCACGTCCGGCTTGTCGATGCCCATGCCGAAGGCGATCGTGGCCACGACCACGACCCCGTCCTCCCGCAGGAAGCGCGCCTGGTTGGCCGCACGTGTCCGGGCGTCCATCCCGGCGTGGTACGCCACGGCGTCGATGCCCTGCTCCGCCAGGAAGGCCGCGGTCTTCTCCACCGAGGCCCGCGAGAGGCAGTAGACGACTCCGGCGTCCCCGTCGTGCTCGGCACGGATCAGGTCCAGGAGCTGCCGCTGCGGGTTGCTCTTCGGGACGATCCGGTACTGGATGTTCGGCCGGTCGAAGCTCGCGACGAAGTGCCGGGCGTCCTCCAGACCGAGCCGGGCGACGATCTCGGCGTGGGTGGCCTCGGTAGCCGTCGCGGTCAGCGCGATCCGCGGCACCTTCGGCCAGCGCTCGTGCAGCATGGACAGCGCGAGGTAGTCGGGCCGGAAGTCGTGGCCCCACTGGGCGACGCAGTGCGCCTCGTCGATCGCGAAGAGCGACACCTTGCCGCGGTCGAGCAGCCGCTGGGTGCCCTCGTTGCGCAGCCGCTCGGGGGCCAGGTAGAGGAGGTCCAGCTCGTCGGCGAGGAAGGCCTGCTCGACGGCCTGCCGCTCGTAGGGGTCCTGCGTGGAATTGAGGAACCCGGCCCGCACCCCGAGGGCGGTGAGCGCGTTCACCTGGTCCTGCATCAGCGCGATGAGCGGCGAGATCACGATGCCCGTGCCGTCTCTGACGAGCGCCGGGATCTGGTAGCAGAGCGATTTGCCGCCGCCGGTGGGCATCAGGACGAGGGCGTCACCGCCACCGACGACCTGGTCGATGATCTCCTGCTGCTCGCCGCGGAAGGAGCTGTAGCCGAAGACGCGGTGCAGCACCTGCAGAGCATCGGAGATTTCGTGGGAGGTGTCCGGAGCGGCCATTCGAGAAGCCTAGCGGCACCCACCGACACCCCTGCTCCGCTCACCGGAACCTGTGGACAACCGGTCGGCCCGGCGACGGGCGGGCGGCCGTCGCGCCGGCCGCCCGGGCGGGGCGCCGCCCTGGCCGCCGCAGGCCTCCCACCAGGGCTGGGACGGCTTCACCGGCCACCGCGTCAGGGAGGCGTCAAGAGATCCCGCGCCTCCGTATGGAGCCCGCCAAAGCGCATTAACGCCGTGACCTCCAGGCGCGCAGGTTCGAAGTCGAGGAGGCGTCCGACGGCGGTTCGGCGCTGCGGCTCGCCGCGGCCCGCAAACCGGACGTCATCCTGCTGGACCTCCGCCTCCCGGACATGGACGGCATCGACGTGATCAAGGCGGTCCGCGGCTGGAGCCGGACCCCCATCCTGGTCCTCTCCGCCCGGCACACCTCCGAGGAGAAGATCCGGGCCCTGGACGCCGGCGCGGACGACTACGTGACGAAGCCGTTCGGCATGGACGAGCTCCTGGCCCGCCTGCGGGCGGCGACCCGCCGGCAGGAGGTTCCGGCGGGGTCCGAGGCCGCCTCGGAGGTCACGCTGATCACGACGGACGAGTTCTCCGTGGACCTGGTGGCGCGGAAGGTCACGCGGGGCGAGCGCACCGTACGGCTGACCCCGACCGAATGGCACCTGCTGGAGATCCTCATCACCAACCCCGGCAGACTGATCACCCAGAGCAGGCTCCTGCTGGAGGTCTGGGGACCGACCTACTCGGAACACACCGACTACCTGCGCGTCTACATGGCCCAGCTGCGCCGCAAGCTGGAGGCGGACCCCTCGCACCCCCGGTACCTGATCACCGAACCCGGCATGGGCTACCGCTTCGAACCGTAGGTCCCCCCTCCCCGCGGACACCGAGCCGGGCACCGAGCCGGCCGCCGGCTGAGCGGCCGCCCGCGGTGACGGCCTCCGTCGGCCGCGAGAGCGGGCCCGTCGGCTCCTGTCAAGGTACGAACAACCGGGGCTACGCCCCCGCTCCTCCTCCGGGCACGGTGGAAATCGACCGTCCTGCGCCAGTGCAGGACCGATTCACCACCCGGATCGGAGCCTTCCGTGTCCCGTCGCGCAGGGGTCTTCGTGACCCGTCGCCCCCGGCTCGTGCTCTTCGCCGCGCTCGTGTTCCTCGTCCTGTCCGCCGTTTTCGGCGCGGAGGCGACCGGCCGGCTGAAGTCGCAGGGGTACGACGACCCGCGCTCCGAGTCCAGCCGCGCCGCCCACGTGGCGGCCGAGGGCCTGGGGGCGTCTCCGAACCTGGTCGTCGTCGCGCAGTCCCGCGGCGGGTCCGTCGACGACGCCGCGGCCCGGCGCGAGGGCGAGGCCCTGACCAGCCGCCTCGCCTCCCTCCCGCACGTCAGCGCCGTGAGCTCGTACTGGACGGGCGGCGCGGCCGAGCTGCGCGGCCGCGACGGCGACGCGGCCATGCTGGTCGCGCACGTCGACGGCGAGGGGGAGGAGCTCGGAGCCCGGGTCAAGGAGCTGAAGCGGGAACTGACCGGCCCGGGCGCCCCCGAGACGGCCCTGACCCTGCACGTGGGAGGGACGGCGCTCGTCGACGCCGAGCTCCAGGACCTCTCGGAATCCGACCTCAAGCGGGCCGAGGCCGTCGTCCTGCCGGGAACCCTGATCCTGCTGGTCCTGGTCTTCGGCAGTGTCGTGGCCGCCGCGCTGCCGCTGCTGATCGGCGTTCTGGCGATCGCCGGGACGCTGCTGGTCCTGAGCGTCCTCGGCTCCGTCACCGACGTGTCCGTGTTCGCGCTGAACCTCACCACGGCGCTCGGCCTGGGGCTGGGCATCGACTACGGGCTGCTGATCGTCTCCCGCTTCCGTGAGGAGCTCGCCGACGGATACCGGCCGCGCAACGCCGCCATCCGGACCGTGCGCACCGCGGGCCACACCATCGTCTTCAGTGCCGCCACGGTCTCCGCCGCGCTCGCGACGCTGCTGGTGTTCCCGCCGTACTTCCTGCGCTCCTTCGCCTACGCGGGCATCGCCGTGGTGGTGATCGCGGCGGTGAGCGCCCTGACCGTACTGCCGGCCCTGCTCGCGCTGCTCGGAAAGCGGGTGAACGCCTGGGCCGTGCCGTGGCGCCGCCGGGTCCACGGCGGCTCGCGGTCCCGCCTCTGGGAGGGGCTGGCGCGGATCGTCGTACGCCGCCCGCTGGTCGCGGCGCTGCCGGTGATCGGCCTGCTGCTGGTGCTCGCGGCGCCGTTCGCGCACGCCGGTTTCGCCACTCCCGACGACCGGGCGCTGCCGGTGAGCGCGTCCAGCCGGCAGACCGGGGACCTGGTGCGCGGCTCGTTCGACATGAAGGGCTCCAGCGCGCTCACGGTCGTCGTCACGGGTACGGCGTCCCCGTCGGCGCGGGCGGACTACGCCCGCCGGCTGTCCGCGCTCCCTCAGGTCGCCCAGGTCGTGGGTGCCGAGGGCAGCTTCCGGCACGGCGAGAAGGCGGCGGTGCCCGACTCGGCGGCCGGGTCCCCCGGTACCGCGGCCGGGTCCGCCGGCGAAGGCCCGGCGCGGCTCACCGTGGTGCCGCTGGCCGACCCCCAGTCGCGCGCGGCCCAGCAGCTCGTGCGCGACATCCGCTCCGCTCCCGTCCCGGCGGGCGCCGAGGTCCTCGTCGGCGGACCGAGCGCGGTCCTGGTCGACGCCAAGGCCACCGTCGGGGACCGGATCCCGCTGGCGCTCTCCTTGATCACCCTGACCACCTTCGCGCTGCTGTTCGGCTTCACGCGCAGTCTGCTCCTGCCGATCAAGGCGATCGCGCTGAACGCCCTCAGCCTCGCGGCCGTCCTCGGTGCCATGGTGTGGATCTTCCAGTCGGGCCATCTGCACCACCTGCTCGGTTTCACGCCCGGACCGCTCAGCACGACCATGCCGGTGCTGCTGTTCTGCATCGTCTTCGGCCTGTCCGTGGACTACGAGGTGTTCGTCCTCGCACGCATCAAGGAGGCGCACGACGCCGGGCAGGACGACCGCACGGCGATCGTCTCCGGCATCGCCCGCACGGGCGGGATCGTCACGACCGCCGGCGCCCTGCTCGCCTTCACCCTGCTGAGCTTCGGCACCTCCCAGGTGTCCCTCCTGCAGTTCTTCGGGATCGGCGCGGGCCTCGGCGTGCTGCTCGACGCCACGCTCGTCCGCGGAGTCCTCGTACCGGCGCTCATGCGTCTGGCGGGCGGCCTGAACTGGTGGGCACCACGGCTGCTCAGACCCAAGGCGCCGCGCCCGGTGGCCGCTCCTCCCCCGCCCCGGAGGTGCCCGCCGGGCCGGTGTCCCCCACACGGCCGCGCCGCGGCCCGTACGCCCGCCCGCCCCCACGCGCGCGCACCCGCGGGCCGCTGACCGACCGGGGCACAGGCCTCGTCCCCGTACACCCCGGTCCCGCACCCCCCGCACCCCGTTCCGACACACCCCACCCCCGCCCGGGGGATCACGACAAGGAAGACCCGTCATGACCGACATCGCCATCACCGGACTCGGCTGCCGCTTCCCCGGCGCCCCCGACATCCGCGCCTACTGGAAGCTCCTGCTGAGCGGGGAACGCCAGTTCTCCGCCGTCCCGGCCGAGCGCTGGAACCACGAGACCTTCCACCGGCCCGGCGACCGGTCGGCCCCCAACGCCGCGTACACCGACCAGGTCGCGTTCCTGGACGACGTGGACCGCTTCGACGCCCTGCACTACGGGGTCCCGCCCGCACGCGCCCGGTCCATGGACCCCCAGCACCGGCTGATGCTCGACATCGCCCGCGAGGCCCTCGACGACGCGGGGATGGGCCGTGGCGACTTCGACCGCGAGAACACCGGGGTCTTCTTCGGAGTGTCGGTGTCCGACTACAAGGACCTCATGGCCGCTCCCCTGCGGGCCATCTCCCTGGCCGAGGAGTCGCAGGCGGCGGACCGCCCCGGCGGCGTCGACGCCATCCGGGAGCAGGCAGCCGAGCTCGGCACCATCCACTCCTTCACCCTGCCCGGGAGCCTGCTCAACATGGCGGCCGGTACCGTCAGCCGGCACTTCGGCCTCGGCGGCCCCAGCTTCGCCGTCGACGCCGCCTGCTCCGGTTCGCTGGTCGCCCTCGACCAGGCGATCGCCCAGCTCCGCCAGGGCAGTTGCCGGATCGCCGTCGTCGGCGGCGTGTACCTCAACCTCACCCCGGACAGCCTGGTCGGCTTCTCCAGGCTCCGCGCGCTGTCGGCCACCGGGGTGTGCCGTCCGTTCGACGAGGCGGCCGACGGCTTCGTCCTCGGCGAGGGCGCCGGCGCCGTCGTCGTACGGCCGCTCGCCGACGCCCTCGCCGCCGGCGACCGCGTCTACGCGGTGATCAGGGGCATCGGCTCGGCCAACGACGGAGCGTCCCCCGGCCCGCTGGTCCCCACCTCCGAAGGCCAGCTGCGCGCCATGCGCCGGGCCTACGACGACGCCGGGGTCGCCCCGTCCTCCGTGGGCTTCATCGAGGCCCACGGCACCGGCACCACCACGGGCGACCGTGCCGAGGTGGAGGCGCTGCGCCGGCTGCGCACGGAGTACCCCGACGACGACCCCTCGCTGTGCTACCTCGGCTCCGGCAAGGCCCTCATCGGGCACGCCCTGTCCGCGGCGGGCATCGCCGGGCTGATCAAGACGGCCCTGGTCGTCCACCACCGCACGATCGTGCCGCAGCCGGTCACCAGGCCCCATCCCGACCTGGGTGTCTCCGCCGCGGGCCTGCGCTTCGCCGACACCGCACGGCCCTGGCCGGCCGCGGGCACCCCGCGGCGGGCCGCCGTCAGCTCCTTCGGTTTCGGCGGCACGAACGTGCACGTGGTGCTCGAGGAGCAGTCGGCCCCCGACCGCGGCGACGTCCCGGTACGCGCCGAAGGCCCCCGGCCCCAGCTGCTCCTCCTGTCGGCCGGCAGCCCCGAGCTGCTGGAACGGCACATCGACGAGGTGCTCGACATGCTGGAGCAGACTGCCCCCGTGCCGATCGCCGCGCTGGCCCACACCCTGGGCGCGCGCGAGCCGCTCAGGACGCGGCTCGCGATCGTGGCCGCCGACACGGAGGAGTTCACCCGGCGGCTGCGCCACGCCCGCGGGCAGCTCGCCGAAGGCTCCCGCGGCGACCTCGGCGACGGCGCCTACGCCGCCGACGCGCCCCTGCCGGAGGCCGCGCGCCGCATCGCGTTCCTCTTCCCCGGCCAGGGCAGCCAGCGGCCGGACATGATGCGGGACCTCTACGAACGGTTCTCGGGCTTCCGCACGGACGTCAACGTCCTCAGCGCCGTCGCCCGCCGCGACGCCGGCTTCGATCTCGCGGACCTGCTGTACGGCGAGGCCCCGACCGCCCACGGCGACCACGAGGAGCTCGGTCGGCGGCTCGCCGGCACCGAGGTGTGCCAGCCGCTGCTCGGCACCGTACAGATCGCCGCGACCCGGCTGCTCGCCCACTGCGGCGTCGCGCCCGACCTCGCGCTCGGCCACAGCGTCGGGGAGTTCGCGGCCGCCGCGGCGGCCGGCGCGCTCACCGACGAGGACACCGTCCGGCTGCTGGTCCACCGGGGCGCGGCCCTCCGCGAGGCCGAGACGGGCCTCGGGGGCGGGATGCTCGCCGTACAGACCGACAAGGACAGCTGCCGCCGGCTCATGACCGGCATCGACGACGTGTGGCTCGCCTGCTTCAACCAGCCGCGACAGGTCGTGGTCAGCGGTACGCCGGAGGGTCTCGCCGCGGTGCGGCAGGCCTGCGCCGAGGCCGGGGTGGTCACGGTGGCGCTGGACGTGTCCAACGCCTTCCACTCGCCGCGGCTGGCCTCCGCCGAGGAGAGCGTGCGCGCGGACCTCGCCGCCCTCCGCATCGCCGGCCCGGTGCTGCCGTTGGTCTCGTCCGTGCACGCCGAGGTCTGCGCCGACCCCGATGAGCTGCGCGAACTGTGGGCCCGGCACGCATCCGCCCCGGTCCACTTCGGCGACGCCGTCCGGACCGCCTACGAGCAGGGGGCGCGGGTCTTCCTCCAGGTGACCGGCGGGAGCTCGCTCCTCGCCTCGGTCCGCCGCAACCTCACCGGCCACGGCGACGTGCACGTCGTACCCGCCGGCGAGGTGACGCCGGACGGCGGGCGCGGCTTCGTACGCGCCCTCGCCCGGCTCGCGGTCCTGGGCGTCCCGGTCGACCCGCGCGCCCTGGTGCCCGAGGAGGAGCGCCGCCTGCTGGACCTGCCGGTGGCGAAGCTCGACACGCAGTCCTACTGGGTGCCGCGCGGACGCCCCGCCAAGAAGGCGGACGCCGGCGCCACCGCGCAGCCGCCCCGGCCCGTATCCCCCGAGGAGACCTCGATGAACGCCCCGATCGACACCCCGATCGACACCCCCGTGGCCGCCCCGGCGAACGACCCGATGGGTGAGCTGCTCCGGCTGGTCCGGCAGCAGGTGACGCTGCTCGCCGGGCTCACCGAGGCACTTCCCGTACGGAACCGGGCCGCGGAGGCCGCCGAGCCGGTCGGACCGGCGCCGGTGCCCGTCGCCCCCGCCACACCGGCCGACCCGCCGGTTTCCCGCCCGCCGGCCGCGGAGGAGCCCTCACCGGCCGGCGACATCGACGAGTTCACCGAGGGCGTGCTCGCGCACGTGGCCCGGATCAGTGCCTTCCCGGTGAGTCACCTGCGCGTCGACCAGCTGCTGATCGACGAGCTCGGTTTCGACTCGCTGATGCTGACCGACCTGTTCACCGCCCTCACCCGGCAGTGGCCGCAGTGGACGTTTGACGAGAGCGCCGCCGACCGGCCGACCGCCGGAAGGATCGCGGCGTCGATCGCGAACGGCTGCGGCGCGGACGCGACACCGGCGGCCACACCGGCGGCCACACCCGCACCCGCACCCGCCGCCACACCCGCCACCGCACCCGAGGGCTTCCCCGTACAGCGGGCCGGTCACGGCGAGGAGAGCCCGCCGACGCCGGCGGCCGACCCGCCCACCGCGCCGCTGCCCGAGGAGCACACGCGGATCGAGTGCTTCCCGGAGGTCACCGCCCACGGCGAGCGCATCTCCGCACTCACCGGGCTGGGGGTGCCCAATCCGTACTTCCTCGTCCACGAACGCGGTATGACGGACACGACCGTCGTCGACGGCCGGGAACTCCTCTCCTTCTCCAGCTACAACTACCTGGGCATGGCGACACACCCCCAGGTGAACGAGGCTGCCCGGGACGCGATCGAGCGCTGCGGCACCTCGGTGTCGGCCAGCCGGCTGCTGTCCGGCAGCCGTCCGCTCCACCTGGAACTCGAGGCGGAGCTCGCCGGCCGGCTCTCGTGCGAGGCCGCGGTCACCCTGGCCAACGGGCACGCCACCAACGTCACCGTGATCGGTCACCTCGTCGGCCCCGGGGACCTCGTCATCCACGACGCCCTGGCCCACGACAGCATCCTGCAGGGGTGCAAGCTCTCCGGCGCGACCCGGCGGCCCTTCCCGCACAACGACGCGGCCGCCCTGGACGCGATCCTCACCCAGGTCCGCCACCAGTACCGGCGGGTCCTCGTCGTCATCGAGGGCGTCTACAGCATGGACGGCGACATCGCCGACCTGCCCGCCCTCGTCGAGGTCAAGCGCCGGCACGGCGCGCTGCTGATGATCGACGAGGCGCACAGCATAGGGACGATCGGCGCGACGGGACGCGGCATCGGCGAGTACTTCGACATCGACCGCTCGGCGGTCGAACTGTGGTCGGGCACGCTGTCCAAGGCGCTGGCGAGCTGTGGCGGCTACGTCGCCGGGAAGCGCTCGGTCGTCGAGTACCTGCGCTACACCGTGCCGGGCTTCGTCTTCAGCGCCGGTATGACCCCGGCCGACACCGCCGCGTCCCTGACCGCACTGCGCCTGCTGCGCGCCGAGCCGCAGCGCGTGGCACGCCTCGCGGAGAACGCCGCGCTGTTCGTCAGCCTCGCCCGCGATGCGGGGATCGACGTCGGGGACAGCCACGACACGCCGGTCGTCCCGTGCATCGTCGGGGACTCGCTGAAGGCCCTGCGGCTCGCGGAGGCCCTGTTCCAGCAGGGCATCAGCGTCAACCCGATCCTCTATCCGGCCGTGCCGGAGGAACTGGCCCGGCTGCGCTTCTTCATCACCTGTGAGCACACGCCCGACCAGATACGGCACGCGGTGACCTCGCTGGAGCACGAGCTGCAGCACCTGACCACGGCCCGCGCGGCCTGACCCCGCGGCCATGAACCTGACCGCCTTGGACTCCGTCGTGGACACCGCCTTCCGGCCGATCGCACCGGGCCGCATCCACCGATGGGGCGGAGCGCGCCTCCTCGTGGCCCGCTTCGCCGACCTCGACGAGACCCCGTTCCTGTCCCCGGCCGAGCGGCGGGTGGTCCACGCGCTGCCGGCCCGCCGGCAGGCCGAGTGGACGGCCGGCCGGCTGCTCGCCAAGCGCCTGGTCGGCGATGCCCTCGGCGCACCGGCCGACGAGGTGGAGATCCTCCCCCGGGACGACTGCAGCCCGTACGTCGTCGTCCACGGCAGCCCGATGCCGGCCGTGCACGTCTCCCTCAGCCACACCGCCCGCCACGTCGCCGCGGCCCTCGCACCCGAAGCGGTCGGCGTGGACCTGTGCGAGACCGCCTCGGCCGCCGCCGTACGCCGTGTCGCGGACCACGTCTTCTCCCCCGGGGAGCTCTCCCGCATCGGGACGGACCGGCCCGATGACCTGGCCGGCGCCTGGGCGCTCAAGGAGGCCGCGGTCAAGGCCGACCGGAGCAGCATCTTCGGCGCCGCCCCGCGCCGCGTCGAAATCCTCGGTCTCCGGCCGCCCGTGCTCAGCGGACGGCGCCGCGCGAGGGTGTGGCGGGAGGGGAACGCGGTCCTCGCCCTCGTCCTCGCGCCCTCCCCGGGTCCGGCGGGCTGAGCGCACCCCCTTGGCAGCACTGCGTTGGTGCTCCTTGGCCCGCCGGATGATGCTTGTCAGTGGAGCCCCTGGCCGTGCGGGTTGCCGTGGAAGCACGGCGAGGGAACTAGCGAGGGCGAGATGAGCGGCGATGGAGCAACTTCCCACCTCTCCTGGTGAGCGGCCGGCGGAGACGAACGCCTCCGACGGATCGACCTACACGGCCACGGCCACCCTCAGCGAGCAGGGCATCGTGACCGAGTGGAGCGAGGACGCCCATCGGCTGCTCGGCTACGCGCCCGCCGAGATCGTGGGACTGCCCGCCGCCCGCCTGCTCGCCGACGGCGCCGGGAACACCGGGAACCCCGAGGAGATCGACGAGAGCGCGGGGCGGATCCCGTCCGGGCAGGACCGGTGGAGCGGCACCGTGGCGCTGCGGCACCGGGACGGCCGGCGGCTGGAGCTGAGACTGCTCGCGCACCGCTGGACGTCCACGGGCGGGAACACCAAGTGGTTCGTGGTGTCCGCCGTGCCGGGTGAGCCGCGTACGCCCTGGGGTGAAGCGCTGAAGGAGTGGACGTTCACCCAGTCCCCCTGTTTCCTCGCGGTCTTCGACGCGGACCTGCGGCTGGTGCGGGCGAACGCCGGCATGGAGCGCGCGCTGTCCCTCACGGAGACCGAGATGCGCGGGCTGCGGCTGCCCGAGATCGCCCCGGATCCGGTGAGCGACGAGACCGAGCGCAGGATGCGCCTGGTGGTGGAGACGGGGGAGCCGCAGCACGTCGATGCCTTCGTCCGTCCCACGGGCGCGCGGACGGAGCAGGGCCTGGCGGCCTCGCTGGCCCCCTTGCGCGACGCCGACGGACGGGTGCGCGCCGTTTGTCTGGCCGCGCACGAGAAGAGCGGAGCCGCCGGTGAGCGGCCGCAGCTGCTCCTGTCGGACGTCGACACCGCCGGCATCGGCACCACCATCGACAGCGCGCGCACCGCGGAGGAGCTCGCCGACGCGGCCGTCCCCCGGATCGCCGACTTCGCGGTCGTCGACCTGCTGGAGCCTCCGCCGCGCGCGGACGAGCACTCCTCCAGGCCGGCGGCGGGGCCGGTCACCGTGACCCACATCGCCGTGCGCTCGCTCCTGGAGGGAAGCCTGGAGTCCCAGGTCCCGGTCGGCGGAACGGCCGTCTATCCGGCGCTGTCACCTCCCGTCGAGTGTCTGGCCGCGGGCCGCGGCGCCGTGTACACGACCACGGACCCGGCGGTCGCCCGCTGGGTCGCCCAGGACCCCGGGGCCGCCTGGATCGGCCACTCCGGGACCCACTCGATGATGATGGTGCCGCTGCGCGCCGGAGGGACCACGCTCGGTCTGGCCGTTTTCAGCCGGCACCAGCGGCAGGACCCCTTCCACCCGGAGGACCTGTGGCTGGCCGAGGAGCTCACGTCCAAGGCGGCCGTCAGCATCCACAACGCGCGCCGGCACACCCGCGAGCACACCACCACGATGACGCTGCAGCGCAGCCTGCTGCCGCACTCGCTGCCCGACCATCCGGCCCTGGAGATCGCCTCCCGCTACCTGCCCGCCGGTACCGACGCCGGCGTGGGCGGTGACTGGTTCGACGTGATCCCGCTGTCCGGCGCACGGGTGGCCCTCGTCGTGGGGGACGTCGTCGGCCACGGCATCCGCGCCTCCGCCACCATGGGCCGACTGCGCACCGCGGTGCGCACGCTGGCCGACGTCGACCTGCCGCCCGACGAGCTGCTCACCCACCTCGACGACCTGATCATCCACCTGTCCGCCGACGAGGGCGAGCAAGGGGCCGCCGCGGAGGCCGCCGGCGGCATCGGGACCACCTGCCTGTACGTGGTCTACGACCCGGTCACCCGCCGCTGCACGGTCGCCCGGGCCGGCCACCCCCCGCCCGCCGTGGTCTCCCCGGAGGGCTCCGCCTACCTCCTCGACGTCCCGGCCGGACCGCCGCTGGGCCTGGGGGGCCTGCCGTTCGAGACCATCGAGGCCGAGATTCCCGAGGGCAGCCTCCTCGCCCTGTACACCGACGGCCTGCTGCAACCCCGCGAGCGTGACATCGACGAGTCCCTGGACAGCATGTTCGCGGCCCTCGTACGCCCCGCCGCCAGCCTGGACACGGTCTGCGACCGCGTTCTGGCCGCTCTGCTGACCCACCGTCCCGACGACGACGTCGCCCTGCTCGTCGCCCGGACCCGGGCCCTGCACGCCGACAAGGTCGTCGTCTGGGAGCTGCCGTCCGACCCGTCCGTCGTCGCCCAGGCCCGCCGGTACACCACCGAGCAGCTGACGGCCTGGGGGCTGGACGAGGCCGCCTTCGTCACCGAGCTCGTGGTCAGCGAACTGGTGACCAATGCCATCCGCTACGGGGCGCCCCCCATCGAGCTGCGGCTGATCCACGACGACAGCACCCTGCTCTGCGAGGTCTCCGACGCGAGCAGTACCGCCCCGCACATGCGTCGTGCCCGGACGTTCGACGAGGGAGGGCGGGGGCTGCTGCTGGTCGCCCAGCTCGCCCAGCGCTGGGGGACCCGGCACTCCGCCCTCGGCAAGACCATCTGGGCCGAGCAGTCGCTCGTCGGGTTCTGAGGGCTGCGGTCCCTACGGTCCGCCGGTCGGGGCGAGGAAGACCGGCCGGGCCCAGATCGGCGGGTCCGGCGGCGGTTCCAGGGGTTCCACCCGGTGCGACGTGCCGTCCTCCCGCCTGGTGCCGCCTCCGGCGGCGGCGCGCAGGGCCCCCACGAACTCCAGGCAGGAGTCGTAGCGGTCCTCCGGAACCTTCGCCAGGGCCTTGGCCAGGACTTCGTCGGCGGCGGGCGGGATCTCGGGCCGCCTCTCCGTCAGGGGCGGCGGCTGGTCGTACTGGTGCGCCCACAGCAGCGCCACGTCCTCGTCGCGCACGAAGGGGGGCCCGCCGGCGAGGGTTTCGTAGACGACGCAGGCGAGGCTGTAGAGGTCGCACCTGCCGTCGACCGGGCGGCCGGTGATCTGTTCCGGCGCCATGTAGTCGAGGGTGCCGACGAACTCGCCCGCCGTGGTGAACCCGCTGAGCGACAGGGACTTCTTCGTCAGGCCGAAGTCCGTGAGGTAGATGTGTTCCGGGTGGTCGCTGTCGGTGCCCGCGGCGACCAGGATGTTGCCGGGCTTGACGTCCCGGTGCACCAGGTCGTGCTCATGGGCCGCGTCGAGGGCGGACGCCACCTGGGAGGCGATGCGCAGGGCCTTCGCGACGGGGAGCGGTCCCTCCCGGTCCAGCAGGGCCCGCAGGTCGAGCCCGGAGACGTACCGCATGGCGATGTAGAGGACGCCGTCGGTCTCACCGGCTTCGAAGATCGGCACGATGTGCGGGTGGTCGATCTTCGCGGCGACCCGTGATTCGTGGGTGAAGCGGCGGCGGAAGGTGTCGTCGCGGGCGCGCTCGGGGGCGATGAGCTTGAGTGCGACCGTACGGTCGAGGCGCAGGTCCTTGGCGGAGTAGACGACGGCCATGCCGCCGCGGCCGATCAGGCGCTCCACCCGGTAGCCCGCGATCTGCTTGCCGATCAGGCCGGAGGGCCGGCCCGTGTACACGCTCAGGTCGGATGCCGAGGCGGCCATCAGGTGCCCGCCTCAGCCGGCCGGCCGGACGACGGCGCGGCGCCGACGCGATGTCCGTGGGCGAAGGTGCCGATCATGCCGACCCCGTCCTCGATGGAGCGTCGTCCGAGGGACGACATGGCTGAACGGGTCGCGCTCGACGCGACGGTGTCGGCTCTGGTGCGAAAGTGACGCGCCAGGCCGCTCTTCCATGTCTGAAGTCTATCGAGTGATCCATACGAGTGCCCCTTCGAAACGGAACGGGTCCCCGGCACGTGGTGCCGGGGACCCGTTGCGTGGCGCTGCCGGTGGGGGTCAGCCCATGCCGCCGCTGCCGCCGCGACCGCCGAATCCGCTGGTCTCGCAGCCGATGCCGACGCAGAGGCCGCCATCGCCGCCGAGGCCGCCTTCGCCGCCGTCGCCGCCGGGCGACGCCGCCCCGCCGGTGCCTCCGTCGCCGCCGTTGACACTGCCGTGGCAGACGCCGGCGCAGACTCCGCCGTTGCCGCCCGTCCCGCCGGTGCCGCCGCCGGGCCGGCCCGTCACGCCGGTGCCGCCGTTGGCGCTGCCGTTGCAGAGGCCGGCGCAGATGCCGCCCTTGCCGCCCTCGGTGCCGTTGACCGAGCCGTTGCACTTGCCCGCGCAGACCTTGTCACCGACGCGGACGCTGTCCTTGTCGACCTTGACCTTGCCGGTGATCTGGTCACCGAACTTGCCGATCGCTCCGTTGCGGCCGAAGCGGTTCCCGCCGGTCTGGGTGTCACCGCCGCCGGGGGCGGGACCGTGCTGCTGGGTGACGGCCGTCTCGACCGGCTGGCTCGGCAGCGCCGGCGCCGCCGTGGCGGCCGTCGTCATCGCACCGGCACCGAGCAGAGTCGTCGAGACGAGAAGACCGAGACGGAACTTCCAAGATCGCACGCGCATGAGATTCTCCCTTGTCTGGAAACTGATGTCCGCTACGCGGTTCGATTGGTCGAATTCCTCGCCGTGGACCATTCCGCCGGCGCAAAACACTCGGGGCGCTCCGGCCGCATCGGGCCGGAGCGCCCCGAGGGGGATTCGTTCCTCAGGTCGAGGAGGAGAAGCCGTCTCCCATCAGGGCGATCCAGTTGCCCTCCAGGTAGTCGTCCTTCAGGTTGTCGAGCTGGTCTTCGGAGATGTCGTACTTCTTGGCGATCTTCTCCTTCATGTCGTCCGAGTCGTCGACCAGCAGGATCATCACGATGTGGACCTTGTCGACCATCGAGAGGTCGGACTTCGACTTGTCGGGCAGGTCGTCGAACCGGAAGCAGCCCACTCCGCCGGGCTTGCCGGGCTCACCCGGCTCGCCGGGCTGACCGCCCCTGCCGCCCTTGCCACCCTTGCCGCCCTCGCCGCCATGGCCACCCAGGGCGCAGTGCGTGGGCTGCTCCGCCGCGACCGAGGAGCTGGTGCCCGCCGGGGCCTTGAACTCCGACGCCTGCGCGGCGCAGGCCGTACCGGTGACGAGGGCCAGGGAGGCCGCCGCCAGGATGAGCGGACGCTGCCAGGTGCACGTGAACATGGGGTTCTCCGTTTTCGTAGGACAAGAGGTGTGGAGGGGGTTGGGGGGTGGAGGCCGGGAGGGCCTCCACCCCGTCGGATCGGGTGCGCCTTTTAGAAGATGGAGCCACCACCCGCTCCGGCGTCGCCGCCGAGGCCACCGATCAGGCCGCCGAAGCCACCGTCACCGGCGTCACCTCCGGCACCACCCTGGAAGAAGCTGAAGCCGCCCTTGCCGCCGTTGCCGCCCTTGCCGCCGAGCAGCCGGCCGTCACCGCCGCCACCGCCGGCGCCACCGCCGCCGCCTTCGAGGATGCCGAAGCCGCCCTTGCCGCCGTCGCCGCCGGCGCCACCGATGCGGCCCTCGCCGCCACCGCCACCGCCACCGCCGCCACCGCCGACGAGGAACCCGTCCCCACCGTCGCCGCCGAGGCCGCCCTTACCACCGGTACCGTTGACGCTGCCGCCACCGGCACCGCCGGAACCGCCACCGCCTCCTACCAGGCCGCCGCTCCCGCCCTTGCCACCCTTGCCTCCGGCGCCTCCGTCGGTCGGGAGGAGGATGGAGTGCACGTGGTCGGGCATCGGAGCCGCCGTCGCAGCAGAGGCCGGCACGAGGATCCCTCCGAGCACCACAGCGGCCGAAGCAGCCAGCGTCGCGAAGCGGAAGCCCTTGCGGGTGGGGCGGACGGTGCTGTTGGTGTGCATCTTGCGGTTCATGGTTTTCTCCTACCGATTCAAGAGGGATATTGACCTGCCCGGATTTCCGGGACGGTGCGGTGATACTGGCGAGAGGAGGAGTCCCTTTGCGAGGAGTTCCTTCTGTACCTTTCGCTTCGTTTCCTTTCCGCTCCTCAAGTAAGCCCCGGACGGCACCCCCGGGTCATGTTCCGGAATCTCGGGACTTGACACCTGCCTAAACGCGGGGTAAAAGTCCGCGCGGCCGACGCCCCGAGGGGCGGACGGCCCTCGCTTGACCTCAACCGCGCTTGATGTCCGAGGCTCGCGGCACGGGCACCGGAGAGACCGGAGGCCCTGCCGGAGGGGTGAGTGCCATGCGTGCGACACAGGCGATCGGGTTCGGCGGTCCGGAGGTACTGGTTCCCACGGAGGTGCCCGAGCCGGTGGCCGGCCCCGGACAGGTGCTGGTCGCCGTCGCCGCCGTGGACACGATCTTCGTGGAGACCCAGGTGCGCGGCGGCTGGGGCCGCGAGCACTTCCAGGTCACCGCGCCCTACCTGCCGGGCGGGGGCATAGCCGGTACCGTCCGCGCCACCGGCGAGGGAGTGGACCCGGCCTGGCGGGGCCGCCGGGTCGTCGCCTCCCTCGGCATCGCCGGCGGGGGCTACGCGGAGCTGGCCGTGGCCCCGGCCGAGGGACTGGCCGCCGTACCGGACTCGGTCTCCTTCACCGATGCCGCGGCCCTGGTGCACGACGGTGTGACGGCCGCCCGGCTGCTGGACACCACGGCGCTGCGGCCCGGCGAGCAGGTGCTGATCCTGGGCGCCTCGGGCGGCATGGGCACCGTACTGGTCCAGCTGGCGAAGGCGGCGGGCGCCCGGGTCGTCGGCGTGGCCCGCGGCGACCGCAAGACCGCCCTGGTAAGGGAGTTGGGAGCGGACGCCGTGGTCGACGCGGCCCGCCCCGGCTGGGTGGAACGGGCCCGCGAGGCGCTGGGCGGCACGGGCGCGGACGTCGTCCTGGACGGGGTGGGCGGCGAGGTCGGCCTGGCCGCGTTCTCCCTGGTCCGGGCGGGCGGCCGGTTCTCGGCCCACGGCGCTCCCACGGGCGGCTTCGCCCCGGTGCCCCCGGCGGACGCGGCGGCCAATGGCGTCCGCCTGCTCGGCATCGCGGACGTGCAACTGACGACCCCGGAGCACGCCGCACTCGCGGCGCAGGCCTTGCGGGCGACGGCCGAGGGCACCCTGCGCCCGGTGATCGGCGCCACCTTCCCCCTGGAACGCGCGGCGGCGGCGCACGCGGCGATCGAGTCCCGGGAGCTCGTGGGCAAGACGGTGATCACCGTGTGAGGGCCCCGCAGGGGTGACGGGGACACCCGTCACCCCTGCGGGGACGCGCGATCAGGGTGAGGGCGAGGGGGCGGGAGCCTCCTGGAGGTAGGCGGCGATCAGGGCGAGGTCGTTGGCGATGGTCAGCACCCCCGCGGGGTCGGCGGTCGGGGTGGAGGCGCCGTTGACCCCCGCGTAGAAGGTGTCGTAGCGGCCGCCGCCCTTGTCGAGGTAGCCGGCGATCGTGATGGCGCCGACGGCCAGCCGGTCGTTGAGGGCGTCGCCTCCGACGGCCGCGCCGGTCTTGGCGAACACCTTCCCGCGCGCCGGGCAGCTGCGGCAGTTCTCGGCCAGCAGCCCGTCGACGCCCAGGATCGGCAGAGCCTCCCGGAAGAGCCGCGCGTCGGGGGTGCGCTGCCAGTACGCCAGCATCTGCACCAGCGCCCGCGGGGTCACGCGGTCGGCGGGGTTGCCGCCCCGGCCGTCCATGAGCTGGGCCTGTTTGCGGTCGACGCCCGCCCGGTCCAGGAAGTCGGCGAGCACCGGGAAGCCGTCCTCGCACTGGCGGCTGCCGGTCGTGACGGCCATCAGGCAGATGCCGAGGTTGGCGCCGAGGTTGTGGCTGACCTTGAGGATCAGCTTGGCGTACTGGGCGTAGGGCGGGGAGGTGTACGCGGCCACCCGCGGCCGCCCCGCGTAGTCCCGCGGCAGCCGGGCGGCCGGGTTGGGGCCGGCCGGGTCCGCGGTGACCCGTACCCCGGCCCGGCCGAGCGCCTCGATCAGCGCGGTACGGCCGAAGGCGGCCGGATCGGTGATCGGTGAGGTGCGCAGCAGGGGCTCGGCGTCCGCCGCGATGGTTCCGGACAGCCGGATCCGGGTGCCGCCGTCGGTGGCCGTCACCGTGACGGCGGTCGGCTCGCCGGCCGCGACGGTCTTCACGGTGGAGGTGACCTGGTACGGGGCGACCTTCGGCCGCCAGTCCAGCCGGGCGTCCGCGCCGGCCCGGTCCCCGGGGGTCGTCATCAGGTCGATCAGGTTGTCGTTGATGATCAGCGGCGTGGGGGTGGGGTCGAGGACGGGGTCCGGGAGGAAGAGCCGGCTGTCGACGATCACGTCGCCGTCGACGCGGGTGATGCCGGACGCACGGACCTGCCGGGCGAGCTGGTCGATCCCGGCGAGGGGGTTCTCCGGGGTGAGGGTCGCGCCGGGGAAGTCGTTGGCGTAGGTGTGGTCGAGGTCGGTGTACGCGACCGTGCCGTCGGGCCGTGTCCTGCCGCCCATGGTGAGGTCGCCCTGGGCGACGAGGTCGAGGTCGCCGGTGAGCGTGGCGCCGGTGCGCTCGCCGACCGCGTAGAGGGGGGTCACGAAGCGGTGGTCCGCGCCGAGGGTCTGCCACGGGCCCGAGACGCTGATCAGCTTGGCGGTGGAGCCGGGGATGAAGAACTGGCCGGGGAACATGCTGTGCACCACGCGCCCGTCGTCCGGTTCGGTCTGCAGCAGGCCCCACTGGGCATGGCTGTACTGCGGCTTCCGCATGATCTCGGTGATGCGCGGGTCGAGCCGGCCCTGCTCCGCGTCACCCGAAGGCAACGGAGAGGGCGAGGGCGAGGGATCCGCCGCGGCCGCCGTACCCGGGGCCAGCGCCACGAAGAGCAGCGCGGCGCAGGCGGCGGCCAGGCCCCGCCGCGTCCGTGCGGAGTGGACGGAGTGGATCGGACTGCTCACAGCGCGCTCCGTTCGTCGCGGCTGCCTGGTCCCCGAGGCCGTGTGAACAGAGTGGCACGGCCGGATTCGACCTGCATGTCACGCCCTCCGAGGGCCGCGGATGCCGCGCCGTGGCCGGATTTCGGCGCCGGGCCGGGGTGCTCCGGAGGCGGCACTGACGGGTGTTGCCGGCGGCGGGTACGGTTCCGGCATGAATTCCGCAGCAAGTTCGAACGGCGACGACGCAGCGCGCGCGAAGCTCACGACGGTGATCAAGGACACCGCACGCGGGCAGTTGGCGGAGCTGGGGGCGGCGGGGCTGTCTCCGGAGGCGGTGGCCCGCGCGGGCCATCTCGCCGTCACCGATGTCGAGGCCGTGTTCCCGCACCGGGACGACCTGTTGACCGCACTGGTCATCGACGCCTACGACGCGTCGGGCGCCGCGATGGAGGAGGCCGATGAGGCCGCCGTGAAGGCCGGCGCCACGGCGGGCGCCCGGCTCCTCGCGGTGACGCGCGCGCTGCGCCGGTGGTCCTTCGCCAACCCGGCCGAGTTCACCCTGGTCTACGGCTCCCCCGTGCCCGGCTACCACGCCCCGCAGGACACGGTGCCGCCGGCCTCGCGCACCCCCGGGGTGCTCGCCGGCATCGTGCGGTCGGCTCTCATGGGCGGTGAACTCACCCCGCCCCGGCGGGCGGTGCCCGGTCCGCCGCTGCTCCTGCCGGCCGCCGTGGAGGCGTTCGGCGGTGTGCCCGAGGCTCCGTTCTCGGACATCATCGAGCGCGGCATCGTCCTGTGGAGCAACCTCATCGGGCTCCTGGTGTTCCAGGTCTTCAGCCGTACCCACGACAGCGTCCGCGACGAGGCCGCGTTCTTCGACTACTCCATCGCCGTGGCGGCCGAGAGCATCGGGCTCGTGGTCCCCTCGGGCGAGACCACCGACTGAACCCCTGTCCGCCGCAAGCGCGGCACGTGCAGAAAAGCGGGATGTGAACACCACCAGAACCCTCTGCTTCGTCATAGCGGCGCTGTCCTCGTACGCGGCGCTCATCTACCGGCTGCGCCAGGCACGCCGCAGCTGGCGGGACAGCGCCTACCGCACGCTGATCGCCACTCTGCTGCTCCAGTGCCTCACCTTCACCATGGGTGCCTTCGCCATGGGCGGCAAGAGCCTCCTGGGCGTCGGGAACCTCGCCATCCTCGTCATGCACCTGGCCGCGGTCGCCTTCTGCGTCAGCGCGCAGATCATCCTGCTCCGGTGGGCGGCCGCGGACGAAGCGACGGTGCGCAGGACGCGCTACTGGCTGGTCTCCGGCATCGTCCTCGACGTGGTGCTGACGGCCCTGTTCTTCATCGCCGACGGCCCGGGCCGGCCGACCTCGGACTTCGACGGCACCAGCGAGCCGCTGATGCTCACGTACCTCCTGGTCTTCATCGTCTCCCAGGCGGTTCCGTGCGTCGCCATCTACCGGCAGTGCGGCCCCTACGCGCGGATGACCGACAACGCCACGCTGCGCCAGGCCCTTCGGCTGCTCTCGGTGGCCGCGGTGGTCCTCTTCCTCTACTGCATGGCCAGGACGGTCAACATCCTCACGGCCGCGGGCGGTGTCGACATCGGCGCCTGGAAGGTCGCCGCTTCGGTCTTCAGCGCCGCGGGCATCGTCCTGCTCTCGCTCAGCCTGACCAACTCCTCCTGGGGGCCCTCGGCCACCCGGCTCCTGGAGTGGTCCCGGACCTACCGGACCTACCGGGCGCTGTACCCGCTGTGGCGGGACCTGTACGAGGCCTCCCCGGACATCGCCCTGGAGCCGCCGGGCGCGTCGGTCTCGGACCTCGACTACCGCCTCCACCGGCGGGTGGTCGAAATACGCGACGGATGGCGGGACTTGCGCCCGTACATCGACCGCACGGCCGGCGGGGCGGACCGGCCCGGCGGGCCGGGCGGGGAGGCGAGCGAGGAGCTGCGGCAGGCGTTCACGGAGGCGGCGCAGATCAAGCAGGCTCTGCTCGCCAAGCGGACCGGTACCGTCCCGCACGACAACAAGGACGCGGGCGACTTCGACGACCGCGACACGAACAACTTCAGTGCGGAAGTGGCATGGCTCACCCAAGTCGCAGCCGCCTACAGTAAACTCGGCACCGCGAGTTGAGAGCTCCCGCCCGGTTTGCATCCCCCGTCAAACCGGGCGGGCATGCCCGTTCCGCCCGATTCACATCGGGCCGAACGGGTGGACTCCCGCACGGACTGGCCCGGCCCATCCCCCGAGGGCCGGGCCAGTCCGATGTCGCCGGCAGTCGACTCTGTGAAGCCCCCGTGAGTCGACTTAGCTGACAGCTATCGGCGAGACCCCAACGGTGGCGGATTCCAGGCCAATTGTCAACTGACTGCTAATCTGTGAAACTGACAGATAGCCAAGGGCTATGCCGAGGAGGTGACGGGAGGAAGATTCACCATGACCGGGACGGAAAGCGGGTCCGATGACCGGCCCCTGCTCGCAGTGCGCCTCGACGACCTGTTCAAGACGGTTCGCCCCAAGGGCAAGCACTGGACCAATGCCGAGGTGGCGGAGGAGCTGAAGCGCGCCAGTCCCGAACTCAAGGTCGGGGGCGTGTACTTGTCGCAGTTGCGGACGGGCAAGCGCTCCAACCCCTCGCCCGACCTCCTGGCGGCCCTGGCCCGCTTCTTCGGCGTTTCGGTCGCCTACTTCTTCGACGACAAGGTCGCCGAGTCGGTGCTCAGCCAGATCGCCGCCATCGAGGCACTGCGCCAGTCCGGGGTCCGCGCGGTGGCGATGCGCGCGGCCGGGATGAAGAAGGAGAACCTCCAGGCCATCACGGCCATCATGGACCAGTACCGGCAGATGCAGGGCCTGCCGCCCGTCACCGACTCCTCCCAGCCCGAATGAGGGCCTCCCGGAAGGAGCGGTCGGCCGACCAGGACCGGCGCAGCGGGCTCAAGAAGCTCCGCAAGGCCGGCGCCCGGCGGATCGCCGAGCTCGATCTCCCCGAGGCGACCGACGTGGCCGAACTGTGCCGCCACCTCGGCGAGGTGCGCGACCGTCCGATCACGCTCGTCCCGATGCAGATGCCCTCCACGCATCCGTGCGGCATGTGGGTCGCCGCACGCGACGAGGACCTCATCTTCTACGACGCCAACACCACCAGCGCGCATCAGGAGCACATCATCTTGCACGAGCTGGGCCACATCATCTGCTGCCACCGAGGGGCGGGCGGGCTGGACGAGGCGGCCGCCCGCCTCCTCTTCCCCAACCTCGACCCCCAACTCGTACGGGACATGCTCCTGCGCGCGACGTACGACGACGTCCAGGAGCAGGAGGCGGAGATCATCGCCTATCTGCTCTCCCAGCGGATGGGCGGCGCCGAGCACCGGCACGGCGCTCCCCCGGCGGCGGACGCGGACGAGGGCGGCGACCCCGGCGCGAGCGCCGTGCTCAGCCGGATCGAGCGCACCCTGTTCTGAGGGCGAACCTAGGGATCCGAGGGATCCGGGGGGAGGCGGCGTTCAGTGCTCCGTGGAGGCCACCTCTTCGGCGAGGACCGCGACGGCCCGCCTGATGTCGTCCTCGCGGTGTTCGCTGGTGAGGAAGAACCGCAGCCTCGACAGCCCGTCCTCCACGGCGGGGTGCACGATCGGGTCCGCGATGATCCCGCGGTCGAACAGCCCGCCCGCGACGCGCAGGGTCCGCGCCGAGTCGCCCAGGACGCACGGCACGATCGGGGTGTCGGCACTGGAACCCGTGGCCAGACCGGCCGTGGCGGCCAGGCCGAGGAAGAGCCGGGCGTTGTCGCGCAGCGCGCGGACCCGCTGCGGCTCCGCCGCTATCAGCTCGGTCGCGGCCAGTGCCGCGGCCGCGTTGGCCGGAGTCAGGCCCACGCTGTAGACGAAGCCCGGCAGCGTGTGGCGCAGCCAGCGCACCATCCGGGCCGAGCCGCCGAGGTAACCGCCGCAGCTGGCGAAGGCCTTGGAGAGGGTGCCCATCCACAGGTCAACGTCGGACCGGTCGACGCCGAAGAACTCCCCCACGCCCCGGCCGTGTTCGCCGACCGTGCCGATGCTGTGCGCCTCGTCCACCATCAGCAGGGCGCCGTAACGCTTCTTCAATTCGATCACGGCGGGCAGGTCGACGAGGTCGCCGTCCATGCTGTAGGCGCCCTCGACGGCGATCAGCACCCGCCGGAAGCGGGACCGGTTGAGCCGCAGCATGTGTTCCAGCTGCCCGATGTCGTTGTGGGCGAACGGGCGTCGCGCCGCCCCGGACAGGGCGCAGCCCTGGAGGATGCTGTCGTGGGCGAGCGCGTCGTGCACCACCAGGTCCTGCGCGCCGACGAGGTGCCCTATCGCGGTGACGTTGGTGGCGTGGCCGCTCACCAGCGTCAGGCAGTCCCCGACGCCGAGGAACTCGGCCAGTGCCCGCTCCAGCCGGACCGTCAGCTCCCGTTCGCCCGACAGCACGCGGCTCGCGGAGACCGAGGTCCCGTACTGGTCGACTGCCCGGTGCGCTGCCTCGTTGACCGCGGGGTGTCCGGAGATCCCCAGGTAGTTGTAGCTTCCGAAGGACAGGTACGCGCGCCCTCCGATCACCGTGGTGTCGCGGATGGTGCCCTCGTGGACGCGGAAGTACGGGTACTGCGCCCCGCTGTCGGCGATCGCGCCCAAGCGCTGCTCGAACCGCCCCACCTCGGGGAAGTCGTCGACGCTCGCCGTCGCGGCACTCCACTGCGGCTGCGTCTCCCGGGGCGACGGCCGCGCGGGGGGCGCCGGCTCGGCGCGGTCCGGATCGAGCAGGGCGATCAGCCGGCCGACGGTGAGTCCGGGCGTGAAGAGCTCTTCGGCGCGAAAGCCCGGTACGCGCTTGCCGATGCCGACCTCCAGTTCCTGGAGCATCAGGGAGTCGAAGCCGAGGTCGGTCACCAGCGTCATCCGCTCGCTCACGTCGGAGAGCGGGAAGACACCGGTCCGCGCCACCTCTTCGAGCACGACGGCCGCGGCGGACGGGCCCTCGGGCCACGGCGAGCGCGCGGGCTCCGCCTCCCCCGGCCGCTCCACCGGCGCGGCGGGGTCCGGCAGGTCGCGCGCCGACTCGTCCACGACCCAGTGCCGGCGCGGGGCGAGCGGGCTCGGCGGGAGGGTGCACGGGGGCATGCGCTCCGTCCCCGTACGGGCCTCCGGTACGGCCTCCCGTCCCGGGCCGGGGTCTGCGGAGCCACCCGCCTCGACGGCCTCGGCCGCCGCGGTCAGCCGGGCCGCGGCGTCGGCGGTGTCCTGCGCCACGAGGGCGAGGTGTTCCGTGAGGGGGGTCCTACGGGCGAGGGTGTCGGCCACGGCGGCGAGCGGCGGCCGGTCCTCGGTGAGAGTGCGGGCCAGTTCCCGGGCGTAGCGGGCCAGCCCGGCCCGGTCGCGGGCGCTGAGGACCAGCCGGTGCGGTCCCTCGGCCGGCGCGGGCCGGGCCGGTGGGGCGCACTCCTCGACCACCATGTGCACGCCCGTGCCGCCGAAGCCGAAGGCGCTCACCCCCGCCCGGCGCGGCCGGCCGTCGTCCGGCCACGGGGTCGCCTCCGTGGGTACGGTCAGCCGTGCCGCGTCCAGCGCGGAGCGGTCGGCCGGGTCGAACTCCGGCTGGGGCGGTATCACTCCCCGCTGCACGGCCAGGACGGACTTGATGAGCCCGGCCATCCCGGCGGAGTTGAGCGAGTGGCCGATCACCGCCTTCACCGCCCCGAGGTAGGCGGGTGCGGCCCCCTCACCGCGCAGTTCGCCCAGGACGCCGAGCTCGACGGGGTCGCCGACCGTCGTCCCGGTACCGTGGGCCTCCAGGTAGCCCACCGCGTCGGGGGGCAGGTCCGCGTCCCGGTACGCGCGCCGCAGGGCCCGGAGCTGGCCGGCCGCACGGGGGTACATGCCGCCCTGCACGGTCCCGTCGTTGGCCGTTCCCACACCGCGGATCACCGCGTAGACGCGGTCGCCGGCCGCCAGCGCGTCGGACAGGGGCCGCAGCACCAGGACCCCGGCTCCCTCTCCCAGGACGAAGCCGTCGGCCCGCGCGCCGAAGGGCAGGCACCTGCCGCTGCGGGAGAGGGCGCCGATCCGGCACAGCCCGATCAGCAGATCGGGGGCGAGTATCAGCTGGGCGCCGCCGGCGAGTGCGATGCGGGACCGGCCCGCCCGCAGGGCGTGTACGGCGTTGGCCACGGCCATGAGGCCACCGGAGCAGGCCGAGTCCAGGGCGTAGCTCTCGCCGTGCAGGTCGAAGACCGAACTGATCGTGTTCGGCCCCATGTTGAGGAGCAGCCCGGCCACGGAGGTGCCGTGCAGTCCGTCGACCGCGCGGACCGTGTCCGGCCACCGGAGATCGGCCGCCCGCGCGCCGAACTCGCCGCCGGCCAGCTGGCGCATCCGGATCTGCAGGGTGGAGAGCTCGCGGTAGCCGCTCTCGGTGAGCGCGGTGATCACCGAGGTTTCCTCGCGGTCGAAGCCGTCGGCCTCCCACCCCGCGTCCTGGATCGCCTCGCGGGCGAGGTCGATCAGCAGCCGGTGCTGCGGGTCCATCGCCCTGGCCCGCCGCGGCGGGATGCCGTAGTGCGCGGCGTCGAAGTGGCCCACGTCCGGGAGCAGCGCCATGGTGTCCGTGTAGGCCGACGAGGGGTCGCGGGCGTTGTCGCCCAGGAAGGCGGCGGTGCGCCAGCGCGAGTCCGGGATGGTGGAGAACTGTGCCCGCGGCGCCGTCAGAAGTCGCCAGTACTGGTTCACATCCCGCGCTCCGGGGAACCTGCACGCCATCCCCACGACGGCTATGTCGTCGCGCCCCACGCGCCCTGCGTCCACTGCCGGATCCGTCCCCTTCGCCGTGGTCACCCGCCGGCCGCCAGGCGCTCGCGCCACCAGTCGACGGTCTCCTTGACCTGTTCGTCGAGGGGCGTGGCCCGTCCCCCGAACGCCGCCTCGTACGCGTGCGCGTCGACGGTGAACGGGCGGTCGAACTGGTGGCGGATCTCTTTCAGTTCGCGGATCAGCGGGGAGAAGAGCGAAGCCAGGCCCAGCGCGGCCGGCGGGATCCGGCGCACCGCGACCGGTCCCGTACCCGCCTGGGCGGCCAGCCTCTCGACCATCTCCCGGACCGACAGCGCGGGCTCGGTCGGCACGTGCCACGGCCGCCCCCAGGCCCGCTCCTCCCCCGCGACCTCGACCAGGGTCCTGGCCACGTCGGGGAGATAGGTCCAGCTGTGCGGCGCGTCCGGGTCCCCGACGGTGGAGACCGGCTTGCCCCGCAGCAGCGGCGGCAGGACCCGCCCGGCCAGGTGGCCGCCGTCGGTCACACCGGGGCCGAAGAAGTCCGAGGCCCGTACCTCGACCGCCCTGACCCGGCCCTGCTCGTGCAGCGCGCGTGCCTGTTCCCACACGGCGGCGCGCACCCGTCCCTTGGTGCCGGTGGCCGCGAGCGGCAGCTCCTCGGTCAGGGGACCGTCCACCGGGCCGTAGCCGTAGAGGTTGCCCAGCATCACCAGGACGGCCCCGGTCGCCTCGGCCGCGGCCAGGACCGACGAGGCCAGGGGCGGCCAGGCGCGCGCCCAGTGGTGGTAGGGAGGCGCGGCGCAGTTGTGGATCGCGACGGCGCCCCGCGCGGTCTCGGTCAGCCGCGCGCTGTCGGTCGCGTCGAACGCGAAGTGCTGGATTCCGGGTTCCGGTTTTCTGCCCGACGTGGTGACCACCCGTACGGAATGGCCCTGTTCGGCCAGAAGCCGAGCGGTGGCCGCGCCGGCAGGTCCAAAACCGATGACGACATGAGAGCTCACGTACGCACACTAGCGCGAGCCGCCCGCGTCAGACGGCGTACGGCGGCATCCCCCCTGCCTTCCGCTCCGAGCGGGCCGATAGTCGCCTACGGACTGCCGGATCACGACGTTCCGCCGCCCGGAGGCAGGACCCGGGCCCCTCGGCGCCGACCCTCCGCAAGGTCATTCGTATGACTATTCCGTTTCCCTGGAATTCAGCCGTTCGGGCGCGGCACCATGGCTGCTCTCAATGGGCGGGCACGCGGGGGAGCACATGAGGTTCACGGCGTACGACCATGCTCTCGTCCTGGCGGGGCGCCTGGCCCGGGACCGGAGACTCCCGCTGCGCGGAGGCCTCTCCACGCGCGGCACCCGGTGGACGGCCGCGCGCCTCGACGCCCGTCTGGAGCGTTCCGAGGGTCTACCGGCCCGGCTCCAGCGCGAGATGCTCGAACTCGACGGATTCCTGGGCGGACTGAGCATCGCGGACTCGAAGGCCCCGGGGAGCGCCGGGCCCTCGTGGGTACGGGCCATGCTGATCAGGACGACCGACCGGCCCTGGGAGCAGGGCGAGCCGCCGCCCCGGGACCGCCATCTCGCCCGGCTCTACGAGCTGTTGGGGCGCGAGTACGTGCGCTGCGCGGACTGGTCGACCGCGTCCGAGTGCTTCATCGGCGCCGCCTTCCACTGGGGCACCGCCCGCCACAAGCGGCGCACCTACGCCCAGATGGTCGTCCTCATGATGAAGCGGGGGGACCACGCCGCCGCCCTGGACGGTCTGGAGCTCCTCCAGGGCGCGACGCACGGCCCGTCCGCCGCCTTCCACCGGATCGCGGCCCGGATCCTGGACCCGGAGCCCCTGCTCGGCGCGCACGCGACCGAGGGCATCGAGCGGGTGCGCGAGCTGGGGATCATCCCCTACACCTACACCGTCTCCTGCCTCGCGGAGCGCCTCGCCGCCGATGCACAGCCGGAACGCGCCCTCGGCCTCCTGACCGGCGCCCTCGCCCGGCTCGCCGCGGACCGGGCCGACGACTGGCTGGTCGGGGAGCTGGAGCAGGCGGCCGCGAGCATCTGGACCGGGCTGGAACGGTACGAGGAGGGCCTCGCCGTGGCCCTGGCCGCCTGGGCGAAGCTGGACGCACAGCGCTACCGGACGTGTTCGCACACCCAACGGCTCTCCCTCTGGAAGAACTTCGGGCCCGCCCGACGGGCCGCCCTGGTCTCGGCGGTCGCCCTGGGAGACGAACGGACGGTCGCCGAGCTGATCGAGTCGTGCAGGCTCCAGTCCCTGCTCAACGCCGAGGTCGAGGTCGATGACGACGAGAAGCTCGCCGAGAGCGGGATCGACGCCAAGACGGGGACGGCGGACGCCGGGACGGAGGACCCGGACGGTGAGGGCGCCGGGAGGGCCGTGACACCCGCCCCGGCCGCGGAGGACGGGCCCGGCGCGGCCGGCGGCAAGAACCTGGTCGTGTCCTCGGCCGTCTTCACCGCGTACCAGGACGCCCTGAACGCGACGCTCCTGCACTTCCCGGAGCCCGTCTCCTACCAGGGCGAGGCCCGCCTGCTGCCCCACTACCGCGCCGCGCTGCCGCCGAAGGAGGCGCGGCGCCTCACGGCCCGGCCACTGGACGACGCGCTGCCCGAGGGTGTCTTCTGGGCGACCCACATCGAGGACGGTCTCCTCTTCTGGTTCCTCGCACGGGACGGAAAGCCCGCCGGGTTCGGTGTCCAGGACCTCCGGGAGTTCGACCGGATCAAGCCGGTCCTGCTGGGCCTGGCCGGGCACTCCCAGTCCTCCGAACGCAAGACGTGGAGCCTGTTCCCCCACAAGCGCGGCCCCGGGGACTTCTACGAGCCGTTCACCCACCTGAGGAGCTGGCGGTCGGCGGAGGAGCAGATCATCACCCGCACCATCGGGCAGCTCCTGCCGCCACCGCTCGTCGACGTGCTGGGGCGGTCCGGCGCGGACGAACCGCTCCGGCTCACGATCTCCGCGGCCCGCGAACTCACCTGTGTGCCCTGGGCGATCACGATGGTCCCCGGCACGGAGGAGCGGCTGATCGAGAAGGCGGTCCTGCGGATGTGGACCTCGACGCCGACCCAGCTCAAGCGCGCGTCCCGCGACCTCCGGCTGCCGCCCGGCGCACCCGTGCCGTTCCTGCTGGCCTGCGACAACCCGGACGGGTCGCTGCGCGAGCGGACCGCGGACTCCGTGGTGAACGAGGCGGACGTGCTCCTGACCGCCTCCGGGCCCGGCGGCCCCGGGACCAAAAACGCCCTGCTGGCCGCCCTGCACGAGATCGGCCCCTCCACCCACGGGGTCTTCTTCTACCGCGGTCACGGGGTGCACGACAGCGACCCGGCCTGGTCGGCCCTGCCCCTGGCCGAGGAGACGTACGTAGAGTCGGGCGAGCTCTTCGGGGCCTTCGACGACGGCACGCCCTTCCTGCCGATGCCCACGCGGGTGATCCTGTCCTGCTGTTCCAGCTCCAGCGCGTCGGCCCTCGGCGGCGAGGGCATGGGACTCGCGGCGGGCGTCATCCACTCCGGCGCCGACCAGGTGATCGCCACCTCGCTCGACATCCGCGACGCCTCCTTCACCGAGGCCTTCGAGGACCTCCTCGTCCGGGGGATGCTCGACGGGCAGCGGACCGGCGATCACGCGGACCTGCTGAGGCGGTTGCAGCTGAGGATGCTCACCGAGTGGAAGGTGTTCTCGGTGCGCGGGGAAGACCTCGACGGCGAGGAGATCCGCGATCCCCACCCCATCATCTGGGCCTCGTTCCAGGCGTACTGACCAATCGAGAGGACCTGCTTCATGATTGCCGTGTCGATGCCGTCGGACATCGCCGATCTGCTGGTCGCGGAGGGGCTTGCCATCCGGCCGGGGGGCCGGGGCAGTGCGGCCGAGCTCACCGTCGTGGGCATCTCGGCCCTGTCCGCCACCATCAGCCTCCTCCAGGGGCCCGACACCTTCCTGCGGCTCACGGAGCTCGTGCGCACCAACTTCGGGCGGTCCGCCCCCGGGGTCACGGTCGAGATCAAGGCGAACGGCGACACCGTGACCCTCCGGATTCCGGGCGACGCGGATGTCGTGACCGTCGCCCGCCAGGTCCAGGAGGCCCTGATCGGCGACGACGAATAGCAGCGCCGCGCAACGTTGTCGCGGCCGGAAACCTTCTGCAACCATATGACTGCAAGCGGTATCGAACGGGGCGGGGGCTTCGCCGTGGATCCGGCACTCTTGGAACTGGCCAGCATCAGCAGTACGGCCATTTTGGCGGCGGCGGCCACCGACGCCTGGCAGACCATGCGCTCCGGGGTCGCCGGACTCCTCAGGCGGCACGGCGAGAGCCGCGGCGACAACGCCGAGCCGGGCCTGCTGGAGCGGCTCGACGAGGACGCGGCCGCCGTGCAGGCCGTCGCCGAGGACGACCGGCAGGCGGCCCGCGACGAGCGGGCGGACGCCTTGCGGACCCGGCTGGAGGACTGGCTCGCGGAGCATCCGCGGGGCGCCGCGGAACTGGAGGCCCTGACCGCGCGGCCGACGAGGAACGTCATGCATGTCAACGGCCGTGAGGAGAGCACCACTTACGCCGTGATGTTCGGAACGATGAACGTCGACAACCGCGACACCGGCAGGAACGACAGGGACGACGCCTCATGACCGGGCCGCAGGACATCCCGTCCCCGTCCCGGCGCACGGATTGAGGCCCCGAAGACGTGTCGGCCGCCGACGAGCCTCCCCAGGAGGCGTCCCAGTACATCCATGCCGAGCCGGGCAGTTTCGTGTACGCCGTCCTCCACGGGGACATCCACGTGCGGGGTGGCAGGCCCGTCTACCAGGTGGCGCCGTTCGACTTCACGCGCCGGTCCGTGCCCGTCGAGGCCGCTCTTGACCAGCCCAGCAGGCTGCTGGCCGCCGAGAACCGCGTGGTGCCCTTCCACGGCCGGGGAGCCGAACTCGACGCCCTGGGCTGGTGGCGGGAGGCGGACGGCGCGCGCTCGGTGGCGCTCGTGCACGCCGGCGGCGGCCAGGGCAAGACCCGGCTGGCGGCGCGGTTCGCCGCCGACTGCGCGGAGCGGGGCTGGACGGTGTGGGCCGCCCACCACCGGAGCGATCCCCTCGCCGAACAGGTCGTCGCCCCCGGAGACCCGGGGCGCACGCTGTTGCTGATCGTGGACTACGCCGACCGCTGGCCCACCGACGACCTGCTGATGCTGTTGTCGAACCCCCTGCTGCACCGCCCCCGGCAGTGCCGCGTCCTGCTCGTCGCCCGATCGGCGAACCTGTGGTGGCCCGCCCTGCAGAACCGCCTGGACAAGGCCGGCCTCGACACCGGCCCCACCCTCGAACTGCCTTCGCTGGCCACGAGCCACACGGACCGGCAGATCTCCTACCGTGTCGCCCACCGGGCGTTCTCGAAGGCACTCGGGCTCCGCAACCCGCCCCTGCCCGCGGTGCCCGCCGACCTCGACGGCAAGGCGTACGACGTGGCCCTCACCCTCCACATGGCCGCGCTCGTCTCGATCGACAGCTTCCGGCTGGGGCTCACGGCACCGCGCGATCCCGTGGGCCTGTCCCGCTACCTTCTGGACCGCGAACACGACTTCTGGCTGAGCCTCCACGACAACGGCCGCGTGTCCACCGATCCGCGGATCATGCGCCGGGCCGTCCACACGGCCGCGCTGACCGGGACCCTGCCGCACGCCGAGGCCGTCACGGCCCTGGACCGCATCGGCCTGTCCGACGGTCCTCCGTCGGTCGTCGTCGACGACCACGCCGTGTGCTATCCGCCGCGCGATCCGGCGGCCGGCGTCGTACTCGAACCGCTGTACCCGGACCGGCTCGCGGAGGACTTCCTCGCCCTGTCCACGCCCGGGCACGCGTGCGCCGGCTACGTACCGGACCCGTGGGCGGCCGGAGCGGCCGGCCGGCTGCTGCGGCCCGAGCAGGCCCCCTCATCACCGGCCACCGGAGGCCTGAACTGGTTCCGCCGCAAGGCGCAGCCGCCACCACCGGAGACCGTGCCGTACACCCGGTCCGCGCTGTCGGTCCTGACGGACACCGCCCGCCGCTGGCCGCACGTCGCCGAGCACGAGCTGTGGCCGCTCCTGCGGGCGAGGCCGCAGCTGGCCGTCGAGGGCGGCGGCGCCGTGGTGGCCGCCCTGACCGAGATCGCGAGCGTCGACCTTCCCGCGCTGGAGGCGGTGGAGAAGTGTCTGCCGCGACACCAGGACATCGACCTCGCACCCGGCGCGGCGGCGCTGGGCCGCGTGCTGACGGAACACCGGCTGCGGCTCAGCGACAGCCCGGCCGAGCGCGCGAAACTCCACGAGGCGCTGGGCACCAGGCTGGCCCAGGCCGGGCTCTGGAAGGAGGCGGTGGCCTCGTTCCGTTCCGCGGTGAGCATCCGCAGGAGCCTGCCGGACGGGGGGCCGCCGACGAACAGGCTGCGCCTCGCCGGTTCGCTGGGCGATCTCGGCATGGCCCTGTACCGGACGGGCCGGCAACAGCCGGCCGCGGAGCTCATGACCGAGGGCATCCGGCTCTTCCGTGAGCTGCGGCACTCCGGTGTCACCCTGCCCGTGCAGGAGTTCGCCATGGCCCTCAGCAATCTGGGCATGGCGCTCATGGAGATGGGACGGGGGCCGGAGGCCGAGCCCTACACCGCGGAGGGTCTGCGGCTGCGCCGGCGCACGGCCCGCTCGGGCCGCCCGGAGGCCGAGGCCGAACTCGCGGCGTCCCTGGACAACTACGGCCTCCTCCTCTGCCAGAGCGGCCGGCCCCGCGCGGCGCTGCCGTACGTCCGTGACGCGGCCGAGCGCTACCGGAAACTGCACGTGGCCCACCCGGGCAGGTTCGACGAGGACGTGTCCATCGCCTTCAAGAACCTGGGCATGGTGCTCGACGCGACCGGTGACGCCCCGGGCGCCCTGGACGCGGCCCGGCGGGCGTGTGCCATCGCGGAGGAACTCGCGCGGCGCAACCCGTCGGCGTACCGGCGCCTCCACGCCTTCAACCTGCACGGGCTGGCCATCCGCCTGCACCACCAGGAACGGTTCGAGGAGGCCCTGTCCGCGGGCCTCCAGGCCCACGGGATCCGCTCCGCACTGGCGCAGGACGGCTCGGCTCCGCACGCCCTGCACCTGGCGGAGACGGCCGGGTTCGTCGACACCGTCCTCGCGACGCTCGGCCGCCCCGCGGAGGCCGCCCCGTACGCCGGGGAGGCCGTCGGCCTCCTGCGCGGGCTGTACGAGGCCGAGGGCCGGATGTACCGCGCGTACTTCGCCGGCCAGCTCGTCGCCCTGGCGCAACGGCTGTCCCAGGTGGACGATCCCCGCGCCGCGTGGCCGCTCGCGGAGGAGGCGGCCGGTCATCTGCGCGCCGAGCTGCGGGCCGCCCCGGACTCACCCCTGCGGTCCGTCCTCCTCATGTGTCTCGTCGTGTGGGCCGGGCTCTCGAAGGACCTGGAGCTGTGGTCGGACGCCCTCGTTCAGATCACCGAGGCCGTCGACCTGTTCGCGGACCTGCCGGTCGGCAGCGAAGAGGACGAGGCCTGGCGGGAGCTCCTCAGCGCCACGCGCGCCGAGATCCTGGACGCCCTGAACGGCGGCGCCCAGGAGGGATAGACCCTGTTCCGGGCGATCGTCACAACTCCTCGCCCAGCGGCAGCCGGTGGATGCCCGGCAGGTACTCGTCTAGCTCCCCCGGGGTGAACCGGGACATGCCCACGACGTGCCAGAACTCGCCGGCCACATCGCCCTCGTACTTGTAGCCGCCGGACGGTGTCAGCGCCGCCCAGCCGCCCGCCATCCCCATCAGGGTCGCGCGCGGTGACGGCGGGCCGCCGTCCGCCGGCAGGTTCCACAGCCGTACGGTGCCGTCCTCGGCGCCGCTCGCCAGCGTCGTGCCGTCCGGGGAGAAGGCGAGGGAGAGCACCCGGCCGGTGTGGCCGACGAGGTCGGTGACGTGCTCGCCCGTCTCGGCGTTCCACAGGCATACGGACCGGTCGTCGCCCCCGACGGCCAGCAGGGGGCGGCTCGGGTGGGCGGCCACGGTCCACAGCCGTCCGCCGCGTCCGCGCAGCCGCGGGCCCGCCTGCCCGTCCCGCCAGACGATGGCGGTGCCGTCCCAGCTCGCGCTGGCCAGCCAGGCGCTCCCGGGCCCGTACGCGACGCCGTACACCCGGTCCGCGTGCCCGGTGCTCCCGCCGAGCTCCTCCATGAGCCGGCCGCTCCTGGCGTCCCACACCCGTACGACGCTGTCGTCGCAGCCGGTGGCCAGGACGTCGGCGTCCGAGCGGAAGGCGATCGAGCGGACCCGGCCCCGGTGCCCGGTCAGGTTCGACACGGGGGAACCGGTGGGGCGGAACCAGACGTGCACGGAGTCGTCGTCGTTGGCGGTGGCGAGCAGGGTGCCGTCGGCGTTGAAGGCCTCCGCCCAGACGTGCTCGGTCTCGGCGTCGAGCTCCCTCAGGTACTCGCCGCCCGCCGGGTCCCACAGGTACATGTCGCCGTCGTTGCTGGCGGTGGCCAGGAGGGGTTCGACGGGGCTGAACGCCGCCGAGACGAGCCGGTCCCCGCGCCCGGAGAGCTCGTCCGTACGCCGCCCCGTGCGCGTCTCCCAGAGCCGTACGACCCCGTCGTTGCCGGCGGTCGCCAGCTGCGTGCCGTCCGCGCTGAAGGCGACGCCGCTGATGCGGCGGCCGTGGCCGCGCAGGATGCGCTTGCCCTGGCCGGTGGCGGAATCCCAGATCTGCGCGCCGCCGTCGTTGCCGACGGTGAGCAGCTGGCTGTCGCCGGGCCGGAAGGCGCACGCCCAGGCGGTGCCCCGGTGCTCGGCCGGCTGCTGGGGGTGGAGGGCGATCGTGTAGCCGTGGGGGCGCCCGGTGGTGACCGTCCAGAGCCGGACCGCGCCGTTGCTGTCGCAGGCGGCGAGGAGCTTGCCCTCGTCGCCGAACAGCACCTGGTAGACGGCGCCCGTGCCCCGTTCGAGGATTCCGGCGGGGGTGCCGACGACGGGGTCCCAGAGCCGTACCTGGCCGTCGGTGCAGCCGCTGGCGAGGAGGTTCCCCTCGGGGTGGAAGTCGAGGACGTACACGCGGCCGGTGTGTCCGGTGAACTCGTGGAGCAGCCGTGCGTCGGCCGTGCGCCAGATCCGCACGGTGCCGCCGCGCCCGCTCTCGCCCCGGTCGGCGGTCGCGAAGAGGGTACCGTCCGGGCTGAACCGGGCGCGGTACACGGCGCCTTGATGGCCGTCGATCTCCCGGACGCAACGCCCCGTGGCCAGGTCCCAGAGGCGTACCGTCGCGTTCGCGTCGCCGGTGAGCAGCATGCCGCCCGGGCCGTAGACGGCGGTGTAGACGGGCGCGGTGTGGCCGGGAAGCCGGTGCACGGGCCCGCCGGTGGCCACGTCCCACACGGTGACCAGGCCCTCGCGGTCGCCGGTGGCGAGCAGGGTGCCGGCCGCGTCGAAGGAGACCGGCCAGACCCCGTCGGGGTGGACCTCCAGGCGGTGCCGGCACGCTCCGGTCACCGGGTCCCAGAGCCGCACCGCGCCGTCGGAGCCGCCGGTGGCGATCACGTCGGGCCGGAACTTCACGGCGTACACCCGTCCTTCGTGCCCCTGGAGGGTGCGTACGGCCCGGCCGTCGTCGGCGCCGCAGACCAGGATGGAGCCGTCCTCGCTGCCGACGGCGAGGAGTTCGCCGTCGGCGCTGTACGCGATGGGTTCGGGAAGGCGGCTGGTGCGCATGCCGAAGCCGTACGGGACCCCGACCGCCGAGGGCCGGAACCCGGCGTCCACGGGCATCCCGGGGGCGATCGAGGCGGTCCTCAGCTCGGGGGCCGACCGCACCGTGTCGTCCATCGTCACGTCGATGAGCGCGGCCCGGTGCCAGCGGCTGCCGGTCAGCGAGGCGCCCCGCAGGTCGGCCCGGGTGAGCCGGGCCCGGCTCAGGTTCGCGCCGGTCAGGTCGGCGCGGCTGAGGTCCGCCCGGTCGAGGCGGGCGCCGGTCAGCCGGGTGCCCCGCAGCCGGGCGCCCGAGAGGTTGGCGCCGACCAGCCGGGCGTCCGTGAGATCGGCGTCGCTGAGGTCGACCCCGGAGAAGTCGCGGTGCGAGAGGTCCTCCCCGGCCAGGCGGGCGCCCCGCAGGTCGGCGTTGGCGGGCACCCGGAGCCGGTCGCTGATCCGGACGGCGTTGGCGCGGGCGGCGTCGTTGATGCCGCGCCCGGGTGAGTCGAGGGCGTCGCGCACCCATCGGGCGCACCGTTCGTGGTCGGCGAGGTCGCAGAAGAACTCGACCGCGAGCTGGCTGAACGGGCGGGCGTGCAGCAGGGTGTGCTGCCCCCGGGCGAGCTGGCGTGCGGCTTCCCGCGCCACCAGCCATTCGATGACGGAGCCGTGGATGAACTGGAAGACCCCGTCGTCGCTGCGTACCAGGAGGCTGCCGGCGCCGACGGCCTGGGCCCGTTCGGACGGGGTGAGCGGGGACTCGGTGAGCTCACTGAGGGTGGTGGCCACGGTTTCGGTGAGCTCGTCGAGCCGCAGGGCGCTGCGGCCGCTCTCCCAGAGCCGCCAGGCCAGCGCGGTCACCGCGGCCCACAGCTCGTCGACGGTGAGTCCGGGCGGGGCTCCGGGGCCTCCCTGGCCGCGGAGCTCCTCGTAGGTGAGCCAGGAGGCGAACACGTCCTCGTACAGCCGGGCCGGGCTGAGCGCGCGGCCGGCGCCGGCGACCGCCCGCAGCTGGTCCTGGCTCAGGTCGGCGACGAAGGAGAGCAGCCGGGGGTTGCGGCAGAGCATCAGCAGGTCGGGGATGTTGCGCAGGAGCTGGAACCGCTGGTCGGCCGCGCGCTCGTCGCCGTAGCCGCGGACCAGGTAGGAGCGGATCTGCGCGGGGGTGAAGCCCTCGACGGAGAGGATGCGGCGCTGCGGCAGCAGGCCGACGCGCTCGCCGAGCGCGGTGAGGACCTGGGCGTGCGACTTGAAGTGCTGGGTGCGGCTGCTGACCACGATCTTGGCGTTGTCGACGGCGGCGTCGAGGAGGACCTGGAGGTGGTCGGCGGCCCGGTCGTAGCTGACGCGGTGGACGAGTTCGTCGAAGCCGTCGAAGAGCAGGACGACGCGGCCCTGGGCGAGCATGTAGCGCAGGGCCCGCAGGTCGATGGTGTCGACGTCGTGGCCGGCCAGGTGGGCGGCGACGAGTCCTTCGAGGCTGTGCGCCCGGTCGAGGGTGTTGAGCGGGATGAGCAGCGGGGTCAGGTGGGGCAGCTGTTCGGGGATGCGGCGGGCCAGCTCGCGCAGGGCGAAGGTCTTGCCGTGTCCGAAGTCGCCGAGGAGCAGGACGAAGCGGCCGTGGTCGGACTCCAGCAGCTCCAGCAGCTCCTCGACGAGCCCGTCGCGCTCCTGGCCGTCGCTGCGGTCGGCGTCGCGGTAGCGCTGGGGGAGGTAGAGGCCCGGCGGGTACTGTTCGCTGGCCGCGAGCCGGGCGGTCTGGGCGGCGACGTAGCCGCGCAGGTCGAGCAGGCCCTGGAACTCGATGAAGCTGCGGACCCGCACGCGTACGCCGTGGCCGGCCGCCCGCTGCCGCAGCCCGCTCGCGGGGGCGTCGCCCGCGTACACCAGGACGGCCTCGGAACCGGTGTCGGTCGCGTGGACCTGGGCGATGAAGCGGTCGATCTCGTCCTCGGTGGGGGTGCCGGGGTGGACGGCGATGCGCTGCTGCCGGACGACGCCGTCCTCCTGCTCCCGCCAGGTGGCCATGATCTGCGCCATGTCGGCCGGTTCGCGGCGCGGGACGTCGCGCAGCCGTACGCCCTCCGTGCGCACCCGGCAGATCTCCTTGACCTGCTCGATGAGCGCGGCGGCCGGATCCTCCAGCGGGGCCCTGCCCTGGGTGGGCTCGACGGTGATGACGGGGGGCAGTTCGGGGACGGGGAAGACCCGGCGGGTCTGCCTCCAGTCGCCGGGGAAGTGCTCGCTCGCGGCCGTGATCCGGTCGTCCCAGCGGGTGGCTCCGTCCGCGGTGACCCGCAGGAGCTGGAAGCGGGCGGGGGCGGCGGAGCCGAAGAGCGGCAGTTCGCCGGCGGCGCCGGGCAGCTGGGTGCGGCTGGGGACTCCGGTGAGGGTGCGGGGGCCGCCGGTCGGGCCGTGCAGGAGCAGGTGGAGCCGTGGGGCGGCGAGCCGGGCGAAGGTGTCGGCGTCCCGCAGGCCGCCGGGGCCGCCGATCGCGTCGCCGGGGCGGCGGCCGTCGGTGAGCGGATGGCGGAGCGCGCCGATGCGCAGCCAGCCCTCCTCCTCGTAGCGGCGCATGGCCTCGGCGAACCAGGCGGCCTGGTCGCGGCCTATGTACCCGTACTGCTCCTCCGGGCGGTGGCTGTAGGCCATGGAGGAGTTGAAGCCGGCGACGACCGTGCTCAGTTCCGGTACGGGGAAGAGGGTCCAGGGCTGGTCGCTGTCGAAGACGGTGTCCAGGCCCTGGTAGAGGCCGCGGAAGAGCCGGGTGTAGTGGCGCCACTTGGGCCAGTACGGCGGCTGGGGCGCGACCTCGTCGGCCTCGCAGGTGTGGAAGTAGGCCTGGGACGCGGCCTGGTTCACGTCCTGGGCGCCCGGTACCACCATGACGCGCTGGGGCGACAGGTCGAGCTGGGACCGCAGGGCGGTCAGGAAGCTGAGGGCCTGGTCGCACTCGCGCGGGCTGCCGGAGGCGGTGAGGTCCCCGGTCACCACCATCAGGTCGGGGGCGGGGGCGCCCGCGTCCCTGAGCATGATCAGGTCGCCGCGGATCTGCCGGCTGAGCGCGTCGGGCTCGCGGCCGCGCCCGAAGTCGGGCCCGGCCAGGTGCAGGACGGTGACGGCGTCCTGGGTCCGGCCGCCGTCGGCCGGGGAGGCCTGCGGGTAGAGCGGCGCCCGGGCGGGCCGTCGGCGTCCCGCCCAGCCGGGGCCGGCGAGCGCGCTCGGCTGCGGCCGGGCCGGGTTCGGCTGCTCCGGGTGGCGGACGGGGACCGGTCCGCCGCCCGGATAGCCGGGCCGCCGGCCCGGGCGGGCGTGTCCGTCGACGGCCTGCTCGACCCGGGTCAGCAGCAGGGAGCGGGCCGCGTCGATGTCGGCGACGCCCACGAGGTCGACGTAGGTGATGGTGGCGAGCAGTCCCTCGATCGGCATCTCGTCCACGCGTACGGTCAGCAGTCGCCTTTCGGGGGACTCGGGCGATGCGCGGAGCGCGGCCTGCCATTCCATGCGGCCGTAGGTGGAGCGTTCGTAATGGCGGGACAGTACGGCGATCACGGCCTGGGACTCGCTGACACCGCGGTCCATGAAATCTATGAAATTCGTTCCCGGTACGAAGTCCCAGGCCTGCACGACCGTGCGGTACCCGGCTTCCTCCAGGGTCCAGGCGATCCATGCGGCCCATGGCTCGTCGGCCGGCGAGTAGCTGATGAAGAAGTCGAATTCTCTTGCGGGAGCGCCGAATTGCCCATCCGTCATCATGGGAACCATGGTAGGAGCTCCCCCGCCCGAGCGGGCCTGTCCGAATCCATCCGGGCCGCCTGACGATCGACCGCGCGTACGTGCGAATCTGTTCGACGTGTCTCTCCTCAAGCGGCTGCATCCACTGGACTGGCTGGCCGGCGGCCTGCTCACCCTCGGCGCGCTCTGCGTCGCCACGGGTCTGCTGCCCACCGGGCCCGCCGGCGAGGTGATGGAGCGCATCGGCCCGCTGCTGGTGTTCCTCGCCACGGTCATCGTCCTCGCCGAGCTGACCGGCAAGGCGGAGGTCTTCGACGTGGTCGCCACCCGGGTGGCGCGGGCGGGCCGGGGGAACTATCCTCTCCTGTTCGGGCTGTGCGTGCTGTTCGCGTCCGTCACCACCATCACCCTCAACCTGGACACCACGGCGGTGCTGCTCACCCCGGTGATGCTGTCGCTGGCGACCCGGGTGGGCATCGCGGCCGTACCGCTGGCGATGACCACGGTCTGGCTGGCCAATACGGCGAGCCTGCTGCTGCCCGTGTCGAACCTGACGAACCTGCTGGCCGCGGACCGGGTCGCCCTGTCGCCGTCGGAGATGGCGGCCACCATGTGGGCCCCGCAGCTGGCCGCCATCGCGGTCACGATGGCCTGCCTGTGGGGCTTCTACTGGCGTCTGGGACGCCGTGGCGCGCTCCGCTACGAGCCGCCGTCACCGCCGCGCCCGGCGGACCGGGTCCTGTTCCGGGTGTGCGCGGTGGCGTGCACCGGCTTCCTGCTGGCGATCCTCGCCGACGTGCCGCTGTGGTCGGCCTCGATGACGGCCGCGCTGGTCGTGGTGGTGGCCTTCGCGGTGCGCAGCCGGGAGACGCTGCGCCTCTCCCTGATCCCCTGGCGGCTCCTCGTCCTCGTCCCGGGGATGTTCCTGGTGGTGGAGACGGTCAACGCACACGGACTGCACGAGGTACTGGCGACGGCGATGGGGTCCGACAACGGGTTCGTCGGGATGCTGAGGTCCGCGGCGGTCGGGGCGGGCTTCTCCAACGCGCTGAACAACCTCCCGGCCTACATGGCGGGCGAGGCGGCCATCCCCGAGGCCAACCAGCAGCAGCTGCTCGCCCAGCTCATCGGCGTGAACGTGGGACCGGTCATCACCCCGTGGGCCTCGCTGGCCACGCTGCTGTGGTTCGAGCGGTGCCGCTGGCACGGCACGCGGATCGAGCTGGGCCGCTTCTTCGGTACGGGGCTGGTCCTGGCGGTCACGGGCACGCTGGCGGCGACGGTGGCACTCGCGGCCACCACGTAGGTCACGTCACGTGCCGGGTCGCCTCGCGTGCGGGGGCGCCAGGCGTGCCGGGTCACCCCGCGTGCCGGGTCGCCTCGCCCACCTCCCGCAGCAGGTACGCGAGGGTCTCGCCGCGCGCCGCCACATAGCTGCGCCCGCTGTGGTCCCCGGCGAAACCGGGCCGGAACGGCGCCCCGGACAGGGTGCGCAGCTCCACCCCGGTCTCGGCCGCGAGCAGCGCCCCGGTCGGCAGGTCCACGCCCTCGGCCCGGTAGCCGACGAAGGCGTCGATCGTGCCGCGCGCCAGCAGGCTCCAGCCGAGCAGCGGTGCCCACAGCTGCAGCACGCGCCGGCAGCGCAGATCGAGCACGGCCCGCAGCGCCACCGCGGTCGCGTCGCCGCGCCGCACGGCGTATCCCTGGGTCCAGGCGACGACGGGCCCGGGGCGCGGCAGCTCGGGGGCGGGGCCGGGCAGCGCGCCGGACGGGCCGTGGGCCCCGTGGCCCCGCACCGCGTGCCAGGTCTGCCCGGTGACCGGCTCGTGCACCACGCCCATCACCGGGGCGCCGGCCAGGCACAGCCCGATGCCCACCACGTACGCGGGCAGCCCGATCGCGACGTTGTTGCTGCCGTCCAGCGGGTCCACCAGCCAGGTGCGTTCGCCCGCCGCATCGAGCAGCCCCGCCTCCTCGGACAGGATCCGGTCGTGCGGGAAGTGGCGCTGGATCCGGCCGAGCACGAGCCGCTCGGCGGCGAGGTCGAGGTCGACCTGCACGTCCCCCGACTCGTCCTTCGTCCGTACGCAGTGCGCCGTGCCGAAGCGCCGGCGCAGCAGCCCGCCCGCCTCCTCCGCCGCGGCGACGGCGACCCGCCTCTCGCGGTCGAAATCAGGCCCGCTGTTCGGCATCGAACCTCCTGAGGACGGTGTGGACGCTGCGTACGGTCTGCACGGTGTCGCACAGTCGGCGGGTCGTGCGGCGCGGGCGGCCGTCGAGCGGCCCGAGCGAAAGGTCGGCCTGTCCGGGGATCGAGAGCCCGTGGACGAGGGTGGCGGCGGGTTCGGGTCCCTCCAGGGCGGTGGCGTGGAACTGGCCGGCGGCCAGGGTGTAGGTCTCCCCGCCGGAGCTGACCTGGGCGGGTCCGGGCTCGCTGCGCACCAGCCGGGGGGTGGGGCGGATCTCGTCCACGCCGTCGCTCCCGCTCCACACCTCGAACACCCGGTGGGTCGCGCCCGCTTCGCCGTCGCCCACCGCGGTCGTCCGTACGGGCAGGTTCGCCACCCGCCCGTACAGCACGCGGCTGCGCAGCTCCCAGCTGTGGGCGTGCATGGGCGAGGCGTCCGGCTCGGCCCGGTTGCCGGCGTCGAAGAGGTGGACGCAGATCCCGCGCGGGCCCTCTCTCAGCAGCGGCAGGCAGAGGAATCCGAGCGGATGGCGAACGGCACGCAACTCCCTGTCACCGGAGGCTATTTCCTCCAGGGTGACCAGGGTCCTTTCCAGCTCGCGGTCCATGGCACGCGCCGCAGCGCCTCACCTCCTGTAGGGGTCCTCCGCGTGCAGCGCCTTCTCGATGATCTTGCCGATGTCGCTGTCGGTGAAGAAGCGCGGCAGCGGGAGCCGCAGGTCGTCGAAGAGCGTGCGCACCTCGTCGACGGTCGGCTCCTGGCCGAGCGGCGACGCGACGCGCAGATCGAGCACGGTCGCCTGCTCGCGGCTCTGGTGCAGCTCGGTGACGTAGTAGTCGTAGAGCGGCTGGCCCCGTTCCACGAGCAGGTTCACCCGGGACTGGTCGTCCTGGGTGATGACGAGGCAGGTCTCGGACAGGTCGAAGCGCAGGGTGGGCACGGCGGACGACAGGTGCACGCTGATCTCGAGCGTCGTCAGCTGCCGCTGGTACCAGCAGGCGGCGAGGACCGTCGCGTACGACTCCCGGCGGACCCGGTCGGTGGTCCAGAGGTCGTCTCCGGGGCGCTGCGCGCCGAACATCTGGCGGAAGCGGGCGTAGGCGGCGCAGGCCCGCTCGTCGGCCGGGTTCACGATGTCGATCTTCACGTTGAGCTGTGAGCGCTGTTCCTTCGCGGCGCGCACGCACAGCGGCAGGGTGACGGCCCGCAGGTAGGTGCCCGTACCGCCCTTGAAGTACCAGAGGTTGGTGTGCTGGCGGGCCTTGCGCAGGGCCTCGCCGACCTCGTTGCCCGAGAGCGAGCGCACCATGGCGAGGTCTTCCAGGGCCCGGCGGGTCCCGCTCATCGCCTCCTGGATGCTCGCGGGCCGGCGCACCCGTTCCACGATCGACCCGGTGGCGAGCAGGCCGAGGACGACCAGGGTGGCGCCGGAGGCCACGTCGTCGCTGACGACGTCGCCGAAGATGTCCAGGAAGCCGACTGCCATCGCGACCAACAGGGCGACGACGACATCCGCATTGCGCAGCACCCAGGCCACGAAGCGCTCCAGCCGACCGACATGCGTCGCCATCGGCGCACCCCCCTCCCCCGCCCCTGTCCCGATGGTAGGAGATGCCCCGGCGGCCCCACCAGAGCGCACACGGCAGGGAGGGAGCACGGAACCGGGCACCGGACGGCCACCGGACGGGCCGGGCCGTGGACGGACGCCGGTCGCGCTGAAGGTGATCCGGCGCGAGTTCGCCCAGGAACCGGACTTCCGGGCCCGGTTCGAGCACGAGGTGCGGTCGGCCCGCCGGGTGCAGGGCTACCACATCGTGCCCGCCGTGTTCCAGCTGATCGGCTGCACCGCGCAGGCGCTGCACTCCGTACACGCCGACGCGCACCCACGAGCCCCGCCCACGCCGCGCCCGATCGGCTGGAAGGACCAGGAGCTGGCGATGGGCCTCAGCGACGTCAAGAGCAGCACCCCCTTCGGGAAGAGCAAGGGAGGGGAACCTGGCCATGGTCAAGATCGTCGCCGTCGAGCAGCAAGCAGTGGGGCCGGCTACTCACGGACGGATGAGTAGCCGCCCCCAGGTGTGCCGGCCGCGCTCCGCCTAGCCTGCTTCCCATGAGCTCCACGCAGCAGGCCGGCGCACCGGCACACGAGGCAGGGCCGCGGTCCACCGGCAGGGGGTCCCTGTTCCTGGGGATCGCCGCGGTCGGGGCGCTCGGCTGCCCGCTCCTGCCGGACGCCGTCCCGCCCCCGATCCGCTTCGTGCCCCTCTACCTCGTTCTGCCCCTCGCCATCTGCGCGATCGTCTGGGGCCTTCCCGACCTGTGGCGTTCGCGGCGGGACGGGGTGCCGGCGCCGGCCGGGGCCCGCATCGGGGTCCCGCTCGGTGCGGTGGCCCTCGTGGTGGTGGCCGTCGCGCTGGCCTGGGTCACCTTCTTCCTTGACATCGGGTGACCCGCGGCCGGCCGGCCCGTCGCTCAGCCGGCCGCGTCGAGCAGCAGCTTCGCGGCGACCATCGCCCCGTCGGCGTGGAACGCGGCGGCCACGGCGGTCGCCCGCGTTCGGGTCTCGGGCGTCAGGGCCGTCCTGAGCGCCGCCGAGAGGGACGCGAGGGCCGGGGTCGGACCGTCGTGCGCCGCGCCGATGCCCAGCTCGGCCACCCGGCCGGCGAAATACGGCTGGTCCGCCCCCTGGGGGACCACCACTTGGGGCGCGCCGGCCCAGGTGGCCGTCGTCGTGGTTCCCGCACCGCCGTGGTGCACGACGGCGGCCGTACGGCGGAACAGTGCCTGGTGGTTGACCTCGCCGACGACGAAGCAGTCGTCCTGGTCGTCGATCAGGGCCAGGTCGGCCCAGCCGCGGGAGAGGACCGCGCGGCAGCCCTGCGCGCGGATCGCCTCGACGGTCGCCCGGGCGACGCCCTCCGGGTCGCGCAGGGGAATGCTGCCGAAGCCCACGTACACCGGGGGTGTGCCGGCGTCGAGGAACGCCATCAGGTCGGCGGGGAGCGGGCGTTCGTCCGGCAGGACCCACGCGCCGGTCTGCACCACTTCGAGGTCCGCGGGCTGCTGCCAGGGGGCCAGGACCGGGTCCGCGGCCAGCCACGGGCGGTCGGTGAAGACGTGGTCGCGGACGTTGTCCACCGGCGGCAGGCCGATCGACGCCCGGTGGGTGTTGACCGCCTCGCCGAACACCGCCTGGGCGTCCTCGATGTCGCGGTCCCACAGCTCCCGGTTGTCGGTCACGCCCTCCGGGAGCGGCCGGCCCGGCCGCGGCATCGGCGGGTGGTGCGGCGACGGCAGGCTCACCGGCTGGTAACTCACGTACACGTAGGGGATGTCCAGCTTCTCGGCGACGGCCTTCACACCTGCCACCGCCGGCACCAGCCCGGTCGCGACCAGCACGTCGCACCCCTCGGCCGCCACGCTGACGTTGTCGTAGAACGCCGCGACCAGCTCGGCCGCCCGCCGCGGTACACCCCCGGGCGACGGCGGCGTCTTCCCGGTCACCAGTGCGCGCACCGACTGGCCCGTGGGCACCATCTCCACGCCGATCCCGGACAGCCGTTGGGCGAACTCCTCGTCCGGTGGCGCGCACACCCGCACCTCCGCGCCGAGTTCCTGCAACCGCACCGCGAGACCCACCAGCGGTTCGACGCCCCCGCGCGAATCGTAGGCCGACAGCAACACGCGCATTCCGTACTCCCCAATTCCCAGGACGGTGACTACGGTGGGAGATTCTGCCCTCAGGCTCCGGCAAAGAGCGAAACCACGATCAGGATGCCCAGGGCGGACAGGGCGGGCACCTGCAGACGCCGGATGCGGGCCGTGGCGACGAGGGCCGGGCCGATCGCACAGATCAGCACGAAGGGCCACGTGACTTGGAGGCTGGGGCTCCCGGGGGCGTACAGCCAGTCGCCCGAGCGCAGCAGGACGTACGCCATCAGCACGAGGCAGACGGGGACGCTGACCTGCAGGGGGCGGATCCGGGAGATCCACAGGCCCACCGGGACGAGCACGAGGACGATCGCGATGGTCAGGCCGAGCGCGTACAGCGGGTAGTACGTGACACAGACGCTCGGCGCGTCCTTGCACACCTTCGCGTCCTCGCGAATGCCCCAGTTCCATATGCCGGAGACGGCAATTCCGGTCAGCGCCCCGGTGGCCGCCGCACCGGCTGTGCCCGCGAGTTCACGCATGGGTCCGCCTTTCGATGGGAAGGTGCCCGAGACCGTGTGCGGCCTCGGGCACCGGTGGAGCGGTGGGACCGTCCGTCAGAACGTCAGAACGTCAGGGCTTCAGAGCATCATTGAGGACTCCGGCGTAGATTCCGGCGCCTGTGGTCTTGGGATGGAATCCCTGCGCTGAAACCGGATCGCCCGGCTTGTCGCTCGGCGTCTTGTCGTTGACGATACCGTGGATGGTTTCCGGGGTCCCGCAGATTCCCTTTCCGTTGAAGGCAATTCTGGGATCCGCGAACACCACCCGGACTCCGGCCGCGCGGGCATCGGCCGCGGCGTTGCCCATCTCGGTCGCCATGGTGTTGGTCACCGTCCCGAAATCCGCGTACTCGGCAGCGTTGACGAACGGGGCGCCGGCACAGTTCACACCATTGGAGAACAACATGGGATAACCCATGAGAACGATCTTCGCGTTGGGCGCCCGCAGCGCGATCTCCTTCAGAGTGGTCACGATGGACGGGCGGACCTTCGTCGCGAGGGTCTTCGGAACGGACGTCCTCATCGCCTCGCTCTCCCCGTCGAGCGGATCGTCGAAGCAGTTGCTGGTCGGGAAGGTCCAGATCATGCACTTCTGGATCACCGCGGAGTAGCCCGCGTCGTTGCCGCCGATGGACATCGTGACGAGCGTGGTGTTGCTGTCGAGGTATCCCTTGTCCAGTTGGGGCAGCTCCCCGTACGAGGACTCGCCCTTCTTCCCCCAGGCGTTCATGGGGCCTTCACCGTTCGCGGACAGGATCTGGTGGGTTCTCGCACCGGAACAGGCGATGAACTGGAGGTCGATGCTCCCCGAGTCCCCCCAGTTGTCGGCCCGCGCCCCGAAGGTCCGCCCGATGCCGGAGTCGTAGGGAGTGCCGGCCTGACGGATCCAGGCGTTCTTCGAGCGGTGGCAGGCGTTGCGCGCCGAACCCTGGTCGCCGCCGTAGTCGGTCTCCGGGTAGTAGTCGCCGCCGCCGGTGACCGAGGCTCCTTCACCGGAGGAGTACGAGTCGCCCATCGCCACGATCATGTGCTCGGGCTTGGCCGCCAGCGGCTGGATGGCCACGGCGTCCCAGGCGATGTCCTCGTCCCCGGTTCCGTCCTTGGCGATGGAGTCGAGTTTGATCTGCGGAACGCCGTTGAACTGGAAGACACCGATCGAGACCCACTTGTTGGATCTGATGCGCTGCGGGACGGCCCGGAACGAGGCCCCGCTCCCGGTGTACACCTGGTATCTGGCCTGCCGGGTGTGGGCTCCGTGGTCGGGAATGTGGACCATCACGCGGGCCCATTGGTTCAGGCTCTTGTTCAGGGTCCAGGTGCCGGTGATCTTGAGGCGTTCGCCCTTCACGTCGGACGCACGGGTGTGGCCGAAGTAGAAGTGTCCGCCGAACCCGGCGCCCAGCTGGTGCAGGTCCACCTTCGAGGGGTACACGGTCTCGCCGGAGGACTTGGAGAAGGTCATGCCGAAGCTGCCCTGGTTGGTCCAGGGCCTCCCGCAGTTGGGGCGTACGGACGGGGTGCCGTCCGGCACGTCATCGATGATCAGCGCGTTCGAGGGCAGCCCGGAGGTCGAGCAGTTCGGGGCGTACGGCGTCCCGTCGGCCTCCTCCGGGTAGGTGGAGTTGAAGCGGATGAACTCGAACCCGCAGGAGGCGGAGCAGTCTTCCTTCCAGGTGGCCGGTCCGGACCACCAGCACTTGAAGTCCGTCCGGCCACAGGGGCCGGAGGTGGGGGTGTCGTTCGTCGCCGTGTCTCCGATCTTCGCCGGGTTGCAGTTGTTGGCCGCGGTGCAGAAGAGGTTCTCCGGCGGCTTCACGTGCGCGCGGTTGTACTTCGCGCTTCCCGGGGCGTCCACCGGGGCGGCGGTGCCGTTCCAGTAGGAGGCGATGAAGGCGGGCACCATCTTGCCCGGGGACTCCAGGAAGGACGGCGGGTGCGCGGCGAAGCCCAGTACCTTCTCCGGGTAGGGCCAGTGCTGCGGGCGGGCCGCGGCGCTGGCGTCCTCGTCACCGTTCCAGTTCTCCAGGAACGGCGGGCGGGCCGCGTCCCACTCGGGGTTGGCCGGGTTGTTGAACCAGCCCAGACCCCAGGGTTCACCTGCCGCGCCCTGGGGGTGGAAGCCGGAGTTGTACGCCCACAGGGCGAAGTACCAGTTCTCCAGCTTCGCCGGGTTGGCGTTGTTGAGCTTCATCCCGGCGTTGTACGTCTGGTTCCACTTCTCGATCAGGATCTGCAGACCGGCGGAGATGTTCGCGGTGTAGTCGAGCGCCACCGCGCGCTGCGTCTGGTACGGCCAGGCGGCGCCGCCGTGGCCGTCCTCACGGCCGGCCATCCGCATGTGGTCGGTGACCTGCGTGATGCCGTAACCGCAGTCGGCCTCCGCGAAGTTGACGTCCCAGTCGTTGTCGGAGGTGCCGTCGTAGTAGTCGATGCCGTAGTAGTTGCCGATCAGCGGGTTGCCGGTGACACCGGGGACGGTGCTGCGCGCCGCCTGCCACATGTTCGACTCCTGGGTGGTGATGCCCAGGAGCACCTGGGCCGGCACCCTGCCGCCCCCCGCGAGCGGCGGGTTGAGGAAGAGCGACTGCGGCATGTACGCCGGCATGCCGAGGTTCTTCCAGTTCGCCGGGCGTTCGATGTGCGTGTTGAGGAACCCGGTGACGGCCTGGTCCGCGGCCCACTCCACCTGGCGCGGCTTGGGCTGCATGGCCTGGTTGCGGGGGTCGTTGCGGGGAACGGAACAGGTCCGGTCCGACTCCACGATCTCGGTGGGCGAGCTCGCCGCGGCCGCAGCCGCCGCCGAGGCGGTGGCCTCGGCCGTCGACTTGGCTCCCGACGGCGCCGCGGATTCGGCTCCCTTGGCCGTTTTGCGGCCGGCGGCGGGAGCGGGGTCCCGTCCCTGCTTCCAGCTGTCGGGGATCACCGCGAGCGGGTCGGCCGTGAAGCCGACCTTCTTCTTGGTGTCGAGGACGGACAGCTCGATCTTCACGGGCCGTGCGTCGAGGGCCGACTCGGGCTGGAGGGTGGAATCCTTGACGTCGGCCCATTCGGTGCGCTGGACCACGGACTTGCCGCCCGTCGAGACCAGGGCGTCCTTGGGGGAGCCCGGCAGGGACTTCACCCGGGCGGGAAGCGACTTGGCAGCCTTGGCGTCGCCGGTGATGTAGACGTCGCCACCGGCCCGGACGAGGCCGGTGTTGGTCAGCGGCCCCTCCCCCAGGGTGCTGGTCTTGCCGCCGGCGACGCGCCGCACCTGGGTGGTGCCGCGGTCGGTGGCCGACTTCCGCGGCTGCTGGTCGAGGAAGGTGATGCCGCCGTCGGCGTCGGGGCTCAGCCGGTAGGGCACGGACGCGGTGCGGGCCAGCGTCCGGCTGCGGCCCTGGGCGTCGATCCTGACGATCTGCGCCCCGTTCGCCGCGACGACCGCCCCGTCCGCCCCCTCCGCGGGCACGCCCGAGGTGACCTGACCGGTCACCTCGACGGGTGCGGCGAGCTTGGCGGTGACCGCGTCCACGGTCACCAGCCGGGTGCCGCTCTTGTCGTCACCGCCGGACTGGGTGAACACGGCGCTCTCCCCGGTGCCGCAGCCCGGGTTGTAGTACGAGAGCGAGGCGCGCAGGTCCAGCTTGGTCACCTTGCCGGTGTCCAGCTCGACCACGGCCGTGAACGCGCCGCGCGCCATCAGCTGCGGCTTGTTGGTGAACGTACGCGGGGCGTACACGACGACGGCCCGCCTGCCGGAGCCGGTGACGCAGGCGTTGCCGATCCAGGCGTCGGCGTCCAGACCGGGCTCGGCGAGCGAGGCGACGGTCTTCCATGCGTATCCGGCGTTCTCATTGGCCGTGAGGATGTGGAACCCCTGGGCGTCCGACGTGGTCGTCCACGCCAGGTCGCCGGAGTTCTGCCAGCCCTTGCCCAGCACCTTCTCGCGGTCGGCCGAGGGAACGGACGACTTGTCGGTCTCGGCAGCGGGCGAGCCCGCGGCGGGCGCCGGCGCCGGCTCGGCCGCGGCCGCGGGCAGCTGCAGCAGCCCCGCTCCCAACGAGGTGGCCACCAGACCGATGAGTAAGGCAGATATGCGTCTACTTCGTTTCACTGCATCTCCTGAACCCATTGCGACAAAACCTCGGACGGCGCCAACCGGCGCCGACCGCACGGACTTTACGTGTGTGGTATGTCGTCACGTCAAGGAATATTCGACGCAGATATTTGTCCGGAGAATTCCGGTTGTGAAGACGCTTGCACTTGCGGGGAAGGCGCTTCCGTTCATCCGGACGAAATGGAACCAGGAAAGGGAATTCATCCTCGAAATCGGAGGAGATTCAAACCGGCAGAAAAGGAACGGCCTGGCGTCTCCCCGGCGGCTCCGCCGCCGACACGATCGGTGTGGGCCAGAGGCGCTTCACGATCGACCTCTACCTCTGACGGACCCTAGAAGCGGGACGCTCCCGCGGCGGCTTCCGGGAGGGCCGACGGGAGGGCCGTCGGGAGGGTGAAGGCCTCGGCCAGCAGTTCGTACGAGCGCTGGCGATCGGCCGGGTCGGGCGTCAGGGTGTTGATGACGAGCTCGTCCACCCCGTGGGTGCCGGCGAGGGCCGTCAGTACGGAGTGCACCTGCTCGGGCGCCCCGGAGACGAGGGCGGTGCGGTGCACCTTGGCCCGGTCCAGCTCGGCGCCCGTCCACCGGTGGCGGCGCGTGGTCTCGTACGACGGCAGCGGGGCGTCGTGGCCGAGGTCCTTGCGGGCGCGCCACAGCAGCAGGCTCTGGGCCAGTTCCTCGGCGCGGCCGGCGCTGTCCGCGGTCACCACGCGCACCGCGAGCGCACCGCCCGCCCGGCCGCCGGTGGCCGCCCGGAACTCGGCGCGGTAGTCCTCGAACGCCTCCCGGCCCCCGGTCGGGGAGAAGAAGTGCCCGAACGCGAACTCGGTCCCCAACAGGCCGGCCAGCCGCGCCGACTCGCGTCCGGCGCCCAGCAGCCACATCTGCGGCGGGACCGGAGCGTGCGGTACGACTCCCCCCTCGCCCAGCAGCACCCGGAGCTCCGCCAGCCGCTGCGGGAAGTCCCGCGCGGGGCCGCCCGCCCGGCCGATCCCGAGGTCGACCCGCCCCGGGTACAGGGAGGCCAGGACGCCGAAGACCTCGGCCACCTTCGCCGGTTCGTAGCGGGGCAGCAGCACCCCGCCCGTCCCGATCCGCATCCGCGAGGTGCGGGCGAGCAGTGCCCCCGCGAGGATCTCCGGCGCGCTGCTCGCGAAGCCCGGGGAGCCGTGGTGTTCGGCGGCCCAGTACCGGGTGTAGCCGAGGTCCTCCGCGACGCGGGCGAGGTCCACGGAGGCGCGCAGCGCCTGGTCCGGAGTGTGGTCCTCGCCGACCGGGGTCTGGTCGAGCACGGACAGTCGCAGGTTCGTCATGACGGATGGCCTTTCAGTGCTGGTGGGCGGGGACACCGGTGGCACCCGCCATGGTCGCGGGCACGATCCTGAAGTCCCGTTCGAAGACCAGGTTGTGGAGGTCGGCGGCGGCGATGGCGCGCAGCGTGGGCAGTTCGGCGGCGGCCTGGGCGTCGTCGAAGACGTTCAGCGGCCACTCGGAGACCGTCGCCCCGCGCAGGTGGGGGTGGTGGAAGGAGGCGCCGTAGTGCGCGTACAGGGTCACCGGCGGGATGTCGGCGGCCGACTGCTCGTCCCACCAGAGGGTCCAGGCGTGGAAGAGGCTTCCGTCGTCGGCGCGTTGGACCCCGCCGGCGTCCACCACGCCCTGCCCGAGCAGCAGTTCGTCGTTGAGCTCGCCGAGTGCCTGGCGGGCGTACGGGTCCAGGAGGCGCGCGGCGGTGCGGAAGTGCTCCTCCTTGTCGGGGCGGGTCACGGCTCCGCCGTGGATGCCGTCGCGCAGGTCGGCGAAGTGCCGGAGCAGGGCGTCGAGGTTGGGAACGTCGGGGGTCATGTCGGCTCCTTGCGAGGTGGAGGACTGGAGGAGGGGGAAGGTGGAGGGGGAACGTGGAGGGGGAAGCGGGCCGGGTGGCCTCAGGCGCCGGCGGCGTCCGGTGAGGCGAGCAGATGCAGGGCCAGGCCCAGCCAGCCGCGCAGGGATGCCGTCGGGTGCCCGCCCATGCGGCGGCCGGGGTGGAGGAAGGCCCCGTGGCCCGTCTCCCGGAACTCCCGCAGGGTCACCTCCACTCCGGCCGCCCGCAGCAGGCGCCCGTAGTGGTGCACGTCGTCACCGACGGGGTCGAGGTCGCCGGTGGCCATGACGGCCCTGGCGACTCCGCGCAGCTCGGACGCCTCGAAGGGGGTGCTGTAGAGGCGCGTGCCGTCCGCGGCCACGGGCCGGCCCGGCTCGCGGTAGTCCTGCCAGGCCGCCATCAGGTAGGAGGCCGTGGGGAACATGTCGGGGAAGCGGTGGTAGGAGGCCGCGGTGCAGCCGGGGTCCAGCGGCGGGTACGCGAGGACCTGGGCGGCGAGGGGAAGGGCGCGGTCGCGGCAGGCGAGTGCGGCGCAGGCGGCCAGGGTGGCTCCCGCGCTGTCGCCGCCGACGGCGACGGGAGCGGTTGCCCCGGCCCGCTCCCGGACCCAGGCGAGGGCGGACAGCACGTCCTCGACCATGGCCGGGTGGCGTACCTCGGGGGCGAGCCGGTAGTCGACGCTGACGACGGCGAATCCGGAGGATTGGGCGAGTTCGGCGGTCGGGCCGTGCCAGTCCTGGGCGGATCCGGCGCGCCAGCTGCCGCCGTGGGCCCACACCAGCCAGCCCTGCGGCGCCGATGTCCCCGGCCGGTACACCCTGGCGGGGACCGGACCGGACGGGGAGGGGATGCGGGCCTGCTCCCAGCGGACCGCGACACGGCTGTTTCCGGCGGCCGAGTGGGTGGGTGTTGCCATCGGGTTTCCTTCCCTCCGTGCCTGGGGCCAACGTTCGCCGCCGCGGCAGGGCTGTCACAAGGCGGAGTTGCCTTAGTTGCCGTTGCGGGGCTGCTTGTTGCGGAGGAAGAGGGCGGTGGTGAGGGTCCCGAGGACCACGATCGCGGTGTTCACGATCACCGCCGTCGTGATGCCGGCATGGATGTCCGTGTTCGCCGCGGCGATCGCCGACATGATCGGCGTACCCATCGTGATACCGACCTGCTGCGTCATCGTCGCCAGACCGGTGGCCATGCCCTGCTCGTGATCCGGCAGACCCGTCGTCGCGGTCACCATGAACCCGACGATCACCAGCATGTTGCCGACACCACCCGCGAACGTCGCGATCAGCAGCAGCCACATCGACGACGACGTCTCACCCAACGCGATCAGGCTGAGCGTCGCGACCGCCTGGAGCAGACCACCCACGATCAGCGTGGTGCGGGTGCTCGTCGCACCGATCACCCGCGGAGCGATCGAACCACCGATCACCGTGCCGATACCCAGGACACCGAACGACAGCCCCGCCGTCAGCGGCGAAAAGTCCAGGACTTCCTGAAGGTAGAGCGTCATCAGGAAGACGAGGCTGGTCTCGGTCAGGAACGCGATCAGACCCGCGATATTGCCCCACGCCACCGTCTTCTTCTTCAACACCGACACCGGCACCAGAGGAGCGGCACTCTTCGACTCGATCGCATAGAACACGACCAGCAGCACCACACCAGCAGCCAGCCAGCCCAGAGCCGAACCCGAACCCCAACCATGCTCACCCGCCTGCGTCAACCCGTAGATCAACGCCAGCAGACCCAACGTCACCGCCGTCGCACCCGGCAGATCCAGCTTCGGACGCACCGACGGACGCGACTCCTTGATCACCGCAGGAGCAATGAACAACACCGCAAGCGCCACCGGCACGTTGATGAAGAACGCCCACCGCCACGACAACAGATCCGTCAGAACACCACCCAGGATGGCGCCCGTCGTGAAACCGGCCGACATCAGCGCACCGTTCAAACCCAGCGCCTTCTGCCGCAACGGCCCCTCAGGAAACGACGTCGT